>CAVXCA010000095.1:0-18768 GCA_963759955.1 uncultured Alphaproteobacteria bacterium
CTCTGAGCCGATCGAGCGCGACATCTATGGCGAATTGCTCGTAAGCCTTGGGATTTCCGGACCGATCGACGGCGCAACGCACCGGCAGAAGGAGCTCTGCCGGGGTCTCCTGCGCAGCATGGGCGCCCGCATGCTGATCATCGACGAGGTCCACGCCATGCTGGCCGGCAGTTTCCGGCAGCAACGGATCTTTTTGAACGCCATCCGCTTCCTCGCGAACGACCTGAAGGCGCCGCTCGTTTGCGCCGGGACGGATCTCGCGCGCCAGTCGCTGCTGACCGATCCGCAATTGGCCGAACGCTTCGAGGCCTTGCACCTGCGGCGATGGGCGGACGATCGATTTCTGAGCCAACTGCTGTCCAGCCTCGGCGCGTTATTGCCGTTACGCCGCCCTTCGGCCCTCGAAACGACCGCGGTGCGCAAGCGGGTGCTCGAATTGACCGACGGAGTGACGGTGCGGATCTTCCGCCTGATCGAGACGGTCGCCGCCGAAGCCATCCGTTCGGGGGCCGAACGCATCACGAAGGAGAGTTTCGAGGCCGACGGTCTCGTGCTGCCGCTCGTCGCGATGACCGGAAAGACCGAGGAGCGGCTACGGCGGCGGGCCGCGGGATGATCCCTGGGGGCTTCCTGCCGGTCGCGCCGAGGCCGTTCGAGGATGAACTGCTCTCGTCCTGGCAAGGACGGATCGCCTGCCGATACGACCTTTGCGCCGACGGTCTCTCGGAACGGCTTGGCGTCGCGCCTCATGACCGGCCAATCGGCTTTTCGGGTCGAGATTTTGCGCCCGCGTCCGCCGCCGTCTCGGCCTGGGCGAGAGCCTGTCGGCTTTCCGAAGGGCGGGTGCGGGATATGGCGCTCTCGAGACGGCGGAGACCGGTAGGCTTGTATGTCTGGGGGGAGGGGAGGGCGGTCGGAGCAATCCGAAGACCCGTTTGTACCGACTGCCTGGACGAAGACGCCGACGCCGGCCGGGACCATCACATTCGCCGGACCTGGGCGCTGGTCGAGAGCTGCCTATGCGACCGGCACGGTCGATTTCTTTCGGAAACGTGCGCGCACTGCCCGAGCCTGCTGGGGTTCCACTTTCGGAACCGCGGCGGCGCCGCCCGTCTGGTCTGTATTCGATGCCAAAGCGCCGTGCGAGGCCTCGCCGTCGCGGGCGCCGTCGCGTCGCCCGGAATTCAAGGGTTTTTCAGGATGCTGCGCTCCGTGTTCGCGGAGTCGATCGACAGCTTTCCCTTGACGGCGCACGCGGCGCTGCGAGCCGCGCGGCTGCTCTGGGCCCCGCCTCGCGCGCGCGGCCGAAGCAGAACCCCCTTCGTGGCCCGCATCGCGTCCGACGTTCCCCGTCCGCCGCTGGCCGGGGCGGCGGGGGACTGGAGCGAGCCCCTGGCCACGGCTTCCCTGGGGTGGCGGATGGTGACGCTGCTCGGCGTCGCGCAGCTCCTCGATCTCGGCGTCGCGAGGCAGGGCTTGGGTTCCGCGCCGTTCACGCTCGACCAGCTCGCGGAATGGACGGGTGAGGGCCGCCCCGCGGCCCGGGCCCGTTTGGCTCGCGCGGTCGCGCTCGGACCCGTTCGTCTGGGAGGGCCGCTGCGCGCCCCGGAGGAATACCGGAGGCTCGCTCAGACCATTCTGTCCAGCGAGGAGTGGCGAAACGCGCGCGGCGGCCCTGCGCTCGCGCGCCGACGAACGCTCGGACGGCTCATCAACTGCGCGCTCGGCTAGCGCGGCAGCATGGCGAAGGCGCGGCGCGCGCGCCGAGGGTGGCGGGAGCGTCGCTTGAGTCGGAATTTATGAGACTGGACTTGCACGCCTGAATCGGAATTCTGAGACTCGCGAGCGAGTTATTTCAGTGGGTTAGCCGATTCGGAAATTGTGAGACTGAGTCGCAATTCATGGGACTGGCCGACAAAAGCGAGTTGAAAATTATGGGACTGGGCGGCGCGCGGATTTCGCGCCAGCTCCCGCGGGCGGGCGCGGGATCCGCGCCGCGCGATGGTCGACGCCGTTCTGGGCGAGCACTGCAATATCAAGGCGTTCCGCGCTGGTCGTGGGGCAGGGCGACGGCCGGAGTCCAGGGATCCAGGTCGGCGGTCCAGCCATCCAAGGACCGGAATCCATCGATCCGGCGGCCAAACGGGCGGGAAAATCGACGCCCGGGGCGCGTTTCCAGCGATCCAAAGGCCGCGACACGGCCATTTCTTTATATATTGAGCAAGACGTCCGATAATGCAAACTTATCGGACATGGATAGCGCACGACGGGCGCGGCGGTTTGCGCCTTCCCACTGGCCAAAAGCGCCGTCATAAGCTAACCTTCCGCCATGCTCGCGCGCGCTGATTTGTCGAAGTCCGCAGGCTGTTTCCGCCCCCGCGGCCGCATCCTTTCCGGCCTGGGCCCGCGCCGAAAGACTGCCGGAAGGCGAGGTCGAGGCCGCCTTTCTCGCCGGCGCGGGGCTCGCCCGCCTCGACTTTTTCGGTCCGGAAAAACCCCCAGTGGTTCGGTGTGTTCCGCCAACGCCTGGCGCTCGCCGCCGCCGTGGCGACCGTCGCGCGGGCAGGGCGCGCCGAAGACGAGACGGCGCTGCGCGACGCGCTGCAGCTCACCCGGCCGGGCGACGATCCGGGGCCGGCGGGACGCAGGCTCCTCGCCTGGCGGGCGCTCGCCGCGCGGTCGACGGGGATGTGGCGCCAGTCGTTCGACGCCGCCGCGGCGATTTCTGGGCGTCGAACGCGACGAGGGGCAGCAGGCGGCGGTCGAGGCGGCCGAGGCCTGCGCCGCGGGACATCGCCTAGCGCCGTTCGCCGCAGCGCGCGCCTACGAACTCGCGCGGCGCGCCCTGGCGCCGGCCGCCGGACGCGCCGGGGCGGGGGAGGGCGAACTGCTCGCCGTCTGGCTGGCCGATTCCGTGCTCGCCCACAAGCTGAAATGGCCGTTCGTGCTGCCGCTCCTCGCCGGAGAACTGTTTTCGGCCGCCGGTCGGCGAGCGGCCGGAGACTTGGGCGACGGCGCGGAGACGACGCGCATCTTGTTCGGCTACGCCCGGGCGGCGGCGCGGGCCTGCGACCTTGCCGCCGAACTCGGCCGGCGCGCGGAAAAACTTCACGAGGCGGCGCCGAAACTGCGCGCGAAAGGGGCGCGGGCCGCGCTCGGCGCGCTGCTCGATGACGATTCTTTGAGCGCTGCGACGAGGCTTCCTGGACTTTCGGAGCGCGGCGCACGAAGATTGTTCGACCGGCTGGTTTCGCTCGGCGCGATCCGCGAACTCACGGGGCGCGCGACGTTCCGGCTTTACGGGCTCTAAGCGATGGCGCGGACCCGAAATCGCGACGACGAACTCGATCTAGACCTCGAGGATCTGCCGGCGCCGGCGCGTTGGCGCGAATGGATGGGGCGGGTCGAAGCGGTCATCTTCGCGTCCGCTGAGCCGGTCCTGCGGGAGAATCTGGCGCGCGTTGTTGGACGCGACTGCAATCTCGACTTGCTGCTCGACGACATCCGCGACGAATTGCGCGGACGTCCGTACGAGATTGTGTCCGTCGCTGGCGGGTGGAGTTTTCGGACGAAGCTGGGCTTTGGCGACGCGATTAGAACGGCGCTAGGCGGCCCGACGCGAACGGAATTGTCGAAGTCGAACGCGTTGGTGCTGATGGCGATCGGATATTTTCAGCCGATCACCCGGGGGCAATTGTCGCAGTTCTTCGGCCGGGAGGTCTCTCGCGATGCGATCGCCATCCTGCGCGGCGAGGGCCTTATTGCCGCCGGGCCGCGCAGCCCGCAGTCCGGCGCGCCCTACGCCTATGTCACGACGCAGGGCTTCTTGGCCCACTTCGGCTTCGAGAGTTGGCGCGATCTGCCGGATATGGAAAAGCTTGAGGACGCGGGATTGGTTGGCAAAGCGACGTTCCTCGCCGACCTCGACGGCACTTTGGGCTGGATCGGGGGCGCGGACGAGCCGGAGGAGGGCGCGCCATCGGGGGCGTCGTCTCCGGCGACGTGACGGCGAGCCATTACATGTTCGTCACCAGCGAGCATGTAAAATGGCTGATCATGCGAGGGTGGACGTCGTGCGTCGATGAGGCGGCCAGGAGCGACGGGATCTGAACGGATTTTGAGCCCAATGCGTTTTTGCGAGCGAATTTTGAGTCCTACAAGCGCATCTTGAGCATAATGCCTGTAAAATCGCGCCCGTTCAGGTGCTGAAGCACAGTCGAGGGACTCTGTTGCAAAATCTCTGTCGCTCGGGCCATATCGCGCCATCGAACGCGCGTCCGCGTCGAGGGCTGAAAGATGTTGCTGCTTCACCTCTCTGACATCCACTTCCGCAAGGGTGAAATCGGCACCGCTATGGATCCGAACGCCCACCTTCGCAGCGAGCTTCTTCGCGACGCCATTGCCCAATGCCAGCGCATTCGCGCCGTCCCTGATGCTGTGCTCGTTTCGGGCGATGTCGCCTTTGCCGGCGATCCTGACGAATTTGCCTATGCCCTCTCTTGGCTCGACGAATTGTGTCGAGGGTGCGGGACGAAATTATCGGCTGTGTTCGTCGTACCTGGCAATCATGATGTTATACGAAGCATCGCGTCCAGACCTTTGGTCCAGGCCCTCCACCGTGACATCAAGAATACGAGTGAAGGCGCACTGGAAGGACTGCTCCGAGGACTTCTAAGCGACCAAGAATTATCACGCCTGCTGTACGAGGCGCTTGGGCCCTTCAACGGCTTCGCCGGGCAGTTCTTTTGCGATCTTCTCCCGCCGGAGCGCACGATCGCGCACCGCGACCTTTTCCTCAATGATGGATCGATCCTTCGCCTGTCGGGCTTCAACTCGGCATTCGTCTCAAGCGCCGCTGACAAGAAGGGGGATCTCTTCATCGATCCGGCTTGCATGCAGCTCGTGCGCGACCGCGGTGTCGAGCATCTCGCTATGTGCCACCATCCTTATGTCTGGTTACGACAGGGCGAGGCACTACGGGATTTTCTGAATGACGTCGCGAGAGTGCATTTATTTGGTCATGAACACACGAGCCGTATCGAGATGGGCCGCGATTGGGTCCGCATCGCCGCCAGCGCGGCCCATCCCGAGAGGACCGAACCCGGCTGGGAGCCCGGATACAATCTGCTCGAACTGAAGGTTGAGGGTACAGATGGCGATCGTCGTCTGGAGATTGTCGTCCATGTTCGCGTCTGGCAGCAAAGGCCTGGCGAGTTTCACCCCAAGACCGATCGTGGCGCCGATGTGTTCAGGCAGAGCATCCGGCTCGACGCCTGGACAGCGCCCGTGCCGACGGAAGCTCCGCCGGCATCGGCGGAGCAACCCAGTGCTGTCCCTGCCGAGCAGCCGCCGCCCATCCAGGAACCCGTGAGGAGCGATCCCATGGACACATTGCGGGACATCAGCATTAGGTTTTTCAAACTCACGCTCAGCCAGAAGTCTGCGATTGCTGGTAAGCTCAACCTCCTAGAGGAGGAAGACGCCAATCAGCCAGACTTCGAGCGATTCCGACGCGTGTTCCTGCGCGCCCGCGATCGAGGGCTCGTCAACGACTTGGACCATGAGGTCAAAGAAGCGGCCGCTCAAAGGCGCTGACAACAATCTTCGGAGTGGGAGAACGCACCGTGGCCGAGTTCAATTTCGCAGACAATTATCGCGCAGCAGGCTTAACGACGGGCCCCGATGCCCTGCGGACGCGCCGAGAGCCTTTCGACAAGCTACGGCAAGCGATCAATGCTCAGTCCGCGATTGATCTCACCCGCCTCTATTTTGGTCTGCCAGTCCCGCGCGGCACCGACTGGTTCCGCGATGCCTTCGGGGCGACGGATTCCTCCTTTTCGCTGATCGACAACGCGCGGGAGGCCTCGGTACTGGCCGCCGGACTGCTCGAAGCGGCAGCAGTCGATGGCAAGCTTTACTCTGCACTCGCGACCTTGACCACGGCCGCCAGCGGTCTTCGCCAGCCACCCGTTCGACGGGACCTGATCGATGTGATGCGCTTCGCGATCGAGGAGAAGGCCGTCAGCGCCCGTCAGCAAGCACCAGTTGATATAAAGCTCCTCAAGCCCCCAGCGGCGAGCAAACTATCGGCCGAGTTCACGGCGCTCACCCAAGCCCCCGAGATCGCAAAGGCGTCCGCTCTCCTGAAGCAAGCGAGCGAAGAGTCCACCGAAATCACCAAGAACTCTCGCCAACCAAGTGTCTGCAGTTGTCGAACCGTTGGCGGCACAGGTACTCACGCTCCGCGAAGAGGTCGAGATGCTGTGGTGGCACGTCGGCGGGTGGAGTCGGCTGCTCGACAAGCCCTTCGCTGAACTCGATCTGGGGCTGGCCGCGGTGCTTGCAGGTGTCGATATGGCAGATATGAGCCGCTCGGCTGCTGGGCCGGCCGCCACACCAGCAATTCTCCAAGGACTCTTGCGGCAGGCCGCAAGGCCAAGACCGCGAAGATCGCCATCAAGGACGTCGTCGAGACCCTTCCCCGGAACCAGCTCGATCAACTGAGGCTCCCCGGCGCGCTTGGCGCCGTGCCGGATATATGCCCCATCCTGACCGCCTTCGCGAAGGCTAAGGACATCGGCGACGGCACGGCGTGGCACGCCTCTTTCGCCAAGGCTACCGGGCTCGATGTTGAATCCGCCTTTGCCCCGCTCGACCTCGCCATGCAGGCGTACCGCGAGCGGCTCCTGTTGCGCGCACTGGTCTGAGCCTAGGTCATGGCAAACGAGACACAACCGAAAACCTGCCGGAAGCCCGACTGCCAAGTCGTCCTGACTGGCAGTTGCGCCGAGGGTCACTCACCGCTCGCGTCCTGCCCGCACTATGGCGACCAGCAGGCTGAGCAACGCGACATCTTTGATCGCGAACTCGACGCCACCGCCGAGGGTGCGACGCCCGATGTTGAACGCGTGAGTCTTCCCACCGGCGATGCCATGACGCCGGACGAAGTCGATCAATTCCTGCGCTGGCGCGACGCCACGTTCGTCACCGTCATCGGCGATAGCCACAGCGGAAAGACCACACTTATCTGCGCTCTCTACGACCGATTCCTGAAAGGCACCTTCGCCGGGTTGGGCTTCGCCGGTAGTCGGACACTTGTCGCTCTCGAACGCCGCTCCCATCACGCCCGCGTCGAGTCCGGACGAGCCACGCCGGAGACCGCCCATACGTCCCTCCAGGAGGGACTGCGATATTTCCACTTCGCCGTAGCGCCGAACGGCCAGCCCGGGAAGAGGACGGACCTACTTCTGTCGGATCGATCCGGTGAGGTCTATAGGAGAGCCCGGAATAACTCGACTGTAGTTGGGACGCTTCCGGAGATCCCCCAGGCCGACCGGATCGCGCTGCTGCTCGATGGTCGCCGCGTCGCCGATCCGATTGAGCGCAACGGTGCTATCCAATCCGCACGCCAAACCTTGCGGGTCTTCCTCGACAACGATGCCCTTGGCCCCACCTCGATCGTACAGATTGTCACTACCAAGTTCGATCTAATCGCGGCGAGCCAGGACGTGCAGGAGATCGGCGACGCGCTCACGGCTTTCCGCGAGCGACTGATCGCCGATTTCGCACGTAGGCTGAAATCCCTGTCGTTTCACGACATCGCCGCACGCGATCCAACCACCAAGTTTGCGCCCGCTCATGGCCTCGACACGCTCCTTGTGGATTGGGCGAGTCCGCGTTCTCGCTACACGCCGTTGGCACGGCCTCCCCTCGCGCTAAATAGTGAGTTCGATCGCCTGCTGGCCCGGACACCGTTGGAGGCTCTGCCGTGAGCACGCAGTATCACTCGATCCTCGGCCTTCCGCGGTCTGGCAAGACCACCTATCTCGCAGCGCTGTGGCATGTCATCGATGCCGGCGAGGTCGCGACGAAGCTCGTTCTCGACAAGTTGATCGGAGACAACGCCTACCTCAACAAAATCGTCGACGCGTGGCGACGTTGCGAGGAGGTTCCACGCACCTCGATGCTGGATGAGAAGAAAGTCACGATCTACGCCCACGCGCCAGCCAGCGGGCAGAAAATTGCGTTGGGATTCCCCGACTTGTCGGGGGAGTTTTTCAAGCAACAATTCGCTGCCCGTACATGCACGCCCGACTATATCGAAGGATATAGAGGTACTGGCGGCATTCTCCTGTTCGTTAATGCCAACCGCCCCAGCGATGGCATGACCTTGGCCGACATCGGCCCCGCAATTGCGGATGCCGACAAGCCGGCCGAGCCCGAGAGTGAGAAAGAATGGACCGCCGACGACGTCCCCGAACAGGTCCGCCTTGTCGACTTGCTGCAATTTCTTCTGCGCCCGCCTTTCCTCTGTCGGCCGCGGCGCTTGGCTGTCGTCATATCTGCCTGGGATGTGGTCCTCGCGCCTAAGCCCGCACCCCAGCAGTGGCTCGCGCGCGAGCTGCCCTTCCTTCATCAGTTCGTGACCAGTAACCCCGAGAGCTTCGGCGTCCGTGTCTACGGCATCTCCGCCCAGGGCGGTGACGTCACGGGCGACCAGCGCGCCGCGCTCTTGCGGCAGACGCCGAGCCGACGCATCGAGTGCGTCGGCTCTGACGGCGATCCCCATGACCTTACCGCGCCCCTCCTTTGGCTCACTGGAGAGGACTGAGTTGGCGGCCGAGCCGGGCACTCCCATTAAACTCAACCAGTGCGTCTTCGGCTACGACGGCGGGCATCGCCTTCTGTCGACCTCGCTGAGGCTGCCGGACGAAGCGGCATCCTTGCTGCTGCTGCACAGCGACCTTGTGCCCGGCCTCAACGCCGGCCGGCCCGATGGATACTGGACCGGGATTCCAGTCCCGGTTGCGAAAGTCTATGCCTTGATGCGGACCTGGCCGGCGCCGGAAATGCCTCGACCCGGCTGCGTTTGGACCCACGTCGTGCTGATCGCCCTGGCCGACATGGCCCGCTTCCCCGATCTCGCCGTATTAGAATCGCTCTTTGCTCGCCCCAGCATCTCGGCAGGTTATACTGCCTACGCAAGCCAGCTGACGATCGATCCGGGCGACGCAGCTGCAGCGCCCCGGAGCGTGCTCTCTCGGCAAAGCGGGCTCCGGGTGCTGCGGGCGCTCTATGCGCCGCGATCCCACGGCATTCTGGTGGACGGCAACGAGCCGTTAGACGCTGCGATCTTCGCCGTCTGGTCCCAGCAATGGCCTCGCCTACGGCGTGTTTTCTCGTTTCGAACTGCCGGGTTCGCCGC
Source organism: uncultured Alphaproteobacteria bacterium (assembly GCA_963759955.1). Lineage (GTDB taxonomy): Bacteria > Pseudomonadota > Alphaproteobacteria > Rhizobiales > Beijerinckiaceae > Roseiarcus. The sequence continues at coordinate 9,206 of CAVXCA010000095.1, forward strand.
CGATCCGTCGAACACGGCCCGCTTCGATTTGCGGGTCGTCCGCGAGCCCCTGTCGTCCGCCCTATCGATACAAGCCGACGCCTCCAGTCAGCCCGCCGACTGGGAAAGCACGGCAATCGACGATCTGCTGGCGCCCGAGCCGTCCCGCTTTCGCCGCTTTCTCTGGCGCTACGGTTCGGACATAAGACGCGGGCGCGACCGATACCGGTTCCTGGCTCAGCTCTTCCTGGCGACTCGCCTCCCGACGCTCAAAGACGCCAACCTCGCGCAGACCCTCGACACCGTCATCGACGCGCTGCCGGACGCTGACGACGGCAAGCTGCTTAAGGAGGATCTCCTCTCCTGCGGCCGCAGCCTCTATTCGCTCCTCCCAGCCGCGGACCCGATCGCCATAATGGGTTATTTCGTCGACCATACCGATCTGACGGCGCTTCCGTCTCCACTGGAGGCCGCCTTCGAGGCCGGCCGCGATCTGTGGGCCGTACGCGCATCAGAGATCCTGACGATCGCCGAGCGGGCTGCGAGCGAGAATTCGGCCATTGCCGACGAACTGCTGGACCGCCTGTCTGCCGTAGCGGAACCGGAAAGTTTCCTGGCGCAGTCGCACAAGCACCCCATTGTCCGGGAACGCCTTATCCGCGCGAACCCCGCATTGCTCGATAGCCCGGATCTCGCCTCCCTGCCAGCACGGGAGCTGTTGCACTTCCTCGTGCTCCTGCCCGAAGACCAGGAGCTCGGGGGACACATCCTCGATCGACTGCTCTTTTCGGATAACGGGGACGCGGCCGTATTCTTCGCCGATCGCTTCCTCGACCTGACTCAAGATCGCGTCTTCGACGCGCTCGTCTCGGAGCTTGCGGGGTCCGGCTCGCCAGTGCCTCGCGTCTGGCAGGACGCGGTGCGCCAGCGCAGCCCCGCCTTGACGAGTCACATGCTCGATCGCGCAGCGACGACCACGGCGCTCGGCGCCCTCGCTGGATGGCTCGGCCTCGACGTGGCGGCAGGCCTAGAGGAGTCCCCCACCGCCTGGGCAGCAACTCTGCTTCGGGTAGAAGACAACATTCGCGGCCTTCCACGACAAAGAATGCTTGCTTATCTCCTGGCTCTGGCTCTGGCGCGCCCCGGTCCCGGCTGCGAACCGCTCTTTGAAAGGGCATTTGAAAGTGTTCACGCGCATATTGGGGCGTCTCGACTGCCCAAGGATGCGTTCGACACGCTCGTGCGCATCCTGCCGGAACCTTACTGGTGGCAAGAATGGGATACCTGCCTTCGGCTCCGTCTCGCCGTCGTTGCCGCCTACGTGAATGCGGAGCTTGATACCCAAAGTTTTCGGCGACTGACAAGTGACAGCGCGCTTTTAGACAGTCTCATAGACATTGCCTCTGACACAATGCGGGGGCGACGCTTCCTGAAGCGCGTTTTCGACGGAGGAGGCGTAGCGAGACGATGACTTTCGGCTGCCAAGGGCCTTATTATTAGAGTTTCTTGAAAGAGTCTGACACGACTTCTTCCAGAACCTGGCTACAAAGGAGGGGCGCGGCAGTGGCGCAAACTTGCGGACTTGGAGGCGCCGCCCGGAAGCCCGAGGGGGGCGTTTTGGCGGGTTCGGCTCACTCGCCGTTGGCCTTTCGGCTTCGGGACCACATCAGGGAGTAGCCTTCACTGTGGCAGTCAATACGTCTGTAATCAAACGCGTCGGCATCAACATATTCCGCAGTGCCAATGCATTTATGCCGCGGCCATCGATACTGAAGTCGCCAAGGCCCTGCGCACCAGAACTCTCGCCAGAAAGCAGATCCCGCTAACGCGCGGACGTCGATGAGATTTGTCGACCCCTCTCGTCATAGGTGTAGATAAGAAAACCATTTCTTATGTTTACGGTAGATGATGTATAGCCTTTGAGGCCATCCCCTGGCTGGCTTCCTTTCGTCTTAGAGAATAGCTGACGCCCTTTCTCATCATACACGTAAACTAGGAAGCCTTTTTCTACAGCATTGCCGATAGCCATTTGCTCTCTCCCGTTGTAATTATTCGAGATCAGCAGTCCCGAAAGTCAGCCACGGCCATTCCATCGGCGGCGGAAATTCGCGCAGTGAATTCTTCCAGGACGCTGATATCGGAGTCCATTCAGCGCTTCCTTGCGCGCCAATTACTGGACGGATGGCCCTTCGATCGAAACCGCGCTGTTTGTGCCGACGAGATCGAGATCGAGCGTGACGCGGCGCGCGAGGAGACGCGGCGCGCGCGTTCGGCCGGCGCCTTCCTCGAAACCGATAATGCCGATCTCTTCGAGTTTCTTGAGGGTGCGCGAAAGGTTCGACTCCTTGCGGCCGGCAAGCACTGCCAGCTCATGCATGGAACTCGGGTGGCGGTTCTCGATCAAGTGCAGCAGCACCATGTTTTCTTCGGACAACAATTTCACGAGGGCCTCGGCTCGCTTCGCACCGAGAGCCTTCGCTGCCGTTTCCTTACTGTCGAACCACGTCTTGGGCGTGTCGGATGCAGTCGTGGGATCAGTGATGATCCGCTTGGTCCATTGCATGAACTCGCCAATTGATCCTGTTTTATAGGTCATTGGGTATTCCCCTTTCATTCATCACGCGCTTCACCTCGCGCCAAAAGTCGTCGAGCAGCTGCGTGGCAGTCGTGAACGGATAGAGCCTGCCGGGATCGCGCTCGCTTCGATGCCAATGGTCGTGAGCCTTTGGCCCTTTGACAAACCGTCCGCCTGGCCGTTCGGCCGCATGGGCATTGTCGAAACGAACCCAGGGCTCGCCATCCATCGGGCGAAACACAAGCGCATACGTGATACCGTGCGGCCTTGCCGGCGTCTTTTGCGTGCGATGGACGCTGAATTCGACCACATACCCTTCTGCGGCTTCGAAGCTCGCCCCATCTAGGGAAAGCAGCACGTCAAATTCGTCGTCATCCCTCATCAATTCATCTTATCATCATTAGATATATTGCTGCAAGGCCGAAATCTCGAGCCTCAATCACACGAACGAGTCCTCGATTTTACAGAAGGTTAGCGGTCGTCGATCGTAGTGACTTTTGAGTAAGACGGTAGCCAGCTTGGCCTTTTACGCCGGTAGCGCCGCGCGAGCCGAACTCGATGTATCTCACAGCTTTTGGTCCAAGCCCGCGCCGTAAAGCGCTTTGTCGCGGCGGCGCTTTTCACTTCGTTCTCTGCGATCGAAGCTCTGGCCCTTTCGCGTCAGCTTGCAGATCGCGTCGTTGCGTGTTGAACGTCGCCTCTGACCCGCCGACCGAGGCGTTCCTCCGCGGTGTGCAGCTGATTCCATCGTGTGGCGCGGTACTCGCCAGGCTCTCGCGTTGTTGCGATGAGCGGTGATGGGCCTTCGTGCGCTGGCCGTTTCGAGCCGGCAAGGCAAGCGGTGGCGGTGAAGGTGTCATCGCTGATCCTGGTCGCCCGAGTTGCCTATCCGGATGAGCTGGTGTGGCCTCAAATGATCTTCCCCTCGGTCGCTTCGAAGGCCATCCCCTTTTCTTTGACGCCTTTGTCCGGGCCTCGGCCGCCTACTGCCGTCAACCCCGCAAGGGGGTTCCCCTGCGCTGCGCTTCGGTGACGGCGGCGTCCGGCCCCTTCCTTGGGGCGTCATCGGGGATGGTCCCCGAGCAACCCAACGGAGACGAACATGGCCACCATCGCAACGCTCACCCAGAAGGCCGATGGCAACCTGGAAGGCACCCTCACCACGATCAACGTCACCGCCCCGATCACGCTGGCGCCGAACACCCGCAAGGCGAAGGACAGCGAGCCCGACTACCGCATCATCTCGCGCAAGAACGGCTTCGAGCTCGGCGCCGGCTGGAACCGCATCTCGAAGAACACCGGCGAGCCCTACATCTCGGTCTCGCTCTCGGCGCCCGAGTTCGGGACCATCTACGGCAACGTCGCTCCGGCGCCCGGCGACGACGCGAGCAAGAAGGTCATCATCTGGAACCCCGTGAGCTGACAAGCACCTGCCGGCCTCGCGAAATTCGCGGGGCTGGTTTCTTTCGTCCATCGAGAAGGGAAACGCGGCTGCGGCGTTCAGTTAGCGCAATTGGCCGCGAATGTTTCCAGCCGTCTTTTTGGTTTTCGATCTCAGGGCGGAACGTTGGTCGGCTTTGTTCGGGTGGTCAAACCGGCGTTGTCAAAGTGCAGCAATCTACGCTCGACCGATTGGGCGGCGAGCGCATCCTGGCGAAAGACCCTCTTCGGGCGCGTCCGGCCATGCGGCCGGTCGGGCTCTACTCGCGGCCCAAAGCCGCTTGCCAAGCCGGCATTGCCGTCTCGGCCTCCGGTGACGATCCCGCGCGCAAGTGGCGGGCGCATTGGCGAAGTGCGCACCGCTCCGCCGGCGGCAGCAAGGCCTATCAGATTGTCAGAGGCGGCGTCATCGCTGCGCTCGAAGGGAGTCCAGTTCTCGGCGACGACAACCTCAGTGCGATGGTCTTTATCGGGCCGATTGCGGCCGGGGCGCCGTCGTTGGGCCCGCAGAGGAAGGCATACGGACGCGTCCCCTTCGGGGCCGCGGTTCTCCTCTCTCAATGACGTCTGAGTATACGGCTGCTCGGCCCGCCTCAAGGACGAACGGCACCCCCAATTTTGCCGCGTGCCGCAACAAAATCGGCTCCTCCATTCGCCGGCTCCGCCGGTCGCTCCGCGATCCTTGACCCGGTCCTCGTGCGCACGTGCCGCGTCAACGTTATCAAGACGGAGGCGATCATCATGTTCAACATCGATCACATCAACGAATTGCGCGCCGAGCTCAACGAATGCATCTTCACGAAGGACGAGCGCAACGAAATCGAGGCCGAGCTGGCCGCTCTCATCGCTGAGCGCGATGCCGTCGAGAAGACTGAGACTGACGCTTTCCTGGAATTCTCACGCGAGTTGGACGCTGGCTGCTGATGCGGACGCGCGCGGGGAGGGCGCCTCGGCGCTCTCCCCTCCAACTCTTTGTCTTCACCGAGCACGCAATGGGTGCGTTCGCGGGTGAGCCGATCCGTGGCCATGTCGGCCGCGATACGATTGAAAGACCCGGGAGTGCATGAGCCGCGAGCGTATAAAGCCACGCGATGATGGCGTCGCCGGCGTCGCGATGAGAATCAAGACGGAAAGACATGCGTACATCGGCGCCGCGTCTGATTGTTGGGCCGGCAAGGAAAGCCTCTTGCCGCGCCCTCCCGACGCGGCCAAGACCGCGGGCAACGCGCCGAGTTTTGCAAGCCGTGCGCGACTATTCCGGGTAGTGCCTCAGTTTGAAATCTGAGGCCGGTGACAATCTCTCGCGCTGGCCTCGCCCATCCTTTATGCTTAGCAGAACGCACGGAGAAGGGGCCTGCCAATGTCGTTTACGCCAGTGGTGTTTACTATCAGCGGCCACAATTCGGTTTCTGCAGTTTCCTATCCAAGAAATACGATCGACGACGCGATCAAAAAAGCTAAGGAAATGATCGAGGACGGCTTGAAAAATGTGACTATCACCACGCAAGATGGTCGTGTCTATCGAGAGGCTGATTTCGGCCTTCTCATAAAAGTGCGTGAGAAATAAATGCCCGCAGGCCCCAAAGGCGGGAAGCGCCCCCGACGTCATCGGCAACGCCGAACTCCACAATGGCGCCGACCGCGCCGAGCGCCTTGAGATCCGCAGCGAGCTCGAGTCCGCCATCACGCAGGCCTCGCGGGAAGCGCGGATCGACATAGGCGCCGTCGCCGCTGAATATGCTCGCCCGAGATGACGCCACGGCGGATTGCGATGTGCCGATCGATCCGGCGTCGGCTGCGCCTGAGTGCGGCCCGTGGCAACGTATTGAGCCGCCATGGTCACGACGGACTTCACGCGAACTCATGCCGCCATATATAGCCGGCGCCTGACCGGATTCTTTTGCTCGGTGAGACGGGAAGAGGGTTTGCTTTGCGCGGATTCGCTTGGGGCCGCGATCAAGTCGAACCCTCAAGTGAATTTGGGGCGCGTCCGGACAAGAATGTCCGGCGGGCTCTCCTCGCGGCCTACGCCGCTCGCCAAGCCGGCGACGCCGTCTCGGCCATACGGGTACGATCCCGCGCGCAAGGCCGCTTTGGTTGTGCGCAGGCCGCCGCTCCGGTTCGGACCCGCCGCTGCAACTGAGCGCCGGAAGGCGCTCATTCTTCGCAAGGACATGTTGCGGTTGTCCAGTCGCGCCCGCGCGCGACCGAAGCGAAGCGCAGCAGGCCCGAAGGCCCCGCGCTCCCATAAAGCGCCGTAGGGGCCTGAGGGCCTGTGGTCAACCGCGCCGCCGGCTGAGTTCAGCTTGCGATTGGCGCGGCTGAGCTCGAGGGAAGCCCTTTCGATAACCTATCCGCCCTGATGCAACAGCTCATCGGCAGCGAGCGGGCGCAGGTTCATATCGGATGGGCTCTTGATGAGAATTTCGGCGTTGAGTTTGAGATCGCGGGCCGGGGTGCAGACGGCCCACAGATGCAGGCGATAGAGCCCGGGTTGAAGATCGGCGCCGAGGTTGAGATCCAAGGTTTTCTCGTTTTGGGCCGGCAGCGCTATCTCGCCGGTCTGGCTGCCGATCGATCGGCTTTCCAACCATGCGTTGGCGATGCAGGCCGACGACCCCATGGAGTTGGGGCCGTTGGCTCGATACTCGACGGCAATTTGGGTGCGGCCGGGCGCGGCGACCTTCAGCCAGCCCTGCAGCTCAACGCCGGCAAGACCGGTGAAGCGCACGCCCTTTGCCCTGAGATCGTGCAGCGGAATAGTACCGCCGGAGTAGACGAAACTGCCGACGCTGTCGGCGGGAATCTGTTGGAGGTCGCGGGGATATTCCGGCGCTTGATGGATGAGCGCGACGGCGCCAGCCTTGTAGGCGCTCGCATCAATCGCGGTGGGGGCATTGCTCGCCGCCGCCGCCGCGAGGGCAGGGGCGCCAGCTGGTCGCAGGGTCGATGCGGGCTGCGGGCCTAAACGACGAAGAATCTCGTCGAGCTTGCCTTCAATGCGATCCAGCCGCTCGTCGGCTGTGAGAGCCGCTGCGGGTGGGACAGGCGGCGGCGGTTCTTGCGCGAGGGCCGCGCCATTGGCGCCGAGAATGAGCACCGCGACAGCTGGGATAACGGAGGGCAGGATTTTCACGGCGACTTGGCTCCTTTGGGCATTTTGCCGAACGGATCGGCCGGCGCGGGATCAACGATGATTCCGTTGAGCGGGCGGCCGGGCGCAATGGCGGGAATTTCCACAGGGATCGGCGCGGCCGGAATCTTGGCCGTTCCGGTCGGCGCAGCTTGGGGGCGCTGGGGATTGATCGCCGCGGCGCCGGCGAGCGGCGGGGGAAGGGCAGGAGGGCCGGCCAGGTCCTGCGCGAATTGACCGATCAGAAACAGCAGCGCGAGCACGGCCGCGATCGCGGCATAGCGAAACAACGGGTCGCGCATCACGAGCGTTGGAACCAGCCGCAGCAAGCTACCGAGATCAGACAGCCAGTCCCGCGTCATGAAGCGCTCGCTTGTCGTGACGCCGTTTCGATATCGTCGGCGTCAATGCGCAGAATGGCGTCTTTGCCCGAGGCGCCGGAGCGGGCGAGGCGGAGAGCCTGGGCTTCGCGCGTGCGCTCCCAAAGCGTGCGGACCGCGCGGGCATTGCCAAAGCTCTCCAAGCGTTCGGCTTCCATATCGATGCAGGCAAGCGTCACGGCGTCATCAGCGGCGACGTCGAGGACGAATCCCTCGCAAGTCGCGAGATCGCGGCAGATGAGGGCGAGTTCGCCAGCGGTGTAATCGTCGAAAGTGATGTTGCGGGTAAAACGCGAACGCAGGCCTGGATTGGCGTCGAGGAAGCGGCGCATCTCGCCGGTGTAGCCGGCGACGACGACGCAGAGCCGATCGCGATGGTCCTCCATCAGTTTCAGGAGCGCATCGATGGCTTCACGGCCAAAGTCGTTACCCCCTTCGGCGGGCGCCAGCGCATAGGCCTCGTCGATGAACAACACGCCGTCGAGTGCGGCTTCGACGGCCTCACGGGTTTTGATGGCGGTCTGTCCGACGTAGCCGGCGACCAGGCGGCTGCGATCGACCTCGACGACATGGCCGGAATTCAGGAAGCCGAGTCCGGCGAGGATTTCGCCCATCAGGCGGGCGGCGGTGGTCTTGCCGGTGCCGGGATTGCCTGACAAAACGCAATGCAGGCTCGGCGGCGCCGCGACGACGCCATGACGCCGGCGTTCGCGCTCGAGTTTCAGGACGGCGACGAGTTTGTGGACTTCGGCCTTGACGGAACCCCAGCCGGTCATCCCGTCGAGTTCGGCGAGGATTTCTTCGAGTGGGCGCGGCGCTTTGCGCGCGATGACAGTTCGTTTGTCGCCATTCGCCGCGCTCGGCGCCACTTGTGTCGACGCAAGCGGAACGCCGCGCTTTGCGGCAAGCGCCAGCCGCCAGGCCATGATCGCGACGGCGAGGAGGAGAACCAGGCCGGCGTAGGCTCTGACCAACATCAGGACAAGACCGACGCCGACCAACGCGCCGACGACTCTTGGCCACGCGCGCGTTGTCGCCATCACGGCACGCGCCGCGGCGGGGCAAAGCGGTTTTCGGCGACTTGGCCCGCCATGTCCGCCCGCCGGAAATAAATCGCGCGACCGCAGCGCAGGGGCTTGCGCCCGCGCACGAAGACGAACTGCTCGTCGGCGCGCGCGTCGGCGAGGATTTCGGATACGGTGGCGAGACGCCGGCCCCGCTCCGAGAGCTGCTCCGAGGTGCCCGATGTGGCCGAACCCAGTTCGAGCGGCCTCGCGCTCTTGGCGCGGTTGGAGCTTTGCGAAGACATGACGACGCCATGTTCTCCGCAGCTTTCAGAAACCGCCCTGGCTTGTTCGAGAGAGCCGATCGCCGCGTAGGAACGCCAGGACGCGGATTCGAACCACGACGCCTTGCCGCCCTCGCCCCATTGCTCGCGAAGCTGTCCTTCGGACTGATAGAGCATCACGAGGGTGATGCCATATTTGCGGCCGGCGTCGCGGGCGCGGGCGAGCGAGGACATGAAACCGAGGCGCGCGACTTCGTCGAGGAGGAAAACGACGCGGCCGCCGGGAAGTCGTCCGTCCGCCTCGTACACGGCGTTGAGCAGGGCGCCGACGACGACGCGGGCGAGCGCCGGCGTCGCCTCCAGCGCCTTCATCGGGATGTTGATGAAGAGGTCGATCTTTCCCGCGATGAGGTCGGCAGTGCGAAAGCTGTTGCCGGAGACCAGGGCGGCATAGCCCGGATTGGCGAGCCATTCCGTTTGCTCGCTCATGTTGCCGTAGACGCGGAGAAGGTCTCGATCGACAAGAAATCGGTAGGTCACACGAAGACGCCCCTTCCAACGCGGTAGCAAAACGTCCGAGCTTTTCGACAATGCGGTTAAGGCGAGATGGTGTGGCCGGTCGCTTGAGGCGACCATACTAGGTGCTGCGGCGAGTCAACGCGTTGCGCGCAAAGCTAACTTTCAGAACCGCCACCCAATCGACTCGCAGAAAGCGCCAGCAGATCAGAGCGCACCCCAAGGACAAGAATGCCTCGTGAATGTAGCCCG
>CAVXCA010000096.1:0-22257 GCA_963759955.1 uncultured Alphaproteobacteria bacterium
GGAGAGGGGCGCGCGGCGCCGTCTTCCCCTCTCCCCGCGCCTTCGTGGGGAGAGGCAGGGTGAGGGGCCTGGGTGATTAGCCGCGGCCTTCGAAGATATGTGAATCCGCTAGCGCTTGCGAATGAGGGTCGTCGGTCACAGCGCGGCGCGTAGCGGCGGAGGCGACCGCCGAGCCGACCGAGGGCGGCGCCATTCTCGTACGCGATGGTTTGCTTTCAATGACTCGCGTGACGTTATTCCGCCGCGGCGGGGCCGCGGGGGGGCTTCGCTCGCCGACGGACGCCGGGTCCATGACGGGGTTGAGCCACCTGCCGCCGCGACCCCCGCGGCCCCAAGCTTTTTCAAGGATTTCCAAACTTTTCCAAGGAAATTCCAAGGAAATTCCAAGCCTTTTGCAAACTTTTCCAAGGATTTCCAAACTTTTTCCTTGGCCGTTTCGAGGGAAATCAAGGGGTTATGGGCCAGTCGACCCGGAATCGCGTTTTCTCCAATTTTGCGTCGTCTCGACCGCTATGGGCGGCCCGGCGATACCCGGCCGAACGCGCTCGCAATTCAAAGTAGCGCGAACTCCGATTATCGGAAAGAAATTGTCGACGGCGGTTTTCCGGGAGGGGCCTCGGGGCAAGCGCGGCGTCGCACGCGCCACCGCGAACGCCGACCGCCGCCGCGTCGGCGCAGCGCAGCTTCGGCAGAGAGCGCCGTCGAACTCTCGAGGAGAATGCGAAGCATTCGTCCGATGGAAGCGTTTCTTTCCGAAGCCGAGAGGCTGTCGAGCGGCTAAGCCCGCCGGAGGCGGCGCGCTGCATAGGGCGTCGAAAGACGCCCGTCTCTCGACGGGCTATGAGCGCGCCCTTGACGGCGCGTTTCAATCGGAATTTTCGCATCCAAGAGACCGACGGCGAATTGCGGCGGCCTGCCCCGTTCGAGCGTGAGCCGGCGCCGCGCCATGGCCGCGCGAAGCCTCGGATGCGAAGCCTGGGATACGCTGTCCGTTTGAATGGCGCGTCGGTTCGCGCATACCCTCACCTTCTCCCGCAGAGCAGGAGAAGGGTTTGGCGGCGCCGTGAAGCCCGGCCGCCATGCCGCCACCTACCGCTGGGCGAATGCCGCCGGCTTGGCTCGGCCGGGCGCGGGCGTCCTCGGTTTGGGGGCGGCGATCAGCCCCTCGCGAATCGCGTTCTTACGCGCGAGCTTGCGGGCGCGGCGAATGGCTTCCGCCTTCTCCCGCACTCTTTTTTCCGACGGCTTTTCGTAGGCGGACCTGCGCTTCATCTCGCGGAAGATGCCCTCGCGCTGCATCTTCTTTTTGAGGAATTTCAGGGCCTGTTCGATGTTGTTGTCGCGGACAAGAACTTGCAAATTATCTCCAATCTGACGCTGGTCGATCATGGGCGTGAGGCGCCCGATCGATCGTCACAGCTCAAGGATCGCCAAACTCGGCGCTCTTGGTTCGACGCCACTATAGCATAGGGCCGCCGCCTTTATCGGAATAATATGGGGGGATTACAGGCGGATTCCGACGATCGCTATCGCCGAACAACAATACGCCCAACCTATTCATGGGGTTACGGGTTGCGGCGACGCTGCGCTCGCCTGACGACCCTAGGCGTTCTGCGTGGCGATCGCCGAGCAGAGGCGGGCGAGCGCGCTCTCGCGGCAATGCCGCCCTCTCCGCTGGGAGCGTGAGCCGATGCGGCGCGACGGCCGGCGCGATCGGCCGAAGACATTTTGCCATCCCCGCGCAAAGCGGCGCCCCGAAATTGTGATATCGCTTGACATTCCGATATCATATGATATCTTAATATCCATGACCACGAAGCCCCGCAAGCGCGTCACGCGCGAAGAAAGCCAGCGGCTGACCCGGGAGCGGCTGCTGGAAGCCGCCCGGCGGGAGGTCGTGCGCGGCGGCGTGATGGCGGTTTCGCTCCGGGGCGTCTGCGAGGCCGCCGGCTACTCGCAGGGGGCGTTCTATTCCAACTTCGCCAGCCGCGACGATCTGCTGCTCGAGCTGATGGAGCGGCACGTCCACGAGGAAGTGCAGGCGCTGCGCGCGCTCATCGCCGCCAACGCCGAAGCCGACCTCGACGCCACGCTGCGCCGCATCGCCGAGCGGCTAGCCGAGCTTTCCGAGGCGCCGGAATGGTCGCTGCTCGCCGTCGAGCTGCAACTCTACGCGCGGCGCGACGCGAAATTCGCCGCCCGCTACGACGCGGGCAAGGCCTCCTATCACGCCGAATTCGCCGCTGCGCTCGACGAGCTCATCCAGCGCTACCGCCTGCGGCCGGCGCTTCCCAGCCTGCAGATCGCGATCGGGCTCTATGCGCTCTGGTGCGGCTTCGCCGTCCAGGGCACGGTTCGCGACGCGATCCCGCGCAGCGACATGCTGCTGGCGTTCTTCCGCGCCGTGGCCGGCGTTCCCTCTCGAGCGAGCAACCTCGGAGATTCAAGATGACCGCCAAATCTTTCCTCGATCCCGCCATCAGCCAGATCTGGCTCGTCGGCGGCGGCGTCGCCTCGATGGCGGCGGCCGTCTTCCTCATCCGCGACGCCGGGGTTCCGGCCGAGCACATCCACATTCTCGAAGAGCTCGGCGTCGAAGGCGGCTCGCTCGACGGCGCGAAGTCGCCGGTGCAGACCGGGTTCGTCACCCGCGGCGGACGCATGCTCGAAGAGGAAGCCTACCAGACGCTGTCGAACCTGTTGTCTTCGATCCCGTCGCTGGACGACCCAGAGGTGACGATCCGCGAAGAAATTCTCGACTTCAACGCTCGTGTGAAGACCGACGCGCGCGCCCGCCTGATCGACGGGAAGCACAATATCGTCGACGCCAGCGTCTACGGCTTCAACGACCGCGATCGGCTGGAGATGACGCGCCTGCTCGCCACGCCCGAGGCCGCTCTCGGCGCCCGCCGCATCGACGAGATCTTCTCCGACCACTTCTTCTCGACCAACTTCTGGCAGATGTGGCGCACCACATTCGCCTTCCAGAACTGGCACAGCGCGACGGAACTCAAGCGCTACTTCCTGCGCTTCATCCAGGAATTCCCGCGCCTGCACACGCTCGCCGGGGTCCGCCGGACGAAGTACAACCAGTACAACTCGATCGCGCGGCCGTTGCAGCGCTGGATGCTCGCCCAAGGCGTCGACGTGCGTTTCGGGACCCGCGTGATCGACGTCGACTTCGACCAGAGCGACCCCGCCGACCGCCGCGTCACGCGCCTGCACATCCGAACGAAGAGCGGCGAGTCGACCATCGAGCTCGCGGCGAGCGACGTCGCGATGCTGACGCTCGGCTCGATCACCGCCGATGCGACCTACGGCGGCAACGACAGCGTCCCCGCGCTGATCCGCGACCGGCGCGACGGCGGCTGGGCGCTGTGGGACGAGATCGCGCGCAAGGCCAAGGATTTCGGCCGTCCCAACACGTTCTACGGCAACATCGACGAGAACAAGTGGGAGTCGTTCACGCTGACCATGCACGGCGACGCGCTGTTGAACCGGATCGTCGAGTTCTCCGGCAACACGCCGGGAACCGGCGCGCTGATGACGTTCTTCGAGTCGAAATGGCTGATGTCGATCGTCGTGCCATATCAGCCGCACTTCCCCGACCTGCCGCCCAACACCTACACCCTGTGGGGCTACGGACTGTTCATCGACGAAAAGGGCGACCACGTGAAGAAGCCGATGGCGCAATGCACCGGACGCGAGATCCTGCGCGAGTTGATCGGCCAGCTCGGCTTCGACGAAATGCTGGAGCAGGCGCTGGCGACGACCGACGTCACCACCGTCATGCTGCCCTACGCCTCGGCGGAGTTCAGCCGCCGCATTGCCGAGGACCGGCCGCTCGTCGTGCCCGAAGGCGCGCGCAACTTCGCCTTCCTCGGCCAGTTCGTCGAGCTGCCCGAGGACGTGGTGTTCACCGTCGAGTACTCCGTCCATTGCGCCATGCACGCCGTCTACCAGCTGTTCGGCGTCGATAAGCCGATCCCGCCGATCTACCACGGGCTGATGGACCCTAAGGTCGGACTGCAGGCGCTGGAGTCGGCCTTCCGGTGACGGGGCGGGCCGCGCAAAACTGCCGCCGGCGCCGCCAACCGTGACGCCGGCGGACGCGCGGGCTTACAGGGGACGCGAAACTTTCGCAGAGGTGGCGTATAAGCGACGACGATCGGACGCTTGCGAACGCGATTCGGCGGGGGGGCTATCTTGCGGCCAACGCGCTCGCCGGCGATTTCTTCCGCTCCAACGCGCTTGCCGCGTCACGCCGTCACGGAAATCGGCCAAAAGAGGCGCTCGCGATGGCCTATATCGACAGCATCCTCGAACCGGGCGAGCAGGTCCGCTACCACACCACCGTCAGCTGGACGACCTACACGCCGGCGATTCTGCCGACGATTTGCGCGCTCGCGTCGCTGTTCGCCGCCGTGAGCTACGCCGAAATGGCGACGATCGGCTGGTTCGCCGCGATCCTCTTCGCCGTCGCGGCGTTCGTCGCGTTCGTTCCCGCCTGGTTTCGCCGCTGGACCACGGAAATCGCCGTCACCGATCGGCGCATCATCCTCAAGCGCGGCCTGATCCGCCGGCACACCGTAGAAATGAACATGCAGAAGGTCGAAAGCGTCGACGTCGACCAGACGCTGACCGGCCGGCTGTTCAACTACGGCAGCGTCACGATCCGCGGCACGGGAAGCAGTTTCGAAAAACTGAGCATGATCAATTCGCCGCTGAAGCTGCGCACCACCGTGATCGCGGGGTGAGCGCCTGCGCGCAGTCGATCCGCGGCGCCGTCGATGGTTCCGTCGGCGCTGCTGTCGAGGCGAGCGCGCCCTCGCGGGGTTCGGCCGGTCCGCACATTGGCGGCGATTGCGGCCAATCGCGCGGCCCCTTCCCGCAAGCGGAAGAGGAGCTGAGCGTCGCCGCGCTTACGCCGCCGCCTCGCTCGCCGCCGGCGCCGCCGCGCGCACGGTCTCGTCGACGTGGGGCTCGAATTTGGCGAAGTTGTCGCGGAACATGGCGACGAGGCGCGAAGCCGTCTCGGCGAACTCGGCCTCGCTCGCCCAGGTCTTGCGCGGTTCGAGGATGGTCGGATCGACGCCGGGCGCCGAAGTCGGCACGGAAAGGCCGAAATACGGGTCGGTGCGGAATTCGGCGCGATTGAGCGAACCATCGAGCGCGGCGCTGAGCAGGTTTCGCGTCACCTGGATCGGCATCCGCCGCCCGACCCCGAATTTTCCGCCCGTCCAGCCGGTGTTGACCAACCAGCAATCGACGTCGTGGCGCTCGATCAGATCGCGCAACAGATTGCCGTAGACGGAGGGGTGGCGCGGCATGAACGGCGCGCCGAAGCAGGTCGAGAACGTCGCCGACGGCTCGGTGACCCCTCGTTCCGTGCCCGCGACCTTGGCCGTGTAGCCGGAGAGGAAGTGATACATCGCTTGGGCGGGATCGAGCTTGGCAATCGGCGGCAGCACGCCGAACGCGTCGCAGGTCAGCATGACGATGGTCTTGGGCGGCCCGTCGCGCCCCGTCGCCGAGGCGTTGGCGATGAAGTCGAGGGGATAGGCGACGCGGGTGTTCTCGGTCTTCGAGGCGTCGTCGAAATCGGGCGCGTGGGTCACCGGATCGAGCGTGACGTTCTCCATCACCGTGCCGAACCGTTCGGTGGTGGCGTAGATCTCGGGCTCGGCCTCGCGCGACAGCTTTATGGCCTTGGCGTAGCAGCCGCCCTCGAAATTGAACACGCCCATCTCGCCCCAGCCGTGCTCGTCGTCGCCGATCAGAGTGCGGGTCGGGTCGGCCGAAAGGGTCGTCTTGCCGGTGCCGGAAAGGCCGAAGAAGATCGCCACTTCGTTGTCGCCGCCGGAATTGGCGGAGCAATGCATCGGCATCACGCCGGCCTCCGGCAGCACGTAGTTGAGATAGGTGAACACCGACTTCTTCATCTCGCCGGCGTAGCGGGTGCCGCCGATCAGCACGATGCGGCGGGAAAAATCGCACGCGATCACCGTTTCGGTGCGGCAGCCGTGGCGGTTGGGGTCGGCGCGGAAGGAGGGCAGATCGACGATCGTCAGGTCGGGGGCGAAGCTTTCGAGTTCGCTCGTCCTCGGCCGGATCAAAAGATTGCGGATGAACAGCGAATGCCACGCGAACTCGGTGAAGACGCGGGCGTTGACGCGCGCCGACGGGTCGGCGGCGGCGTAGAGGTCCTGCACGAACAAGTCGCGGCCCTTGGCGTGCTCGAGAAAATCGCCGAGCAGGGTCTCGAACTCGGCCGGCGAGATCGCGCCGTTGTTGTCCCACCAGACATGGTTTTCGGTCGACGCGTCGCGAACGACGAATTTGTCGTTGGGGCTGCGGCCGGTGTGCGCGCCGGTTTCGGCGACCAGCGCGCCGCCGTCGGCGATCCGCGCCTCGCCGCGAACCAGCGCTTCGGCGTAGAGCCGCGGCGCGGTCAAGTTCCAGTGAACCGCCGTCAGGTCGCGAAAACCGAAGAGATGCGCGCCGTCGGCGGCGCCGTATATCCCAGTGTGCTTCACCTCAGTTCCTCCGCTCCGCGTTTTTCACCGAGCCTTAGCCGCAAACATTGCTTTTCCGCAAGCGCAGCTCGACGGGCCGTCATTGCCGAATCGCGCTGACGGGCAGCCGGCGGCGATCGTCTTCGCCGCCGGCTGCCCGACGCCCCGCCCTCATTCCGCGTCGCGCGGAATAGTCTGACTTTATAAACATAATCCAACCTGCGGCCTTTTGGAATTGCGATCGACGCACGCTTGAATTGCGGTCGGCGCAGACATTCGCGCTTCCCAACGCCGTCGGCCAAAGCCCGAAATTGAGCTCGGCGCGCCGCGAAGCGCTCTCGCGACTCGCCCTCCCTTCGCGCCGCCCCTTGCGCGCAGCGCTTCCCCTCGGCATTGTTCGGCCATGGCTCCAGCCTCCGACAAGCCCAGCGCCGAAAGCAGCGCGCTGGCCAATCTCGATTCTCGCGCGCGCGACATCTTTCGCCGCATCGTCGATTCCTATCTCGCCAGCGGCGAGCCGATGGGATCGCGCCACCTTTCGCGCCTGTTGCCGATTTCGCTGTCGCCGGCCTCGGTGCGCAACGTCATGCAGGATCTCGAGGCGCTCGGCCTCATCTACGCCCCGCACACCAGCGCCGGGCGCTTGCCGACCCAGCTCGGCCTACGCTTCTATGTCGACGCGCTGTTGGAATTCGGCGGCCTGGCGCGCGAGGAGCGCGCGCGCATCGATAGCCAGGTGCGCGCCGCCGCCGAAGAGGGCGGCTTCGAGGGCGCGCTGACCCAGGCGACCTCGCTGCTGTCCAATCTGACGCGCGGCGCCGGCGTCGTGCTCACCACCAAGGAGAACGCCCGCCTCAGGCACATCGAATTCGTGCGCCTGGAGCCGGACAAGGCCCTGGCGGTGCTGGTCGGCGAGGACGGCTCGGTGGAAAATCGCGTCGTCGCCACGCCCGCCGGGATGCCCGCCTCGACCCTGGTCGAAGTGAGCAATTACCTCAACGCGCATGCGAGCGGGCGCACGCTCGCCGAGGCGCGCGAAGAAATCGTGCAGGCGCGCGAGGCCGCGCGCGGCGAACTCGACGCGCTGGCGGCGCGACTTGTCGACGCAGGGCTCGCGTCCTGGGCCGGCGTCGAGGAAGCGAGCCGCCAGCTGATCGTGCGCGGCCAGGCCAATCTCATCGGCGACTTGCGCGCCGAAGAGGATCTGGAGCGCATCCGCCTCTTGTTCGCGGATCTGGAGACGCAGACCGACGTCATCGACTTGCTTCACCGCGCCGAGGGCGGCGAGGGCGTCAAGATCTTCATCGGCTCGGAGAACAAGCTGTTCTCGCTGTCCGGTTCGTCGATGATCGCGGCGCCTCTGCGCGCGGGCGACCAGCGCATCGCCGGCGTTCTCGGGGTGATCGGCCCGACGCGGCTCAACTACGGCCGCATCGTGCCGATGGTCGAATACGCCGCGCAGGTGCTCGGCGAGCTCAAACGCTCGCGCTAGGGGGCGATTGGAGCCGCGCGCCGATTTGCGGTACAAGCGCGCCACTGCAAGGGGGAAACCGCCATGCCGAACGCCTCGAACGACAGCCTCGGCCCGCATAGTCTCGGCGAAGCGATCGAACATCTGCGCGGCCGATGGGGCGCGATCGTCGCCTTCGGCGCGCTCTTGATGCTGCTCGGCGCGGCGGCGCTGGTCTTCACCCTGGCCGCCACCATCGCCACGGTGACGCTGAACGGCATCTTCTTTCTCGTCGCCGGCGTCGCCGAAATCGGCATCGGCGCGAACGCCCAGAGCTGGCGGCGGTATTTCCTCTGGATGATCGGCGGCGTTCTCTACCTCGCCGTCGGCGTCATTTGCATCGTCAATCCGATTTTCGCCATGCCCCTGCTGACTTTGGCGCTCGGCGCCGGGCTGATCGCGGCGGCGGCGGTGCGCGCCTATCTCGCGTTTCAGCTCCCCGCCGATCGCCCGCGCGGCATGGTCCTGATCGCCGCTGCGGTGACGTTTCTGCTCGGATTGATCATCATCATGCGCTGGCCCTCGGACAGCGTCTATGTCTTGGGCGTCCTGCTCGGGGTTGATCTTTTGTTTCATGGCGCGGGCTGGGCGACATTTGGTATGGGGCTGCGCGCGCGCCGCTGAGAGCGCGCGAGTCGAAATTCGGCTTTTTGGGAGCGGTCGATGACGAAATGGGTCTATTCCTTCGGCGCCGAGCTCGCCGAAGGGCGCGGAGCGATGAAGAATCTCCTCGGCGGCAAAGGCGGCAATCTCGCGGAAATGGCCTTCCTCGGCATGCCGGTGCCCCCCGGTTTCACCATCACCACCGAGGTCTGCACCTACTTTTACGCCAACGCCAAGACCTATCCGGCCGACCTCGCCGAGCAGGTCGACGCCGCGATGGCGAGCGTCGAGCGCCAGACCGGGAGAAAGTTCGGCGACGATTCCAATCCGCTGCTGGTCTCCGTGCGCTCGGGCGCTCGGGCCTCGATGCCGGGCATGATGGACACGGTGCTCAACCTCGGCCTCAACGACAAGTCGGTGCTGACGCTCGCCAAGACGTCGGGCGACGAACGCTTCGCCTACGACAGCTATCGCCGCTTCATCCAGATGTATTCCAACGTCGTTCTCGAAGTCGAACATCACCTGTTCGAGGAAATCCTCGAGGAGCTCAAGGACCGCAAAGGCCATACCCTCGACACCGACCTTTCCGCCGACGACTGGCGCGAGATCATCGTCGCCTACAAGCAACAAGTCGCCGAGGCGACGGGCAAGCCCTTCCCGCAGGACCCGCGCGACCAATTGTGGGGCGCGATCGGCGCGGTGTTCTCCAGTTGGATGAACCAGCGCGCGATCACCTATCGCCGCCTCAACGACATTCCCGCCGACTGGGGCACCGCGGTCAACGTCCAGGCGATGGTGTTCGGCAACATGGGCGAGACCTCGGCGACCGGCGTCGCCTTCACCCGCAATCCCGCGACCGGCGCCAAGGAGCTCTACGGCGAGTTTCTCGTCAACGCGCAGGGCGAGGACGTCGTGGCCGGCATTCGCACGCCGCAGAACATCACCGAGGCCGCGCGCAAGGCGGCCGGCTCCGACAAGCCTTCGCTCGAAGCGCTGATGCCCGAGGTCTTCGCGCAGTTCGTCGCGACGACGCAGTTGCTGGAGAAGCATTATCGCGACATGCAGGATCTCGAGTTCACCGTCGAGCGCGGCAAGCTGTGGATGCTGCAGACGCGCAACGGCAAGCGCACCGCGCGCGCCGCATTGCGCGTCGCGGTGGAAATGGCCAACGAGGGCCTCATTTCGCGCGAGGACGCGGTGACCCGCGTCGATCCGGCCGCGCTCGACCAGTTGCTGCATCCCACCATCGATCCCACCGTCAAGCGCGACGCGCTGGCGAAGGGTCTGCCCGCTTCCCCGGGCGCCGCGAGCGGCGAAATCGTGTTCTCGGCCGACGAGGCGGAGGCTTTGCGCGCCGCCGGCCGCAGGACCATCCTGGTGCGCGTGGAAACCTCGCCCGAGGACATCCACGGCATGCACGCCGCCGAGGGCATCGTGACGACGCGCGGCGGCATGACCTCGCACGCGGCGGTCGTCGCGCGCGGCATGGGCAAGCCCTGCGTCTCCGGCGCCGGCGCCATCCGCATCGACTACGAAGCGCAGACGATGACCGCCGGCGGCGTGACGCTCAGAAAGGGCGACGTGCTCACCATCGACGGCGCCTCGGGCGAAGTGCTCGCCGGCGCCGTGCGGATGGTCAAGCCGGAGCTGACAGGCGAATTCGCCACGCTGATGCAATGGGCCGACGGGGTGAGGCGCATGAAAGTGCGCGCCAACGCCGAGACGCCGACCGACGCGCGCGCCGCCCGCAGCTTCGGCGCCGAGGGCATCGGCCTGTGCCGCACCGAGCACATGTTCTTCGAGGGCGAGCGCATCGTCGCGGTGCGCGAGATGATCCTCGCCGACACCGAAGAGGGACGGCGCGTCGCACTCGCCAAGCTGTTGCCGATGCAACGCAAGGATTTCGCCGAGCTGTTCGAGATCATGACCGGATTGCCGGTGACGATCCGTCTGCTCGATCCGCCGCTGCACGAATTCCTGCCGCACTCGAGCGCCGAAATCGCCGACGTCGCCAAGGCGATGGGAGTGAGCGCGGAGAAGCTGCGCGCGCGCGCCGCCGATCTGCACGAAGTCAACCCGATGCTCGGCTTCCGCGGCGTGCGCCTCGCCATCCGCTATCCCGAAATCGCGGAAATGCAGGCGCGCGCGATTTTCGAAGGCGCGGTCGAGGCCGGCCAAAAGACCGGCAAGCCGGTCACGGCGGAGATCATGATCCCGCTGGTGATGGGACGCGCCGAGCTCGATTCGGTCAAGGCGATCATCGTCGCGATGGCCGAGATCGTGGCCGAGGAGACCGGCGTCGTCGTCCCCTATAGCGTCGGCACGATGATCGAGCTGCCGCGCGCGGCCTTGCGCGCCGGCGACATCGCGAAGAGCGCCGAATTCTTCTCCTTCGGCACCAACGACCTCACGCAGACGACGCTCGGCGTTTCGCGCGACGACGCGGCCTCGTTCCTCGGCCCCTACACGGCCAAGGGCCTGCTGCCCGCCGATCCGTTCGTCACCCTCGACACCGAAGGCGTCGGCGAACTGATCAGCCTGGCCGCCCAGCGCGGCCGCGCGACCCGCCCGAACATCAAGCTCGGCGTCTGCGGCGAGCACGGCGGCGATCCCGCGAGCATCGCGTTCTGCGAAAAGGTGGGCCTCGACTACGTCTCGTGCTCGCCCTTCCGCATCCCCATCGCCCGCCTCGCCGCCGCGCAGGCGGCGTTGGGCCGCAAGGCGGCTTCGACCGCGTAAGGGGTTTTCGCTCGCCCTCACCCCAACCCTCTCCCGCAAGCGGGAGAGGGGGCGCGACCCTTCTCCCGCTTGCGGGAGAAGGTGGCCCGAAGGGCCGGATGAGGGCTCGCTACGCGCCGATCAGCCCAGCGGCACCGCCAGCCCCGCCTTGACGCGGTCCATCGCCACGAAGGTGCTGAATTTCTTCACGTTGCTGTTGTCGAAGAACAGCCGTCGCGTCAGCGCTTCGTATTCGCCCATGGTGGCGACGACGATCGCCAGGATGAAGTCCGCTTCGCCGGTGACGTAGTAGCATTGCTGGACTTCCGGCGCGGCCGAGAACGCGCGCTTGGCCGCGTCGATCAACTCGGCGCGCTCGCTCTCGAGCTGGACCTCGACGAAGATCGTCAGCGGCTGTCCGACCGCGGCGGGTTCGACGAGCGCGACGTTGGCGCGGATGACGCCGCTTTCCTCCATCCGTTTGATCCGCCGCTGCACGGCGGGGGCCGACAACGCGACGGCCTCGCCGATCGCGCGCTGCGGCGTCGTATTGTCCTTTTGCAGGATCGCCAGAATGGCCCGATCGAAGCGGTCGAGGGCGACGGCGGGCGACGGCGGCGGTTTGGGCATGGGTCCGTCCACGAAACAAAATTGCGCAGGGGCGGCGATAATAGAGCGAAATGATCGATCTGCATGGAATATATCTTCGCCTCCCGAGACATGGATGAAGGCGATGTTGATCCGAAACGACCTCCCCGAGCACGGCCGACCGCTCGATCCCGTCGACGCCGAAGCGCTCGGCGAGCGCGCCGCCGACGAAGTCGAGCGCTTCCTGGAGCTTCGCGACGAGCGCGGGCCGACGCCGCTCCATGCCCTGCCCGCGCTCGCGCACGAACTCGGCGTCGGCGCGGTTTTCGTCAAGGACGAGGGCTTCCGCCTCGGGCTCGGCAGCTTCAAGGCGCTCGGCGGTGCCTACGCCGTCGTTCGCCTGACGCTCGAAGAAGCGGCGCGAAAGCTCTGCCGCTCAATAGAAATTGGGGAATGGCGAAGCGCCGCGGTTCGCGCCGTCGCCAAGGGCATGACCTTCGGCTGCGCCACTGACGGCAATCACGGCCGCTCGGTCGCCCAGGGCGCCGCGCTCGTCGGCGCGAGAGCCGTGATCTTCGTCCATTCCGGCGTCACCGACGAGCGGGTCGCGGCGATCGCCCGCTTCGGCGCCGAGGTCATCCGGGTCGAGGGAACCTACGACGATTCGGTCGTCGAATCGGCGCGCGTCTGCGCCGAGAACGGCTGGACCATCGTTTCCGACACCTCCTGGCCCGGCTACGAGCGCATTCCGCTGATGGTCATGCAGGGCTATGCCGCGACGGTTCGCGAGGCGCTGCGCGACCTCGCCGAGCCGCCGACCCACGTTTTCATGCAGGCAGGCGTCGGCGGGCTGGCGGCGGCGGTCGCCGGGCATCTCGCCCTCGTGCTGAAGGACGCGCGGCCGACCTTCGTCGTCGTCGAGCCCTCGCGCTCGGCGTGTCTGGCCGCATCTGCGCGAGTCGGCCACGCGATCAAGGTCGAGCCGGGCGAACGCACGGTGATGGCGATGCTCGAATGCTACGAGCCCTCTCCCGTAGCCTGGCGCGTGCTGTCGCGCGTCGCCGACGCCTTCATGACGGTCGAGGACGAGGACGCGGTCGCGGTGATGAACCGTCTCGCGCGCCCCTCGGGCGGCGATCCCGCCGTCGTATCGGGAGAAAGCGGCGGCGCGGGCCTCGCCGGCCTCATCCGCGCCGCGGCGAGCACGGCGGCGAGAGCCGCGCTCGGATTGGGCGCGCGCTCGCGCGTCTTGCTCGTCAATTCCGAGGGCGCGACCGACCCCGGCCGCTATCGCGAACTCGTCGCCGCCGACCGCCCAACGACCGCCCCGCGCAAACCCGTGGAGATCGTCGCGTGAGCGCGCCCGCCCTGCCCCGCTTGTCGATCGACGCCGACCGCCTCGTCGGCCGCATTCAAGACCTCGGCCGCATCGGGCGCGGCGACGACGGCAAGCTGACGCGGCTCGCCGCGAGCGACGCCGACAAGGCGGGGCGCGACCAGTTCGTCGCGTGGCTGCGCGCGGCCGGTCTCGAAGCGCATTGCGACCGCGTCGGCAACCTCTTCGGCGTTTGGCGCGAGCGCGAGAACGCCGACGCCGCGCCGATCCTCGTCGGCTCGCACATCGACTCCGTGATCGACGCGGGAATCTACGACGGCTGCTATGGCGTGCTGGCGGGTCTTGAAGTGATCGAAACGCTGCGCGCGTCGGGCTTCAAGCCGGCGCGCCCGATCGCGGTCGCCGCCTTCACCAACGAAGAGGGCGTGCGCTTCGCGCCCGACATGCTGGGCTCGCTCGCCTACGTCGGCGCCCTTAACGTCGAGGACGCGCTGGCGACGATCGCGACTGACGGCGCCGCGCTCGGCGCCGAACTCGAGCGCATCGGCTACGCCGGCGCGGACGAACCGGGCTTCCTGCGCCCTCGCGCCTATGTCGAGCTTCATATCGAGCAGGGCCCGGTCCTCGATCGGGAAGGCGTCGCCATCGGCGCCGTGGAGAGCGTGCAGGGCATTTCGTGGCGGCGCGTGACCATCGAAGGCGTCGCCAATCACGCGGGAACCACGCCGATGACGATGCGCCGCGACGCCGGCCTCGCGGCGGCGCGGGTGATCGCCCACTTGCGCGACCACGTCGCCGGCGCGAACGCCCCGAGCGTGGCGACGGTCGGCTGCATCGCGTTCGAGCCCAACGCGATCAACGTGATCCCGTCGCGCGCGAGCTTCACCGTCGATCTGCGCGATCCCGACGAGCGTCGCTTGCAGGCGATGGAAGCGGCGCTCGACGGCTTCCTCGAAAAGCTCGCCGCCGCCGAGGGGGTGTCGATTGCGGTCGAGCGGCTCGCGCGTTTCGAGCCGGTGGCGTTCGATTCCAACATCGTCGAGATCGTCGAAGTCGCCGCCAAAGGCCGCAGCCTGACCTCCAAGCGCATGACTTCGGGCGCCGGGCACGACGCGCAGATGATGGCGCGGATCTGCCCCGCCGCGATGATTTTCGTGCCCAGCGTCGGCGGCGTCAGCCACAACCCGAAAGAGTTCACCCCGACGGCCGATCTCGTCGCCGGCGCCGACGTGCTGCTCGACGTCGTCATGCGCCTGGCGGGCTGATCGCTCCCCCGCCGCCCGCCGCCAAACGCGCCGCCATCAATTGCTGCAGCAGATTGATCGCCTTCAGCGGGCGGACCATGACCTTGAATCGGGTGATCCGGCCCGCGTCGTTCCAGGCGATGAAATCGGCGCCGTTGATCTCGACGCCGTCGACGACCGTCACGAATTCCAGCGCCGCGGAATTTTCGCCGAGCCATTGCCCGACATAGCGAAACGTTTCGTTGCCGAGCACGCTCAGCGCGGCGACGAGATAGGCCTTGGTCAGCGCCCTGCCGACCTGCGGCTTATGGACCACCGGCGAGAGGAATACGACGTCGTCGGCGAGCAGCGCGTCGAGACCCTCCGCGTCGCGCGAAGCGGCGACCGCATGCCAACGGGCGAGCGCGCTCGGCCACATCATGGTCGTCTCCTCCTGGCGGCGCGAGGCTTGCGCCTCAGGGTCTCGTATCGTAACCCGCACTATGAAACGGGAGCGCAGGAATGTCCAAGGTCGAGCTCGATATGGGAGAGGCGCTTGCCACGGTCGGCGGCGTCGAGATTTGCTATCAGACCTTCGGCCGCCCGAGCGATCCGCCGCTGCTGTTGATCATGGGCCTGGGCGCGCAGATGATCGTCTGGGAGGACGATTTCTGCGCGACGCTCGCCGCGCGCGGCTTTTGGGTCGTCCGCTTCGACAATCGCGACGTCGGCAAATCGAGCAAGATCGAGTGGACGCCGCCGGCCGACCCCGGCAAGGCGATCGCCCTGCGCAAGCCCGGCGAAAAGATCGCCGCGCCCTATCTTCTCAAGGACATGGCCGCTGACGCGGTCGGCCTGATGGACTTTCTCGGCATTGCCAGCGCGCATGTCGTCGGCGCCTCGATGGGCGGGATGATCGCGCAGGAATTGGCGATCCGCTGGCCCGCGCGGGTGAGGTCGCTGACCTCGATCATGTCGACGACGGGCGATCCGCGCCTGCCGCCGCCGAGCCCGGAGGCGATGAAGGTGTTCACCGCGCCGCCGCCCAAAACGCCGGAGGAATACGTCGAGGCCAACGTCGGCGCGTGGCGGGTGCTTCGCGGCCCCGGCTTCCCCGAAGACGAAAAGCGCGACCGGGCGCGCGCCATGCGCGCCGCCTCACGCGGGTTCTACCCCGAAGGGACGCAGCGTCAGTTGCTCGCGCTCTACGCCTCGGGCAGCCGCAAGAAGACGTTACCGAGCGTCACGGCGCCGACGCTGGTCATCCACGGCGTCGACGATCCGTTGGTGCCGTTCGCCGCCGGCGAGGACACCGCCGCTTCGATCCCCGGCGCCCGGCTCGTCGCATTGACGCGCATGGGCCACTCGCTCCCCGTCGCCGTGTGGCCGCGGGTCATCGACGAGATCGAGGCGATCGCGGGAAAATAGCGGCTCCGCCGCCCCTTCTCCCCTTGTGGGAGAAGGGGTCGATCTTCTGCGCCTTAAGTGCCGACCTGCGCCTGGGTCGCCAGGGTCGCGAGGTCGAGCCGGACGCCCGGCCCCATGGTCGAGGACAACGCGGCGCGCTGGAAGTAGGTGCCCTTCGCGCCCGCCGGCTTGGCCTTGTTCACCGCCTCGACGAAGGCGCGGATGTTCTGCGCGAGCTGTTCCTCGCCGAACGAAGCCTTGCCCACCGAGCCCTGCACGATGCCGGCCTTCTCGACGCGGAACTCGACGGCGCCGCCCTTGGAGGCCTTGACCGCCGCGGTGACGTCCATCGTCACCGTGCCGACCTTCGGGTTCGGCATCAGGCCCCGCGGGCCGAGCACCTTGCCGAGGCGGCCGACCAGCGGCATCATGTCGGGCGTGGCGATGCAGCGATCGAATTCGATCGTGCCGCCCTGCACCGTCGTCACCAGATCTTCGGCGCCGACGACGTCGGCGCCCGCCGCGCGGGCCTCATCGGCCTTCGCGCCGCGCGCGAACACCGCGACCTTGAGGGTACGCCCGGTGCCGTTGGGCAGATTGACGACGCCGCGCACCATCTGGTCGGCGTGCTTGGGATCGACGCCGAGATTGATGGCGAGTTCCACCGTTTCGTCGAACTTGGCGTTGGCGTTGCTCTTCACCAGCTTCACCGCTTCGTCGAGCTTGTAGAGCTTGGTGCGGGCGACCGACTTCGCGCCCTTTACGGATTCTCTTGCTGTGATGCGCCATGACTTACCCCACCACCTCGAGGCCCATCGAACGGGCGGAGCCTTCGATCATCTTCATCGCCGCTTCGACCGTCTCGCAATTGAGATCGGGCATTTTCTTTTCGGCGATTTCGCGCACCTGCGCCTTGGTCACCTTGCCGACGAAGCCGCGGCCCGGCGTCTTGGCGCCGGAGGCCGGCTTCTTGCCGATCTTCAGCCCCGCCGCCTTCTTGAGGAAGAACGTCACCGGCGCGTTGCGCATTTCGAAGGTGAACGAACGGTCCTGATAGGCGGTGATGACCACCGGAATCGGCGTGCCCTTCTCGATCTGCGCGGTGCGCGCATTGAAGGCCTTGCAGAATTCCATGATGTTGAGGCCGCGCTGGCCGAGCGCGGGACCGATCGGCGGCGACGGATTGGCCGCGCCCGCCGGCACTTGCAGTTTGATGTAGCCGGCAATTTTCTTTGCCATGAGGCTGCTCCATGAACGGCGCGACCGCTAAGGCTTGCGCCCAAGCGGCTGCGCCAGTTGCAGTTTCGTGGTGCGAACGTTGGTCCCGGCTGGCGTACCGGGCGTTCTTCCACGTGCGAAGGCGCGGGGGTTAGCAGGTTTGCGGCGGCGAGGCAACTTTAATGAAAGACGGGGGTGGGTCAGTCAGAATTTCACTTCTTTAAGTCAGACTTCATCGCCTCAATCAGGTCCCGGAACGCATTTTCTCTCTCTGGACGCTTATCGTTCGTATCGACAATTCGCTGCGCATGTTTGGCAACCATCGGAGACCCAAACAATTCGCATCGCGTCTGCCATAGAGCATACGTCTTCGAACTCTCGTCGGACGGGCGTACCGCCGCATCATGGAGCGCGGTGAGTAAGCCTAAGTAGGCCTCCCGCTTCTCCTGATACCAGCGATCGCTGTTGGTTGCCCGGCGGCTCATGAAGTGAGTCACAACGGAAGTAATCAACGAGCCGATGCCAAGGCCTCCGATCAGTCCGATTGCCCACTCCATCACACAACTTCCCTTTTGCAAGCGCCGCGCGTGCCTGCCTTCGGCTCGACAGCTCCCCGACCGCCCCGCTCAAGCCGACAGCGCCATCCGGCGCTGGCGCCCCATGGGGAGGTCGAGCTGGATTTCGTCATAGGGCACGCGCGGCTGCAAAGTGCGCCCTTCCCCCTCCACCAACTCGATCAGGCCGAAACGCTCCATGCTCTTCAACGTGCGCGACAGGTTCGACTTCGCCCGCCCCGAAAGCTGTTCCAATTCGGCGAGCGATTGCGGGCGCCGCTCGATGATCAGATCGATCAACGCGCGGTTCTTGTCCGACAGCACGCGCGCGAGGCTTTCGATCGAGGTGAACCACAGCTTGGGCTCATCGGGGCCGGGCGTGAACTCGCCCCGCGCAATCGCCATGGTGCGCGCCTTCATATCTTCGTACGGCGCGATGCCGATGCGCAGGGTTTTCATGAGATGATCCCTTTCGTTCTCAAAGCCGCGTCCACCTCACTCCAGAAATCGCGGAGCACCGTCGCCTCCCTACTCCATCCCTTTGATCCGCTCCCGCGCCGCGCTCGCCAGGAACCCCGAGCGCGTCTGCCCGGCGCGCGCGGCGGCCTTGTCGATGCGCGCGAGCAGGCCCTCGTCGAGCGAGATGTTGACCGGCAGCGCCCTGCCGGGAACTTCGACGCCGATCAGCGCCAGGATCGCGCCGTCCAGCCACTCCGGCTCGTCGGCGCGCAGGCGTTCGGCGGAGCGCGCCTCGGGCAGCGCCTCGCCGTCCTCGATCATGCCTTCGACGTGCAGAGCCAGCGCCTGCGCCGCGCGCTCGATCGCCGAGCGCATGTCGCGCGCCGTCGTCACGCAGCCGGGAAAGTCGCGAAACGACACGCCGAAGACGCCGTTTTCCTCATGGATAGTGGCGAGATATGCAGCTTCGGTCATGCCCGCCTCATAGCACGACGTTCGCCCACCGTCGCACGCGCCGCAAACGTGTAAACCATCGGCGTGACGAACGGCGCGCGTCGCTGCTAAAGGGGCGTAGCTTCGGGAGCGCTCGCCATGCCGCTGCGATTCGATCAACGCCTCGCCCGCCTCAAGACGCGCCTGCGCGAGCTCGCGTACTGGCGCGTGCGGCAGGCGATCGACGTCGACGGCTGGCGCTTCGACGGCGCGCCGATCGCGCTTCAGGCGCCGTGGCCGCGCAGCGAGGGCGTCGCGCGGCTCGAGGCGAGCGCCGCGGTTCCCGAGGGATGGCCGCTCGAAGAGGCGCGGCTCGCGCTTGACCTCGGCGGCGAAAGCCTGCTGACCCTCACCTACGAGAGCGGGCAAACGGCCTCGTTCGGCCTCGACCCCTATCACCAGGAATTCCCGCTCGCCGAACGCCGCTTCGCGATTCTCGCCGAGAGCGTCGCGCGGCTGCCGTTCGGCCAGCCCGTGCGCGATCCGCATCTGCAGCGCGCAGCGCTCGTGCGCCTTGATCTCGCGGTGTGCCGACTCTCGCAACTGTTGAGCCTCGTCGCCGACGCGGCCGAGGCGCTCGGCGCACATGAAGCCGCGCCGCACCTCGTCGAAGCGGCCGAAACGGCGTTGCGCGCGATCGACTGGCCGTCGGCGAGCGCCGACTATGTCGCGCGCATCGCGCCCTCGCCGCAGCAGCAGACGATCTGGCGCCTGCCCGAACGAAGCGCCGACCCGGCGGCGCTCAGCGAGAGCGAGCGCGCGAGCGTCGAAGCGGCCGCCGACGCGCTGACCGCGACGCTGCGTTCCTTGCAGCGGCGCTTTCCCCCGCAGGGCGAGGTCGCCTTGACCGGCCACGCTCACATCGACCTCGCCTGGCTGTGGCCCTACGAGGAGACGCGCCGCAAGCTCAGGCGCACGTTTCATACCGCGCTTTCGCTGATGGCCCGCACGCCGGACTTCCGCTTCAACCAGTCGAGCGCGCATTACTACGCGCAGATCGAAGAGGACGATCCCGAGCTGTTCGCCGAGATAAGGGCGCGCGTCGCGTCCGCCCAATGGGAGACGATCGGCGGCATGTGGGTCGAGTCGGATGCCAACATGCCCTCGGGCGAGAGCCTGACGCGCCAGATCCTCTACGGCCAGCGCTATTTTCAGCGCGCGTTCGGCGTGCGCCATCGCGTCTGCTGGCTGCCCGATTGCTTCGGCTTTTCCCCGGCGCTGCCGCAACTGATGCGCCAGGGCGGCCTCGACTCGTTTCTCACCATCAAGGTCAACTGGTCGGAGACCAACCGCTTCCCGCACGACCTCTTCTGGTGGGAAGGGCTCGACGGCGCCCGCGTGCTCGCCCACACGTTCGACAACCCGATCGGCGGCTACAACGGCGAAGTGCGGCCGGGCTCGATCGCGCCGACCTGGGCCAATTTTCGCGCCAAGACGCGCCACGCGCAAACGCTGCTCTCGGTCGGCTACGGCGACGGTGGCGGCGGCCCGACGCCCGAATGGCTCGATGCCGAAGTGCATTTACGCGATTTTCCCGCCCTGCCCCGCGCGCGCTGGTCGCGGGTCGATGACTTCTTCGCCCGCGCGCACGAAACCGCCGCGACGCAGGCGCTGCCAATCTGGCGCGGCGAAATCTATCTCGAATTGCACCGCGCGACGCTGACGACGCAGAGCGGCGTCAAACGCAGGCATCGGCACGCCGAGAACGCGCTCGTCGCGGCGGAGACGGTCGCTTCGCTCGCTCATCTCTTGGGCGCGCCGGCGCCGTCCAGCCTGGAGCCGCTGTGGCGCACGCTGATGAAGAACGAGTTCCACGACATCCTGCCCGGTTCGAGCATTCGCGAAGTCTACGAGGACGCCGAGGCCGAGCTCGATTCGGTCGTCGCCGCCGGGCTCGCCGAGCAAGAACGAGGTCTGGCGGCGATCGTCGCCCGTCTGCCGCCGGGCGAGGTCGCCGACGCGCTCGTCGTCGTCAATCCCTCGCTGTCCGAGCGGCCGCTGCGCGTCGCGCTCGCCGACGGCGTCGACGTCGCGAGCGCCGACACGATCCCCCCGCTCGCCGTGCGGGTCGTCGACCGCGCCGCGCTCGCGCCGCTGCCCGGCCTCGAGGTCGGCGAACGGCGGCTCGAAAACGCGTTCCTGCGCGTCGAGCTCGCGGAAGATGGAACGATCGCCAGCCTCGTTCATAAGCCGACGGGCCGCGAAGCGCTCGCCGGCCGCGGCAACCAGCTCTGGGCGTACCCGCAGGACAAGCCGCGCGCCTGGGACGCCTGGGACATCGAAGAGGACTATGCCGCGCGCGGCGAGGAACTCAGCGCGCTCGAAAGCCTCGTCGTCGGCGAAAATACGGCTCACCGCGCGAGCCTGCGCGTCGCGCGCCGCTGGCGCCATTCGCGCATCGTGCAGACGCTCGCGCTCGCCGCCAACGGCCGGCGCCTCGACATCGCCACGTGGATCGACTGGCGCGATCGGCGCACGCTCCTGCGCACGCTGACGCCGGCGGCGGTGCGCGCCGAGCGGGCGACCTTCGAATGCGCGTTCGGCGTCGTCGAGCGGCCGACCCACGCCAACACTTCGTGGGACGAAGCGCAGTTCGAGGTTCCCGCCCATCGCTTCGTCGATCTCTCCGAGCCCGGCTTCGGCCTCGCGCTCATCAACGACGCCAAGTACGGCCATAGCGTTCGCGACAACGTGCTGGGGCTGAGCCTGGTGCGCGCGCCGGTCTATCCCGATCCGCTCGCCGACGAGGGCGAGCAGAGCTTCGCCTACGCGCTCATGCCGCACGCCGGTCCATGGCACGAGGGCGGCGTGCGGGAGGAAGCCGAAGACCTCAACCAGCCGCTGCTGGCGACGCCGGCCCGCTATCTGGCGCAAGGCGTCGTCGCGCCGCTCGCCTTCGAAGGCCTGAGCGCCGCGCTCGGCGCCTTGAAGCCGGCCGAAGACGGCGCCGGCCTGATCCTGAGGGTCTACGAGCCGGCGGGCGGGCGCGGCCCCTTCGCGTTCCGCCTGCCGCCCGGCTGGCGCAACGCCGGCGCGGTCGACATTCTCGAAGAGCCGAGCGAAGCGAAGGCCGCCGACGGCCTGACGCCGTTCGAGATCAGAAGCTGGCGGCTCGCGCCGGGCTGAGGCGCGTTTCGACCGGCGGGTGGCCCGGCGTTCCGACACTGACGGTCCCTCGTCCTATACCCGCTAGCGCGAAAGCCACAACGGCGCTAGGTTGATCTCTGGCGAGGAGGGGAGAGCAATGCGGCGGCCGCTTGCGCTCGCGCTGGTCGTGACGTCGTGGCTCGTCGCGGGCTTGGCGCGCGGGGACGCTCAGGATTCCGCGGCGCTTGCCGACGCTCGCAACTTCACCGAGGCCGTCGCGAAACTCTATCAATCGCTGGGCCCGCAATATTCGGTCCGCATCCTCGGTCCGCTCGACATCATGGTCCACACGCCCAAGGGCGAGGTGCGCGCCTATCTCAACACGCTTTACGAGGCGT
This sequence comes from uncultured Alphaproteobacteria bacterium, assembly GCA_963759955.1. Lineage (GTDB taxonomy): Bacteria > Pseudomonadota > Alphaproteobacteria > Rhizobiales > Beijerinckiaceae > Roseiarcus. The sequence continues at coordinate 22,109 of CAVXCA010000096.1, forward strand.
GCGTTCGCGACCGGGCCTCCTGCGCCGAACGCGCGCGAACCAATGTTCTCGCCCTCGCCACGGAAGCCTCCAGCGACCGCCCGCCCCTCCAGGCGGCCGACGTGCGCGTGACCGTGCGCAGCAAGACGACGAATGAAGAACACGACATA
>CAVXCA010000097.1:0-16202 GCA_963759955.1 uncultured Alphaproteobacteria bacterium
TGAAGGCGGCGGAAACACGACCGTCCCCTCGAAAACTGCGGGGTGTCCAAGCCGCTGACGTCGATATGTGATTACGCAACGATCGAGTGGCTTCGGGTCGAGGGTCAATGTTCCCCCCGCTTCAAAACTCGGCTTTGCAGGCAAATCTATCTCGAAGCGGGTTTCAAAAGTTCTGACATTAGAAATGGGGACCTTCTTTTTGATCCCCAAAAATACGTCAACTAAATCCTTTGGATCATCCAGATGAAGAGTCATTTCCGTCGTGAGCGCGTTCGGCTCGAACCCAAGCTCCTTCAGCTGCGGTTTCTTGACCTCTACATACCCATGCAGGTCCGATCCGCTGTGCTTCGCCAGAGCGGCCCGCAGTGCTTCGCCCGTTGGCTCAATTGGCCGCCCACGCTTTGTTACATCCATAAAAATATACTTTGAGTTGATCTTAAGAGATTTCTTTTTCTCCTCAACTCGAAGCCTTTTGAGTATCGTCTTCAGAGGGTCGTCGAGAAGGTGGACGAGGAAAGCGTCCACACATTGGAGCTGTTCATTAACTCTTAACACATAGATAAACGATGGCTTTGTCTCCTTCGCTATGCGCTCTGCTGCCGATAGACGCATCTGGAACGTGTGGCAGGAGTCCCACATCGTTTTTTTGTTGAAAATGACATGAGATCGGTATGCTGCGCTTATCGAGCGTAGTGTCGCCGGAATTTGAATCGAAAGGGAATTCCACAATAAAATCCCAACCAGTCCGATCACGGTCAGATTTATTGCAGATGAGTTGAGCATCCGTGCAAAGCGCGCGAAAGCCCAGCTCGCCTTTGTCTCCCAACTGATCCGAGTTTAGCTTTCGGGGTCTCGGAACGCTCTTAGACATTGTCGTTTCACCTGTTGTCTAAATCCCGATCCTCTCCACCTCGTCGAGCGTCACTTCCTCGGCCCGCCGATCGTAAAGCTGCGTCGTGCGTGTGCTGGCGTGGTTCGCCATTTGCGCGGCGCGCTCAAGCGTCCCGCCGTTCTTGAGGTAGGCGGTGACGCCCGTCGCCCGAAACGTGTGGTTGCCGATCTTGGTCGTGATCTCGGCCGCCCGCGGCGCGCCTCTGGATCATCGCATAGGCGTTCGCCTGGGGCAGGGGATTGCCGGTGAGCCGGCCGGTCGCGCGGCTGTAGGTCTGAAACAAGAGCGCCTTCGGATCGCTCGCGAGCCCCGCGCCGTCGATGTACGCGTGCAAATAGGATTCGAGATTGTGATGGCACGGCATGGCGTGCTGCTTGCCGCCCTTCTCGTGCAAGCGCACCCATAGCCGGCGGTTCTGCGGATACACGTCCTCGACGCGCATGCCGATCGCCGCGCCGATGCGCGCGAAGGAATAGACCATCAGTCCGATCAACGCGCGGTCGCGCAAGCCGATGACGGTCGTCGTGTCGATCGCGTCGATGAGCTGGCGCGCCTCGGCCGGGTCGAGCACCGGCGTCTTGCCGCGCCGCACGATATGGCGCGGCCCGCGCACGGCAGCGGCGGGATTGGTCGGCATGATCTGGCCGATGACCATCCAATCAAACAGGTGGCGCAACGCGGCCAGGCGCAGCTTCGCCGTCGGTGCGGATCGCGCGCGCTGCAACTGCTCGATGTAGGTCGCGACATGCACGCTCTCGATCGCCGTGATCTGCGTGACGCCCCTCGCCTCAAGCCAATCGAAGAATTCCGTCGCCGCGCGCGCATAGGCGCGGCGCGTGTGCGGGTTCCTGATCTGCGCCGTGAAGAATTCAAGGAAGCGATAAGAGGCGCGCGCGCCGACGGCGGCGATGATGGCGGGGGTGCGGGCGGAAAGGGTGGGGACGAGCTGGTTCATCGGCCCATCACCTTGTTCCAGTCGATTTCATAGCCGGCTGCTTTCAGCTCTTTGCCTAGCGCTTGCTTCCATCCTCCCGACGCATCGAATGTTTCGTAAACAACGCCACCGAAGTCGGACGGGATTTCAACGTCACCGCGCTTTAACGCGCAGACATGCTTGCGCCCAAGATGACCGATGAAATATCCGAGCTCTATCAATACGTTTTGGCGAGCCCGAGGCATGGGCGTTCCGCCTTTTGCACAGCCTTCATCGTCCGGCGTCAGAAGCACAACGGCGAAGCCAACATTTCCATGAGCTACAACCTTCTCGATAACCGTACGGCCCTGACTGGCCTGCTCATGCTTCGAAGCCGATCTTTTCTAAAAATCGAGCGATCGATTCGCGCGCTCCTTCATCGTGGCCGTGAACAACGAACACCTTCCGAATAGTTGCAGACGAGGCGTGCAAAACTCCCTCGTTCGATTTCTTTCCCGAGTCTCTCGACTGACCTAGCGCTTGACCAAGCCACTCTAGCCTTTGTTGCACACCTCTACGGAAAGAGGCCCAGACAGTAGGGTCATCATAGTACCCGCCGGCGGTTGCGAGTCCCGAGTAAGAGAGCGCACTCCATTGCGCGCTCAGGACGGGACTTCGAATTTCTGTCTCCAGCCAATGAGCAACCCGGTCGACCCAACGTCCAAATTCCACGTGGGCGTCGGCAGGGTCGTCTTCGTTCAGCAAGGCACGACCTTCACTTAATAGGGTCGCTATGGGTGGTTGCTTCTCAAGGCTCACGTAATCGGCTCCATGTTTGATAAAGGTTATTATCATATATTCCATGGAGTTCAAAACCCCACGTTTACATAAAGTGCGGATATTGCGTTCTTCGCGCAAAGCGCGTATATTGTCAGGTGTGAACGAGAGGACGCATGAACATGGCTGACACCGTTCCGGCCGCCGAGTTCGCCCGCAACTTCGGTCGCTACAAGCTGTTGGCGCAGCGCGAGGCGGTTCCCGTGTCGAGCAACGGCACGCTCGCCGGTTATTTCGTCGCGCCGCACGAGTACGAAGAGCTGCACAAGCTCAAGGGCATGCGCCGCCGCTTCCTGACGGCGGAGCTGTCCGACGAAGAGGCTGAACGCATCGCGTCGTCGCGCATGGACTCGCGCCACGACCATCTCAACAAGCTTGTTGATCCGAAATAGCGGGCGGCATGGCGATTCCGACGCCCGAACCGGGCCTCATCATCTCCTATGCCTATGTCTGGGATCACGAAGCGCAAAGCGGACAAGAAGAGGGACGCAAAGATCGCCCCTGCGTCATCGCCCTCGCGATCGAGCGCCAGCAAAACGGCGAAACGCTGGTGACGGTGTTGCCGGTGACGCATCGGCCGCCGGACGATGCGGCGGCGGCCGTCGAGATTCCGCGCGCCGTCAAAAAACATCTTGGCCTCGACGACGAGCGCTCATGGGTCGTCGTCAGCGAGGGCGATCAATTCGTCTGGCCGGGCTATGATTTGCGCAAGGTTCCGAACGCCGATCGCTTCGACTACGGCTACTTGCCGCCGCGCTTCTTCAAGGAGATTCTGGCGGCGTTTTGGGCGTGGCACAAGGCGCACAAAGTGACGGTGACGCCGCGATGAACCGGCGCGCGCGCCGGTCATGCCGCCCTTCCAACGCGTGGCCCACTCGCCCCACGCTTTCGGAGCGCGATTCTCTGCACGTCCTCGCGTTGCTCGAAAATCCGCCGACCGCCGCCGAACGTCTTGTGCGGGTCGCAAAGGCCGGTTTTGTTCTGCCGAACGCCGCCGACGCCGAGGCACTCAAGCGCGGGACATAAGGCCGACTTCTGCACCTGAATTCTGCAACAAAAAACACCTGCAAATTCAAGGGCGCGCGCGCCGTGCGAAAGTCTTCAATCTCGCACGGTATGTCAGGGCGGCCGGCCGTGCGCGAGGTCTGAGTAGCATTCGGAGGTTGGCCGCGTTAGATGTTGATATCGCGCCGGACACAGCCCACCGGCCTTGTCATCGCGATCGCCCTGCGCTCTAATTGCGTCATGATTCCCGAGGCAAAACGCGCGCAAATCATTGAGGCGCTGGAAGCCAACCCGAACGCAAGCAGGGTTGCCAGAGAAGTCGGCGACGTGAGTGCGAGAACGGTCGGTAAGATCGCCAAAGAGGCAAATATACGGCTTGCAGCAGAAAATCTGGAAAAAAGAAAAAGACTTTCGCCGGAGAAGAGGGCTCTCATCATCGAGGCGCTTCAAGCCAACCCAACCGCGAGCATGGTTGCCCGGCAAATCGGGGGCGTCAGTGCCAGAACCGTCCAGAAGATCGCGAAGCAAGCGAAGACCGAACTTGCCGCCGTCAACGGACACGGGACGCCTGCCCTCGCGCAAACGGGGGCGCGTTAGGGCACGAAGTCAGGACGGGGAGCCGTGCGCCGTCCGCGCTGCGGGCAAATAGCGATAGAGCGTCGCGGGGGACACCCCGACGCGCTGAGCGACCTCGGCAACCGTAATATCGGGGTTCGCAAGCAGCGTCGTCGCGACATCGAGATCGTCGTCGGTAAGTTTCGCCGGTCGGCCTCCCGTGCGTCCTGCCCGCCTTGCGGCGGCTAGTCCCGCTTGGGTGCGTTCGCGGATCAGGCTTCGCTCGAACTCCGCGAGTGCGCCGAACATGTGAAAGACAAGCCGTCCCTGCGGCGTCGTCGTATCGAGCGCTTCCGTCAGGCTCCGAAAACCGATATTTCTCAACCGAAGCGTCTCAAGCGTTTCAATCAACTGCTTCATGGAACGCGCAAGGCGGTCGAGCTTCCAAACGACGACGGTGTCGCCCGCTCGCGCAAATTCGAGCGCGTCGCGGAGGGCAGGTCGATCCAACACCGCCCCGGACACCTGCTCGACGAAAAGCTTCGTGCATCCGGCTTCTGTCAGCGCGTCTCGCTGCAAGGCCAAGTTTTGGTCGAGCGTCGAAACTCGCGCATAGCCAATGAGAACTCCCTTCGGATGTATCTCGCCGTCCGAGCGCGGCGACGGCGGACGGCGCGGCTTCTTTGGTGCGGGGCGACGGACGCGCTCGGACTTCGCGCGACCGTCGCCGCGCGGCGGGATTTCTTCTGTGTCATGCTTATCTCTCTACACTCGTCCGTACAATACCCTTTCGAGAGATAGGAATCAAGAATGAGTTTTGAGAGACCTTTTTGGCGGGTTTTGAGGCCGAAGCGCGGTCGCGGCTGGCCTCTCTCAAATACCTTCCTTTTTGAGAGAAGCTCGGGACTCCCCCACGATTCAAATTTGCTTGGAGGTCGCTTAGTGTCATAACGCTTGAATCGTCAATCTTCGACCATGTGGATCGAGAGCGGCAATCTCAGCTTCGGAAACGACGTAGGGAGCATATTCCTGACGGAGTGCGACATGAAAGCGTGCATTTCACTCGCAGTGACTGGCCTTGGATTCTCGCTAATGTTGCTATCACCTTCGTCGGCAACAGCAGCAACAAAAGCCGATTTCGAAGGAAAGAAGGTATGCTGGGACGGGTCGTCGGCTGATTTAAGTGGCGGATCGCGCCTTAAGAACTGGACAAGTTTTCAACCTGGGGGAAAAGCCACCAATAGCATAGCCGGCGAAGGGACGTGGGCGATCAGCAAGGCAGGCGTTATAACTCTGAAGTTTCCCAGTGGGCCTTATTCGGGCGTTATTACGATTATGGGGGGCGGGATGGTCGAATATTCTGGGTCGTGGGTCGGCACACCTAAAATAACACCCATTGGCGCTTTCTGCAACTAGAGCGGACTCCGATCAATCTGTATCGTCCACAGGCCTTGAAGTAATTTTCGCATTCGGCAGGTTTGAAGATTTCGGCCAGGCGTCGAGGGCGCGCATCAGGCTTGCGACGGTTCGCTTGGCGATTTTTCGCCGCCTCGCGCCAGTGGGCAAGGGGCGGTTCGCTCCGCGGCTCCAAGCCCTTCCCTTATAGCGAGACGCCGCCTTTTTGGCGCGTCTCTCGAAACCCGCGATTTTTGAGCCATTTTCGCGCGGTGCAGAATTCTTGAATTTCGGTGAAAAAGTCGGCGGCTGAAGAGGCGCGGCTGGAACGGGGCGAAACGATCAACCTTATCGAGCCTTGCAAAATGCCGGTGAAGCGAAGCGCGCCGGTCTATCCCGATACGCGCTTCAATGAGGGGCTTGATCCAAACCCCTACTTTCACGGCTAGCGTCGTTATTAGTCCAATTCTGCAACCGCGACAAATCGTATATCTTTGGTCATGCCCTTGAGAGGCTCAGGAACTTTAGGGCCAGACAGAAGATTACCCACTTTTGTTATCATAGCTCGCCTTGCTTTCAATGAGCGCGGTACTTTTATCTCATTGTAATAACCAAATCGTTTCCAAACAAAATCGAGGATTGGTCGGTAGCCGTAGACCCTGACCGCGAGCATAAACTCTTCTGATTCGCGAGAAAAAGCTTCGCCTAAAGCCGCCTCTATCCGGTGTCTTTTCAAAACTTCCCGCGCCCCCTTTCTCGCTTCATCAATTTTTTTTCTATCCCTCATTGCAAGCCCCGTGTTCTCGTTATTGAAGATACGCTGTGTCTACTTGTTGTTTACTAAACCTAGACAGCCGGAGGGTGCGCGGCGTTGCTCAACGCACCGGTGAGAAAGAACGCGCCCGCAAGCGCGGCGACGCGCGCCACGCGCAAGAGATGTCGAAAAGACATGAAGAACCAAAAACAAAAAGGTTATCGAAACAAACCGAGCCTAGCGCGTCGCGTCGGCTTTGTGAATCCTCTTTCGTATCCGCGAATTGCCCTGATTTTCGGGGGAATACAAAGGCCGCGCCAGCCTCTTAAATGCGCGGCGCGGCCTCTGCCTCGGTCAATACTCCTCGGCCAGCATGATGGTGAGGACTCGCGTCGTCTTGGTCGGGTCGGCGGGGTCTTCGGAGCCGAATTCGCAAGCGGCGTCGTAGTAGTCGATCTTCCAGAAGATGCGCGCGCCGGCGTGATCGAAGCTCCCAAAATCGTGCTCCCTGTGCGGGTCGTTGTCCTCGGTAAACTCGTCATGCGCCCTCACGCGCATGAGAATTTCGACTTGATGCTGAACCGGCAACGCGCCGATGCCTGCGGTGAGGAGCATGCGCCCGCCGTCGCCGGTGCGCCGGAAAGCGTCGTTGAGTTCTTTGATCCGCTGCGCGGTGTCGATCGTCGCCGTCATGACAGCACCTCCTCGACGGTAACGCCATCGATGCCGCTGTCCTCGAATTGAAAAGTCCCGTGCTCGGCGTTGTTGGCCCACAGTTCGCGGGCCTTCGCCTCGGCTTCCTCTGCGCCGGTCGCCTCGATGACGGCTTTATGTGAAAGCCATTCGATGACGACGACTCGGTAGGTTTTTGTGCTTGTCATGGTTCCTCCCTTTCTCTTTGTTGGCCTTGGGTTGCATCGGCTGATGCAACCTTGGCCCTCGCCGAGAGCGGGGGTAGCAAGCGTCAAGCCTTGCAAAGTCGCTTGCGACTTTTTTGGGGGAACCGCGCCCGCTTGCGGGCGTGGGGGAGCCAAAACCCTTTAGGGTGCGGGCTTGACGCGCGCGTGGGGCAGAGCCCCGAGCGACCTGGCCGCGTCTGCGGCCACATGCGGCGCGGGGCGCGTGCCCCTGGAGCGCGCCCCGAAGGGACACGCCAGATGCTTCCCCGCTATGCGTTTTCGTCCGGCTGATAGGCCAGGATCGGCGCGGCAAAGGGCGTCTCGGCCGCCTTGTATTTCGCGAGCTTGTCGAAGGCCGCGCTGTGGTGTCGGCGCTGCGGCGCGCGAAGGTCTTCGCGCGTAAAGATGCCGGATTCAGCAAGCATCCGCTCGCGGTCGCCGTTCGGCTGCCGGATCATGAGAAAGCGGCGGTAGGCGAGAGCGTGGGCCTTGGTCATGACGAGGAAACCGCCAAGCATGCGGGTGAGCCGGCCCTCGGCGTCGTAGACAGTCTCGGTGCCGATCATGAGGCTGAAGCCGCGCTTGTTTTCCAGGCCGTAGAGGACGATCTGTGGCAAGCCGTCCACGAAGACCATTGCGCCGTGAGCCTCGCGGTCGCCCTCCGCCAGCGTGATGTCGTCGCGAATGGTGTCCCGCACGGTCAGGATATGATCGTCCGTGCTGTCGATCGCGATGACGCGCACCGCGAAGCGGTCGGGCTCGATGTAGCTGCCGGCATAGACAAAGTACACGCCGTCGGCCGTCATACCCTCGGGCAAGGTCCGTTGGCCGGACGCCAGTTTGTAGGAGAGCTTGTCGATCGACGGCGCTTGCTTTGGATCGGGAAAGCGGAGCGCCCGCCCCAGCGGCGTGTCCAACCAGAAGGCGGCGAGCGCCTCGTAATTGGGCTGCAAAAGCGCCACGTCGTTTGAATCAATGAACGTGCGCAGCGCCGTATCGGTCATCTTCTTCCAGGCGGGACGCATGCGCGCGGCGGCGTCGATCATTTGTTGCGGCGAGTAGAAATCCCGCGCGACCCTCAGCGCCAGCTTCAGGGCCATCTGGCGAGGATCGCGCGCGGGCTGCGTGGCTTGCCGGTCGTCCGTCATCGATGATCCCCCGCGCTTCGCGAGAAGCAAAGTCCGCTGGGCAGAATACGGAGTCGAGGCGGGTTTGCGCAAAGCGCCGGTGCGCGGTTTCCAAAGGATTCTGCTCACGTTCCCGTGCCGTGATTTGCGGGGAATCGGGGCATGCTGAACTGGGCGCATTCCGCGCCGAAAAGAGCCGAAAAGGACCGCCCCGATGTCCGCCAGCACTCCCTCCGCCTCGCGCGCTGTCGTCGTTTGGCAACCGCCCGGCCCCGTTGCAGGGCTTACGGGCGCGGTGCCGCGCCGCGCTTCGGCGCTCGCGCGCGCCCTGCCCTTCGTCTTTGCCGCCGCCGCAGGCCTCGCGACCTATGAAGCCCTGCCGCTGATCGCGTCGCTGGCGAAGAACAACACGACGCAAGCAAGCGCCAAGCCCGTGAGCACGCCGCTGGCGGAGGCTCCCGCGCCTCAGGCCCCGCCATCGCCGATACACGCCTTGAAGGCCGAGCCTCCGGCCGCAGCGCCGCCTCCGGTCGCTGCACCTCCCGTGCGCGAAACCGTGCCGGCTCCGCTTCCGACGCTTCCGATGCCTCCGATTGTGATCATGCCGTCAAGGCCGGCGATCGCCGATCGGCCGGCCGCCTTCGTGCCGTCGCCGCGGCCCGTTGCGCCTCATGAGCTTGCAGCGCGCGCGATTGCGCCGCGGATGAATGCCGTGATGCCGCAGCGGATGGGACCGATGGCGCACATAGGCGGCTCTATAGGGGCCATGCGCGCCTTCGCCCCGATCAACCGGGGCTTCGCGCCGATGATGCGGGGCGGCTTTCCGTTCCGCGCCTTTGGCGGCGGATTCCCGCGGGGAGGGTTCGGCTTCGCTCGCGGCTTCGCTGGCTTCGGCCTGTTTCATCGCTAAGGAGAGAATGCGCCATGTCTCAAGTGCAAAGTTTCCACCGGCTCGATGCGCCGCGCGGCTACGGCCTCAAGCTCACGGCGGCAACGCTGATGGGAAGCGCCGCCGGTGCCTTCTGGGCCTCGCAAAATCTGCCGCTCGCCCATGCCGAGCGCTGGCAGGACGGCGCAATCGCCGCCGGCCTCCTCGCCCTCGCGCTGGCCTGGCGGGCGACCAAAGGGCCGCGCCGGACGCCGCGCGGCAACGGCGACGCCGCCAATCTCGAAAACGTCCGCGGCCTGCTGACCGAAGCCGACGAATTCAACCGCACCTTCGACAAGAAGGGCAAGGCGACGGACGAAATCGTGCGCGGCCTCAGCGTCACCGCCGCCGACATGGTGGCGGACGGCGGCTACGAGATTGCCAGCCTCGCCGCCCGCTTCACCGAAAAGTCAAACGAGCTGGCGAGCGTCCGCTCGACCGCGGACACGCAAACGCGCTGGATTCTCTCGCCGCCGATGCGCGACGATCTCAAAAAGCCGGGGGTGGATTTCCGGCAACTGAAAGAGCGCCCGACAACGGTCTATGTGATCCTCCCCGCCGAACGGATGCGGACGCATAGCGTCTGGCTGCGCCTTGTGGTGGTGTCGGCGCTGCGCGCCCTCTATCGACCTGGCGGGTTGCGTACCCTGCTGCTGATCGACGAGATGCCCGCCCTCGGCCATCTCGGCCCGCTCGAGGACGCCTTCGGCCTCGTGCGCGGCTACAAGGTGCAAATCGCCGGCATCTGCCAGGACCTCAACCAGCTCAAGGCGCTCTACAAGGAACGTTGGGAATCCTTCCTCGCCAATGCCGGCGTCGTGCAAGGGTTCACGCCGAACGACCTGACGACGGCGGACTGGATGTCGCGCCGCGCCGGACGGACCACGATGCTTGCGCCCTCGTCGAGCGAAAGCCGCTCCGCCCATGACGGGCGGCAAAGCGAAAGCACGAGCTGGAGCCAGGTCGCGCGCCCGCTCTATCTGCCGCAGGAGCTGATGGGCTTCGCCGAAGGAACCGGCCTGCTCTGGCTCGCCGGCATGGCGAACGGCGTCCGCTTCTTCGCCCCGCCTTACTGGAAAATCGAGCAAGCCAAGGCCCGCGCGGCGCGGAATCCGTATTACGGGGGCTGAGGAATAGTCGCCTTGCAGCTCAACCAGCTCGTCCACCGCGTCGCGCCATCTCTGCGGGCGACTGCGCCGGTCGGCGGGCTTGCGGTATCTGATCTTCGCTGCGCCGTCCGCGTGGGCCGTCCGGTAGCGGGCCTGCCGCTCCGCCGATGTCATCGCGTGATCGCCAATCGGCTTCGGCCCGCGCTTCATGCCAGCGATCTCCTGCGTTGTGGCCCGCAGATATTGCGTCACGTAACGCATTACAATTGGTGGCTTGGCGAGAGGCAGCCTGCCCCTCGACCCCGAAGATATTTTTTGCAAGGTGATTGGATTGGCGTGTGTGACGGGATATTCGAACCCGCGCCGCTATTGCACTTGCACCGGAATGCTGGCGGGGCAAGTCGTCGGGGTGTCCGGGTTAAGTAACGTTCCGCTGAAGGTATAGGAAACCCCGAACGTCCCCGCGTATGATATCGCACCGCTGGGGGTTGCGTCCCCAAGAAATGGCACGCTCACGACTACACTTGGCCCTTCCGCGGGGTAGACGCATAATATCTGCGCCGGGACAGTGTAGATGTGTCCGTTGTAGGGAAAAGAAATTGTCCCGTTGTTGGACGGCGGCGGAGTTTGGTTCTTCCATACCAGCGCGGAATTGCTGCCCGAGGTCTGAAGGCAAACAATAATCGAGGCTTTATCGCCATCCATTTCAGACATGCCAAGCGTAGCGCAGGGTTGGCCGATGCATGATGTGCCCGACGTTCCTTGATGCGGATTGCAGGTGGAAACTTCATCAGCGAAGGCCGGATGCGCCACGCCGACGAAGATAAGACACAGAACAGCAGCAGCGGACAAGCGCGATGACAACGGCATGAAAGGCCTCTCAAAACAGACATGAGAAAATAATGGCGAGATTACAATATGGGGATTAACTTACTGTTAATTTCGCGTTACATCACTTTGTTCCAACTTGAACGCTGGCTTAGCCGAGTTTACATCGGCGCTCGTCCGCTTGCCGGTCGCACCGGCGCGCGCGTGTCGGCGGGGACTTTCGGCGCTTGCCGCCTTTCCGTCGCCGCGCGCCTGGCCGCGCTCCAACGCTGCATCACGGCGCGCACCGCTCCGGCCTGCTCCTCGCGGATCGCGCGCACGGCGGCGGCGACGTCGCGCGGATTGAGCCCGCGCCGCACGGCGGCGATTTTCGCGGCGTAATAGCTGCTGACGGCGGCCAGCTCACCGCTGAAAATGGATGATGAGTTCCGCCTCGGCGTCGCCGGTCGAGCGGCCTAGGCCGTCTCCCGCTCGTCCATCGGCTCGAACCTGTTGCAGTCCGTCATGTCCGGCAAGACCGGCTCGCGGTCGAGAAGACAGACCGTCAGAACGCCGCCCGTCGTCCCCGTGCGCGTCCAACCGGCTTTGCAGTTCATGCAATGGCTGGCCGCGTAACCCTTGGGCGTCGACCAGACAATTTTCGGCTCGTGCGGTGTCTTTGCCAGCATGTTCCCCCCTTCTTGTTATCGGCTCGGCGTGATGCCCTGCCCCTTTTCGTTTCTTGTCCTCGTCCATCCAGCGCTGCAAATCCCGCAAGGGATCACGGCAGAGCCGGAGATAATCCTCGGCGAGCGCGCCGGTCGTGAAATTCCGCGCGCCCTGCCCGCCTCGCCGCGCCTTCCGGTTGCGCCGGGGCTTTGGCGCTGGTCGTGTCGTCACGCGCCGCGCCGCCGCCCTGAATGAGGACTGCGCCAGTCCTTTACCGGGCTGCGCTTCCGGCGTGCGGGGCTTCTTCCCCATGTCCGGCGACGCCCGCGCACCGGTCGGCTTATTCCCCCCGCGTTCGCTCTCGTCCTTTCCGGTCGCGCTCGAGGTCGGCGTCGTGCTGCCTTTCGTCCGGCACCTCGCGCGAGAACTGCTGCAAATATTTCTGGCGGCGCGCCGATTTCTGCTCCTGCTCGCGGTGAATCGCTTCCTCGTGCTCGGCGTTGGGCGGCATGGGGGCGGCGTCGAGCGGCCTCTTGCTCTCGTCCTTCGCCGGTTTGCTCCCGCCGCCGAGCAAGCTTTCAAAGGCGCTGGCAAGGCCGCCCGCGAGCTTGGCCGCGCCTTTGAGCATTCCGCCCGTCGCGGCGCGAGCTGCGCCCGTCGCCGGTCGCGCCACGCCGCCGATAACGCGAACGGTCTGCCGCGTCGCTTGGGACGGCGCGCGCGCCTTGTCCTGCGTCGGGCGGCGGCGCGACGGCGCTCTGACCGGCTCCGGCCTGCCGTGCCGCGCGTACTGGATCGCCTTGCCCTCGGCGACGCTCGGCAAGCGTTTCATGTCCACGTCCGCCATGCGCGCGCGAACGTCCTTCGCCGTCGCGCCGTCGATCCGCCGCGCCAGGCTGTGCGTCGCGCCCTTCGGGTCGATCGCCACGAAGTCGCGCCGGTCGCCGCGCGCGAGCGTCCAGCCCGATTGCTCAAGCGCCGCCTGAAACGACGCGCCGCTGTCGGTCGAGCGCCAAAGCGCCGTGATGTGCTCGCGGGCGGCCTTCGGGCTAATCCCCGTCCGCTCGGCCTGCTGGTGCTCCTTGTGGCTTGGCGTCCGCTCCGGCCGCGGCTGTCCGTCGCGTTCGATATGCGCGCCCTGCACCCGCTCGTGCCCGAATTCCCGCTCCAGCTCGCGCGCCACGATCTCGTGCTTGCGATAATTGTGATCCGCGCGGATCGCCGTCATCGTCTCGGTGTTCACGCGAAGCCATACGACATGGCAATGCTCGCGATCCTTCTTCTCGTGAACGACAACGACGCGCGGCTGCCCCGTGAGGCCAAGCTCCTCTTCGAGCCGGTCGATCGCTTTGTAGCGCTGCGCGTCGCTGAGCCGCTCGGTCGCCTGCGTGTTCATCGACGCGTGATAGAAGGGCCGCTTGGTGCGGCTCCCCGATCCGGCGGCCTCCATCTCGAGGAGCGCCGCCTGATAGTCTTCGGCGGCGACGCCGCGAAGCTCTTTCACCTCCACGCGCTCGTTGGTGTCCGTGCGGCTGATGTGATCAAAGAGCCGCTGCGCGCCGGAGGTGGGACCGCCCTTGTTGATCAAGGCTCCGGCCCCCCGCCCTGTCCTCGCCCCAGCGCCGCCATCACTTCCGCCCGCATGGCCGCGATGTCGGCGCGCATCGCCGCCAGCTCCTCGCGGCTCGGCGGGTCGCGGCCCTCGTTCAAGGCGCGCGCGATCTGATTGACGTTCGAGCCGAGCTTGCCGATCGCCCCGAGCAACCGCGCCAGCTGCGCCTTCTCGACCGGCGGCCGTTTCACCGCGCGCGGCCCCGCCTCCCCCAAAAGGATCTCGCGCGCCGCCGCGCCGATCGCCAGCCCCGCGCGGTTCGCCTTTTCGGAAAGCTGCTCGTACTGCTCCGGCGTAAAGCGGATCGGGACAATCTTGCTCTTGGGGTCGGCGACCTTGCGCCGCCCCTTCCACGGTGCGCCGCCCCTGGCTGGCTCTGGGGCTGCCTCCGCGCCCTCGTCGGCTGCGTCGGCGCTGGCGGTCGATGCGCTGCTCTCGTCGGTCATCCCTGCGGCTCCTGCGCATGGGTGGATGGTGAGCTTCGGGGCGCGCTACGCTCGCCCTGTCTTGGTGTTCACTTCTCTTGTCCGCCGGACCTCGGCGGACGCGGCGGAGCGGCCTTGGCCGCGCGTCAAGGCCGCTTCGCAGGGACCCGGAACGCAAGAAAATGCCGTCGCCGCCACCTCTTGGCGGCAGGCGTTTTCTCTGTCGTTGTGGGTGGAAGCGCCTTGACGCGATGAAAGCCGCGAACGGGCGCACGATGCACCTACCCCCTGCCCTCCTCCCTCGCCGCCTCCCCGCTGTCGCCGCTGCGAGGCCCGGTCTTTACCGCTGCAAGGCCGCGGCCTTGGGCCGCCACAAGGTATGGTGCGCGCGTTCGCGCGCGCTCATGGAAGCATGGGCGGGGGTTTCGCACCCCGCCCCCCCGCGAGACCTTATAACCGCAGGGGCATCTAGGAATAGCGTTGAGCTTGGCGCTCGGCTAACGCCTCGCACCATCAGGGACTTCCAGTCCCCGAACCCCTGGGGGATATTTTCAGCAAGATGATATCCTGACAGTTTTCAAGCCTCACAGTGCCGTGGGTTTTTTAGCAAGATGATGTCAGGCGAAGGCGAAAGGCGACGGGAACCGCGCCAGCCGAAGCCGGCGCGGCCTGCCCGTGACGGTCATGCAGGATGCGGTCCAGTCGCCATGTCGGCGTTGATCGCGAACTCCTGCGCGGTCGAGCGCTTCGGCCCCCCGCCTCCGCCGTCGCCGGAGGAACTCGCCTTCAAAGGCGATGTCCATGCCCGGGGTGATCGCGACAAAGAGAGGCATGACGCCAACCTTGCCTTCGCCAACATGCTCCATGAGCACGATCGCAACGCCTGGTTCGCCGTTGATGATGCAACTCGTCAGCGTGGGTTCGCCATAGAGCTGCGTCGTTACCGCCTGGAAGGCGCGGACATGGCCGGGCGTGATGAAAGAGGTGCTCATAGAGCACCTTCTTCCTCGGCCTCGAAATAATCGAGGTCGCCGCCGTCAATGATCGCGTCGGCGCGGTCGGCGAGGCTGAGGCCGTAAAATATCTCGGCGGCCACGTCGATCGCCTCGCTTTCCGACGTCGCGGTGACGTCGAGCCCGTAACAGGTGATTTCCTGAAAACGGACGCGATAGGCCTTGCGGGTGGGGGCGCTCATGGCGCACCCCCTTCCTCGACCTCGTTCGCCTTCGGCGTGCGAATGACGATTTCCGCGCCGTTCAAGGGCAGGTAGTCGAGCTTCAGGCTGAACCCCTCGCCGTCCCCGTGCGCCCATGCCGCGCCGATCTCGCGCCAGAAGCTCTTTTCCCCCCGCTTCGTGACCGCATAGGCGCGGTGCGTCGGCTGGTTCTTCGTCGTGGTCTTCATGGTCTGTCCTTTCGTGTTGTGAAGCCCCCGGTTGGGGCCTCGATGCGCGTTCGATCAGGACAGACGCGACGCGCGTCCACGGCCTTCGAGCGGAACCGGAACGCAAGAAAATGCCGTCGCCGCCACCTCTTGGCGGCAGGCGTTTTCTTTGTCGTTCTGGGGGAAGGCCGTTGACGCATAGGCGGCGCGGAATGGCCGTAGAACCGCATCGTTCGAGGCCCCCGAGGGGCGAGCCGAAAGGACGGAACGCCAAGCGCCACGGCGGCCGGCCGGCGCATCGCGGCTCGCGGCTGCCGGCGAGAGGGCAAAAGTCAGGCGAACGGGCGCGCGCGGCGCGGGCGATCGGGGTGCCCCGTCGTAGAGCCAAGTTTACGACGGCTGCCTTCCGCTCGCGGGACGCACCGGCGCACGCGCCTCGGCTCGCGTGGCTTGCCGCCTCACCGTCGCCGCCCAACGCTGCATCACGGCGCGCACCGCTCCGGCCTGCTCCTCGCGGATCGCGCGCACGCAGGCGGCGATGTCGCGCGGATTGAGCGTTCGCCGCACGGCGGGCTTCGCCGAAGGAGGCGCTGGATATTCTCTACAGGCTAAAAAGTAATTTTCGGCGAATGACCAGACGGCACGCCACTTACAAGAAACAGGATGGCGCGGCGTAGCTCAAGATAGCCTCGCCAGCGCTGCCTGCCGTGGCGGCGGTAGTGGGGTTATTGCTAGCAGTACCGGCTGCGCCGGTGCTGCCGGAACCAGTAGCGGCTCCCGCGCTGCCGCTATAGCCGGAGGTGCCATAAATACCGCCAATGCCGCCGTTGCCTGCATAGGCTCCGCCGCCGCCGCCGCCGTCGCTGTAGTTGGAGCTTCCAGCCCCACCCGC
>CAVXCA010000098.1:0-11170 GCA_963759955.1 uncultured Alphaproteobacteria bacterium
TGCAGAAACGGCTGAAGGCGTTCTTCGACGGCGGCCAGCTCGGCATCTTCGCCGGCGGATATTGGGGCCACCCCGAGTACAAGCTGCCGCCCGAGGCCAATCTGATGGCGGTGGCGCATTATCTCGACGCGCTCGCCTGGCAGCGCGACGTCGTCAAGCTGCACGCCATTTTCGGCGGCAAGAACCCGCATCCGAACTTTCTCGTCGGCGGCGCCCCGACGCCGATCTCCGCCGGTCCCGATACGGCGGCGGCCGGGTCGGCGGTGACCGCGGTCAACATCGTCACGCTGACCGCGATCCGCGACGTCATCGCTAAGATGCGCGCCTTCGTCGACGAGGTCTATCTTCCCGACACGCTCGCCATCGCCGGCTTCTACAAAGATTGGTTCCAGCGCGGCGAAGGGCTGGGCAATTTCATGACCTTCGGCGATTTTCCCGCCGACGGCGGCGCCGATACGACGAAGCGCCTGCTGCCGGCGGGCCTCATCCTCGGCCGCGACCTCAGCCATATCGAGCCGGTCGCGCTCGACGACCCGGCGCAGGTGCAGGAGTTCGTCGCTCATTCCTGGTACGACTATTCGGTCGGCCAGACCGTCGGCCTGCACCCTTACGAAGGCGAGACGACGCTGAACTATTCCGGGCCCAAGCCGCCCTACGCTCGGCTCGACGTCGAAAAGAGCTATTCCTGGCTCAAAGCGCCGCGCTGGCGCGGCAAAGCGGTCGAAGTCGGCCCGCTCGCCCGCGTGCTGATGCTCTACGCCAGCGGCCACCAGCCGACGCGCGATCTCGCCGGCGCCGCGCTGAAGAAACTCGACCTGCCGCTGGAGGCGATGTTCTCGACGCTCGGGCGCACTGCGGCGCGCACGCTGGAGAGCAAGATCATCGCCGATCAGATGGATGGCTGGCTCGATGCGCTGATCGCCAACATCAGGAGCGGCGATTCGGCGGTGCACAATCCCGCCAAGTGGGAGCCGGCGAGCTGGCCGCGCGAGGCCAAGGGCGTCGGCTTCATGGAGGCCCCGCGCGGGGCGCTCGCCCATTGGATCGTCATCCGCGACGGCAGAATCGCCAACTATCAGGCCGTCGTGCCCTCGACCTGGAACGCCGGCCCGCGCGACCCTTCAGGCCAGCCCGGCGCCTACGAAGCCGCGCTGGCCGACCGGCATCGTCTGGCGGTCGCGACTCAGCCGCTGGAAATCCAGCGCACCATCCATTCCTTCGACCCGTGCATCGCCTGCGCGGTGCATGTGAACGACCCCAACGGGGAAGAACTGACGCAAATCGAGGTGGCGTGAGGGCGCGTTTCGCGCTTCGCGCCGCCATCGCTCGACCAGAAGCCGATCCGGTTTGAGGCGTCGCGCGCCGCATCGAGGCGACGGCGGCTGTCCGGTGACAGAACCCGTCGGATGATCATTTTTGCAATGCACATTGTGCATTGCACAATAAACGCCGCCCGCTCATGGCGACGAGGCCGGTCGCAACATCGCCGCGATTCTGCCGCGCCGTGGCGGCGGGGTTTCAACAACCTGCGCTGACGGCGCCGCGCCCGCGGCGATCGTTCGATCAAAGCCGCGGCGCATTGTCGCGGGGCGAGGCGAGCACGCGTGCAATGAACCGAACCGCCCGCGAAGGCGCCGGCAGCCTGCCGGGGCCTGAAAATCACCGCCAATCCGTCGCCGACCTTGCGCCGCCGCAAAATCCTCTTTCCCTTGAAGGCGAAAGCCCTCGGCGCCGACGGCGCGCCGCAACAACCGCGTCAGCGGCGGATTTCACTACATTCAACTATTTGCATAAGCTGATATGCACATCGGGGCCGACGCTGCCGGCCTGCGACAAAGAGCCACGTCGCCCGCGCGTGCATGGTCACATACCTTGGTGCGGTGCAATAATCGTTTTGCGCATTTGCAAATTTGACACAAGAGGCTGAGATGAGCGAACTCAACAACAAGAGTTCCGTCGCCCTTTCCCGCCGCACGCTGTTGATCGCGGGCGTCGCCTGCGGCGCGGCGCCGTTGCTGGCTGCTACGCAGGCGTCGGCGACCCCGCCGAAGGTCTCGCAGGCCTGCGTCGGCTTCGAGAACGCCCCGCGCGGCGATCACCGCTGCGGCAATTGCCGGTTGTTCCGCGCTCCTTCGTCGTGCCTCGACGTCTCGGGCTCCATCACCGAGAATTGCAGCTGCAAGATCTGGCTGCCGAAGGCCGCGTAATCGGATTGCGGCAAGAGCTGGGTGGGGAACGCCAGGTCTGAGGGATCCGCCGCGCGTCGGTTCGCGAGCGGCGGAGGTTCCGGCGTTGGAAAGCCGGTTGCGCGCCATAGCGCATCCGCACATCAGCACGCTGTTAATGATCGACGCGGGAAGGCCCGGGCAAGGCCCGAGTCCGCGATGCGGGCGTTTCTCTAAAACGGGCGCCGCGCCTGCAGATATGCCCGCGAGCGCAGCCGATATGTCGATCGCGCGCTCGGCGCGAGCCCGACCTTGCGCGCCGGACTTCGCCGGCGCTGCAGCGGACGCTTGAATGCCGGCGTCCGCCGACCGCGCCCGGCCCCGCGTCAAGCCCTTCGTCAAGTCTTGTCAAGCTTCGTCAACGATTCCCAACGATGTCAAGTAGCGTTTCATCGTAAAATCAAATGGTTATCCGGCGTCAAGGCGAACACGCCCCTTTGTCGAGTCTCGGCCTGGCTCGTCGCGTCCTCGGCCCGCCGGCGCTCGCGGATTTGGCGCGCCCGGGGGCCGACGACAGAAAATACGATAGCACGAATTCAGATTATCAGAAAGCAATGGATGCGGGCGCCGCGTCCTCGCTCGCAAGGCGCGCGAGAACCGCGCCGCCGCTCGCCGCCCGTCATCGTTTCGTGGGCGGATTGTCGTTCTCGTAACTGCGGTTCGGAGCCGGCGCGAACCGCCCGACTTGCGCGGCCAGTTCCTTGCCGTGGTACATGTCGATGCACTTCATCAGATCGAGCCTGATTTGCGGCCCCTGATACGAGGGATAATCGCGCGCGAGATATTGCGCGATCAGCGACGCCATCGCGTCGTGACCGCCCTCGAGGTCGAAATTCGACCACGCGTCGATCCCGCCGGCGCTGGCGATGGCGTCGTCCTTGGCGCGGGGCTCGGACGCGTAGGCCTGCGCGACGCAAGGCGCGAGCGCAATGTCCGCGTCGTCCTGCCTGTAAGTCCGCCGCGCGGCCTCGGGCAACGGAGGGTGAAGGGAGGCGCGCGCGGGCGCCGACCGCGCCCTGCCCCGCCGCGCTCGACGCGCGCGACGCCGGGCGAGCGGCGCGAGTTCGGCAGGGAGCGCCCCTGCCATCGCCGTGCTCGCCGTCAAGGCCAAGCCGCTACGCGGGCGCTTCGCGCGCCTTGACCGCTCCGCTCGGCGATGGCTCTTGGCTCACCATGTCCTTTTGGTGAGCGAAAAGCGGCCTCCGGCCGCTTCGCACACCAAAAGAACATGGATGCAAACCGCCGCGCCGGCGAGACGCAGTCACCCCAAGGCGAATGCGGAGCATTCGTCCGCGAAGGGGCCATAACGAAGTGGAGGAGCGGCGCAGCCGCTTGACGGCGGCTCGGCGGCGTGGCCAGCAAGACCGGAATGACGAGTAAACTGTGCAATGCGTATCACGTCCCCGTAATCCACGTCCCCGTAATCCAATGCGTATCACGTCCCCGTAATCCGTAATCCCCCGTAATCCCCCGTCCCCAATCCCCCGTAATCCCCGTAATCCATATACGGGTAACACTCGGCGCATGTCGGCGTTGATCACCGCGATTGCCGGCCGCCTCCTCTTATCGCACTCAAGGCTGCCGCGCGCCAATCTTCCAAATGCACCGAAGAATTGGGATCAGGCAGATGACGAGGAGGACTGCTGAGCAGACGCCTGACGCTACCTGAAAGTTCGTTGCGCTGCCCTTCACAAAACTCGACGACGCCATCCCCACATTGAGGGCGGCGAGGATCGCTAGGAACACTGACGCCGTTAGGCTCATACGAGGGTCCTTTGGATTCATCTGGCTCCCCTGTGTTGACCCGCCCCTCACTGACCGGGTGTCATCGTCGTCACGCACTCACGATCGGGCACCGAATCACGCCCCTCGGCCACAGACAACCCAAAGCCACCGATTCCTCGTGTGACAAAAGAGCGCCCCATGTGACTCCGTGCCTCGACTCGCCGAGAAAGTTGGCGGGAGGCTAAGGCAAAAGGCCCTTGCCTCGTTAGATGCGTTCCACCCGGATAAACAAGCAGATGCCGCCGCTGTACTCACTATCGCTCTGTCGTTACATGGGTTTTCGCGTTCGGTTTGGCCGCAGGCTTCGAAAATTGCGGCCAAACTTCGCTGCACGTATCATCACCCCCTCCCCTCAGCTCACGAACACCCCGTCGTCCCGCCGCAAGTCTCGCACTTCAAGCACGTCCCGTTCCGCACCATCGTAAAGTTCCCGCACTCCGGGCACGCCTCGCCGACGTAGCCTTTCATGCGCGCCTCGGCGCGCCGTTCGGCGGCGGTTTCGGTGGCGGGGGCGAAGGCGACGCCGCCGAGCGTGGCGGGCGATTCGGCGGGTTCGCCTTTCAGCGCGGTCGCCCCGGCGGAGGCGTAGCTCTGCGCGCCCGGGCCGCCGATGCTCTGCACGACGCGCGCTTCGCCGCCGGCACCGCCGCGCACCAGCATCAGCTTGTCGGTCTTGGAGCGCACCAGGCCGCGCGACACCACCGAGGTCGCCGCTTGCGCGCCGGCGCCGCTGGGCGCCTTGTCCTGCGCCACGCCGCCGCCGAGCACGGTGGCGCCGATCTCGCCGGGCGCGACGTGAGCGAGGTCGTTGCGGCCGAGGTAGGAGATCGCCAGCTCGCGGAAGACGTAGTCGAGGATCGAGGTCGCGTTCTTGATCGCGTCGTTGCCCTGCACCAGGCCGGCGGGCTCGAAGCGGGTGAAGGTGAACGCCTCGACGTATTCCTCCAGCGGCACGCCGTATTGCAGGCCGAGCGAGATCGCAATGGCGAAATTGTTCATCAAGCTGCGGAAGGCGGCGCCCTCCTTGTGCATGTCGATGAAGATTTCGCCGAGGCGGCCGTCCTCGTATTCGCCGGTGTGCAGATAGACCTTGTGGCCGCCGACGGTTGCCTTCTGGATGTAGCCCTTGCGGCGGTCGGGCAGCTTTTCGCGCTCGCGCATCCGCTCGATCCGTTCGACGACGCGCTCGACCACGCGTTCCGCCACCGCCGCGGCGCGCGCGGGCGCGTTTTGCGCGATCAGCGTCTCCACCGCCTCGTCGTCCTCGTCGTCGTTCTCGATCAATTGCGAGTTCAGCGGCTGCGACAGTTTCGAGCCGTCGCGATAGAGCGCGTTGGCCTTCAGGCCGAGCCGCCAGGACAGCATGTAGGCGTCCTTGCAGTCCTCGACGGCGGCGTCGTTGGGCATGTTGATCGTCTTGGAGATCGCGCCGGAGATGAACGGCTGCGCCGCCGCCATCATGCGGATGTGGCTCTCCACCGAGAGATAGCGTTTTCCCGTGCGCCCGCACGGGTTGGCGCAGTCGAACACGCCGTAGTGCTCGGCCTTGAG
The DNA here is from genome assembly GCA_963759955.1 of uncultured Alphaproteobacteria bacterium. Lineage (GTDB taxonomy): Bacteria > Pseudomonadota > Alphaproteobacteria > Rhizobiales > Beijerinckiaceae > Roseiarcus. The sequence goes on from CAVXCA010000098.1 coordinate 5,562, forward strand.
GTGCGGCGCGCCCTCCAGCGTCATCGCGCCGCAGATATGGATGTTGGCGGCCTCGATCTCCGGCTTGGAGAAGCCGATCGCGCTCAAAAGATCGAAGCCGGGCTCATCCAGCCTCTCGGCCGGGATCTTCAGCGTTCCTGTAATGAAATCAATGCCGAGCGTCCATTTGTTAAAGACGAAGCGGATGTCGAAGGCGGCCGGTAGCGCCGCTTCGACCTTGGCGAGGGCCGCATCCGTGAAGCCCTTGGCGCGCAACGAGGAGGCGTTCACGCCGGGAGCCTGGCCGAGCGAAGCGTGGCCGACCGCGTAGGCGACGATCTCGGCGCTCAGCGCCTCGTTGTAGCCGAGCGCGCGCAACGCTTCCGGCACGGCGCGGTTGATGATCTTGAAATAGCCGCCGCCGGCGAGCTTCTTGAATTTGACCAACGCGAAATCGGGCTCGATGCCGGTGGTGTCGCAATCCATCACCAGCCCGATGGTGCCGGTCGGCGCGACGACCGAGACCTGGGCGTTGCGGTAGCCGTGCTCGCCGCCGAGCGCCAGCGCGTCGCGCCAAGCGCCGCGCGCCGCTTCCGACAGATCGCGCCAGGCGGCGCCGGCCTTTTGCAGCGAGACGTGATCGAGCGGCGTCGGCGCCACCGAAAGCTGCTCGTAGCCGTCCGCCTGCCCTTCGGCGGCGCGCGCATGATTGCGGATGACGCGCAGCATCGCCTCGGCGTTGGCCTTGTGGCCGGCGAAGGGGCCGAGCTTGGCCGCGATCTCCGCCGAAGTGGCGTAGGCGCGTCCGGTCATGATCGCGGAGAGCGCGCCGCAGATCGCGCGCGCCTCGTCGCTGTCGTAGGCGATGCCGCAGGACATCAGGAGCCCGCCGACATTGGCGTAGCCGAGCCCGAGCGTGCGGTAGTCGTACGACAGGCGCGCGATTTCCTTCGATGGGAACTGCGCCATCGCGACCGAGATTTCCAGCGTCAGCGTCCACAGCCTGACCGCGTGCTCATAAGAAGCGACGTCGAACGCCCTCGTCTGCGGGTCGCGGAACGGCAACAGGTTCAGCGACGCCAGATTGCAGGCGGTGTCGTCGAGGAACATGTACTCGGAGCACGGATTGCTCGCGCGAATCGGCCCCGAGGCCGGGCAGGTGTGCCAATCGTTGATCGTCGTGTGATATTGCAGCCCGGGATCGGCCGAGGCCCAGGCGGCGTAGCCGATCTTCTCCCACAGGTCCGCCGCCTTCACCGTCTTGTGGACCTTGCCGTCGAGCCGGCGCGTCAGGTTCCACTCTCCCCCGGTCTCGACCGCATGCAGGAAGGCGTCGGTGACGCGCACCGAATTGTTGGAGTTCTGGCCCGCGACCGTGAGGTACGCCTCCGACTGCCAGTCGGTGTCGTAGGTGTCGAATTCGAGATTCGTGTAGCCCTGGCGCGCGAACTGGATGACGCGCTTGATGATGCCGTCGGGCACGTCGTTGCGACGCGCGAGCTTCACTTCGCGCTTGAGCGCCGGGTTCTTCTCGACGGCGAAGCAATCGTCGCCCGGGCCTTCGCAATTGACGCAGGCCTTGAGGATCGCCTTGAGATGGCGCTTGACGATCTTGGAGCCGGTCACCAGCGCGGCGACCTTCTGCTCCTCCTTCACCTTCCAGTCGATATAGGCCTCGATGTCGGGGTGATCGACGTCGACCACCACCATCTTGGCCGCCCGGCGCGTGGTGCCGCCCGACTTGATCGCGCCCGCGGCGCGATCGCCGATCTTGAGGAACGACATCAGGCCGCTCGAGCGCCCGCCGCCGGAGAGCTTCTCGTTCTCGCCGCGCAGCCTGGAGAAATTCGAACCCGTTCCGGAGCCGTATTTGAACAGGCGCGCCTCGCGCACCCACAGATCCATGATGCCGCCTTCGTTGACGAGGTCGTCGGCGACCGACTGGATGAAGCAGGCGTGCGGCTGCGGATGCTCGTAGGCGGACTTCGACTTGGTCAGCTTGCCCGTCTCGTAGTCGACGTAATAATGGCCCTGCCCCGGCCCATCGACGCCGTAGGCCCAATGCAGGCCGGTGTTGAACCATTGCGGCGAATTGGGCGCCGCCATCTGGCGCGCCAGCATGTAGCGCGTTTCGTCGAAATAGGCGCGCGCGTCCTCCTCGTCGTCGAAATAGCCGCCCTTCCAGCCCCAATAGGTCCAGGCGCCGGCGAGTCGGTCGAACACCTGGCGCGCCGAAGTCTCCGAGCCGGTGCGCTCGCCCTTGGGCAGCGCCTCCAGCGCCGCCTCGTCGGGAATCGAGCGCCACAGGAACGACGGCACGCCGTTCTCCTCGACGCGCTTCAGGCGCGCGGGAACGCCCGCTTTGCGGAAATACTTCTGCGCCAGCACGTCGGCGGCGACCTGGCTCCAGCCGGCCGGAACTTCGATTCGCTCCAGCGAAAACACCACCGAGCCGTCGGGGTTGCGAATTTCGCTCTTCGTCGTCTCGAACGCGATCAACGCGTAAGGCGATTGCGAACCCTTGGTGTAGCGCCGCTCGATATGCATGAGCCCTATTCCCGATATGCAGCGGACATGATCCGCCCTCGACCGCCGAAGCAGCCCCCCAAATTGCGATGTTCCGTTTTTTCAACTGCGCAGGCGACCAAGCGCCCCGGCCCAACGCGCCGCAAGCGCTTCGCCCCGCGACCCCAAAGACGTTCCCGAACGCGAGCGCCGACGTTGAATCGCCCCTTTACGAGGGGCGCCAAACGACGCGCGCCGGGAACGTCCTAACTATTACGACTTTGTGACCTGAGCGTCAACAGCTTGTGCCGAGGCCTCGCCGTCAACACAATATATTGTGGAGAAAAATGTATAACGTTGCGTTAACGCGCCAGGCTCTTGACAGCATCGGCCGAGTTGGCGCGCCCTCGCAAGCGGAAAATTTTTGCAGTCCCCGCTCGCCATTCGCCTGGACAGGCCCCCCTCGCCTCGCCATAGTCCGCCGCGCGGCGCGAGCCCGTCGCGCTCCTTCGCCAGCGGCCGAAAAACGATGAAGCTATTTCTCCTCAGATTCTTCACCTGGTGGAACGGGGCGACGCTCAACACGCTCTGGCACACGCGCCGTCACGGCGAATTCGTCGGCAGCGACGAATTCGGCAACCGCTATTATCGCACGCGCGGCGGCGCGATCGATCCGGCGCTCGGATTCGAGCGCCGCTGGGTGATCTACAACGGCGCTTCCGAAGCTTCGATGACGCCGCCGGGCTGGAACGGCTGGCTGCACCACACGGTCGACGTCGCGCCGAGCCAGGAAGACTACAAGCCGCACGAGTGGGAGCGCCCGCATATCGGCAATCCCACGGGAACGCCTGCGGCGATTCGCCCCAAGGGCTCGATGATGCGGCGCGGTCCGCGCCAGGCGTCGAACGGCGATTATCAGGCGTGGACGCCGGAAGGCTGAAGACGCCGCCTTCATTTCGCCCTGCTTTGCCGTCACGGGGAGCCGAAGCAATGGAGCGCGCGGGATTCCATGCGGCAGGCCCGAATCACACGATGAACGGACGAAACTGGCTGATCGGCGCGCTGGCGTGCGCGGCGCTCCTCGGCGCCGCGGGACCGGCCCTCGCCGACAAGATCAAGCACCCGACCGCGGTGTTCGCCGGACTCGACAAGATCACCGGCCGAATCATCTCGTTCGAAGTCGCGATCGACGAGACGGTGCAATTCGGATCGCTGCAGATCACGCCGCGCGTGTGCTACTCGCGCCCGCCTACCGAGCCGCCGCAGACCGACGTCTTCGCCGAGGTCGACGAAGTCGAGCAGAACCACACCTTCAAGCGCATCTTCACCGGATGGATGTTCGCCGACAGCCCGGGGATGCACGGCGTCGAGCATCCCGTCTACGATATCTGGCTGACCGATTGCAAAGGCGGCACGGAGATCATCCACGAGGCGCCCGCGGTCGTCGACGCGCCCGCGCCGGAGCCGTCCGACGCCGACCTCACCGCTCAGCCGCCCGACGCCAAGGCCGTGAACGCCCCGAAGAAGCGAGGCAAGCCCAAGCCCGCCTCGGGCGCCGTCGAATCGAGCCCGCTCGACCTCGGCGCCGCGCCGAGCCCCGCGCCGCCGGCGGCGCCGGCCACGCCCGCCCCGCGCAACACGCCGATGCGCCGGTTCTTCCCCACCGACTCCGCGCCGATCCCGCCCGCCAACGTCGGACAGTAGCGGCCAGCCGCACGAACGAGGAGAACAAGGATGAGGCGCTTGGCCACCCTCGCGCCGGGCATTGCCGCGCTCGCCGCCCTACTGGCGGCGGGCGGCGCGAGCGCGGCGGCCGCGTGCACGTCAGGCGACGAAGCGTGTCCGGTCGTGCTGAAGATGGCGCCAAGCGCGAATTCGATCGTCGCCACGGGATCGGTTTCCGGGGAGCGCCCAGACGTTTACTTCAAGTTCGCGGCCCGCGCGGGTCAGAAGCTGACGATCCACATCGTCGGCGGCGACATCAAGACCGGGCCCGGCATCCCCATCACGTTCCCTAACGGAAGCGGCGACGCGGTCGACGTGGATGCGCCTTTCGCCCTGCCCGCGACCGGCGACTACGTGATCCTCATCCACGCCAACACCATGTCCAGCGGGCCGTTCGGCAAGTTCACGCTGACGTTGCGGATCAAGTGAGGGCGGCCGACGCGGAGACGCCGTCGAGAATTCAGGCGCGGCTCGCTTCTGGGTCGCCAACGCGCCCGCCCGAATCGCTCGCCAGGGCAAGCCAGGCTTGCGCCGCTTGCGACAGGTAAGCGCCGCGGCGCCAGATCAAGGTCATCCGCCATTCCATAGACGGCCCGGCGACGCCGATGCGGCGCACCCCGGGATGTTCCCGCTGGCGCGCGATCATGCGCGGAAGGAAGCCGACGCCGATTTTGGCGGCGACGAGCGCGATGACGAAGCTGATCTGAGAGCTGCGGGCGGCGACGGCGGGCGTGAACCCCGCCTGCCGACAGGCGTCGAGAATGATCGGATTGAGCGCGAAGGCGGCTTCGAACAGGATGAAGGGCGAACCGGCCAGCGCCTTCAGTTCGACGCTGGCGCTTTGCGCCAAGGGATGGTCGGCGGGAACGAGCGCGTCGATCGGTTCGCGCCGCACGTCCCGCCATTCGAACGCGTCGAAGTCCGGCAGCAGTGCGGCCGCAAGGTCGACCTCGCCGGCCAGAACCATCTCCTCCAGCCGTTTGCTGCCGTGCTCGACGAGTTGGATTTCGACGCCGGGGTAGCGGCTGCGAAAGACCGCAAAGACGGGCGCGAATAAGAAATCGCTGCCGACGGGCGGCAAACCGAAACGCAGCGTCCCGCGCTTCAGCCCGCGCAATTCGTCGAGTTCGGCGACGAGGTCGTCGCGCTCGGCGAGCATCGCCTGGGCGCGGCGATAGACGATCTCGCCCGCCGAAGTGAGCGTACTGCGATGGCCGATCCGCTCGAGCAGCGGCAGGCCGACCTCGTCCTCGAGCTGCTTGACCGCCTTGCTGACGGTCGATTGCGTCGCAAACACGGTCTTCGCCGCCCGGGAGAAGCCTCCCTGGCGCACCACTTCGACGAAAGCGCGTAACGCACGAAGCTCCATATCCATTCCATATCCGACTTTTGGCTATTCG
>CAVXCA010000099.1:0-119644 GCA_963759955.1 uncultured Alphaproteobacteria bacterium
GCGCAAACATGGTCTTCAGCCGCACCGCATGCGGCAGTTCAAACTTTCCAACGATCCGAAATTCATCGAGAAGCTGCGCGATGTGGTCGGGCTCTATGTCGATCCGCCCGCGCACGCCATCGTCCTGTCTCTCGACGAGAAGAGCCAAATTCAGGCGCTCGACCGCACCCAGCCCGGGCTGCCGCTCAAGAAGGGCCGCGCCGGCACGATGACCCACGACTACGTCAGGAACGGCACGACGACGCTGTTCGCCGCCATGAATATTCTCGACGGCACGGTCATCGGCCAAAACATGCAGCGCCACCGCCATCAGGAGTTCATCCGCTTTCTCAACGCCATCGACGCTCGGGTTCCCGCCGGCAAGATGGTGCATGTGATCCTCGACAATTACGCCGCCCACAAGCATCCCAAAGTGCTCCAGTGGCTCGCTCGGCACGAGCGGTTCGTCTTCCACTTCACGCCGACGTCCTGCTCGTGGCTCAACGCCGTCGAAGGCTTCTTCGCCACGCTCACCAAGCGCAGACTCAAGCGCGGCGTATTCCGATCGGTCGTCGATTTGCAGGCCGCCATCAATCGATTCCTCGAAGAGCACAATCGGCAATCCGCGCCCTTCACCTGGACCGCCGACCCCAATAAAATCATCGCCGCCGTCAGGCGCGGGCACCAAGTGTTGGATTCGATCCACTAGCCGCGTCCTCGAACAAGGAGTAAAGCGCTCGATTAGATATAGACGTCCTGAATTCGGTGACAAGCGTTAGTTGAGCAACATCGATTTTTGAAGGAGATATCGGTGCGTCTTTGAAATATATCATAATCTCCGGACTGCCATCCCGTATCCTTTCAACCGCCCGCTTGAACTCTTCTAAAGTACCAGACAAGGCACGCGGAGTAGGCGTTCCGAAGCGCGACCAAAGAATCCCGATGAATACGTCATATGTATCGCCAATTTGCGCATTTATAATAGCCTGAGGGTCAGCACCAAATCCTGGACGCGTGTGCGTCTCCCATTGTACAAGTTCAAGAATTACACCAAGCGTTTCGCTCCAGGTACGATTCAATTCTACTATCAAAGTTTCAAGCGTCTCTCTTTCTTTCACTACGTCCGACGGAGAGGCAACAAAGACCCGAACCACTGTGGCGTTCCGAGGCATGGCAACCCGTCTCCCTATCCCGCAACAAAACGACGCATAATACTGCACGCGGGCGACGGGTGGAAAGAATCCCGAACGCTGAATCCCCTCACTCCCATTCGATCGTCCCCGGCGGCTTGCTGGTCACGTCGTAGACCACCCTATTGATCCCCTTCACCTCGTTGATGATCCTCGTCGCCGCGCGCCCCAAGAACCCCATGTCGAACGGAAAGAAGTCCGCCGTCATCCCATCCGAAGACGTCACCGCGCGCAGGGCGCAGACGTGGTCGTAGGTGCGGCCGTCGCCCATCACGCCGACGGTGCGCACGGGCAGCAGCACGGCGAAGGCCTGCCAGATGTGGTCGTAGAGGCCGGCGGCGCGGATTTCTTCGAGATAGATCGCGTCGGCCTTGCGCAAAATGTCGAGCTTGTCGCGCGTGATCGCGCCGGGGATGCGGATCGCGAGGCCCGGCCCCGGGAACGGGTGGCGGCCGACGAAGTTTTCGGGCAGGCCGAGCTCGCGCCCGAGCGCGCGCACTTCGTCCTTGAAGAGCTCGCGCAACGGCTCGACGAGCTTCATGTTCATGCGCTCGGGCAGGCCGCCGACGTTGTGGTGCGACTTGATCGTCACCGACGGGCCGCCGGTGAAGGAGACCGATTCGATCACGTCGGGGTAGAGCGTCCCCTGGGCGAGGAATTCGACCGGCCCGCGGCCGTCGCCGGCGATCTTCTTGGCTTCGCGCTCGAAGGTCTCGATGAACAGCCGGCCGATCGTCTTGCGCTTGAGCTCCGGCTCGGCGACGCCTTCGAGCGCGCCAAGGAACGTTTGCTCCGCGGCGACATGGACCAGCGGGATGTTGAAATGGCCGCGAAACAACCGCACCACCTCCTCGCCCTCTCCGCTGCGCATCAGGCCGTGGTCGACGAAGACGCAGGTCAGCTGATCGCCGATCGCCTCGTGGATCAGCACCGCCGCGACAGCCGAATCGACGCCGCCGGAAAGGCCGCAGATCACCCTGCCCTTGCCGACCTTGGCGCGGATCGCCTCGCGCGCCTCGGCGCGGAACGCCGCCATCGTCCAGTCGCTCTTCAGCCCCGCGACCTCGTGGACGAAATTGCCGATCAGCCGCGCCCCGTCGGGCGTATGCACGACTTCGGGATGGAACATCAGGCCGTAGTAGCGGCGCTTTTCATCCGCGATCAGCGCGTAGGGGGCGTTCTCCGAAGTCGCGACGCGCGCGAAGCCCGGCGGCAGGCGGGTGATGCGGTCGCCATGGCTCATCCACACGGTGTGGCTTTCGCCCGGTTTCCACACGCCCTCGAGCAGCGGGCTCGCGGCGCCGACCGCGACCTCGGCGCGGCCGAATTCGCGGTGGTGGCCGCTTTCGACGCCGCCGCCGAGCTGCTCGGCCATGACCATCTGGCCGTAGCAGATGCCGAGCACGGGCACTTTCGAATCGAAGATCGCCTGCGGCGCGCGGGGGCTACCCTCGTCGGGCACCGAGGCCGGCCCGCCCGACAGGATCACCGCTTTCGGCTTCAATTCGGCAAAAGCGCGCTCGGCGCTCTGGAACGGCGCGATCTCGCAATAGACCCCGGCCTCGCGCACCCGGCGCGCGATGAGCTGCGTCACTTGGCTGCCGAAATCGACGATCAGGAGCTTGTCGTGGGCGAAGGCGGGAGGGGCGGAGGGAGTCGGGGATTTAGCCATGGCGGATGCGCGCCTCATCAGGAATTGCAAAGCCTCGCTTAGGCAAAAGCGCGCGCGGGCGCAATCGGCGAAGCGGCGCGACGCGAAAAGACGCAGCATTTTTGGGGGCGGCCGCGCTGTCATTTTGCCGCTCTTATGGATAAACTCATTGGGGGTTTGCGTTCCGCGTCGAGAAGGTGAACAGCCATGCCGAAGAGCGATTACTCCAGCGATTTCTATGCATGGGCGACCGAACAGGCGGCGCTGCTGCGCGCCGGCAAATTCGCGGCGGCCGACATCGAGCATATCGCCGAGGAGCTCGAGAGCCTGGGAAAGACCGAGAAGCGCGAACTGGTCAATTGCGTCGGCGCCTTGCAGCTGGGCCTGCTCAAATGGCGATATCAGCCCAGAGGACGCAGCGCCAATTGGCAGGCGTCGATCAAGGTCAGACGCCTGAACGTGCGCGAGCATCTCAAGGGCAATCCGAGCCTCAAGGCGAAACTGCCCGAAGCGATGGGAACCGCCTTTCGCTGGGCGGTCGCGGAAGCCGCAGAGGAGACCCGAATGGCCGAGTCCGACCTCCCCGCGAATTGCCCGTGGTCGTTCGACGAGATGATGAAGGGCGATTTCTGGCCGAGCTGATCTTCGCTCGGCTCAAACCCGCGCCAGCGCGCGGCCGAAGCGGTCGAACAGCGCGTCGATCTCTTGTGTCGTGACGATCAGCGGCGGGCAGAAGGCGATCGTGTCGCCGATCGCGCGGATGATCAGGCCTTCTTCGTGGCAGAGCTCGGCGAGGCGCGCGCCGAACGAGCCGGCCGGCGCAAAGGGCGCCTTGGTCGCCTTGTCGGCGACGAACTCCAGCGCGCCGATCAGACCGACCCCGCGCGCCTCGCCGACCAACGGATGTCCGGCGAAGCCTTGCAGGCGCGCTTGGAATTGCGGGGCGAGGCGCGCCGCATTGCCGACGAGGTCGCGCTCTTCGATGATGTCGAGATTTTCCAGCGCCACCGCGGTGCCGACGGGATGGCCGCTGGCGGTGAAGCCGTGCGCGAACACCCCGATCTTCGCCGAATTGTCGGCGACGACCTGATAGATCGCGTCAGTGAAGAGAAGCGCCGAAAGCGGAATATAGGACGAGGTCAGCGCCTTCGAAATCACCATGACGTCCGGCTCGATGCCATAGGTCTCACAGCCGAACATGCGCCCAGTGCGCCCGAACCCGGTGATGACCTCGTCGGCGACGACGAGCACGTCGTGGCGCCGGCACACCGCCTGGATTTTTTCCCAATACGTGCGCGGCGGCGGCATCACGCCGCCCGCCCCCATCAGCGGCTCGCCGATGAACGCGGCGACGGTGTCCGCCCCTTCGGCGAGAATCAGCGCCTCGAGCTCGTCGGCGAGGCGCGTCGCGAACGCCTCCTCGCTCTCGCCCGGCAGGCCGTAGCGCCAGTAGTTCGGGCACGAGACGTGGCGCACAAACGGCAGCGGCAGATCGAAGTCGCGCTGGAACGCCGGCAGGCCGGTCAAGCTCGCCGAGGCGATGGTGACGCCGTGATAGGCGCGCTGGCGGCTGACGATCGTCTTCTTTTGCGGCCGGCCCAGCGCGTTGTTGAAATACCAGATCAGCTTGATCGTCAGATCGTTGGCCTCGGAGCCCGACGAAGTGAAATGGGCCTTGGCCATCTGGCCCGGCGCCATTTTCACCAGCCGCTCGGCGAGCATCGTCGCCGCGGGATGCGACTTATGGGAGAATGAATGATAAAATGGCAGCTTCTCCATCTGCGCCGCCGCCGCCGCGACGAGCCGCGGCTCGCCGAAGCCGACCGCGACGCTCCACAGGCCGGCGAGACCTTCGATATATTCCTTGCCCTGATCGTCGAAGACGTAGACGCCCTTCCCGCGCTCGATCATCATCGGCCCGACCTGCTCGTGCCGGCGCGCGTTGGTGGCGGGGTGGAAATAATAGGCGATGTCGCGCGCGGCGAGCGAATTGGGAAGCGGGGTCATCGGCAGGCTCCTTGTCGAGCGCGCATTTGCGCGCGCGGAGCGGCGAATGTCCAGACGGCGGCGAGGGAGCGCCTCTGGCGCAAAGCTCGCAAACCCGTCACACTCGCGCCGAAGGAACCGCCCATGTCGCTCCACCTCTACCTCGGCTTCGTCGCCGCCGTGACGATCCTGATGCTGATCCCCGGCCCCAACGTCGCGCTGATCGTCGCCAACAGCGTCGCCCATGACGCGCGCTACGGCCTCGTCACCGTCTTAGGCACGAGCGCGGCGATGGTCGTGCAACTCGGGTTGACGGCGCTGGGGATGACGACGCTGCTCGGCGCGCTCGCGCATGGGTTCGAAATCCTGCGCTGGATCGGCGTCGCCTATCTCGTCTTTCTCGGCCTCAGGGCGTGGCGTGCGCCGGCGCTCGATCTGACGCGGGCGCGGCCCGAGCGGCGCGCGGCGCGCGTGATTTTTTGGCGCGGCTTCCTGGTTTCGCTGACCAATCCCAAGACGCTGCTGTTCTACGCGGCGTTGCTGCCGCAATTCGTCGACGTCTCGGGAAACGTCGGCCGGCAGCTCGCGATCCTCAGCGTCACTTTTGTCACGCTGGCGCTTGTCCTCGACGGCGGCTGGGCGTTACTGGCGGCGCGACTGCGCGGCGCCCTCGGCGTCAACGGCCGTTTACGCAACCGCCTGACCGGCTCGCTGTTGATGGGCGCGGGATTGGGGCTCGCGCTGGCGCGAAGGACATGACGCGACGAAAAGAATTGCCCTCGCCGACGGCGTCTTTCCCGCCATGAAAGCGCTCCATTCAACCGGCAGTTTCGCCGCCGAGCCCGCGGCGGCGCCTGAGGGCCAACAGGGGGAGGAGCCGATGGCGCAGGCGCGCCCAATGCCGATTGCCGAAATTTCCGCCAGACCCGTGAGCGACTGGGACACTGCGCTCTATCTCAAGTTCGAGACCGAACGCACCCAGCCGGCGCGCGATCTGGTCTCGCGCGTCGACATCGCCCCGCGGCGAATTGTCGATCTCGGCTGCGGCCCCGGCACCAGCACGCGCTTGCTCGCCGAGCGGTTCCCGCAAGCGGAAATCCTCGCGGTCGACAATTCCGAGCCGATGCTCGCGGAGGCGCGCCGCCGCCTGCCGCAAGTGCGTTTCGAGCGCTCGGACATTGCGAATTGGCGGCCGCGCCAGCGCCCCGACCTGATCTTCGCCAACGCCGCGCTGCAATGGCTGCCCGATCACGAGACCCTGTTCGCGCGCCTGATGTCGTATCTCGGCGAAGACGGCGCGCTGGCGGTGCAGATGCCCGACAACCGCCAGGAGCCGAGCCACGCCTTGATGCGCCTCATCGCCGCCGACGGGCCGTGGTCGGACCGGCTGGTGCCGATCGCCAAGACCCGCGCCGTCATCGCGACGTATTTCGACTATCACACCTGGCTGACGCCGCTCAGCGGCGCGCTCGACATCTGGCAGACCACTTACGTTCACCCGATGGCCGGCGTCGCCGCGGTGGTTGATTGGTTTCGCGGCAGCGCGCTGAGGCCCTTCCTTCACCCGCTCGACGCCCGCGAGCGCGAGCAATTCCTCGAGCGTTACATGCGCGAACTCGCCGACGCCTATGGCGTCAAGCGCGACGGCGCGATCCTGTTCCCCTACCCGCGCCTGTTCATCCACGCGCGCAAGCGCGACCGGCGGCGTTGAGGCGGGCTCGCGACAACGCCGATGCGCAAGCGCGCCGACATGCTGCTCGTCGAACGCGGGCTCTTCGCCAGCCGCGCCCGCGCGCAAGAGGCCATCGCCGCCGGCCTGGTGAGCGCCGACGGAGCTCTCGTGCGCAAGGCTTCCGAGACCATCGCGCCGGACGCCCAAATCGTCGCGAGCGCGCCGCATCCCTGGGTTTCGCGCGGCGGCATGAAGCTCGCCGCGGCGCTCGACGCCTTCGCGCTCGACCCTGCCCGCCTCGCCTGTCTCGACGTCGGCGCCTCGACCGGCGGCTTCACCGACGTGCTGCTGAAGCGCGGCGCGCGTTCGGTCGTCAGCGTCGATGTCGGCCATGGCCAGTTCGACGCACGTCTGCGCGAAGATCCGCGCGTGCGCGTCTTCGAAGGGCTCGACGCGCGCCGCCTGACGGCGGAGATCGTCGGCGTCCCGCCGCAGGCGATCGTCTGCGACGTCAGCTTCATTTCGCAACGGCTGGTGCTGCCGCACGTTCTCGCGCTCGCCGATCGCTCCGCGTGGCTCGTCAGCCTGGTCAAGCCGCAATTCGAGGCGGGGCGCGAAGCCCTCGTCAAGGGCGCCGTCAAGGACCCCGCCGCGCTTGAGGCCGCCTGCGAGGCGGTGCGCCGCTGCGTCGAAGGCCTGGGCTGGACGAGCCTCGGCCTCATCCCCTCGCCGGTGCTGGGCGGCGACGGCGCGCGCGAATTCCTGTATGCCGCACGGCATGGCTGAAACGACGCGCACATTGACCATTCTCGCCTTGAACGAACGCGGCGACGGCGTCGCCGACGACGCCACGACCGTTCCGGGCGCCCTTCCCGGCGAACGCGCCATCGTCGAGATGGAGAACGCCAAGCGCGCGCGCGTTCGCGAAATTCTCCTTTCGAGCCCCGAGCGCGCCGACCCGATCTGCGCCTATTTCGGCGTTTGCGGCGGCTGCGCGGCCCAGCACATGAGCGCGGCGCTCTATGGCGAATGGAAACGCGAAACCCTCGTTCGCGCGCTCGAGCGCGCGCGCGTCGAGGCCGAGGTCGGCGCGCTGGTCGACGCCCACGGCGAGGGCCGGCGGCGCGCGACCTTTCACGCCCGCATCGCCGAGGACGGCCGCGAGCGCGTCGGCTTCATGCGCGCGCGCGCCCATGAAATCGTCGCCATCGACGCCTGCCCGCTGTTCAGCCCGGCGATGGCGGGCGCAATCGCCGCGGCGCGGGCGCTCGCCGGCGATCTGCGCGGCTTTGCCAAGCCGCTCGACATTCAGGCGACGGCGACGCTCGGCGGGCTCGATTTTGACTTACGCGGCTCCGGGCCGCTCGACGCGCCGTCGCGGCGCAAGCTGGTGGAGACCGCCGAGCGGCTCGATCTGGCGCGCGTATCGAACCATGGCGAGGTCGTCGTCGAGCGCCGCGCGCCGCAAGTCGCGTTCGGGCCGGCGCTGGCGACGCCGCCGCCGGGCGGATTCTTGCAGGCGACGGAAGCGGGCGAGCGCGCGCTGGCTGAGGGCGCTCGGGACGCGCTGAAGGGCGCGCGGCGCGTCGCCGACCTGTTCTGCGGCGCCGGCGCTTTCGCGCTGCGCCTCGCGCAGGACCATGAGGTCTTCGCCGCCGACGCCGACGCGGCCGCCATCGCCGCGCTGAAGCGCGCCGCCGCCGAAGCGCCGGGCCTGCGCGCGCTCAAAGCGGAAACGCGCGATCTCTTCCAGCGTCCCTTGCGCGCCGAAGAGCTCGACGTCTTCGACGGCGTGCTGTTCGATCCGCCGCGCGCGGGGGCCGAGGCGCAGGCGCGCGCTCTCGCGGCGAGCCGGACGCCGATCGTCGCGGCGATTTCGTGCAACGCCGAAAGCTTCGCGCGCGACGCGCGCATTCTCGTCGAGGGCGGCTATGCGATCGGCAGGGTCACGCCGCTTGACCAGTTCCGCTTTTCCCCGCATGTCGAAATTCTCGCCGTGTTCCGGCGACCGCCGGCCAAACGCCGCCCCAGGGGATTGCTCGGGTGAACCAGCCCCAAGAAACCGCCGCCCCGCTCGAAGCGCTCGCGCGCATCGTCGGCGGCGCACATGTGCTGACCGACCCGGCGCTAATCGCCGGGAACCTGGAGGAGCCGCGCGGCCTCTATCGCGGCAAGGCCCTCGCGCTGGTGCGCCCGGCCGACACGCAGGAGGTCGCCGCCGTCGTCGCCTATTGCAACGCGGCGCGCATCGCCATCGTGCCGCAAGGCGGCAACACCGGCCTGGTCGGCGGCCAGACGCCCGACGCGAGCGGCGCCGAGGTCATCCTTTCGCTGCTGCGGATGAAACGGGTTCGCGAGATCGATCCCTTGTCCGAGACGATGATCGTCGAGGCGGGCGTCACCCTCGCGCAGGCGCAGGAGGCCGCGTCGAGCGCCGACCGGCTGTTTCCGCTTTCGCTCGCCTCCGAGGGGAGCTGCACCATCGGCGGCAATCTCTCGACCAACGCCGGCGGCGTCGCGGTGCTCGCCTACGGCAATGCGCGCGATCTGACCACCGGGATCGAAGTGGTGCTCGCCGACGGACGGATCGTCGACGCGCTGAGCAAACTGCGCAAGGACAACACCGGTTACGATCTGAAGAGCCTGTTCATCGGCGCCGAAGGCACGCTGGGGATCATCACCGCCGCGGCGCTGAAGCTCTTTCCCAGACCGCGCTCGCGCGCCACCGCCTTCGTCGGCCTCGCCGACCCCGCCCAGGCGCTGGAGCTGCTGGCGCTCGCGCGCGAGCATTTCGGCCAGGGCGTGACCAGCTTCGAACTGATGCCGCGCATCGGCCTCGATTTCACTTTCGCGTATCGTCCGGCGTTGCGCGATCCGTTGAGCGGGCGCCACGCCTGGTATGTGCTGATCGAAGTCGCTTCGCAGATCGCCGGCGGCCTCGACGAGGCGATGACCGGCCTGCTCGGCGCCGCGCTCGAGCTCGGGACCATCGAGGACGCGAGCCTCGCCGCCTCGCTCGACCAGCGCGCCGCGTTCTGGGCGGTTCGCGAGACTTTACCCGACGCGCAAAAGCCGCAGGGCGGCTCGATCAAGCACGACGTGTCGGCGCCGGTGGGCGCGGTTCCGGCTTTCTTGCGCGAGGCGAGCGCGGCGGTCGAGGCCTTCATGCCCGGCGCGCGGGTGGTCGCCTTCGGACATCTCGGCGACGGCAACATCCACTTCAACGTCAGTCAGCCAGTCGGCGCCGATACGGCCGCCTTCCTCGGCCAATGGACGGCGATGAACGCGGTAGTGCATCAAATCGTCGCGCGCCATTCCGGTTCGATTTCGGCCGAGCACGGCATCGGCCGATTGAAGCGCGAATTGCTCGCGCAAACCAAGGACCGCAACGCGCTCGACGTCATGCGCTCAATCAAGGCGACGCTCGATCCCAACGGAATTTTGAATCCGGGCAAGGTTCTTTGAAACGCCGCGCCGCGCTAAGATGCGGAGCGATTCGATTTTCCCTAGAGGAGGCGCAGACGCGCGCGAGCCGCTCCTTGCGCCGCCGCCCGGCGGCCGACCGAGGCGTCGTCGGCGCGCTCGCGTTTACGCTCGCCCTGCTCGCGGCGCCGGCGGGCGCGAATGCGAACCCGCCTTGCGCGCAGCTCGGGTTCGACGGCGCGCCCTACACGATATGCACGTTCGACGCGCGGCGCGACGAAATCCGCCTCTACTGGAAGGACTCGACCGGCAAGCCGTTCGGCGGCTTCGACGCGCTCGCGCAGACGCTCGCCGCGCGCGACCGCGCGCTCCGCTTCGCCATGAACGCCGGTATGTTCGAAGCGGACCAGTCGCCGGTCGGCCTGTTCGTCGAGGACGGCAAACGCAAGCATCGCGCCGATACGCGCGAGGGCGGGAGCAATTTTCATCTCAAGCCCAACGGAATTTTCTGGATCGGCGACGGCGCCGCGGGCGTCATGGAAACCACGCGCTATCTCGCCAATCCGCCCCCTGCCCGCTTCGCAACCCAGTCCGGGCCGATGCTGGTGATCGACGGCCACATCCATCCCAAGATCCAGCCGACAGGAACCTCGGAGAAGATCCGCAACGGCGTATGCGTGCGCGACGGCGCGACCGCGATCTTCGCGATTTCGGACGAACCCGTCACCTTTCACGCCTTCGCCAGGCTGTTCCTCGACGCGCTCCACTGCACCGATGCGCTGTTCCTCGACGGCTCGGTATCCTCGCTCTACGCGCCCGACCTCGAGCGCGACGACGATTCCACCCCGCTCGGACCGATCGTCGGCGTCACCGCGCCGGCGCCGTGAGGGCAAGTTCCCAGGCGAAGCAATCGCCGAAATTCAGACCGGCGGGATTCGTCGACGACGATCAATTCGGCATGCCGTCTTCGCCATAGAGAAAGTCTTGGCTACGCGCTGCGTTCGGCTCGGCCGCGGCGTTGACGACGCCCGGCAGGCGACCGTCGCCGGGTCCGAGCGCGCGTTGCATGATCGGCGTGTCCACCCAGCGGCCGAACTTGAAGCCGACCGAACGCAGCGTACCCACGGGCGTGAAGCCGAAGCGCCGATGCAGCGCGATCGAGCCGCGATTGGCGCTGTCGCCGATGATCGCGAGCATCTGTCGCCACGGACCGCCTTCGCAGCGGGCGATCAGCGCGCCGAGCAGCGCCGAGCCGACGCCCTGCCCGCCCTGACCCTCGGCGACATAGACCGAGTCCTCCAAGGTGTAGCGATACGCCGGGCGCGAATGGTACGCGCTCGCGTAGCAATAGCCGACGATCTGGCCTCGCCTTTCGGCGACGAGATAGGGCGCCGCGAGATCGAGCGTCTTGCGCCGCCGCGCGATCATGTCTTCGAGCGTGGGCGGCGTCTCCTCGAAGGTCGCGAGGGCGTTGAGCACGTAATGCGCGTAAATCCGCTGAACCGCCGGCATGTCCGCTTCGTCGGCGTCGCGCACGGCGATTTCGGCGGCGGGCGCCGCCTGGGAAGAATGAGGTTCTTCCGCCAATTTCCCAGCTCCTCGTTCGCCGCGCCTTGCCGGCAAGGCTCGCCGTCGTGTACTCACGGCGAACTTCGCTGCGTCGTCCGGGCCGCGCAACGGGAGAACGCTCTTGCCTCACTTCGCCAGCTGGCTCGCCTTCGCGTTCGTCGCGCTCGGCATGGTGCTGACGCCCGGCCCGAACATGATCTACCTCGTTTCGCGCTCGATTTGCCAGGGGCCGGCGGCGGGACTGGTGTCGCTCGGCGGCGTCGCGCTCGGCTTCGTCGTCTACATGCTGTGCGCGGCCGTCGGCGTCACCGCGCTGCTCGTCGCCGTGCCCTTCGCCTACGATGCGCTTCGCTTCGCGGGCGCGCTCTACCTTCTCGTGCTCGCTTGGCAGGCGGTCAGGCCCGGCGGGCGCTCGCCGTTCCACGTGCGCGCGCTGCCCAAAGCCGGCGCGCGCAAATTGTTCGCGATGGGCCTCCTCACCAGCCTGCTCAACCCGAAAGTCGCGGTGCTGTACCTGTCGTTGCTGCCGCAGTTCATCGAACCCCGCCTCGGCGGCGTCTTCAGTCAATCGCTCGTGCTGGGCTTCACGCAGATCGCCATCAGCGTCAGCATGAACGCCACCTATGCGATCTTGGCCGGTTCGATCGCGGCGTTCCTCGCCGATCGCCCGGCCTGGGCCACCGTTCAGCGCTGGCTGATGGGAACCGTCCTGGCGGGCCTCGCCGTGCGGATGGCGGCCGAAGCGCGGCGATAGGCCGCGACGACGGCGTGCGCCGTCGCCGTGAGTCTTGCGCACAGCGAAGCCGCCGCCAGACCGCCAATCATTCCGCACGTCATCGCCGCCATCGCCGCGCCGCTCGTCCAGGAAAAGCCGAAAAGCGCCGCGGTCCGCGGCTCGAGGCAAAGGGCCGACGCCATGCCGGCCAGCATGGCGAAATGACAGCCTAGCGCCGCGAGCGGGCGATCCCCACACTCATGCCTCGGCGCGCCGCGCTTGCGGCCGATCGTCGTCAAGGCGTCGAGGCCGAGCCACGCCGGACCGGCGAACAGCATCAGCATAGTGGTCGCCGGCATGCAGCGCCAATGCCATGCGATCATCGCCCAAAGCGTTTGCGAACCACCGCACGGCGCCGTCAGAGCCGGCGGCCATCCGAATCCGCGGTCGAGGAGAAACCCAATCGCCATCGCCGCCGAGCAAACGGCGAACATCTCCATGTTCTTGCCGGCGGGCGGCGGCGTTGCGGCGAGCGCGTTCTGCGTCACGGGCGCGGCCCTCGCGGATCGCGTCCGCGCCGGAACGCGACGATCTCGGCGAGGATCGACAGCGCGATCTCGTCGGGGCCGACGGCGCCGACGTCGAGCCCGGCGGGCGAGCGTAGCGCGGCGAGACGCCCGGCGTCGACGCCGCGCGCCGCCAAAGCCGTCTTCAGGGTCTGCGCCTTCAAGCGGCTGCCGACGAACGCGACATAGGCGGCGTCGGTCGACAGCGCCGCATGCAGCGCCTTCTCGTCGCCGCGGCTTTGGGTCGAGACGACGATGAAGCGTTCGCCGTCTTCCGATGTCGGCAAAGAATAGTCGTCGATGCGCCGGTCGGCCTCGGGAAAGGCGCTCTGCTCCGCCGCGGGCGCGCAGACGGTCACCGAGAACCCGAACCGCCGCGCGAGATCGGCGATCGCCACGGCGACCGGGCTCGAACCGCACAGCACGACTTGCGGGCGCGGCAGCACCGGCTCGATGAAGATATCCATCGTGCCGTGGCTCGGACAGGTGTTCTTGGCGAAGCGCACGCCCTCGCGCTCTTCGCCGGCGCTGACGCCGTGCTCCTGGAGAACGTCGGGCGGCTGCACGGAGATGAGGCGCGCCCGTCCGTCGGCGAGCGCGTCGCGCGCCGCCTTGAGCACCGCGCCGCGCGCGCAACCGCCGCCGATCCAGCCTTCGGAAATCGATCCGTCGGCGCGGATGATCGCTTTCGCGCCCGCTTTGGCGGCGGTCGCCGCGACCGTGCGCACCACGGTGGCGAGCGCGAACGCCTCTCCCTTGGCCTTCAGCGACGGCACCAGCTCCAGCACGTCGGAGATGTGTTCCATGGTCATATCCTCGCGAGATAAGGTTCGAGCGCCGCGAGGCTCTCGAGGTTGTGCGCGGGCGCGAACAGATCGACGTAGGGCAGCGCGGCCTGCATGCCGCGCGCCGTCGGCTCGTAGTCGCGCCAGCCGAGCAGCGGATTGAGCCAAACGATGCGCCGGCAGCGCCGCGCGAGCCGCTTCATCTCGGCCCCGAGGCGCTCCGGTTCGCCGGTGTCGTAGCCGTCGGAAACGATGATGACGGCGGTGCGCGAATTGATGACGCGGGCGGCGTGCCAGCGGTTGAAGTCGGCGAGGCTGTCGCCGATGCGCGTGCCGCCGCCGATGCCCTGCGCCATCAGCGCGAGCCGATCGACGGCGCGTTCGACGTCGCGCTCGCGCAACGCGGCGGACACGTGGACGAGGCCGGTGTGGAAGACGAACGCCTCCGCCTCGCGGAAGGCGTCGACCACGGCGTGCAGGAAACGCACGAAGAACGCGGTGTAGAGCTCCATCGACCCGGAGGCGTCGAGCAGCAGCACGAGCCGCAGCGGCCGAGGCTTGCGCCGCCGCCAGACGAGTTCGATCGGCGTGCCGCCATGGGCGACGCTGTGGTGGATGGTGCGGCGCACGTCGAGCCGCCGGCCGCTGCGCCGCGCGCGCTGGCGGCGCACGAGCCGCGCGCGCATGCGCTTGGCGAGCCGCTCGGCGAGAGCGTGGACCTTCGCCGCCTCCTCGGCGTCGGCGATATGGCGGATGTCGCGGCTCGCGAGCGCGCGGGCGCGCGAGGCGGCGTCGCGCCGATCGCCGCTCGTAGATGCCTCGCCGGTTTCGTCGTCGCGGGCGCCGCTTTCGTTCGGCGCGGGCGGCGCTTGCGGCGCAAAATCGCCCGGCAGCGGCTTGCGGCGCGCCGGGCTCGCCGCGCCGGCGCCGCGCAGAGGCTGGACGCGGCGCATGCCGACGCCGCGCCAGAACGCGTCGAACAGCGCATCGAAGCGCAGCCAGTCCTCGCGCGTCGCTGAGAACAGCGCGCGCAGCGCCGGCTTGAGCAAGGCGGGCCGCCGCCCGGCGGGCGAAGCGAGCACCGCGAGCGCGTCGCGGCTCTCCGCGAGGCCGGCCGCGAAGCCGTTGTCGCGCAGCAGCCTCGCGAACGCGGCGACCCTGGCGGCGGGCTTGCCGTCCAGCCCCTGCCCCTGAACGAAATCGGCGGATGCGGCCATGGCGTCCCTCAAGCGACCTTGCCGATCAGACGCTGCATCGTCTCGCGCGTCAGACGCGCGCGGTCCTCATGCGTCTTGAGCAGGCAAATCAACGCGTCGTGCACGACTTCGGGCAAATCGCGCAGGTCTTCGACCGAGAGCCCGGCGAGCGTGGCGGCCCAGTCGAGCGTCTCGGCGACGCCCGGCGCCTTGCGCAAGTCTTCGCGGCGGATCGCCGCGACGAGCCGCGCGATCTGCTCGGCGAGCGACCGCGCGACGCCCGGCGTGCGCGCGAGGATGATCGCCGCCTCGCGCTCGACGTCGGGAAAGTCGACATAATGATAAAGGCAACGCCGGCGCAGCGCGTCGGAGAGCTCGCGCGTGGCGTTGGAGGTCAGCACGACGCGCGGGATCGTCACCGCGGCGATCGTGCCGAGTTCGGGGATCGAGACCTGGAAGTCGGACAGCAGTTCGAGCAGGAACGCCTCGAATTCCTCGTCCGCGCGATCGACCTCGTCGACCAGCAGCACCGGCGGCTTCGTGCGCCGGATCGCCGCCAGCAGCGGGCGTTCGAGCAGGTATTTTTCGGAGAAGATCTGCTCTTCGATGCGCTCGGCCGACTCGCCCGCGCCCTCGCGCGCCTTGATGGCGAGGAGCTGGCGCTGGTAGTTCCATTCGTACAGCGCGGCGTTCTGATCGAGCCCCTCGTAGCATTGCAGGCGGATGAGCTCGGCGCCGTGCAGCCTCGCCAGCGCCTTGGCGACTTCCGTCTTGCCGACGCCCGCCTGACCCTCGAGCAGCAGCGGGCGCTTGAGAAAATCCATCATCCACAACGCCGTCGCCAGATCGCGGTCGGCGATGTAGCCGACCTCGGCGAGACGTTTGGCGATGTCTTCCCGCGCGAGGGGCATCGACGAATCCTTCCGGCGCCCGGCCGCCCGCGCCCGGCCGCGCCTTACGCGTGCAGTCCCAGCTTGTCCGCCGCCGTCCAGGTGCGCCAGTGATCGTGCGGCATCGCGATATGCGTCGAGCCGAGGAACGCGAACGCGTCGTTGACGGCGTTGGCGAAGCACGGCACGCCGCCGACGTTCGGGCTTTCGCCGACGCCCTTGGCGCCGATCGGATGATGCGGCGAGGGCGTCGTCGTCCAATCCGTCGTCCATTTCGGCGTCTCGACCGCCGTGGGCATGAAGTAGTCCATGAACGAGGCGGTGAGCACGTTGCCGGTTTCGTCGTAGCGAATCTCCTGGCCCATCGCGATGCCGAAGGCTTCGGTCAGTCCGCCGTGCACCTGGCCCTCGATGATCATCGGATTGATGCGCGTGCCGCAGTCGTCGAGCGCGTAGAAGAAGCGGATCTTGGTCACGCCGGTGTCGACGTCGACGTCGGCGACGCAGATATAGGCGCCGAACGGAAAGGTCATGTTCGGCGGATCGTAATAGTTGACCGCCTCCAGGCCCATCTCCATGCCCTTGGGCACGGAATTGTAGGCCGCCCAGGCGAGCTCCTTCATCGTCTTGAAGCGCTCCGGAGCGCCCTTGACGCGGAAGCGGTCGACGTCCCATTCGAGATCGTCGTCGTGCACTTCCAGGAGATGCGCGGCGATCATCTGCGCCTTCGCCTTGATCTTGCGCGCCGCCATCGCCGTCGCCGCGCCGGAAACCGGGGTCGAGCGCGACCCGTAGGTGCCCAGGCCGTAGGGCGCCGTGTCGGTGTCGCCCTCTTCCACGGTAATGTCGTCGGCGGGGAGGCCGAGTTCGCTGGCGATGATCTGGGCGTAGGTCGTCTCGTGCCCCTGCCCCTGCGACTTGGTGCCGAGCCGGGCGATCACCGAGCCGGTCGGATGGACGCGGATTTCGGCGCTGTCGAACATCGCGATGCCGAGAATGTCGCAATTCTTCGACGGGCCGGCGCCGACGATTTCGGTGAAGAACGAAACGCCGATCCCCATCAGCTCGCGCGTCTCGCCGCGCTTGAACGCTTCCTGCTTGGCCTTCTGCTCGGCGCGCAGCTTGGCGTAGCCGACCGAATCCATCGCCTTCTGCAACGCGGCGTGATAGTCGCCCGAGTCGTATTCCCAGCCGAGCGCCGACTGGTACGGGAACTGCTCGCGCCGGATGAGGTTCTTCATCCGCAGTTCGGCGGGGTCGATGCCGAGCTTGTGGGCGAGGATGTCCATCGCCCGCTCAATGCAATAGGCCGCCTCGGTGACGCGGAACGAGCAGCGATAGGCGACGCCGCCCGGCGGCTTGTTGGTGTAGACGCCGTCGACCGAGCAATGCGCGACCGGGAAATCGTACGAGCC
Source organism: uncultured Alphaproteobacteria bacterium (assembly GCA_963759955.1). Classification (GTDB taxonomy): domain Bacteria; phylum Pseudomonadota; class Alphaproteobacteria; order Rhizobiales; family Beijerinckiaceae; genus Roseiarcus. The sequence continues at coordinate 17,038 of CAVXCA010000099.1, forward strand.
GGTGACGATATTGAAGAACCCCGCCGGCCATTTCGACGGGTCGGCGCAGGCGTCGAACGCGCCGTGGTCGGCGAGCACGTGCACGCGCAGCCCGGTGACCTTGCCGTCGCGCCGCGCGGCGATTTCGGCGGTCATGTGATAGTCGCGCGCGAACGAGGTCGAAGACAGGTTCTCGATGCGGTCCTCGACCCATTTGACCGGCCGGCCGGTGACGATCGAGGCGACGATCGCGCAGATGTAGCCGGGATAGGCGCCGACCTTGTTGCCGAAGCCGCCGCCGATGTCGGGCGAGATCACATGGATCTTGTGTTCGGGGATCTTGGAGATCAGCGACGCCACGGTGCGGATGACGTGCGGCGCCTGGAAGGTGCCCCATACCGTCAGTTCGCCGCGCACCTTGTCGAACGAAGCGACGCACTGGCAAGTTTCGAGCGGCGAAGGATGCACGCGCTGATAGGAGATCAGCTCCTTGATCGTCACCTCGGCGCGCTCGAAGGCCGAGTCGGTCGCGCCTTTGTCGCCCATCTCCCAAGTGAAGATATGGTTGTAGTGCTTGCGCTTGCCGTGGGCGCCGTCCGTCTTGTCCTTGATGTCCTCGCGCAGCAGCGGCGCGTCGGGCGCCATCGCCTTGAACGGGTCGATCACAACCGGCAGCGCTTCGTAGTCGACCTCGACGAGGTCGACCGCGTCGGCCGCCGCCTCGCGGGTCTCGGCGACGACGAAGGCCACTTCCTGGTTCTGGAACAGGACCTTTTCCTCCGCCAGCACCGCCTGCACGTCGCCCGCCAGCGTCGGCATGTAATGGAGCGCCAGCGGCTTCAGATCGGCGGCGGTCAGCACCGCGAGCACGCCGGGGACGTTCTTCGCCTTCGAGACGTCGATCGCCTTGATGCGCGCGTGGGCGTGCGGCGAACGCACGAGATCGCCATAGAGCGTCCCCGGCAGCTTGAGGTCGTCGACGTAATTGCCCTTGCCCTGTACGAAGCGAATGTCTTCGACGCGTTTGCGTTTGCAGCCGAGGCCTTGAAGCTTGTCGGAGCGCTCTTGCGAAGTCGGCGAGATCGCGTTCATTCCGCTGCCTCCTGGAACTGCACGCCCCTCAGCTTGGCGGCGGCGTACTGAATCGCCTTGACGATGTTCTGATAGCCGGTGCAGCGGCACAGATTGCCCGAGATGCCGAAGCGGATTTCCTCTTCGGTCGGGTTCGGGTTCTCCTGCAGCAGGCGGTAGGCCCGGGTGATCATGCCCGGCGTGCAGAAGCCGCACTGCAATCCGTGCATTTCGCGAAAGCCCTCCTGCAGCGCGTGCAGGGCGCCATCGGGCGCGGCGATGCCCTCGATGGTCAGGATCGAGGCGCCGTCGGCCTGGACCGCGAACACCGTGCAGGATTTCACCGACTTGCCGTCGAGGTCGACCGTGCAGGCGCCGCAATGGGTCGTCTCGCAGCCGATGTGCGGCCCGGTAAGGGCGAGATCGTCGCGCAGGAAATGGATCAGCAGGGTTCGCGGCTCGACCAGGCCTTCGATCCGCTTGCCGTTCACCGTCATCGATACGTGCGTCTTGGGCATGGGCCTCTCCGGCTCAGGTTGCGCGCGACTTGGCGCGTTCGAGGGCGCGCGCCAGCATCACGCCGGCCATTTTCGTGCGGTACTGCGCGGGGCCGCGCGTGTCGGAGGCGGGCCGCGTGATCGCTTCGGCGGCGACGACGGCGCGCTTTACGGCGGCGGCGTCGAGGCTCGATCCGATCAGGATTCGTCCTGCCTCTTCGGCCCACAGCGGCGTCTCGCCGACATTGGTGAGGCCGATCGAGCAAGAAGTGACGCGACCGCCCGCCATCGTCAGCACCACCGCCGCGGCGGCGGTCGCGTAGTCGCCGATCTTGCGCTTCAGCTTCTCGTAGGCGTAGCCGTGGCCCGCCTTGGGGGTGGGAATGCGGATGGCGGCGACGATCTCGCCGGGCTCGAGCGCGGTGAAATAGGCGCCCTGGTAGAAGTCGCGCGCGGCGACGCGCCGCTCGCCGCCTTTGCCGGCGAGCTGATAGGTCGCGCCGAGGCACATCATCACCGCCGGCATGTCGTTGCCGGGATCGCCGTTGGCGACGTTGCCGCCGAGCGTGCCGAGGTAGCGCACCTGGGGATCGGCGATGACCAGCGCCGCCTCGGCGAGGATCGGCGCCTTGGCAGCAAGGAGCGCCGAGCCGATGATTTCGTACTGGGTGGTCGTCGCGCCGACGACGATTTCCGCCCCGTCCTCGCGAATGCCCTTGAGCTCGGCGATCGCGTTGAGATCGACGAGGTCGGAAGGCTTGGCGAGGCGCAGCTTCATCATCGGGATGAGGCTGTGGCCGCCCGACAGCGGGCGGGCGTCCTCTCCCAGTTCGCTAAGCAGAGCGACGGCCTCGGAAATCGAGTTGGGGCGATGATAGGCGAAGGCGCCAGGAATCACGTCGTCCTCCCCGGCCGCTCCGCCGGATCGGGCCAGTTCGGCTCCGTCGACGTTCGCGGCGCATGTTGGTCGGGGAATCCTCCCCTTGCGGCAAATTGTCGCACCGCGCTCCGAAAAAGGGAAAGCATCCAATCACAAAATGGGCCGCACGGGCGCCAAATGCGGCCTTACCGCACGAACTGCGTCAGGATCGATGACTTGATTGCGCCCTATTCCGCGGCCCGATCGACGCGGGCGAGGCGCGCCTTGATCTGGCCGATGCGGCCGCGGCCGACCGGCACGCTGTAGCGCTCCCGCCCGGCAAGCTCGAGCACACCACAGTCGCCGTTGAACTTGGCGCCTTCGACGCGGGCGATGGCGACGATATGACTGCGATGGACCCGCGCGAAGCGTTGCGGGTCGAGCCTCTGCTCGATCTCGCCGATCGACAACGGGCAGAACCAGGTCGTCGCGCCGTCGAAGACATGCGTGTAATGCGCGTCGGCGCGCACGGCGACGATCGCATCGACGGGAAAGTGCTGGGTCAGGCCGTTGCGCTCGACCGGAATGTGGCTCGCCGGCCGGCGCGGCGGCCCGCCGGCGCCGCCGAGCGGCGAAAACGTGCCGACCGCGGTCACGACGGGTTCGCTCGGCGCGACGGGCGCGTCGACCGACGCTTCGCGCGGTGGCGCGGTCCGCTCGGGCACCAGCAGCAGCAGGAAGCCGCCCGAGACCAGGAACGCGACGATGGCGACGATGACCGCGAGCAGATCGGGCGAAAGCGCCGGCGCGACGGCTGGGCCCGCGCTGAGCGGATAGAGCGAGAGCCCGCTCATCGCGGTGTAGTGCATGCCGGAAATGGCGACGCCCAACGCGTTCGCCGAAAACGGCAGCGAATGCGACGACCAGCCGAACGCGAGCCACAACGCCAATGCCGACGCGGCGATCGCCACCGCGACGCTCGCCAGCACCAACGGCGTCGCATTGACCATTTCGGCGCAGGCGCGCAGCGTCTGCATGCCGACGTAATGCATCGCGACGATGCCCAGCCCCATGAACACCGCCGAGGCGCCGAGGCGCGGCAGGGTCGGCGGGCCGGCGCTCGCGGCGAGCACCGCCGCGCCGACGACGATGACGCAGACGAGAAACGAAAGCAGCGTCGGCACGACGAGGTAGTCGATCGGGAACGGAACGCGTTCGGCGAGCATGCCGACGAAATGCATCGTCCAGACGCCGAGCGCGAGGCAGATCGCCGCGCCGGCGAGCAGAACGCGCCGCCGTGCGCCCTCGGCCTCGGCCACCTGAACGGCGAGGCTCAGGCCGACATACGACCCTTGGATCGCCAAGGCCACCGACAGCGCGACCAGCCACGGCGAATATGACACGGGCATCGACTGCCTCTCTATGAGCGGCGACGCCGACGGCCGCTCCTCCCTGGCTTCGCAGTATAAAACAAAGCCTCGGTCCGGCCAAACGGTTCGCGCCCGACCTCCTGGGAAGCGAAGCGCCCCTTCGGCGTCAATCGATCTCGTGCGCGGGCGTGCGCTCCGGCGCGTCGGTCGGCGCGGCGCGCAGATATTGCGCCGGCCACGGCACGGCGCGCCCGAGTTCGCGCGCGGCGCGCAGCGGCCAATAGGGCTCGCGCAGCACCTCGCGCGCGAGCAGCACGAGATCGGCCTGGCCGGTGCCGATGATCTGATCCGCCTGCGCTGGCGCCGTGATCATCCCGACCGCCGCGGTGGCGATGTCCGCCTCGCGCTTGATCCGTTGCGCAAACGGGACCTGGTAGCCGGGTCCGACGGGAACCACCGCCTTCTCGACGTTGCCGCCCGACGAGCAATCGATCACGTCGACGCCGAGGCTCTTCAGACGGCGCGCGAGCTCGACCGACTGGTCGACGTCCCAGCCGCCCTCCGTCCAATCGGTCGCCGAGATGCGCACGAACAGCGGGCACTTCTCGGACAGAACCCGACGCACCGCCGCCACGCACTCGCACAGGAAGCGCGTGCGATTGTCGAACGAGCCGCCGTAGGCGTCGGCGCGGCGATTGCTCAGCGGCGAAAGAAACTGGTGCGCGAGGTAGCCGTGCGCGGCGTGAATTTCGATCGCCCGGAACCCCGCGGCGTAGGCGCGCAGCGCCGCGGTCGCGAACGCCTGCTGCAACGCCTCGATGCGATCGAGGCCCAGTTCGTCCGGCGTCGCGTAGCCGTCGCCGAACGCGATCGCGCTTGGCCCGACCGGACGCCAGCCGCCGCTCGCCTCGGGTACGGTGCCGCGCCCTGACCAAGGCCGATAGACGCTCGCCTTTCGCCCGGCGTGGGCGAGCTGAATCCCGGCGATCGCGCCCTGCCCGTCGAGGAAGCGCGCGATGCGCTCCAGCGGCTCGAAGTGCTTTTCGCTCCAGACGCCGACATCCTGCGGCGAGATCCGCCCCTCCGGCGCGACCGCCGCCGCTTCCGTGAACACCAGCGCCGCGCCGCCGACCGCGCGCGCCGCCAGATGGGCGAAATGCCAATCGTTGGCGTAGCCGTCGACGCAGGAATACTGGCACATCGGCGAAACGCCGATACGATTGGCGAGCGCGACTTCGCGCAGCCGAAGTTCGCTGAACAAGTGCGGCATGGGGCGGCAGTCCTGGCGTGGAGGAACGTGAACGCAATAGTGGTCACGGCTTCTCCCACGCTGCAAGGGGGCAAGCGCGCCGAGGGTTCACGCCGCCACGGCGCGTCGGGCGCGCAGCCTCGCAAGACGGATAAGTGATTTGCTTCAATCGGCGCGTTCGGCCATCTTCTCGTTCCTACACGGCCGACGCACAGGATAAAGCGATCGGGATCGGCTGCTTCCGCCGCGCCTGTAAATCCAAGCTGAAGGCGTTGTCGCATGAGCATGCCCACTGCCTGTCTGGGCCTGACCGGCCTCACCGTTTCGCGCCTCGCGCTCGCCACCATGACGTTCGGCTTCCAGACGGAGGAAGACGTCGCGCGCCAGATCCTGGCCAAGGCGGCGTCGGCGGGGGTCACGTTCCTCGACACCGCCGACGTCTATCCGGTCGGCGGAGGCCTGCCCACGGTCGGGCGCACCGAGGAAATCGTCGGGCGCTGGCTCAAGGGTCAACGCGGGTCCTACATCCTGGCGACGAAGGGGGTCGGCAAAATGGGGCCGAATCCTTGGGACCAGGGCGCCTCGCGCAAGCATCTCATTGACGCCGTCGACGCTTCGTTGCGTCGTTTGCAGACCGACTACGTCGACCTTTACCAACTCCATTCCGACGACCGGACGACGCCGCTCGACGAAACGCTGGAGGCGCTGGACGTCATCGTGAAGTCCGGCAGGGCGCGCTACGTCGGCGTCTCCAATTTTCTCGCCTATCGGATCGCGACGGCGCTCGGCCGCGCCGATCTCAAGGGCTGGGCCCGCCCGGTCTCAATCCAGCCGCGTTACAGTTTGCTGTTCCGCGAAATCGAACGCGAATTGCTGCCCCTCGCCGCGGAAGAGGGTCTGGGCGTGATCCCCTACAACCCGCTGGCCGGAGGCATGCTGAGCGGCAAGCACAGGCTCGACGCCGCGCCGACGCCGGGCACGCGCTTCACCTTGGGATCGGTCGCCGATCTCTATCAGAACCGCTATTGGCACGAGCGCGTGTTCGCGACCGTCGCGAGTTTGCAACGCCTCGCCCTCGAAGCGGGAACGCCGCTGACGACGCTGTCGATCGCCTGGACGCTCGCCAACCCCGCGATAACCGCGCCGCTTCTGGGGGCGAGCCGCCCCGAGCAATTGGACGACACCTTGGCGGCGACCGCCTACAAGCTCGATCCGGACCTCAAGCAGAAGTTGGACGAACTCACGGCGGAATATCGCCGCGGCGACGACGACCCGCGCTAACTCCGGCGCCAAGTCTCTGAACCTCATGCGGAGGCGCTCTTCGGGGTGGCCGCGGGTTTGGGAAGGGGCGACCGCATCCACGCTCGTCCGATCGCGAGCTGAACGATCACCGCCAAGACGCCGTTGAGGAGCAGCGCGTGCCTCACGCCGAGCGTCTCCGTCGAGAGCCCCGTCAACAAGGCGCCGAGCGGAATGCCGCCGCGCGTCGCCAGCATGAACAGGCTCACCGTCCGCCCGAGCAGGCGCGGACTCGCGGTGGCCTGGAGCAGCGAATTGGCCGAAGTGTTGCTGACGGTCATTGCCGCGCCCGCGAGCGCCATCAGCACGGGCACGCCCCAGAACCACGGCGCGAGCGCGACCAACGCGACCGTCAGGCCGTAGAAGACCGCGAAACGCGAACTCCATCGACGCCGATCCTGCTCGGGAGAAATCGCGAGCAGGCCGGTCGCGCCGACAAGGCCGCCGACGCCGAACGCCGCGACCGCCGCGCTGAATTCGCCGGCGTCGCCGTGAAACGCCGCGCTGACGAGGACGGGCGCGAATACGATCAGCGGGCCGCAGAGCACGCTGGTCGCGAACACGGTCAGCAGAGCGCCGCGCAGGTGCGGCGCGCGGGCGATCTCCGAGAGACCCGAAAGCAGCAGGCCGGCGTCGAACGAGTCGTCGGCGGGAGGCCGCGCGGCCCGGCGCGGCAGAATCCACAGCGCGACGCCAATGAACGGAATGTAAGAGGCCGCGTTGAGCGCGAAGCACGCGACGGTGCCGACGCTCGCCATCAGCACGCCGGCGATCGCCGGTCCGAGGATGCGCGAAAGATTGAACTGCGTCGAATTGAGCGCGAGGCCACGCGCGATCTGGTCGCGCCGGACGATCGAGGGCACGATCGACTGAAACGACGGCATCGACAGCGCGTCGGTGACGCCGACGACGAGAGAAAGCGCGATGATCAGGAACGGTCCGACCGAGCCATAGACCAGCAGCACGGCGATCAGCGTCGGGCACAGCATCTGGATCGACTGAAAGAGCGTGATGACGCGGCGTCGATCGGCGCGATCGGCGAGCACGCCGCCGACCAGCGTCAACAGCCACACCGGCGCGTTCATCACGAACGAGTCGAGCCCGATCAGGAACGGCGACGCCCCGAGGCTGATGAGAAGCCAGGGTTCGGCGACCCCCTGGGCCCAGGTGCCGATGTTGGACAGCAAAGTCGACAGCCAATATGTGCCGAAGCGGCGCGTGCCGAGGAGACGCAAGGATTCGCCAAGCTCGTGCGCCGCTTTCATCGCCTGACGCCCCCGCTCTGCTGCGCCCGCCGTCGGGCGCCCGCCCACGCGCGCTCGTCATGCGCCTTGCGACAGCGCCCGCCAAGGGCGGAGTTGCGCGCGGCCCGCGCGTCGTGGCGATGCGAACTCGCTTGAATCGCCCGCCGCTGTCGATAGGCTGGCCGATCTGCATCTTGGCGCATTCGAGCCGATCGGCAAATGCGGACGCACGCCGCCGGCCAAGGCTTGAAGGAGGGACCCATGGACCTTTCTCTTCACGACAGAATCGCGCTCGTCACCGGCGGCGGCCGCGGGCTCGGCCGCTCGATGGCTCTGGGGCTGGCGCGAGCGGGCGCGCGGGTCGTCGTCGCCGCGGCGCGCGAGCGCGCGGAGATCGAGCGCGTCGCCTCAGAAGCGCCGAAGGACAGGGTCGCCGCCTTCGTCGCCGACGTGACGAAAGAGGATGATTGCGCTCGCCTCGTCGATTGGACGCTCGAGCGCTTCGGCAAGCTCGACGTGCTGATCAACAACGCCGGGCGCGGCATGAAATACGTCAGCGAGAGCTTCCTCACCCAACCGACGCGGTTCTGGGAAACCGATCCGAAGACCTGGCGCATGGTGATCGACGCCAACGTCAACGGGCCGTTCCTGATGGCGCGCGCCGCCGCGCCGCACATGCTGAAGTCCGGATGGGGCCGTATCGTCAACACCTCGATGTCTTATGCGACCATGCGCAGAAGGGGCTTTTCTCCCTACGGCCCGTCGAAAGCGGCGTTGGAGTCCGAGACGCAGATCTGGGCGCAGGACTTGGAGGGCACGGGGGTCACCGTGAATGCGGTGCTGCCCGGCGGCGCGACGCTCACCGGCATGATCCCGAAGTCCTTTCCCGAGGCGGAACGCAGCCGCCTGCTCGATCCCGACATCGTCGTTCCGATCGTGGTGTGGCTGGCGAGCGAGTCCTCGGCGGGCGTGACCGGCAAGCGCTTCGACGCATCCAAGTGGCGCTCGGACCTCTCCCCCGACGAAGCCGCCAGGCTCTGCGCCGAGCCCGCCGGCGTCTATGGAGCGGGCAAATCGGGGTGAGCGATAAACGCTTGCCGAACGAAACGCGCCGTTCTCCTCGCTCAGGCCCCGCGCCAGGCGTTCGGCCTTACGGGAACAGACCTCGCGCCAGCTTGGCCTTGCGCACCCGTTCGACGCCGATCGCCTGCGCCGCGGTGCGGTTGGCGATTCCGTCGCGACGGGCGCGTTCGACGACCTGGTTCCAGGAGCGGTCGAGCGCGCGCTCCAGGCGCTCCATCACTTCGTCCTTCGACCAGAAATATTGCTGCAGGTCCTGCACCCATTCGAAATAGCTGACGATCACGCCGCCGGCGTTGCACAGGATGTCGGGGATGACGAAGACTTCGTCGTTGCGCTCGGCGAGCACGCGGTCGGCCTCCGGCGTCGTCGGGCCATTGGCGCCCTCGGCGATGATGCGGCATTTGAGGCCGCGCGCGATTTCGTCGTCGATCACCCGCTCGATCGCACAAGGCGCGAGCACGTCGCACGGCTGAGTGAGCAGCGCCCGGGCGTCGATCATCGCCTGATCGGCGAAACCCTTCAGCGCGCCGTGGCGCGCCGCGTAATCGGCCGCCGCGCGGACGTCGAAGCCCTTGGGGTCGTGAAGGGCGACGGTGTGGTCGCTGATCCCGACGACTTTGACGTCGCGATGGGCGAGCGCGAGCGCCGCATGCGAACCGACGTTACCGAACCCTTGGACGATCGCTGTCGCTCCGCTGGGATTGACGCCGAGCCGCTCCATCGCGCGGAAGGACAGGAACGCGACGCCGTGGCCGGTCGCTTCGCGCCGCCCCAGCGTGCCGCCCGAACCCACCGGCTTGCCGGTGACGATCTCGGGCACGGTGATGCCCTGATACATGGAATAAGTGTCCATGAACCAGGCCATCACCTGCTCGTTGGTGCCCATGTCCGGCGCCATCACGTCGACGCGCGGGCCGACGAAAGGGATCATCTCCTGCATGTAGCGTCGCGACAGATTTTCCAGTTCGCGAAGCGAAAGCGTGCCCGGATCGACCGCGACGCCGCCCTTGCCGCCGCCGTAGGGCAGATCGGCGAGCGCGCATTTCCAGCTCATCCAGATCGCCAGCGCCGCGATCTCGCCAATGTCGACATTGGCCGCGAAGCGCGTGCCGCCTTTGGCGGGGCCGAGCGTCAAATGGTGCTGCACCCGAAATCCGTCGAAAACCGCAGTGCGGCCGTCGTCCATATGGATGGGACAGGAGACCACGATTGCGCGCTTGGGCAGCAAGAGGCGGTCGCGCTCGTCGAGCGGGATGTCGAGATGATCGGCGATGATGTGAAACTGGTCGCGCGCCATCTCGAAGACGGGTCCGGCATATAACGTCATCGCAGCGTTTCCTCCCCCTTTGTCGCCTCGCGCCGGCGCGCGAGAGTGCCTTCAACCGCTGAATTGGCTCGTGCGCTCCAGCGAGACGAAGGTCAGATCCGTGAGCAAGGCGAGCATGAAAATCTGAAACGGCGTGTCGAATTCGCTGGGAAGGTCGACGTGAAGCCGAGTGGTGAATAATTTCCTCTGTCCGACCGAGCCGAGCGCTTCGACCCGGCCTTGGGAATAGAGGTCGTAGAGGCGGGAAAAGGCGGAGCGCCGGCGCAGTTCGAAGGCCTCCTCGCCGCGCGCGATGCGCCAGCCGGCCACTCCTTTGCTCTCGGCCTGCGCGAGGACGGCGCCGTCCGCGTCCTTCAGCACGACCGGATTCGCCGGCGGCTTTTCGCCACCAGAGAGTTTGCGGAGCGCCGCCTGATAGAGAACCTCGTCTTGCCGTTTGCGCTCCCGCGCGGCGGCGAACGCCTGCCCGCGCACGTCCAGCGTCGCGCTCTCCGACTTGATGTCGTAGACGAGCGCGCCGATCGCCGCGTCCGCTTCGTAGACGGCGTAGCGCACGTCGCGGCTGAAGCGGTTCGTGGCGTCGCGTTTGGCAGGGCGGGCTTCCAGCATCGTCGAACTCGTTGAATCGAGACGGCCCGCGACCATAGCCGGGCGCCGACGAATTGGCCATCGGCGAGTGGCGAAAGGCTGTATTCCACACGGACGCCGTGTTCAGTAGGCTCTTACGTCGGCCGCGACGATCTTGTTCCAGCCGGTCGGCGTCCATTTGAACGGCGCCGAGGAAACCGGGCGTTGCGCCCCAGCCAAACCGCGGCGATCCCCTCCCGTCCCGCGCCATCGCGACGGCGAGATCGCAGACCTCGAAGAATTATGAGGAAACGCTTTTGAATGCCGCGGAGTTGCGCTAAGGGCGGCGAAGCGAATTTCCTCCCACAACGAAAGCGCCCGGCATGGCGTCAGGTTCCGCGGTTCTTCCCCTCGCCGGTTGGCGGCGCTTCCTCCTCGTCGCCGGTCCGGGTCTGGTGGTGATGCTCGCCGACACCGACGCCGGCAGCGTCATCACCGCGGCGCAGAGCGGCGCGCAGTGGGGCTACCGGCTGCTGGCGCTGCAGTTCCTGCTCATCCCGATCCTCTACATCGTCCAGGAACTGACGGTGCGGCTCGGTGTGGTGACCGGCAAGGGCCACGCCGAGCTCATTTCGCTGCATTTCGGGCGCTACTGGGCGTGGTTTTCGGTGGCGACGCTGATCGTGTCCTGCATCGGCGCGCTGCTCAGCGAACTCTCGGGGATCGCGGGCGTCGGCGCCCTGATGGGCGTCCCCGTCCCCCTCACCCTGGCGCTGGTGGTGAGCGCGCTGCTGATCATGGCGTTCACCCATAGCTACCTCACCGTAGAGCGCGTCGCCATCGTGGTCGGCGGCTTCGAGCTGGTGTTCCTGTTGGTGGCGTGGATGGCGCACCCGAGCCCCGGCGAAATCGCCTCCGGCGCACTGTCGGTCCCGCTCAGCGACCCGAAATACCTCTATCTCGCCTCCGCCAACATCGGCGCCGTCATCATGCCGTGGATGGTGTTCTTTCAGCAGTCATCGATTGTGGAAAAGAAGCTGACGAAGGACGATCTCGGCGCTGCGCGGCTCGACACCGCCAGCGGCGCGGTGCTGACCCAGCTCATCATGGCGGCGGTCCTCGTCGCCGTCGCGGCGACCCTCGGCAAAGCGGGCGGCGATCACGCGCTCGACACGGTTCAAGAAATCAGCCAGGCGATCACACCCTTTTTGGGCAAGGTCGGCGGCGACATTCTGTTCGCACTGGGGATGAGCGGCGCGGCGCTGGTCGCCACCATCGTCGTCACCCTGACCGCGGCGCGCACGCTCGCCGAGGTCGTCGGGGTCAATCACAGTCTCGATCACGAACCCGCCGACGCGCCGTGGTTCTACGGCGCCTACGCCGCCGCGCTCATCATCGGCGCGGTCATCGTCGCCTCGGGCGTCAATCTCGTGGCGCTGAGCGTCGGCGTGCAGGTGATGAACGCCCTGCTGCTGCCGATCGTGCTGACGTTCCTCTTCCTTTTGGCCCGGCGACTGCCCAAGCCGTTCAAGGTGCGCGGGACCTATGCCTGGATCGCCGGCGCCCTCATCGCGGCGACCACCCTGTTTGGCGTCTATTCCGGCATTGCAGGCCTTTGGGGATAGGGCAAGCCGACGGTCACTTACGGACCAACATGGGGATGACGATGTCGAGCCGCTCAGCGAGACGCTTCGCGCGCACGACCCGCTCTCCCATCGCGAACTGTCCGATCAGCGCGTGATAGACGAGACGCGCGCGCGCGACGGCTTCTTCCGGCGTGAAAGAGAGCTCCGCGAACAGCGAAGTGAGATAGTCGAGGCGGCGCCGATCGATCTCGCCGAGCGCGCCGCGCGCCATTTCGTCCTGTCCGGCCCAGACGCGAACGGCCCGATCCAGCCGGCCGTCGATTTCGGGAAACGATCGTGGACAGGGCGCGCAGCTTGGCGACGGCGTCGCCCCCCTTGGCCTCGACCTCGTCGATGATGGCGTTCGTCGCCCGGGTCCGCCACGTCTCGAGCAGCGCTTCAAGTAACGATCGGCGATCTTTGAAATGCCAATAGAAACTTCCCTTGGTCACATGCAGCGTTGCGGCTAGGCGCTCGACGCGCACCGCCTCAACTCCATATTCGCTGAGCGCCCGCAATCCGGCGTCGATCCATTGCTGTTTTCCCAACCGCGTGTTCATGCTGCACCATACGTAGCCGTATTGACAGAGGCAACCGACCTCGCATAAGTCTCCATACGGACACGTATGGGAAGGATGGAACGATGCAAGCCGCCCTGCTCTTCGCCGCGATCCTCACTCTGGCCATTGGCGGCGCCCATTCGTATCTGGGCGAACGGTTCTTGATTGGGCCGCTACTCTCGCCGGAACGGCGTCAGGGGCTGCTCGAGAAAAGCGAGTTCGCCCGGCGGACGCTGAGGTTCGCCTGGCATCTGACGACGATCGCCTGGTGGGGCTTCGCCGCGATCTTGATCGGCTTGGCCTTGGCGCCCGCGGCCTCGCCCGTCCGCATGGTCCTGGCCGTCGTCGCCGCGACGTTTTTCGCCACGGGACTGTCGACGTTCGCCAGCAGCCGGGGGCGTCATCTCGCGTGGCCGGTCTTTCTGGCGATCGCGGGGTTGTCGCTGGTCCCACTTTTGTGAGAGGCGACGTCGCGCCTTCGAAACGTCGGGGTCATCCGCCTTCGCCTGTCGTCGTCGAGACCCACGTGCCGAGCGAAAGCGCGCTGCATCCGACCCTTGCGGTCGCCGATTTCTACGACGCCTACGCGGCACCGCTGAGCGATGCGCGGCTGACGCCCACGGAGATCTTCCTGCGCGCGGTTCGCGCGACGCCGCCCTGGGTGTCGCGCCTGATGTCGATCCGCAATTTCGTCGTGCGTCGGCTCGGCCTCGAGGACGTCGGCGCCATGGACGACGCCGCGGACAAGCCCGCCGACGCTTACGAAATCGGCGATCGGCTCGGAATCTTCACCATTTTTGGCATGAGCGACAACGAACTCGTGCTGGGAATCGACGATCGGCATCTCGACGTGCGCGTGTCCGTGTCGAAGTCTCCGAGCGATCGGCCGAGGAGCTACATCGTCTCGACCGTCGTCAAGACGCACAATCGGCTCGGCCGCCTGTACATGACGCCGGTTGGCCGGATCCACCCTTTTGTCGTCAGGTCGCTGATGCGCCGGACGGTCGTTTGAGTGGCATCCCGCGCCGACGTTCGGCTTGACTTCCGGCGCTCCCCGACTATGGTGCCGCGCAACTGGCGCTGGCGGGGCCTCCCGATGGCGCTGTTTTGTTTTTCCCCGGCGCCCAGTGCGCCGCGCATTTCGGACGCCCTGACATGGCCAAGGCCGCCTCGCTCAAGATCAAGCTGCTGTCGACCGCCGACACCGGCTATTTCTATGTGACCAAGAAGAACGCCCGCACCAAGACGGAGAAGTTCACCTTCACGAAGTACGATCCCGTCGCGCGCAAGCACGTCGAGTTCAAGGAAACCAAGATCAAGTGAGCGCGAGAGCGCGGCTTGGATAGCCTTCGATCAGGGCGCCTTCGGGCGCCCTTTTTGTTTGCGGTTCTCTCTCAGCCCAGCGCGCGATGGCCGCGTCCGGCGCGAAGCGCCTTGCCGCTCGCAGTTGAATCGACGGATAGCAGCGCGGCCCCCGGCCGCGCCTGCAAAAGTCCGCCCATCACGCCAAGATATGCCGCTCGATCTCCCAAACGGGATGTTTGGTCAGATCCTTGTCGATTTCCCCGACGACGCGCGCCTTCACGTCGGCGTGAAGCGCCTGGCGCAAGTCCGCCAGAGCGCGCGGCGGCGCGACGATGAGCAACGCCGGGGCGCCGCGTTCGCGCACCAGCGCTTCCAGAGCGGCGGACACCCGCTGGGTGAAGCGATGCTCCTCGATTTCATGCCAGTCCGTCGTTTCCATGGCGCTGTGCCGGCTCGCATGAGCGCTGGCGAAACCGCGACCGGGGCGATCGGTGCCTTGCTCGTGCGTAGGCGGGTTCTCGTCATCGACGATTACGCGCTCGGTCACCAAATTGGGAAACTTCTCGTCGCCGGCGTTGCGCAGGAAAAGCGCCTTGCGGCCGTCGCCGACGAAGACGAACGCGTCGTGTGGAAGGGCGAGCTTGTTCATTTCGGACTCCGGACAAACGAAACGCCTCGGCGCGGCGGCGCCGCGCGAAGCCGCTTCACGATTGAGAGATGCGCATCTCCCGATATTCTTTCCATCACGCGGACGTAAACCTCTTAGCGGCGCCGCGCGATCCGCGTTTGAGCCGAATCAATGCGTCCTCGGCCGCGCAAAGATAGGTCGAAACTACCGAAACCCCAATAAAGGGGATGTGGCGATGAACGACACCCAAGTCGCGGCGCTGGACCATACGACCCAGCAAACAAATATTTGGCTCAAGAAACTGGTCGAAGATTACGAGCTCGGCGATCGCCAGCACGCTTATAATGGGCTTCGCGCCGTGCTCCATGCCTTGCGCGACCGGCTCACGCCGGAGCAAGCGGTGCATCTCGGGGCGCAACTGCCAACCCTGGTGCGAGGGATTTATTACGAGGGCTGGCGTCTCGCCGGCAAGCCGACGGACGAACGGCAGCCGACCGAATTCGCGGCCCGGGTGGCGGCG
This sequence comes from uncultured Alphaproteobacteria bacterium, assembly GCA_963759955.1. Taxonomy (GTDB): domain Bacteria; phylum Pseudomonadota; class Alphaproteobacteria; order Rhizobiales; family Beijerinckiaceae; genus Roseiarcus. The sequence continues at coordinate 32,221 of CAVXCA010000099.1, forward strand.
CAACTGCCGCCGCAGTTCCCGCGCGACGCGTTGAACGTCACCAAGGCCGTTTTCGACCTGCTGCGCAAGGAACTCGATCCCGGGGAGACCGCCAAGATCATCGAGACGCTGCCGCATCCGCTGCGCGGCTTGTGGGCGGCGCCCGCCGGTCGCTAGAGCGCTGCGCCTGCGACGGTCGAAGGGAGACGCCCATGCCGATCGAGGCGACTGAATTCGGCGCGATCACGATCGACGGCAAGACCTATCCGCACGACGTGATCATTCGTCTTTCCGGCGAAGTCGAAAAGCGGCGAAAGCGGCTTTCGAAAGAGCTATACGGAACGTCGCACGTCATATCGAAGGCAGAAGCCAAATTCGTCTTCGAGAAGGGTTGCGATCTGTTGATCGTGGGAGCGGGCCAGCAGGGCAACGTGCGCCTGTCTCCCGAGGCCAGCGAATACTTCGACAAGAAACATTGTCACGTCGTGTTGGCGCCGACGCCCGAGGCGATCCGCGCTTTCAACGAATCGCACGAGAAAAAGATCGCCCTGATGCACGTGACCTGCTGAGGCGCCGGAGCCTGCACGAACGCGCGCCGTCTTCAGGTCGAACCAGACCCCTGCCCTCATCGCGAGCGAAGCGCGGCGATCGATCGATCCGAAAACAGCGCGCTCTACGCGGGGTGGTGCTTGCCGACCAAGCGGACGGTGCTCGCCTGCGCGCCGCGCTCGCCCTGCTCCTCGATGAAGCGGACCTCGGAGCCGACGCTCAAGCGGTCGAACGCGCCGTCGAGAACGGCGTTGCGGTGAAAGTAGATTTCCCGTCCGTCCGGCGTTTCGATGAAGCCGCAATCTTCCCCGGCGAGGAACTTCGTCACGTGGCCATGGTCCTCGGCAATGTGTTCCTTGACTTGACCGCGCATGTCGCGCGTGACGTCTTCGATTTGCCGCACCGCCGCATCGAAAGCCTCCCTGATCGCGACCAGGGCATGCTCGCGCTCGGGCGCGTCGCCATGTGACTTATTGACCATGACGTCGTTGTGGTCGGGCATGGCGATGCGAAGATCGATCTGGAATAGATCGCCGCGTCGGTGTCGGGTCTGGGGGTTAGTGATCACGACATGACAGCTCGTGATCCGATGGCTGAATTTTTCCAGGCGTTTCGCGTGCCTGGCGATCTCGGATCGAATCTCCTCGGAAGGCTCGCAGTGTTGAAAGGCGATCTCGATTGGCACTTGCATGTTATGGCCCCTTCCTTCTGGAACGGCTTCGATGCGCTGCTGATCGGCTCCCGCTGGCGGGTCGAGTTCGAATGTTAGCGCCCGGGACGCTTCGGCGCCAGCGCCGACGCCAAGCCGGCGCTTTTAGGGCGGCGAATCGTCGGGCGCGTCCGCCGGGTCGGCCCCCTTCGCGCCGCCCTGCCCCGGCCGCACGACGCGATCGGGCCGCGCGCGCTTGGGCGCCGGCGACCACGGGCGGTCTTCCAGCGCCGTGCGGTCCGTGCTCACGACGAAGCGCGCGCCGTCCCAATTGAGGCCGACGGCGCCGGTGAGCGCGAGGCGGCGCTCGTCGAACACTTCAGCCTTGCAGTCGGCCGGCGCGGTCAGCGCGCTGACGAGCACGGCCGCACGCGCGCAATCCTCCTCGAAGCCGGCGCGGTCGATCACAACGCTCAGCGACTGCCCTTCGGGCAGAGCGGCGACGCAGCCGGCCCGGTCGCACGGCGCGTCGGGATCGCGCGCTTGAGCCGGATCGCGATCGTCGCCGTCGGCGGTCAGCCATTGTTCGGCGTCGAAGGCGTTGAAGCGCTTGCCGACGACCTCCAGCCGCCCATCGGCGTCGCGCACCGCGGCCAGATCCCCCGAAGGCGCTAGAATCGCATCGTAGCGCGGGCCGTCGATGGCGCCGACGACGCCGAGCGCCAACAAGGGGATCGCCATCGCGCGAAACAGCCAGGTGCGCCACAGGACCGCGCTCATCACCGCAAGGCTCAGGAATGGCAGCGCGAAGGGCGCAAACACGCGCAGGTGCAGCGTCGAACCGGGGGCGCTGGCGATGAAGCGCGCGGCCCACAGAATGAACTTGATGCCGGCGCCGACGTAGAGCCAGACCGGCGCGTCGAGGCCGAGCGGATAGAGCGCCGTCCCGAGAAGCGCGCCGGGCACGGCGAAGAACTCGATGATCGTCAGCGTCAGCGGATTGCCGATCAGCACGTAAGGGCTGAGGTCGTGGAAATGATAGGCCATGAACGACGCGGTGGCGCTGGTCGCGCAAAGGGTCGCGAACAGCAGCCCAAGCGGCTTGTCGACGAAATGGCTCAGGAAGGCGCCGCGCCGCGGCGGGCGCACGCGCGTCGGCACGAACGGATCGGCGCCTTGGTCAATGCGCGCGAACCGCGCCTCCATCACCGCGACCAGCGCGGCGACGGCGGCGAACGAGAGCTGGAAGCTGACGCCTAAGATCGCCTCCGGCTCCAGCGCGACGATCGCCAGCACCGCGAGGGCGAGATTGCGCATCGTCAACGCGCGCCGATCGAGCACGACGGCGCCGAGCACGATCAGCGTCATGATCAGCGCGCGCTCGGTGCCGACGCGCGAACCGGTGGCGATGTCGTAGAAGGCCGAGCCGAGCATGGCGACGCCGGCCGCCCATTTCTTGATGGGGTAACGCAGCGCCAGCGTCGGCGACAACGCGAGCAGCCGGCGCGCGAGGACGAAGAATATGCCGGCGACCAACGTCATCTGCACGCCGGAGATGGTGATGATGTGGAAGATGCCGGCCTCACGGATAAGGTCCTTGGCGTCGTTGGAAAGAAAGTCGCGTTTTCCCGTGACCATCGCCGCGGCGATCGCGCCCTCGTCGCCGCCGATGATCGCATTGACGCGCAAGGCGAGGCGGTTGCGCGCCTGATCGATCGACGCGAAGAAGCGCTCGCGCCACGACGCCTCGCGCGGCGGCGGCAGAACGGAAATCGCGCCGAGCGTCGAGCCGACCGCGCCGACGCCGGCGAAATAGGCGTCGCGCGAAAAATCGTAGCCGCCAGGCAGCACCGCGCGCGAGGGCGGCAGCAGCCGCGCCTGAAGCGCGACATAGTCGCCGGCGATCACGCCAGGCGCCTTGCGCGTCGTCACCCGCACCCGGCGCGGCGCAAGAGTCTTGGGCATGTCGCCCGCGTCGACGACGCCGATCACCAGCCGCGCGCCGATCGGGCGCAGGTCCACTTCCTCGACGAACCCCTGCAACTTGACGACGCGGATATGGTCGAGCACCGGCGTCTCGACGCGCGCGGTGCGCAGGCCCATCGAGAGAAAGCCCGCCGAGAGCGCCGCGAGGCCCACCCAGACGCCGAGCGCGACGGCCCGCGCGCGAGAGAACCAAGCGAGCGCGGCGAAGATCGCCGTCAGCAGCGCCGGCAGCCACAACACGGGCTCGCGATCGGCCGCCATGTTCAGCGCGACGCCGCCCATCGCCGCGACCGGAATCCACAGGAAGAACCGCCGCTCGTCGACCTCCCGAGCGAGCGCCCCGGCGAACAGCGCGCGCCAATCCGGCGCCCAAGCCGCCGCGCGCGCGCGGCCGGCGACGGCGAGAACGCCGGAGCGCGCTGGGGTCGTCATGGAGGGCAAGCTAAGCCCGGAGGCGTGGCGTGCGCAGGCGGGCGAACCGAGGGCGTGTCACGGGCGAAGCATTTGCAGCGCGGCGTCGAAAGCGGCTGGCGGAGCGCTGATTTGCACGCGACGCGGACGCCGTCGCCGCCTCACGGCGCCGCTCTGTTCGGCGCCCGCAATCGGGCGCGCGCAAGAAGCCGCGTCGATCCTCCTGTCACGGCGAAATTCGGGGTTGACAGAAAGGACTCAGGGGGCCACACCGCGATTGTCGGCGCGAATTTCGCTTCCGCCGGCGTTCCTTAACCCAACCGTAGAGATATGGGCAGTACCATCTCGGGCGTCGCGACGACGGACAGGTTCGTCGATCCGTCGCCCATCGACATCGTAAGCGTCCACGGGCCGGAATCCCGTGCGCGAGGCGTTCGTCGGGCCTGAGGGTCCGCCGCCCCCTCGCCTTCCGGCTTTGGACGAAACCAAGGACCGGAGGCGAGCCATGAACCAGCTCTCCATCACGCTATTGAAATTCGTCGGTTCGCCGCCGGCGGGCGACGCCGTTCGCCGGCCGAGCGCGGCGAATTACGCCTCACGTCGCCTGCGCGCCGGCGCGCTGACCTGCCGATGGCGGCGCGATCCCGTCACCGGCCGGCTGAATTGCGCCTGGTCCGCCCTGAAGGGGGCGCGCGAAGCGCAACCGCCTTTGCGGCTCTCTCTCGCCAGTTGAAGGATTTCCAACATGAAAGACGGCCCGAGTAGGCCCGTCGAAGCCGCTTCCGGCGTTTCGACGGGCGCCCCCGAGAGAACCCGATCCGCAATCTCAACACGCCGCGCGGCAACGTAGGAACTCGAGAGCCGAAACGACGGCTTCGCCTCCTGCGCCGGTCCGGCAAGGAGGCATGCCATGACCCTCCACGTTAACGCCGAAAATGCCGGCGCCGCGGTCCTCGACGACGCGCACATCGGCACCATCCAGGGCGCCTTCGGCACCATCCTTCAAGGCGACGTCGCGCCGCGCAAGACCTGGAAGCATCGGCTCACGACGCTTCTCGCCATTCTCGGTCCCGGCCTCATCGTCATGGTCGGCGACAACGACGCCGGCGCCTTCGCCACCTACGGCCAGGCCGGCCAGAACTACGGCACGACGCTGCTGTGGACGCTGGCGCTGCTGATTCCGGTTCTCTACGTCAACCAGGAGATGGTGCTGCGCCTGGGCGCAGTGACCGGCGTCGGCCACGCGCGCCTGATCTTCGAGCGCTTCGGCAAGTTCTGGGGCGCGTTCAGCGTCATCGACCTGTTCCTGCTCAACGCGCTGACCATCGTCACCGAGTTCATCGGCATCGCGCTCGCGCTCGATTACCTCGGCCTCGACAAGACCACGGGCGTCGTCGTCGCCGCCGGCCTGATCGTCGCGGCGGTCAGCACCGGCAACTTCCGGCGTTTCGAGCGCTTCTCGATGATGCTGGTCTTCGCCAGTCTGCTGCTCGTGCCCATCTATTTGATGGCCCATCCGCCGTTCGCCCAAGTCGCGCACGACTTCGTCGTTCCGCAATTTCCTGCGAACGGCAAGTTGAGCGACGTGATGCTGCTCGTCATCGGCATCGTCGGCACCACGGTCGCGCCCTGGCAGCTGTTCTTCCAGCAGAGCTACGTCATCGACAAGCGCATCACCCCGCGCTTCATTCGTTACGAGCGCCTCGATCTGTGGATCGGCATCGTGCTCGTCGTCATCGGCGCCGTCGCGATCATGGCCTTCACGGCGGCGACCTTCGCCGGCCAGAGCGAGTTCGGCGCTTTCACCGATGCGGGCGGCATCGCCGCCGGCATCGACAAATACGTCGGCAAGACCGCCGGCGTGATGTTCGCCATCGCGCTGATCGACGCCGCCCTCATCGGCGCTTCGGCGGTGTCGCTGTCCACGGCCTACGCGATCGGCGACGTCTTCTCGGCGCGCCACTCGCTGCACCGCAAAGTCACCGACGCCAAGTGTTTCTATGCGGTCTACGCGCTGCTGATCGCGGTCGCCGCGGCCGTCGTGCTCACGCCCGGCTCCCCGCTCGGGCTGCTGACCCTGGCGGTGCAGACCCTCGCCGGCGTGCTGCTGCCGAGCGCGACGGTATTCCTGCTGCTGCTGTGCAACGACAAGGCGGTTCTCGGACCCTGGGTGAACCCGCGCTGGCTCAACTATTTCACCGGCGCGGTCATCGCGGTGTTGGTGCTGCTTTCGATCATCTTGACCGCCTCGGTGCTGTTCCCGGACGCGACGAACGAACAAGTGATCCTCGGCATTCTCGAAGGGGGCGGAGCCGTCGCTGCGGTCGTCGCCTTGACGACCATCGTGCTGAGCCGAAACGGAAACGCAGCCAAACGTTCGGAGGATAAGGTCGCCGCGACGATCGCGCGCAACACCTGGCGCATGCCGCCGCTGGATCAACTGCCGCCGGCCAGCTTCTCGCTCGCCGCCAAGACCTGGATGGGCGTGCTGCGTCTCTACCTCGTCGTCGCCGGCGGAATGGTTCTGTTCCGGATCGTCACGCTGGCGATCGGCCAAGGCTGACCCCCCGATCGCCGACAGAACGAGCGTCGCGGCGGATCGCCGCGCGCGGGCGCTCGTTCCGCCAACTCGCATTTTCGTTGTCGGCGGACGTCGCCCGTCTTTGGCGCCGGCCTGCGGCTGTGGTACAGCGGCGCGCCGGGCCGGCCAGCATGGGCCGCCCTCTTCCTCAATAAGAAGACCGCCATTCCCCAATGACACAAGTCGTGACGCGTTTCGCGCCCTCCCCGACCGGATTCCTGCACATTGGCGGCGCGCGCACCGCGCTGTTCAACTGGCTCTACGCCAAGCGCTTCAATGGGAAGTTCCTGCTGCGCATCGAGGACACCGACCGCGAACGCTCGACCCAAGCCGCCGTCGACGCCATCATCGACGGCCTCGATTGGCTCGGGCTGAAATGGGACGGCGAGGCGATCAGCCAATACGAGCGCGTCGAGCGCCATCGCGAGGTCGCCGAACAATTGCTCGCCTCGGGCGGCGCCTATCGCTGCTATGCGAGCCCCGAGGAACTCGAGGAGATGCGCGCCAAGGCTCGCCTCGAGGGCAAGCCGATGCGCTACGACGGGCGCTGGCGCGACCGCGGTCCGAGCGAAGCACCGCCCGGCGTCAAGCCGGTGATCCGCCTGCGCGCGCGCCAGGAAGGCGAGACCATCGTCGACGACAAGGTGCAGGGCAAGGTGACCTTCGCCAACAAGGAACTCGACGATCTCGTGCTTCTACGCTCCGACGGCAATCCGACCTACATGCTCGCCGTCGTCGTCGACGACCACGACATGGGCGTCACCCACATCATCCGCGGCGACGACCATCTGACCAACGCCGCGCGGCAGATGCAGATCTACGCCGCGCTCGGGTGGGACCTGCCTATCATGGCGCATATTCCGCTGATCCACGGGCCGGACGGCGCCAAGCTCTCCAAGCGTCATGGCGCGCTCGGCGTCGACGCCTATCGCGCGATGGGCTATCTGCCCGCCGCGCTGCGCAATTACCTCGTGCGGCTCGGCTGGAGCCAGGGCGACCGCGAATTCTTCTCCACCGAGGATCTGATCGCGGCGTTCGATCTGCCGGCGATCGGCCGCTCGCCGTCGCGCTTCGACTTCGTCAAGCTCGAGAACATGAACGGCCATTTCATGCGCGCGACGCCCGACGCCGAATTGCTCGAAGCGCTGATCGCCGCCCTGCCCTATCTGCCCGGCGGCCCCGCCGTCGCGGCCAAGCTCGACGACGCCAAGCGCGCCCTGCTCGCGAGCGCGCTGCCCGGCCTGAAGGAACGCGCCAAGACGCTCGTCGAGCTTCTCGACGGCGCCGGCTTTCTGTTCGCCGAACGGCCGCTGGCGATGGACGAAAAGGCCGAGGAGATCCTGGCGCGCGGCGGGAGGCTGCACCTGGAGGCGCTGCTGCCGCGCCTGGAGGCGATCGAGGGCTGGAGCGCGGCCGCGACCGAGGCGGCTGTGCGCGACTATGCCGCCGAGCAAGGCGCCAAACTCGGCGCCATTGCCCAGCCGTTGCGCGCCGCCGTGACCGGCCGCGCAACCTCGCCGGGCATTTTCGACGTGCTGGCGACGCTCGGGCGCGAAGAGAGCCTGGGGCGGCTCAGGGATCAGGCGCGCGCGTCTTGAGAGCGCCGCCGACGGCAGGGCGTTTGGCCCGCCCCGCGCCTGTCGTCTTCCTGTCACATCCGCCCGGCATGGCACGCTGACGGCGCCTCGCCGACCGTATCGGTCGCCCTCGGACGGAAAGGCGTCGCCCGACCATATTTTCGTTTGCCTTCGCGCCCGCGGATGTGATTTCCCATGCAAGCGTTTCTTCGCGCGCCCGATTCCCCGAACGCCGTCCCGCCCGTCGCTCCAGCCGGATCGATCTGATGTCGAAACTCTACAGCATCGCCTCGGTCAGCCGTCGGGTTCTGCCCAACCATTGGGACCTGATCGCCCTCGCCGTGATCATGGCGGTTCTCGCCGCGATCGCGCGCGCTTATCACGGCATCTCCGCGCCGCTGCCGCCCGCCAACGTGCCCGCCGTCTCGCTCGACTATGGCCAGCTGCCGTATTACGCGCTGCGCACCGCGCTGCGCATGTTCGCGGCGCTGGCGGCTTCGTTCGTATTCACCTTCACCTATGCGACGCTGGCGGCCAAGAGCCGGCGCGCCGAAATGGTGCTGATCCCCGTTCTCGACATCCTGCAATCAGTGCCGATTCTCGGCTTCCTGTCGTTCACGGTGACGTTCTTCCTCGGACTGTTCCCAGGCAACGTGCTCGGCGCGGAATGCGCGGCGATCTTCGCGGTCTTCACCAGCCAAGCCTGGAACATGGCCTTCTCGCTCTATCAGTCGCTGCGCACGGTGCCGCGCGATCTCGACGAGGTCGCGCGCGGCTTCCGCCTCACCGGCTGGCAGAAGTTCTGGCAGTTGGAGGCGCCCTTCGCGGTGCCCGGCCTGATCTGGAACACCATGATGTCGATGTCGGGCGGCTGGTTCTTCGTCGTCGCCGCCGAAGCGATCACCGTCGGCGACACCACAATCACCTTGCCGGGCGTCGGCTCCTATATCGCCGCCGCCAACGACGCGGGACGCTGGGACGCCATTCTCGCGGCCGTCGCGACGATGGGGGTCGTCATTCTGCTTTACGATCAGCTGCTGTTCCGCCCGATCATCGCCTGGGCGGGAAAGTTCCGCGTCGAGCTGTCGGTCGGCCAGCAAGTCGAACGCTCCTGGGTGCTCGATCTTCTGCAGCGGACCCACTGGATCCGACTGGGCTTCCGCCCGATCTTCGCGGCGCTGCGCTCGGTGACCTTCTGGCGCTTGAGCCTCCCCAGACTCTTCCGCGCCGACGCGCTAGCGCCGACGCCGGCGGCTTCGCGCATTCTCGACGTCGGCTGGATCGTCGTCGTGGTCGCCGTGGCGCTGTGGGCGCTGTGGAGCGTCGTCGCCTATGTCGGAACGGAACTCGGTTGGCCCGACGTCGTCGACGCTACGCTTCTCACCTTCTACACGCTGTTGCGCGTCATCGTGCTGATGGCGCTGGCCACGATCGTCTGGGTGCCGATCAGCGTGTGGGTCGGCCTCAGGCCGCGCTGGGCCGAAGCGGTTCAGCCAATCGCGCAGTTTCTCGCGGCGTTTCCGGTCAATCTCCTGTTCGGCGCCGCGGTCAGCCTCGTGGTGGCGTTCCATCTCAATCCGGACATCTGGCTGAGCGGCCTCATCGTGTTCGGCACGCAATGGTACATCGTGTTCAACACCATCGGCGGCGCGGCGGCGTTTCCCAACGACTTGCGCGAGGCGGCAACGAATTTCCGCGTCCACGGCTGGGATTGGTGGCGGCAGGTCATTCTGCCGGGCATCGCCCCCTATTACCTGACCGGCGCGATCACCGCCTCGGGCGGCTCGTGGAACGCTTCGATCGTCGCCGAATACGTCAAGTGGAAGGACCAGACCGTCTCGGCCCACGGCATCGGCAATTATATCGCGGTGGCGACCGACAAGGGCGACTTCCCCAAGATCGTCCTGGGCGTCGCGATCATGTCGATCTTCGTCACCTTGTTCAACCGACTGTTCTGGCGCCAGCTCTACGCCTACGCCGAGCGGCGCCTGCGCCTGTAACCATCCGACATTAAGAGGACAACGCCATGCTCGACCCCTCTTCGACGGCGCTGCTCGACGTCGCCAACGTCAGCCAGACCTACGCCAAAGGTTCCGGCGAAGTCGGCGCGCCGGTGCTGCACGACGTCTCCCTGACGCTCAAGACAGGCGAAATCGTCGCCCTGCTCGGGCGTTCGGGCTGCGGCAAGTCGACCTTGCTGCGCATCATCTCCGGGTTGGCCCATCCCAGCGAAGGCAAGGTCACGATCGCCGGCAAGCCGGTCGACGGCCCCGCCGAGGGCGTCGCGATGGTGTTCCAGAGTTTCGCGTTGTTCCCCTGGCTCTCCGTGCTCGACAACGTCGAGATCGGCCTCAGGGCGCAGGGGGTCGCGCTCGACGAAACGCGCAAGCGCGCGTTGCAGGCGATCGACGTCATCGGCCTCGACGGTTTCGAATCCGCCTATCCCAAGGAACTCTCGGGCGGCATGCGCCAACGCGTCGGTTTCGCCCGCGCGCTGGTCGTACAGCCGCAGATCCTGTTGATGGACGAGCCGTTTTCGGCGCTCGATGTGCTGACCGCGGAAACCTTGCGCACCGATCTGCTCGACCTCTGGCAGGAGGGGCGCATCCCGATCAAATCGATCCTGATGGTCACCCACAACATCGAGGAAGCGGTGCTGATGTGCGACCGCGTGCTCGTGCTGTCGTCGAACCCAGGACGGATCGCGGCGGAAATCGCGATCCCGCTCACCCATCCACGCGACCGCCTCGACCCCGAGTTCCGCCAATTCGTCGATAAGATCTACGCGCTGATGACTCAGCGCCCCGAACCGAAACCGGCGGGTCGCGAAGCGGTCGCACAAGGCGCCGGGCTCGGCTTGGCGCTGCCGCTGGTCTCGACCAATTCGCTCGCCGGCATGCTCGAGGAAATCGCCGCCTCGCCTTACAACGGTCAAGCCGACCTGCCGCACTTGGCCGACTCGCTGCAGCTCGAGATCGACGATCTCTTCCCGCTCGGCGAAACCTTGCAGCTCTTGCACTTGGCCGAATTCGCCGACGCCGACATCAAGCTCACCGCGGTCGGCAAGCGCTTCGTCGACATGGACGTCGATCAGCGCAAGAAGCTGTTCGGCGATCAGCTGCTCGCCAACATCCCGCTGGCGGCGCATATCAAACGGGTGCTCGACGAACGGCCGAGCCACCGCGCCCCCGCCACCCGTTTCCGCGAGGAGCTGGAGGACTATATGTCCGAGGACTACGCCGAACGCACGTTGCGCGCGATCATCAACCTCGGCCGCTACGGCGAACTGTTCGCCTATGACGAGAACGCGACGACGTTCAGCTACGAGAACCCGCAATAGCCGACCCCGAGCGAGCGCCGCTTCGTCTTATTATTGACTTGTCGCGTCGATGACGATCCGCTAGCGGTATTGCACTGCACAATCGCGCATTCGGCGCAGCGCGCCGTTGGGAGAAGGTTGATGTCCGCACCGTCCGCAAGCCTGAAATTTGGCGATAAGAGCGTCGACCTTCCGGTCAAGCCGGGAACCATTGGCCCCTCGGTGGTCGACATCGGCAAGCTCTACGGCCAAACTGGCATGTTCACCTTCGACCCGGGCTTCACCTCGACCGCGAGCACAGAGTCGAAAATCACCTATATCGACGGCGACGAGGGCGTGCTGCTCTATCGCGGCTACCCGATCGAGCAGCTCGCCGAGCACGGCGATTTTCTCGAGACCTGCTATCTCCTGCTCTACGGCGAATTGCCGACCGCGACGCAGAAGTTGGACTTCGATTACCGCGTCACGCGCCACACGATGGTCCATGAGCAGATGTCGCGGTTCTTCAATGGATTCCGCCGCGACGCGCACCCGATGGCGGTCATGGTGGCCTGTGTCGGCGCGCTCGCCGCCTTTTATCACGACTCGATCGACATCAACGATCCGCTGCAGCGCGAGATCGCCTCGGTTCGCATGGTCGCCAAGATGCCGACGCTCGCCGCAATGGCCTACAAGTACTCGATCGGCCAGCCGTTCATGTATCCGAAGAACGACATCGACTATTCCGCGAACTTCCTGCGCATGTGCTTCGGCGTCCCTTGCGAGGACTACAAAGTGAATGCGGTGCTGGCGCGCGCGCTCGACCGCATCTTCATCCTGCACGCCGACCACGAACAGAACGCCTCGACCTCGACGGTGCGTCTGGCCGGCTCGTCCGGCGCCAATCCGTTCGCCTGCGTCGCGGCGGGCATCGCCTGCCTGTGGGGCCCCGCGCACGGCGGCGCCAACGAAGCGGCGCTCAAGATGCTCGGCGAAATCGGCTCGGTCGCCAACATTCCCAAATACATCGCCAAAGCCAAGGACAAGAACGATCCGTTCCGCCTGATGGGCTTCGGCCACCGCGTCTACAAGAATTACGATCCGCGCGCCAAGATCATGCAGAAGACCGCGCACGACGTGCTCAGCGAGCTCGGCATCAAGGACGATCCGCTGCTCGACGTCGCGATGGAGCTGGAGCGCATCGCGCTGCACGACGAGTATTTCATCGAGAAGAAGCTCTATCCGAACATCGACTTCTATTCGGGCATCACGCTCAAGGCGATGGGCTTCCCGACCGACATGTTCACCGTGCTGTTCGCGGTGGCGCGCACGGTCGGCTGGATCGCCCAGTGGAAGGAAATGATCGACGACCCCAACCAGAAGATCGGCCGCCCGCGCCAACTCTACACCGGCGCGCCGCCCCGCGAATATCGGCCGATGGGCAATCGCTGAAGGGGAGCGCGGGCTCCCTTCAGCGAGGAATATAGCCTTCCGCGAGGATCGCCCCGGTCTCCGCGTCGATGGTGAACCTCGCCTTCGTCCCACGCGCCAGCGGATTGGACGAAATCTCGTATTTGCGCAGCCTGCGCGGCCAGCCGGAGCGCACCTCTTCGACGGATGGGGTCTCCCCCATCCCCCAGCCGCGCTCGGCCGGCCGTGCGCGGGCGATCGCCAACGCCTCCTCTCGGCTGATCACCTTGCGCTCCATGGCCGACGCGTTATCGAGACGTAAAACAATGCGCCACCAAGGCTGACGACGCCAACGGCCTCATTGCCGCAGCCCTAAAACGCATAGCGAATCAATAACGTACGCCGGGTCTTTCAACGCGTTCCCACGGCCGGCGCCGCGGACGACGGTTCCTCACAAGCCTGCGCTCGCGCGCGCCTTGGCCCCAATCGTCGCGAGCACTTCGCGCGCCGCTCGCTCGCTCGGGGCGGCGTCGTCGGCGCCGAGCATCAGCGTATCGAGACGCGCCAGCGCGGCGAGCTGCCCCTGGCGGGCGGGGCCGTCGCGCACGATGCCGGCGAGCGCCGCGGCGAGATGGGCCGGCGTGCAGTCGCGTTGCAGGAATTCGAGAATCGCGCGCTCGCCGAGGATGAGGTTGGGCAGCAGGATCGACGAGGGCAGCTTGACGATATGCTTCAGCGGCTCCTCGAGCCGCGAAACCTTGTAGGCGCCGACCATCGGCACGCCGGCGAGCGCGAGTTCGAGCGTCACCGTCCCCGATGCGGCAAGCGCGGCGTGCGCGACGCGAAACGCGGCGAGCTTGGCCGCCTCGCCGACTTCGATGCGCGGCGTGACGGGCCAGCTTGCCGCGCGCGCGCGCACCTCGCTCTCTACATGCGGCAGGGTCGGCAGGACGAGTTCAAACGAGCCGCAATCGCGCGCGAGCAGCGCCAGCGCGCCGCCGAAATCCGTCATAAGCCGCGCGATCACCGAACGGCGCGAGCCGGGCAGCGCGACGATCACCGGCGGCGCGGCGGCGCGGCGGCGCGCCTCGTCCGCGTTCGGGCGCAATTCGTTCAGCCGCTCGATCAGGGGATGACCGACATAGACGCAGCGCGGGCCGCCAAGCCGCGCGTGGGCGTCCGGCTCGAAGGGCAGCAGCGCGAGCACGCAATCGACGTAGGCGCGCATCGCTTTGGCGCGCCCCGGCCGCCACGCCCAAACGGATGGGCTGACGTAGTCGACGACAGGCAGATCGGGCAGCGCGCGCCGCGCGCGCCGCGCGACGCGATGGGTGAAATCGGGACTGTCGATGATGACGAGCGCGTCGGGTCGCGCGGCAATGACGGCTTGAGCGGTCTGACCAATGCGCGCGAGCAAGGTCGGCAATCTCGCGATGACCGGCAAGACGCCCATCACCGCGATGTCGCTCATGGGGAACAGGCTCTTCAGCCCTTCGGCCGCCATCGCTTCGCCGCCGACGCCGAGGAATTCGACTGCCCCGCCCGTCTGCGCGCGCAGCGCCCGCATCAGCTTGAAGCCGAGTTGATCGCCCGAATGCTCGCCCGCGATCAGCGCGACGCGCGGCCCTCGCGCCGGCGCGCTCATGGCGCGAAGCCGACGACGAACAGGCCGGCTTCGTCGGCCGCGCGGGAAACCGCTTGGCGATCGGCGATAAGAACCTGGCCCGCGGCGAGCGCGACGCCCTGCAATTGCGCGCGGCGGGCGGCCTCGATCGTCTTCGGGCCCACGGCGGGCATGTCGAGACGCAGGTCCTGATCGCGCTTGGGCGCCTTGACGAAAACGCCCGCCGCGCCCTGGAAGCGCAGGCGCCGCAAGGCCCTGAGCTCGGCGACGCGCGCCAGCATCGCGTCGGTGCCTTCGGCCGCTTCGATGGCGATGACGCGCCCGTTGGCGACGACGACGCCCTGCCCCGCGTCGAAAGGCGACAGAGCTGCGAGCACAGCCGCGCCGCTGCGCGCGTCGGCTTCGGCCTCGCGCGAGACGGCGCGCGCGCCGATCGGCCCCATCGGCGCCAACAATTGCGGCGCGATCTCGTGCGCGCCGACGACCCGCAAGCCTTCGCGTTCGAAGATCCCGGCGATGCCGACCAGCAGGCGGTTGTCGCCGCCGCGAAACAATTGCGCGAGGTCGGGCGCGCGCTTCAACGCGCCCCAGTCGAGGCGCAGGTCGGCGAATTCCGGACGGGTCATCGCGCCGACGATCGCGATGTCGGCGGTCGCGCGCTCCTTGAGGGCGGCGAACATCTTGCCGACCTGGCCCATGTGCACCCAGACATGCGCGAACGCCTCGATCGCCGGATCGGACGAACCGACGACGCCGACGAGGAAAGGCGGGCGGCCGCCCGCCTGCGCGGCGCGCGCGACTTCCAGAGGGAAACCGCCGCCGCCGCAGAGAATGGCGAGCGGGCGCGTTTCGCCCCGCTCGCTCAAGCCTCGTCTTCCCGGCCCGCGCGCGGCACGCAGATCGCGCGCTCGCCGCCCTCACGCAGGAACGCGACGATCTGCTGCACCGCCTCCTGATCGGGAAAGGCCGCGGCGACGTCGTCGGCGCGCTCCTTGAGCGTGCCCTTCGTCGCGAACAACTGCTTGTAGGCGCGGCGCAGATCGTGGATCGCCTCGTGGGTAAAGCCGCGGCGCTTCAATCCGACGAAATTGAGCCCGGCGAGCGCGGCGCGATTGCCGAGCGCGATGCCGAACGGAATGATGTCGTTTTCGACGCCCGCGAGGCCGCCGACGAAGGCGTGCGCGCCGATGCGCACGAACTGATGCGCCGCCGATCCGCCGCTCAGGATCGCGAAGTCGCCGACCTGGCAATGGCCGGCGAGCATCACGTTGTTGGAGAGGATCACGCTGTCGCCGATGCGGCAATCATGCGCGACATGCGCGTTGGCGAGAAAAACGCTGCGCGCGCCGACGATCGTTCGCGAGCCGCCGCCGGCGGTGCCCGGGTTCATCGTCACCCCTTCGCGGATCAGGCAATCCTCGCCGATCGTCAGGCTCACGCGCTCGCCGCGATACTTGAGGTCCTGCGGTTCATGGCCAATCGAAGCAAACGGAAAAACGCGCGTGCGCGCGCCGATCTCGGTGACGCCGGCCACGCTCACGTGGGAAATCAGACGCACGCCGTCGCCGAGCGTCGCCTCGGGGCCGACGTGGCAAAACGGGCCGACGTGAACGCCCGCGCCGAGGCGCGCGCCCGGTTCCACGCAAGCGCTGGGATGAACAAAAACGTCGTGCGCCGACACGCTGCTCGCAATCACGCTCATTCGTCCACCAACATCGCAGAAACCTCGGCCTCGCAGGCCAGCGCGCCGTCGACCCTCGCCTCGCCGCGGAACCACCACATGTTGCGGCGCTTGGCGACGCGCGTCATGTGGAACTTGACCTGATCGCCTGGACGGACGGGCTTGCGGAACTTGGCCTTATCGACCGTCATGAGATAGACGAGGCTCGGTTTCGATCCGGCCGGCCGGCTCGCCACGCAGAGAGCGCCTGCGGTCTGCGCCATGCCTTCGATCAGCAGAACGCCCGGCATCACCGGCTGCCCGGGGAAATGACCTTGGAAATGCGGCTCGTTGAACGTCACGTTCTTGATCCCGACGCCGTATTCGTCGCCGCGCGCCTCGACGATGCGATCGACCAGCAAGAAGGGATAGCGATGCGGCAAAAGGGCGAGCAGCCGCTGGATATCGTAACTTTCAAACGTTCGCCCGGTCGCATCGTTCATTAGCCCCTCCTTTCGCGTCCGCGCAGGGGCCATGCCCGGTCCCCGCCCCGACGTCAAGCCTCGGCCCCGCGTTTGCTCTCTGCGGGAGCATCCGCAACATGCGGGAACCGGCTTTTCCTGGAAAAGAGACGCGCTCCGCTCAGAACTTCGCGCGACGCCCGGCTTCCGCTTGGACGAGGGCCGCCCTAACTCCCGCCGGGCTCGCGAGCGCCGGCGCGGCCCGCCAATTTCTTGACGGCCGCCACTTCGCGGAAGAACTGGCGCAGAGGGCCCGCCGGCGCGCCGCCCCATCGCTCGCCCGCCGGGACGTCGTTCATGACGCCGGCATGCGCGGCGATCTGCGCGCCGGCGCCGATATGGATATGGCCAGCCAGACCCGCCTGGCCGCCGAGCGCGACGAAGTCGTCGATCACCGTCGAACCGGAAACGCCGGCCTGCCCGCACAGCACACAATGGCGGCCGACGACGACGTTGTGGGCGATCTGCACGAGGTTGTCGATCTTGGTCCCCTCGCCGATGATGGTGTCGCGGTTGGCGCCACGATCGATCGTCGATCCGGCGCCGATTTCGACGTCGTCCTGGATGATCACGCGGCCGATCTGCGGCACCTTGAGATGGCCGCGCGGCCCCATCGCGAAGCCGAAACCGTCCTGGCCGATGTGCGCGCCGGGATGGATGATCACACGATCGCCGATCAGCGCGCAGGCGATGGTCGATTGCGCGCCCACGACGCTGTCGCGCCCTATACGCACCTCAGGGCCGATCACGGCGTTCGGGCCGATTAGGGCGCCCGCGCCGATCTCGGCGCCGGGCCCGATCACCGCGCCGGGGTCGACGATCACCCCGGCCTCGAGCCGCGCCGCCGAATGGACGAAAGCGGCGGGCGAAACACCGACCTCGCCGAAGATCGAGCGCGGCCGGACCGCCTGCGGGTAAAGCCGCGCCATCACTTCGGCCATCGCGCGATAGGGCTGCGCGGTCGTCAATACGGCGCAGCCGGCCGGCGCCTGCGCGGCGTAGCGCGGCGCGACCAGCACCGCGGCGGCGCGGGTCGCCTTGAAATCGTCGAGGTAACGCGGATTGTCGAGGAACGCGAGATCGTCGGGCCCGGCCTCGTCGAGCGCGGCCACGTCGCGAACGATTCGGCCCGCGTCGGCGCCTTCGCTCAGCGTGGCGCCGGTCCATTGGGCAACCTCGCCGAGCGTCGGCGCGGCCGCCAGCGGGAAAAAGCCGATTTTCGCCAAGGCCGGATTTCTCTTCAGCTGGAGGTCTCTAGATCGAGAGCCGCCCCTTCCTCCCTCGCGGCGGAACGGGCGCCATTCAAATCCATCGACGCAGCCCACCTAGCTAAGGAAAAGGCGCGCCAGGAAGCCTGGCGCGCCGGAATGCGATCGATGGACCTTACTTCGTTAGAATTGCGCGCCGCCGGTGAAGTTGAAGGCCTGGAGCTGGTCATACTTGCCCTTGGTGATCGCGTAGGCGTAGTCGACGCGGATCGGCCCGAGCGGCGACGCCCAGATCAAACTCGCGCCCACCGAGGAGCGGATCGTGCGCTCGTCGTCGACGTTCAGGCAGCTCTGCTGAGTATAGAGGCCGCCCTGAGTCTTGACCTCCGCCGGCGTCAAGCAGGACGTATAACCGAGCAACGACGAGAAGTTGGTCTGCCCCTGATAGCCGAACAGCGTTCCCGCATCGGCGAAGATTGCGCCCTTCAGCCCGATTTCCTTAGGCAACCCGAAGATTGGGAACTGCATTTCTGCGGTGCCGCCGAAATAGGTGGTGCCGCCGAGGCCGTTCGCCGCGATGTTGTTGGGGTCGGAAATGTCGCGCGGGCCGAGGCCGCCCGGAGCGAAGCCGCGCACCAGGGTCGGGCCGAGGTTGAAGTTGTCGAGCAGCGGCAGCGGCCCGCCGCCGATTTCGTTGATCTGGCCACCCTGCAGCCTGAGGAAGCCGGTGAGATCGTCGGTCAGCGGATAGTAATACTTGCCGTCGAAGGTCTCGCGCACGAACTTCGACTGGCCGCCGAGGCCGGCGACGTCCTGATGGAAGTTCAAATAGGCGCCGCTGGTGGGGTTCTTGCGATCGTCGATGCTGTCCCAGACTAAGGAATAGCCGACCAGCGAGGTCGTCATCGCCCCCATCGCCGCCGCCTGCTTGATCGCCACCGACGCTTCGCCGTTGGTCAAGCAATTGTTCGTCAGCGTGGGCACCGTCGGAATCCCTCCGGGAGGAGTCCACGTTGCAGGGGGAGCAGGGTTGCCAGGAGATCCCGCCGACGTGCAATCGTCGTACGGCTGCGAACTCGAATTCGGAATACTGATCTGCGACTGGTAGATCGAATAGTTCGGCTGGAAGGTGAACTCATCGGTGACGGGGATGCCCAAGCGAAGGTTCACGCCCGTTGACCAGGTATTATAGAGCGCCCACTGATTCTGGTCCTGCTCCTTGTGGAACAGGTCGAAACCGGCCGCCAGCCGCTGGTCGAGGAAGTAGGGTTCGGTGAAGTCGACGCCCCAGCCGCGGCTGTATTGGCCTTCGGAGGCGCTGACCTTCACATATTGGCCGCGGCCGAGGAAATTGGTTTCCGTGAACGCGACCTCGGCGAGGGCGCCCGCGGTGGTCGAGTAGCCGCCGCTGACGCTCACCGAGCCGGTCGGCTGGTCCTCGACCTCGACGGTCACGATCACCCGGTCGGGCGTCGAGCCCGGCCGCGTCGCAATATGCACCTTCTTGAAATAACCGAGCCGGTTCAGACGGCGTTCGCCGCGTTCCACCAAGGCGTGGTTGTAGGGGTCGCCTTCGCCGATGTCGAATTCGCGGCGAATCACGTAATCGCGCGTGCGGCTGTTGCCGACGACGTCGATGCGTTCGATATAAACCTTCGGGCCCTCGTCGACGGTGAAGGCGAGCGCGATCTGGTGCGTCGCGTCGTTGCGTTCGCCGTGCGGGCGCACGTCGGCGAAAGCGTAGCCCTGCCGCGCCATTTCTCGCGTGATCGAATCGACCGCCTTCTCGACGGCGCTCGCGTTGTAGACGTCGCCCGGGTGCAGCGTGATGAACTGATCGAGCGAATGGCTGTCGACCTTGGCGACGTGCGAAGTCACCGCCGCGCCGGACACGTGATATTGCGGGCCTTCGTCCACCGTGATCGTGATGACGTAGCCAGCCGGGTTGTCCTGATAGGCGACGTCGGTGTTGGTAATGCGGAAGTCCGCGTAGCCGTTCTTCATGTAATACTTGCGGATCGCCTCTTCGTCGGTAGCGAGGCGATCGGGGTCGTAGACGTCGCTGGTCTTGAGCCACGACAAATAATTCATCTCGGTCGTCTGCATCAGACCGAGCAGGCGATAGTCCGAAACGGCGTGGTTGCCGACGAATTTGATATCGCGGACGCCGGTCTTGTCGCCTTCGTCGACCGTGAAGACCAGATCGACGCGCCCGTTGGGCAGTTGCACTAGGCGATAGCTGACCTTCGTAGCGTTGCGGCCGATCTTCTTATAGGCGTCCTTGATGCGCTGGACGTCGGCCTGGGCCTTCGCTTCGTCGAAGCCGGAGTGCGCCTTGGACTGAACTTCGACCGCAAGCTGCTCGCTCTTGAGCGTTTTGCCGCCCTCGAACGCCACACGATTGATGATCTGCGAGGTCTCGACCACGGTGACGATCACCTGGCCGCCGACGATCTTCGCGTTCACCTTCGAGAACATGCCCGTCGCCGAGAGATCCGCGACGGCGCGATTGACGCTCGCCTGGTCCGTGCCCGAGAAATAAGAACGAATCGTGGCCGCGTCGACGCGACTCCCGCCCTGGACGACGATGTTTTGTGAGGAAACCTGCGCCGCCGCCGGCGCGCAAACCGAAACGCCGCTCCAGGCCAGCACAATCGCGAACAGGAGCGCGTTAAAAAATCCACGAAACAAATGCATTTGGCTCGTCGTCCCCGTTTCGCAACCGAGCCAAACGGCCCCGGTCTCTAGCGCCCGCGCCTTACGGCGCGTCACGCATTTTGGCCGATCCGCGCCTCCCGTCGAAGCCGGCGCGTTCACCCGCCGCGGGGCGAGCAAATCCTTAATTCGCTTTTACCCGTTTTGGCTGGCCATGCAACCTCGAATTCGTCGCACCCCGATCAATTCGCTAGAGCGTTGCCCGCGCGCCACGATTCATGGTCGACCAAGGATTAATTGCCGCCGCCGATGAGCCGGAAAATGTCGTGCGAAGTGGTGAAGATCACCAGCAGCGCGACAAAGGCGATGCCGACCCGCAGGCCGATCTCCTGAACGCGCTCGCTCAACGGACGGCCCCGCACGGCTTCGAGGGCGAAATACAGGAGATGGCCGCCGTCGAGCAGGGGAATCGGCAGCAGATTCATCAGGCCGACCGAAACCGAAAACAACGCGGCGAGACTGAACAATTCCATGGGGTCGATTTTCGCCATTTCGCCGGCGATCTGCGAGACTGCGATCGGTCCGGAAAGGCTGTCGGCCGATTCGCGCCCCGCGAACAGCCCGCCGACATAGGCGCCCGTCGCCTTGACGATGAACCAGACTTGCTCGCCGCCCCAGACGGCGCAGGTCGGCGCCGCGCAACGTTCGAACTTCCTGTCGGCGGGATCGCGCGAGGACGCGAGCCCGAGATGTCCCATCCGGCGCTTGCCGAGCGGACCCTGATCGACCACGGCGATCTCGGGCGTCGCGGTCAGCTTCACCTCGTGGCCCGCGCGATCGACGACGAACGACATCGGCAGCCCGGTGCTCAGCATCGTCGCCTGCTGCAAGTCCTGGAACGTCTCGACCGGCGCGCCGTCGATCGACTTGACGACATCGCCCGCCTCAAACCCCGCTTGCGCCGCTGCCGACCCGGCTTCGACGGCGCCGATCCGCGCGCTGTGCTCGACCCTGCCGAAAGCCATGAAGAGCGCGGTGAAAATGACGAAAGCGAGAACGAAGTTGGCGATCGGCCCGGCGGCGACGATCGCGGCGCGATTGCGCAACGGCTGGCCGGCCAGGGTGTGTGTGCGCTCGTCCGGCGACATCGCCTCCACGCCCGCGAGGTCCGGCGCGCTCGCGGCGTTGGCGTCGCCATAGAACTTTACGTAGCCGCCCAAGGGGAAGGCGGCGACCCGCCAGCGCGTGCCCAATTTGTCGACGCGGGCGTACAGTTCGGGACCGAAGCCGAGCGAGAACGCCTCGATTTTCACCCCGGACCAGCGTCCGACGAGGTAATGGCCGAGTTCATGAAAGAAAACGATAACGCTCATGATGAAGATGAACGGCAGAATGTACCAGCCCATCCAGTCGATGGCCGCGTGCAACTCGTTCAACAGCGCCATGATCTAGCCTCCGCCGCCGGCCGGGAGCGCGATGCGCGCTCTTGCTGGGTTGGTTACCAATTCGTTTACAATGACGTAAAGGCGGAATTACGCCAAGAGGGCCAGCGCCCTATCTCGCGCGATATGGTGAATCGCCAGCGCCTGCGCAACCGTCGTCGGCGCGGGCGTCTCGCCGGCGGCGCGCATCGCCTCGAGGGTGCGCTCCACGATGCGGGAAAGCGCGTCGAACCCGATGCGCCCGGCGAGAAACGCCGCAACGGCGATCTCGTTGGCCGCGTTGAGCGCCGTCGGCGCGCCGCCCCCCTCGCGCAGCGCCTCGATCGCCAATCCAAGAGCGGGAAAGCGGGCGACATCCGCCTGCTCGAAGGTCAGCGCGCCCAGCGCGGCCAGATCCGGCGCCCTCGCGCCCGAGGCGATTCGTTCGGGATAGGCCAGACAATGCGCGATCGGCGTTCGCATGTCCGGCGAGGCCAGGCCGGCGATCAGCGATCCATCAGCGAAAGCGATGAGGCCGTGGACGATCGACTGCGGATGGACGACCACCGCCAGCCGCTCCGCGGGAACGCCGAAAAGATGATGTGCCTCAATGAGTTCTAGGCCTTTGTTCATCAAGCTCGCGGAATCGATGGTGACCTTGGGGCCCATCGCCCAGTTGGGATGGGCGAGCGCCTCGGCGCGCGTCGCGCTTGCGATGCGCTCGGCGCTCCATTGCCGAAATGGGCCGCCCGAGGCGGTGATCGTCATCTTGACGATCGTCGCGGGATCGCGCCCGCCCATCGCCTGAAAAATCGCGTTGTGTTCCGAATCCATCGGCAGCAGGCGCGCGCCGGAGCGGCGCGCCGCCGCCATCACCGCCTCGCCGGCGCACACCAGCGTTTCCTTGTTGGCGAGCGCGACGGCGCGACCCGCGGAAATCGCGGCGTAGGTCGGAGCGAGCCCAGCCGCGCCGACGATCGCCGAAACGACGAGATCGGCCTCCCGAAGCGCCGCTTCGACCACCGCCTCGGGTCCGGCGGCGACTTCGACGCCACTGGCCCCGACCCCTTCCTTGAGATCCGCATAGCCTGCAGGATCGGCGATCGCGGCGAACGATGCGCCGAACTCCAGCGCCGCGCGCGCGAGCGCCGCGCCGTCGCGACCGCCCGCCACGGCGACGACGGCGAAGCGCCCTGCCGCCTCGGCGACGACTTGCGCGCAGGAGCGTCCGATCGAACCGGTCGCGCCGAGAATCGCCAGACGCTTGGGCGCAAGCGCGCCGATCGGCGTCGCGGCGAAGCCGACGCCGCGTTCGACCCTGGGCGGAGCGAAAGAATGCGTCACGCTTTCACCATTGAAAAAGACCGCCTGCGATCCAATCGCCGCTCGAGCGAGCCCAGGCGACCAACGCCGCGAAGGTCGCCGCGGCGACGAACCCGTCGAGGCGATCCATCATGCCGCCGTGGCCGGGAATGAGATGGCTGGAATCCTTCGCGCCGAACCGTCGTTTGATCGCGGATTCGAAGAGATCGCCCAACTCCTCGACGATTGCGGCGGCCAGACCGAGAAGCAGAATGGGAATGAGGCGCGCGCCCGAAGGCGCGACGAAGAGGCCGACGACGGCGCCGAGGAGCGCGCCCATCGCCGCGCCGATGACGGCGCCGGACCAGGTCTTGCCCGGGGAAACGCGCGGCCACAGTTTCGGGCCGCCGACCAGCCGGCCGCCGAAATACGCCATGATGTCCGCGCCCCAGACGACCGCGAACAACCACAGGATCGCGGCCAGGCCATAAGTGGGGCTCCCGCGCAGCAAGACCGGGCTCGCCACGATCGCGCCGGCGTAGACGACGCCGGCGCCCGACCAGAATCGCGCTCTCGGATCGGCGCCCGTGATCAATCCGGTAAGGACCGCGCCCAGAGCGAGCGCGGCGAGCGCGCTCTTCGCCGAGCCGTGCAAAGCGAAAGGGGAAACCGCGAGAAGCGTCAGCGCGCCCACGCCGAGCCGCGCCAGAAGCCGCTCGCCGCCGATCAGCTTCTGCCATTCCCACAACACCAGCGCCGCGGCGGCGAACCAGAACGCCAGAAACGAAAAGCCGCCCGCCCACGCCACGGTCAAGGCGGCGGCCATCAAGGTCACGCCGACCGCGGCGCGCAGCGGCAAGTCGGCGCCGACCTTGTTCTGCAGACCTCCCGAAGCCGCCGCCCCGCTCTTGGTCGCCTCTTGCGCGGGGTCAGGCATCGCGCGTCCTCATGAAGCCGATTTGACCGGCGCCGGCGCGCTCGCGCCGCCGTAACGCCTCTCGCGCGCCGCAAATTGCGCCAGCGCGGACTCGAACGCGGCATGGTCGAAATCCGGCCAATGGATCGGCAGGAAGACCAGTTCGGCGTAGGCCGCCTGCCAGAGCATGAAGTTCGAAAGACGCTGCTCGCCGGAGGTGCGAATGATGAGATCGGGATCGGGGACGCCCGCAGCGCCCAGGCCCATCGCGAACAGATCGGCGTCGATCGCCGCCGGATCGAGCTTGCCCTCGGCCGCCTGACGCGCCAAAGCGCGCGCCGCCTCGACGATCTCCTGGCGCGCGCCGTAGTTGAAAGCGACGACGAGGGTGAGGCCGCGATTGGCCGCGGTCAGCGTCTCCGCTTCGTCGAGCAGCGCCGCGATGTCGGGGGGGAGCCCCGCGCGCAGGCCGATCACCCGCACCCGCACGTCGTTGCGATGAAGATCGGCCAGGTCGTTGCGGATGTAGCGCTTGAGAAGCCCCATCAGCATGGCGACCTCTTCGGCCGGCCGGCTCCAGTTCTCCGACGAGAAACTATAGATCGTCAAATAGGGAATGCCGAAATCGATGGCGGAACGCACCGTACGGCGCACCGCTTCGACGCCGCGCCGATGGCCCTCGAAACGCGGCAGCCCGCGCGACTGCGCCCAGCGCCCGTTGCCGTCCATGATGATGGCGACGTGCTCGGGCTCGCGGCGTTTCGCGTTGAAGCGCGGCGTTTCGATTGGGGACGACGACATGCGGCAGCCTCGGCGGGGTCGCGGCGCGACTAGATCTGCATGATTTCCTTTTCCTTGGTCGCGAGCAAGACGTCGATTTCTCCGATCGCCTGATCGGTCGCCTTCTGCACTTCGGCTTCGTGGCGCTTTTCGTCGTCTTCGGCGATCGC
The DNA here is from genome assembly GCA_963759955.1 of uncultured Alphaproteobacteria bacterium. Lineage (GTDB taxonomy): Bacteria > Pseudomonadota > Alphaproteobacteria > Rhizobiales > Beijerinckiaceae > Roseiarcus. The sequence continues at coordinate 56,918 of CAVXCA010000099.1, forward strand.
GTGCTCCTTGAGGAGTTTCTTCAGCACGTCGATGCCATCGCGGCGAACATGACGCACGGCGACGCGCGCGTCCTCGGAGTACTTGTGCGCGACCTTGACCATCTCCTTGCGGCGCTGCTCGTTGAGTTCGGGAATGCGGATGCGCAGCGTCGTGCCCTCCACCGTCGGGCTGAGGCCGAGATTGGCGTCGCGAATCGCCTTGTCGACGGCATGGACCATCGCCTTGTCCCAAACCGAAACGGACAAAGCGCGCGGCTCGGGCACGCTGATCGTCGCCACCTGGTTGAGCGGCATGCGCTGTCCATAGGCCTCGACGTGGACGGGCTCGAGCAGCCCGACGCTCGCCCGGCCGGTGCGCAGACCGTTCAGTTCGTGCCTGAGCGTGGCGTTCGCGCCCTGCATGCGGCGCTTAAGGTCGGCAAGATCGAAATTCGGCAAGGCGGCCATCGTTGTAGACCCACATCTTTCGTTGGACGGACATTGACGTTCGCTGGCCGCCGGAGCGGCCGATTCGGGGCGCGCGCGGCGGCGAGGCGTCTTGATAGCATAGCTTGCGGCGCATGACAGTGGGGCGCGGTCGCGCCTGCGCGCAGCCCCCTGCCCGCCCCGGCCTCCCGATTCTGTCGAGCGCGGGCCGTCAGGGGCTCGGCGCCGCGCTCGCGCCGATCGCCGGCTTTTCGCGGCGCGCCGCCTGGGCCATCGCGGCGAGCGCGGCCTGACCCTCGGGCTGGATCAACCCGGCGGACATGATCAGCTTGGCCGCATCGTCCGGCGTCATCGGCAGTTCGATGATGTCGGCGGTGGGCACGAAGAAATAGAAACCCGTCGTCGGGTTGGGCGTGCACGGCAGAAACACCGAGGTCATCCCGCCGGTCGGCAGGACGTCGGCGACGACCGGGGGAGGATCGGAGGAAATGAACACCACCGACCACGAGCCCTTGAGCGGAAACTCCACCAGACCGACCTTGCGAAAGTGGGTGCCGCCCTGGCTGAACAGCGTTTCGAATATCTGTTTCACGCTCTTGTAGATGCCGCGCACCACCGGCGTGCGATCGACCATCGCCTCGCCGATGTTCACCAGGGTACGGCCGGCGATGTTGGCGGCCAGGAACCCCAGCAAGGTGAGGCCGATGACCACGATGACGACCCCGAAGCCGGGGACGTGGAAGGGCAAATAGGAATTGGGCCAGAGGCTCGCCGGGGCCAGAGGCCTGATCCAATTGTCGACGGTGTCGATGAACCACCACGCGATGTATGCCGTCACCGCGAGCGGGCCGAAAATCACCAGCCCGGTGAAGAACCAGGATCGCAGGCGCGCGGCGAGCGAGCGGTGAAACGCGCCGCCGGGCTTGGACTCTGACGTCATCGTCGCTCTCGGCAGGAAGGAACGCCTGCGAACATGGCCGCTCGAGCCGGCAAACGCAAGGCGCGATCGCGCCGACCTTATTCCACCGTCACCGACTTGGCGAGATTGCGCGGCTGGTCGGCGTCTTTGCCCATGATCACGGCGGTGTGATAGGCGAGCATCTGCACCGGCGCGGCGTAGACGATCGGCGCAAAGGACGCGGCCATGTCGGGCATGGCGAGGAAGCCTTCGAGGTCGAGCGCCGCCTCCTCGGCGGCGTGGCGTTCGCCGATCAGGATGATGCGCCCGCCGCGCGCGGCGACTTCCTGCATATTCGAGACGGTCTTTTCGAACACTGCGTCTCTCGGCGCAATGACGATCACCGGCATGTCCTCGTCGATCAGCGCGATCGGCCCGTGCTTCAATTCGCCGGCCGCGTAGCCCTCGGCGTGGATGTAGCTGAGCTCCTTGAGCTTGAGCGCGCCCTCGAGCGCGATCGGATAGGCGGTGCCGCGACCGAGGTAGAGGACGTCGCGGGCGCGCGCGAGCTTGTGGGCGATCTGTTCGAGTGAGGGCTCCAGCTTCAGCGCCTCGGCCAGAAGTCCGGGCGTGGCGATGAGTTCCCCCACCAGCGCGGCTTCCTGCTCTTCGCCGAGCGCGCCGCGGGCGCGCGCAAGCCCGAGCGCCAGGCACGCCAGCGTCGCGAGCTGACAGGTGAAGGCCTTGGTCGAGGCGACGCCGATCTCCGGCCCGGCCAGGGTCGGCGCGGCGACGTCGGCCAAGCGCGCGATGCTGGAGGTCGCGACATTGACGACGGCGACGGTCTTGCCGCCCTGCTCCCTGGCGTAGCGCAGCGAAGCGAGCGTATCGGCGGTTTCGCCCGATTGCGAAATGAAGATCGTCAGGCCGCCCTTTTCCACGGGGGCCTCGCGATAGCGATATTCGGAAGCGACGTCGATCTCGACCGGCAGGCGGGCGAAACGCTCGATCCAATATTTGCCGATGAGGCCGGCCATATAGGCGGTGCCGCAACCGACGATCGAAACCCGCGAAATCTCCTTGGGGTCGACGGGCCAGGCGAAGGGGCGCAGACGCTGCGCGCCCATATCGACGTAGTGGGCGATGGTGTGGCCGACGACTTCCGGCTGTTCGTGGAACTCCTTGGCCATGAAGTGGCGATAATTGCCCTTTTCCGCCAGAAGTCCGCCCGCCGGACTGCGCGCGACGCGGCGCGTGACGATTCTGTCCGCGGCGTCGTGGAATTCGGCGCCCTCGCGCGTCACTATGACCCAGTCGCCCTCTTCGAGATACGCGACGCGGTCGGTGAAGGGCGCCAGCGCCAGCGCGTCCGAGCCCAGATACATCTCGCCCTCGCCGTAGCCGACGGCGAGCGGCGCGCCCTGGCGCGCGCCGATCAACAGATTGTCCTCGCCGTCGAACAGATAGACGAGCGCGAAGGCCCCGCGCAGGCGCTTGAGCGCCGCCGCGACCGCCTGCTTCGGGCTCTTGCCCGTCGCCATTTCGTCTTCGACCAGAAACGCCGCGACTTCCGAATCGGTCTCGGTGGCGAAGCGATACCCCTTGGCGATCAACTCCTCGCGCAAGGCCTTGAAGTTCTCGATGATGCCGTTGTGGACGACGGCGAGATGCGGGCTGGCGTGCGGATGGGCGTTGAGCTCGGTCGGCTTGCCGTGCGTCGCCCAGCGGGTGTGGCCGATGCCGATCGCGCCCTCGAGCGGCGAAGCCTCGAGGCGCGCCTCGAGATTCTTCAGCTTGCCCTCGGCGCGCAGCCGCGTCAGTCGGCCGTTTTCCAGCGTCGCGACGCCCGCCGAATCATAGCCGCGATATTCGAGCCGCTTCAGGGCGGCCAGGATGTCCCCCGCCACCGGGCCGCGCCCCAGAATCCCTACGATCCCGCACATCGTTCCGTCCGATTTTCACGCCCTGAGTTCGAATTCCTGCAAGCGTTAGGCCATTGCAGGGCCGCCGTTCAAGTCACATTGGGTGACGGGTTGTGAAGGGGGGATGGACAAGCCGAGCGTTTGGCGCGCCTCAGAGCCCCGGCGCCTTGCGCGCGCTCGAGCCGAGACATTGCGCTTCACGCGACCAAATCCGGCAACTCGGTTCATCCATCGGCTCTCGCTGCGAACGTCTCGTCAAAAGACGCCGTTCCAGCGCAATGCATAGATGATTAGACCCAAAATCAGCAAAAGGCTCCCGATCACCGCTTCTTGACTAATACGCATCGCCACCCCTCCAAGGCCCCGACTCGATTATCGGCCGCGCCGAACGTCGCCGCCTACTGCGGGCGCCGCGCCATCTCCTCGCCGCACGCTCGAACGATGCGGCGCCATCACCACAGATTCCGACCCTGAGAGCCCGTCAAGGCCCCCAGCCGCGGCGCGGCGCCGCAGGGGGGTCAAGGGACGCCCGTCCGAGGAGGCCGCCCATGGCGCCGTCCTCGACACTTCGTCACAGCCGGTAAAGAGCCGCTCCGAGCGGCGAGACGGCGCAGGGCGTCCCCGATCCGGCCGCATCGATTAACCCCAGTTCGCGGCCCAGCGAACCGCTGACGCGTCCCTAGCCCTTCTTCTTCCTCTCCCGAAACGCCTTCGCCCAGCCGGGCTTGGTCATCTGATGGCCGCGCGCGACCGCGAGGGCGTCGGGCTCGACGTCCTTGGTCACCACCGAGCCCGAACCGACGTAGGCGCCGTCCCCGATCGAAACCGGGGCGACCAGCGCGGAATTGGAGCCGATGAAGGCGCCGGCGCCGATGTCGGTCTTATACTTGTTGAAGCCGTCGTAATTGCAGGTGATGGTTCCCGCGCCGACGTTGGCGCCGGCGCCGACGCGCGCGTCGCCGATGTAGCTCAGGTGATTGACCTTGGCGCCGGCCTCGATCGAGGCCGCCTTGATCTCGACGAAGTTGCCGACTTTGGCTTTTTCGGCGATGTCCGCGCCGGGGCGCAGGCGCGCATAAGGGCCGACCGAGGCGAGCGAAGCGACGCGGGCGCCTTCGAGATGGGAGAAGGCGTGGATCACGGCGCCGTCGTCGATCGTCACGCCCTTGCCGACGACGACATGCGGTTCGATCGTGACGTCGCGGCCGATTTTCGCGTCCATCGACAGGAACACCGTCTCCGGCGCGATCAGCGTCGCGCCCTCGATCATCGCGCGCTCGCGCAAGCGGTGCTGCATCGTGGCCTCGGCGCGGGCGAGTTGGACGCGATCGTTGACGCCCATGACTTCCTCTTCGCTCGCCATCCGCGCCTCGGCGCGAAGGCCGCGCCGCCGCGCGATCTCGACGAGATCGGTGAGATAGAACTCGTGTTGCGCGTTGTCGCAGCCGATCGTCTCGAGCATCGCGAGCGCCTCTGCGCCTGCGAAGGCCATCGGCCCGGCGTTGCAGCGGGAAATCGCGCGCTCCTCGGGGCTCGCGTCCTTATGCTCGCGGATGGCGACGAGGCGCCCCTCGCTTTCGATCAGCCGGCCGTAGCCGGTCGGGTCGGCGGCCGTAAAGCCGAGCACGACGAGCCTCGCGCCCCCGGCGAGCCTATCCCGTAACGCGGCGAGGGTTTGCGCGGAGATCAGCGGAATGTCGGCGTAAGTGACCAGGATGTCGTCGAATCCGCGTGCGATCGCCGCGCGCGCCGCGAGCGTCGCATGGGCGGTGCCCTTGCGTTCGTTCTGCACGAAGATTTCCGCGCCCGGCGCGCGTTTCAGCGCTTCGGCGGCGACGTCGTCGCGATTGGGGCCGACGACGACCGCGATTTGCTCCGCGCCGGCGCCGACGAGCGCGTCGAGCGCATGGGCGATCATCGCGCGCCCGGCGATCTCGTGCAGCGCCTTGGGGCGCGCCGAGCGCATGCGCACGCCCTCGCCCGCCGCCAGCGCGATGCCCAGACAGGAGCGGCGCGGCAGCGTTGCGATCGAATGCGGCGCCTTCATCGGCCCCTCCTCTTCAAGCGTTTGCGGCGGCCCCGGCGTGCGCGACGGCGGCGGCGGAGCCTTGCTCGCCATGCGCATATCAGGCTTTCGTAAATCAGTCGAAAAAGCGGCTCGCGGCGGCGGCGGAATAGGCTATAGAAGGGGCGCCGCGCGTCACAAATTCCGCGCTCATTACGCGCACGAATGGCGTTAAGCGATTGATATCGAATGTTGTTCTATGAGGCAAAGCGCCCCGCTCGCCGGCAGACTTGCCAGGCCCGCGGGACGCTGCGGGAAGCGCGAACGAAGAGCGTCATGGCAAGCAGCCCGAGACGGGATTTCCTCAAGTTGGCCTTCGGCGGCGCACTCGCCGCCGCGAGCGCCGCGCTGACGAGCGCGCGCGCGAGCGCCGAACCGCTCGGGCCGCCGAGCGCGTTCACGCCCGACTCGGTGCTGGACATGGCGCGCGCACTCGCCAAGTCGCCCTTCAAGGCGCCCAAATCGACGCTGCCCGACGTCTTCTCCAATCTCAATTTCGAGCAATATTCCGCGATTCGACGCAATCCGGGCTCGGCGGTGTGGAACGACGAAAAATTCGGCTTCGAGCTCGAACCGCTGCACCGCGGCTTCGTTTTCGCGACGCCGATGCAGCTCGCCATCGTCGAAAACGGTCAGGCGCAGCGTGTGATCTACGATCGCGCCGCTTACGATTTCGGCAAACTGCAACCGCCGGAGGATCTGCCCGACCTCGGCTTTTCCGGCGTGCGCGTGCTCAAGGCGGCCGCCGGCGACGGCTGGCGGGATCTGGCGATCTTCCAGGGTGCGACATTCTTTCGCAGTCTCGCGCGCGGCCAGACTTACGGCGTCAACGCCCGCGGCCTGTCGATTCGCACCGGCGACGACCAGGGCGAGGAGTTTCCGCTGTTCCGCGCTCTGTGGATCGAAAAGCCGAGCCCCGCTTCGGACACGCTGACGATTCACGCGCTGCTCGATTCGGCGAGCCTGACCGGGGCCTTCCACTTCACCCTGCGCCCCGGCGAAGCCACGATCATCGACACCGAATTGACGCTGGTGGCGCGCGTCGCGGTCGATCATCTCGGCCTCGGCGCGATGACGGCGACCTATCTCTTCGGCGCGCTCGATCATCGGCGCCCCGACGACGTGCGCCCCAACGTCTACGACGTCGGAGGATTGCAAATTCTCACCGGCGCCGGCGAGTGGCTGTGGCGCCCGGTCGCCAGTCGCGACACCTTGCAGATTTCCGCGTTTGGCGACATGAATCCGCGTGGTTTCGGCTTTCTCCAGCGCGCGCGGGTCCTGGACGTCTTCGACGACGACGACGCTCATTGGGAATTGCGCCCCTCACTGTGGATCGAGCCGATCGGCGACTGGGGCGAGGGTGAAGTGATCCTGCTCGAAATCCCCTCCGATTCCGAAAACAACGACAACGTCATCGCGCAGTGGCGGCCGAAGGCGGGCCTCGCCGAGGGCGCGACGGTCTCGTTCGCTTATCGCCAGTTCTGGTGCTGGGCGCCGCCGGCGCGTCCCACCCTGGCGACGGTGGCGAGTTCGCGCTCCGGCAAGATCGGCAAGCGGCGGCGCTTCATCGTCGAATTCGTCTCCGATCTGTTCGCCGATCCGCAGAAAGCGGCCGAAGCGAGCGCTTCGATCGAGGCCTCGCCCGGGCAGATCGTCGCCACCCGCCTTTATCCGTACAAGGAACGGCGCTCGATTCGCGTCGTCTTCGATCTCGATCCCGGATCGGAGTCCTATTCCGAGTTGCGCCTCGTCCTCAAGGCGGCCAATCAACCCGTCAGCGAGACATGGCTCTATCGATGGACAGCTTGACGACGCCCGTCCTCGCGGCGCCGGCGACGCCGCGCGAGGCCCCCCTGGCGATGCCAGCGCAATCGCTACGGCGATTCGGCCGCGCCGAACGGCGCGCCTGGGCGGCGCCGCGGCTCGCCACGACGCCCTGGCTGACGCGGCTGTTCATCTTCGGCAGCGCGTTCGCGCTCACCTTCTACGGCGCGCGCGAAATGTACGGGGTCGTCGAAGTCGGGGTGGTGACGCCGCTCGAATGGGCGCTCGTCGTGCTCTTCGTCGTCAATTTCTCTTGGATCGCCCTCGCTTTCACGTCGAGCGTGTTCGGTTTCGGCTGGCTGGTCGCAAGGGCGCCGCGCCCAAGCCCCCTCCCCCGGCGTCTGGAGTCGAAGACAGCGATCGTTATGCCGATTTACAACGAAGCGCCCTCTCGGGTCTTCTCGGCAGTGCAGGCGATCTACGAAGACGTCGCCGCGACCGGCCTCGGCGACGCCTTCGACTATTTCTTCCTCTCCGACACCACCGATCCGAACATCTGGATCGCCGAGGAGCGCGCGCTGCTGGCGATGCGCGAACGCTTGCCCGGCGCCCGCATCTACTACCGCCGTCGTCGCAAGAACGTCAGCCGCAAGGCCGGCAATATCGCCGATTTCGTGATGCGCTGGGGCGCCGCCTATCCGCAGATGGTGGTTCTCGACGCGGACAGCGTGATGTCCGCCGACGCGATCGTGCGGCTCGCCGCGGCGATGGAGGGCGATCCCGACGCCGGGATCATTCAGAGCCTGCCGCTGATCGTCAACCGCAACACGCTATTCGCCAGGGTGCAGCAGTTCGCGGCGCGCATCGCCGGCCCGATCATCGCGGCCGGGCTCGCCGCCTGGATGGGACGCGACGGCAATTATTGGGGCCACAACGCGATCATCCGCACCCGCGCCTTCGCCGACCATTGCGGCCTGCCGGACCTCGCGGGACGTCCGCCCTTCGGCGGCCATATCCTCAGCCACGATTTCGTCGAAGCGGCGCTGATGCGCCGCGCCGGCTACGCCGTCTACATGCTGCCCACGCTCGGCGGTTCGTTCGAAGAGAGCCCGCCGTCCCTGATCGATCTGGCCGCGCGCGACCGGCGCTGGTGCCAGGGCAATCTGCAGCATATCCGTGTGCTCCCGAGCAAAGGCTTCGTCCTCGCCACCCGCCAGCATTTCATGACGGGGATCATGGGCTATCTCGCCTCGCCCCTGTGGATGGCGCAATTGCTCATCGGCATCGTGCTGGTGCTGCAATCGAAATACATTCGGCCGGAATACTTCACCGCGGATTTCTCGCTTTTCCCGGCATGGCCGCGTTTCGACTACGAGCGCGCGTTGCGCCTGTTCGAATTGACGATTGCGGTGCTGCTCGCGCCCAAGATTCTCGGCTTGATCGCCGCCCTGATCGACGGCCCGACCCGGCGCGGCTGCGGCGGGGCGATCCGCCTCGTCCTGTCGACGCTGATCGAGATTCTCATTTCCGCCGCTCTGGCGTCGATCATGATGGTGATCCAATCGGGCTCGGTGCTGCAGATTCTTTCCGGGCGCGACACCGGCTGGAACCCGCAACGGCGCGACGACGGCTCGATTCCATTCTCCAGCATCGTGCGCCGCCATCGCGCGCATACCGCGCTCGGGCTCGTCACTTTGTTTTCCGCCGGCCTGATTTCGCCCTCGCTCGTCATCTGGATGTCGCCGACGATCGCCGGTCTGATCCTGTCGATCCCGTTGTCCTGGGCGAGCGGCCAGCTGGGGATCGGCGTCGGGCTGCGCCGTCTCGGCCTGCTGACGACGCCCGAAGAGACCCACACGCCGCCGATCGTCGCGCGCGCCAACGCGCTGGCCGACGAACTCGCCCGCACCGGCCACGACGACGACGACGGCCTGCGCGTCATCGCCGGCGACGCCGTATTCCGCCAGTGTCACGAATTGTTCCTGCCCGACGCCAGCCGTCATCGGCGCGGCGAGATCGACATCGACGAAGCGGTCGCGACCGCCAAGCTCAACGACGCGCGTTCGGTCGAGGAAGCGTGCGCCTGGCTGAAACCCAGGGAACAGCTCGCCGTGCTCAACGATCGCGCGTTGATCGCCCTACTCGCGCGCCTTCCCGCCCGCGCCGAGCCGCTCGGCGAGGCGGACGTCGGCGCGGTGAAGGCGCTTCATCCGGCGCCGGCGCTTCCGAATGCCGGCGATCACGCCGCCTGACCGCGCCGCCAGGGACGGTCGAACAGCGGAAACGCCAGCAGCCCCGCGACGAAACCACCGACATGGGCGATCCAAGCGACCGGCGCCGGCGAGGCGCCGATCGCTTGCGCGCTGGCGCCGAACACGAAATTGAGGACCATCCAGATCAAGATGAAGATGACGGCGCGGCGTTGGCGCAACAATTCGCGCAGTCTTGGCACAGGCCGCTCGTCGCCGGCCTCGATCGCCAGCAGTGAGAAATCCTGCGGGTCGCCCAGCGGAGCGCCGGGCTGAAACATGAAGCGCGCCGCCGCGGCCATCAACCCGGAATCGGCTGCCGAGGCGCCGATCAGCGGCGAAGAATCCATCGGATCGACCGCCCAATGGGCGAGCGCGCCGGCAACCGCCGTCAGCGCGAAGAACGCGAGAAACCGGAGCGGACCGAAGCGGCGCGCGATCGGCGGCCCGAAGGCGATCAGCCATATCGAATTGAGGAGGACATGGCTCCACGAGCCGTGCAGCAGGGAGTAAGTCAAAAGCGTCCAGAGGCCGCCCTGCGGCGCGTTGAAGAAGCGAAGCGCCCTCGCCTGTTCGAGCGCGCTCGGGTCAGTGTTGGCGCGCGATATCAGCTCGCCGAGTCGATCCGGCCAGATCCAAACCGTCAGTCGTCCGGGCACGAAAGCGAGGTCGCGGATGACGGCGTCGTACGTCGAGGCGCCCAACTGCGTCACGACGGCGTGAATCGCCAGCAGCGCCGCAACGAGGGCGACGACGACGAGCGGCATGAAGAACACCGGCTCGCGCTGTCTCGCGCCGTCGGAATTCGGGGAATCGGTCATCGACGGCGAACTCGCGCGAAGGGGCGGCGCTTGGTTAGCATTATCGCACGGGTCTGGCGACGCGAAACCGCGCGGCCGACGCGAGGGCGCAAATGGAAAGGGAGAGCCCAGAGCGAGGCTCTCCCTGAACCTTTAGACTTTCGCTCGACTCCGTCGCAACGGGGGAGGAGCGGCCCGCCGCGCGACTCGAGTCTTTCGATATGGCGCGCGGCGCTGGAGCCGCCGCGACCCGTTCGTGTTCTCGTCAACGTCGACACTATGCCTGCGGACCCGGCCTGAAGCAACGCGTTCCCTACCTTATTGTTAACGCGGAGGGGCCCCGGCCCTGCGCCTCGAATTTCCCCTGGCACGCGGCCTGCACATTCAGGCGAGGTTCGTCGAGGAGCGGCCGGGGACGTGCCGTTTTCGGACAGGCGCCGCGGCGAGCCAGAGGGGATGCCGCCGTGAAACTCGCCGCCAGTCGACAACTTTACGCCTATTGGAACGAATTGCGCCGCGCCCGCAGCGCGCCCGAGCGCAACGATGTCGATCCGGGCGCCATTCGCGGAATTCTCGCCGACACGTTCATTGTCGAGTTCGACGCGCTACACGTGTTTCCGATGCGCGTCGTCGGCACGCGGACCAACGCCCTCTTCCTCAGGGAATTGCGCGGTACGCCATTTCTCGAACTATGGCGCGAGGAGGACAGGGACGAGATGCGCGCCATTCTCGCCAACGTCGCCGACGAGGCCCAGCCGTTCTTGATCGGCGCGGCCGCAAGGCCGCTCGGCTTCGCCCCCATCGACGTCGAAATCTTGCTGCTGCCGCTTCGCCACCACGGCGACACCCATTCGCGCATCTTGGGATGCTGCGCGCCCAATGCCTCGCCGCACTGGCTCGGCCTCATCGGCGTCGAATCCATGGCGCTGTTGACGCTGCGCGCGCTCGATCCGCGCGAGCGCGCGGACGCGCCGCCGCCGGGGCCTGCAGGATCGCAAGGCTTCGGCCGCGCGCCGTCGCTGCCTCGTCGCGGACATCTATTTCATTATTCCTCGAATTGCTGACGCGTTCAAAACCCTGGCGATTCGTCTTCGGGTAATCGTCCGTTAACTGCGCCGGCATTACAATTGCTCAGTTGCATTGTCGAGCAACCAACGCGCATTTAGTGTGGACGCTTCATCATGAGCAATTTGGCGGAAACTGGGAGTACGCCGGCGTGAGAACGGCCGCAGCCTTCGCGATCGACGCAGGCCGTCACGAACGACGGCGCCATCAGCGCGTCAAAGTGCGCTTGACTGGCCAATTCATGCGCCAAGACCGGTGCGAATTCCCCTGCGCGACGATCGACATGTCGCCCGGCGGCATCGCCTTCGAAGCCGAAGCGAGCGGCGAGATCGGCGAGCGAATCATCGCCTATCTCAACCAAATCGGCCGCGTCGAGGGAACGGTGGCGCGCCATTTCTACGGCGGTTTCGCGATCCAGATGAAACTGCCGCCGCTCAAGCGCGAGAAACTCGCCGATCAGCTCACGTGGCTGGCGAATCGCCAGGTCCTCGGCATGCCCGAAGATCGGCGCCACGAACGCATCGAACCGCGCAACCGCAACACTATCCTGACCCTGCCGGGCGGGCGCCAGCAACTCGTGCGCATCATCGACGTCTCGCGTTCCGGCGCGGCGCTCGCCGTCGATGCGACGCCGGCGATCGGCACGCCGCTCACCGTGGGCTCGAGGCCGGCGCAGGTGGTCCGGCACTTCAACGGCGGCTTCGCGGTCGAGTTCAACCGCGTGATTCCGGCCGAGATGTTCGACGACGACATCAAGCTCTGATCGACCCTGCGCCGGCCGCGCGCCGGCGCCCAAGCCAGATCGGAGCGTAACGTTCCGTTGACCGTGACCGCGCCGCGCGCGCGAAAAATCGCCGCCCGATCGGCCCGATTAACCTTTCCCACAACCGCCCGGTTGTTCGAGATCGAGGCCTCGCCTGCGCCCCGAATGCGCTAGATGGGCGAGAATCCCGGGCTTTCCCGATTCCGCCGCCCTTAAGCGCCGGACCTCGTCTCACCCGCCGCGGCGTCGGCGAATTTGAATCCCGTTCGCTCGAATTGTCCGCTTTTCTTTCGATCGACGGAAAAACAGCGTCGCTATCGTCGTCCTCGTTGAACGATCGGGGACGACGATGATTTCGGGGCTTGTCAGGACTTGCGCGATGGTGGCGGCGCTCACGGGCGGGCTGCTGGCGTGTCAGGCGATCCCCTCGGCGAGCGCTCTCGACGCGAGTTCTTACGCGTCCGTCGGCCCGCAAACGAGCGTGCCCTGGGGTTGGGTCGACTTCTGCCGGCGCTACCAAGGCGAATGCGACGGCGGCCCCGCCGCGGCGCAGGACATCAAATTGTCGACGAAGACGATCAAGGAAATCGCGCGCGTCAACCGCTGGGTCAACGCGAACGTCGAAGCCGAGACCGATATGGACCATTGGGGCCTCGCCGATCGGTGGGATTACCCGATCGACGGCAAGGGCGATTGTGAGGATTACGCGCTGCTGAAGCGCAAGATGCTGATCGAACTCGGGTTCCCACGTCAGGCGCTGTTGATGACGGTCGTCAAGGACGGCGACGAGGAAGGCCACGCGATCCTGACCCTCAAGACCGACAAAGGCGAGTTCGTGCTCGACAATCTGAACGACAGAATGACCCCGTGGAACGCGACCGGCTATCGTTTCGTCAAGCGCCAGAGCCAGGACGATCCGAATGTCTGGCTGACCATCGGCGCGCCCATGACGGCGCGCCTGTAGCGCCGCGCGCGACCAAAGCTTCGAAGCCGAACCCGTCCCCCGGTTCCGCTTCGCCCTGAGGCCGGCCTTGCCCCAAGGCCGGCCTCCTTTTTATCCGATCGCGACGAGCCCGGCCGCGTAGCGCCGCCAATTTTCGACGTAGTGGGCGGCCGAAAGCCGCAACGCCGCGACCGCCGCCTCGTCGAGGGTGCGCGTCGCTTTCGCCGGCGAGCCGACGATCAGCGAATAGTCGGGAAACTCCTTGCCCTCGGTGACGAGCGCACGGGCCCCGACCAGGCAGCCGCGGCCGATCTTGGCACCGTTGAGAATGACCGCGCCCATGCCGATGAGCGCGCCGGCGCCGATCGCGCAGCCATGCAGAATCGCGCCGTGGCCGATCGTGCAGTCTTCGCCGACATCGAGAGGAAAGCCAATGTCGGTGTGCAGCGTCGCGCCTTCCTGGATATTGGCGCGCGCGCCGACGCAAATGCGTTCGTTGTCGCCGCGTAGCGTAGCACCGAACCACACGCCGCAATCCTCGCCCAGCACGACGTCGCCGATGACGCAGGCGTTGGGCGCGATCCAGAATCGGCCCGCGGCGGGCAAAACAGGGCGGCGTTCGTCGAGGGCGTAAATGGGCATCGCGGCGGGCTCCGGCGGTGAAAGGCTCGGATATAGCGCAGCGCCCGCAGATGGCCTATCCCGGGCGGGCTGCGATTCGCGTAACGACGACGGAGGCCCCAATTGCGTTTTGGCGCCTGGACGCTGGTCATCGGGCTCGGCGCGCTCGCGCTGGCGGGCGCGGGCGCGGTCGCCGTTGCGCCGCGTTTCGCCGCGCGCGAGCCGCCGCGTCTCGTCGCGGTCACGCTTGGGGCCGAGCGACTGACCCTGTTGAGCACGTATCTCTTGCCGAACTCGCGCCGGGGCGGCGCAATGGACGCGATCGAGTTGGCCGCCTTCTATCCGGATTTTTCGCCCGCAGGCAATCTAAGCGATGTGACCGCGAGCGCCGATCTCGATGAGCGCTTCGCGCGCACCGTTTTCGTCACCGCCAAACCGAGCGATTCGAGTCTCGATCCGGCCGAGCGGACCACCAAACTCTACCAACGTTTCCTTGACGAGAATTCGTGGAGCCATCCCGGGGGGCTGGTCGCGCGCGCGTTCGTCGACGGCAGCCCGTTCGAAGGCGACGAACTCTATTACGTCGCGCCCGAGGGGCGCGAGTTCGCCGCCCGCTGTCGGCGTCCCAATCCCGAGCGAAAGACGCCGAACACTTGTATCTACGATTTCCGGCTCGGCGACCTCGACGTCGAGATGCGCTTTTCCGCGGCGCTGCTCGCCGAGTGGGCCCAGCTCAAGGCGGGCGCGACCGGCCTGATCGACGCGGCGCGGCGTTGAAGGCGCCGCGCGTCGCCGCTCACAAATCCTCGAGGTCGTAATCGAGGATCGCCATTTGCAGCGTGAAAGTCTTGCCGGCGGGATCGTCGGCGGAAACGATGCCGAGGAAATCGTCGCCGCTATTGAGTTCGACCGAGTTCCGTCTTCTTCAGGCGACCAACGACGCGGAGCTTGTCGTTCTCGAACAGGCGGCGCAAATAGTCCTGAATAACAGGACGTTCGACCGGGATCTTCATCTCGAACGAAAACGAGCGGTCGCCGTCTTCGTCGTCCACCGTGATCGCGCCGATCTTGCGTTCGCCGAGCGCGACGTCCGCCGCGTCGCGCGCCTTGGAACTCGGAGCGACGCCCAGGGTCGGCGCGCCGAACGAGCGGCGAAGATGCGCCCGCAACTTGAGAATTTCTTCTTTATTCATCAACGCGCCCCGATCCTTTGGCTGGCGCGAGCCTTTGCCACGAAAGGCACCTCGCCCGCAAGCGCGCCGCGCAACGCCCGCATTAGACGTCGGTCGCCTTGTCCGCGAGGATCTGGTTCATGTCGCGCGCCGGTTCGGCGCAGCCGGCCTCGCCGACGATGCGCGCGGGCACGCCCGCCACCGTCTTGTTGTGCGGCACAGGCGCGAGCACCACCGAGCCCGCCGCGACACGCGCGCAATGGCCGACTTCGATATTGCCGAGGATCTTCGCGCCCGCGCCGATCAGCACGCCCCAGCGGACCTTGGGGTGGCGGTCGCCGGTCTCCTTGCCGGTGCCGCCGAGCGTGACGCCCTGCAGGATCGAAACCTCGTCTTCGATCACCGTCGTCTCGCCGACCACCATACCCGTCGCGTGATCGAGAAAGATTCCCTTGCCGATGCGCGCGGCCGGATTGATGTCGACGCCGAACGCCGCCGAGACGCGGCTTTGGATATAAAGGGCGAAATCGCGCCGCCCAGCGCGCAACAGCGCGTGGGCGAGCCGATAGGCCTGCAAGGCGTGGAAGCCCTTGAAGTAGAGCAGCGGCTCCATCAGCCTCAGGCAGGCCGGATCGCGGTCCGCCACCGCCATGATGTCGGCGCGAAACGCCTCGCCGATCGAAGCGTCGCGCGAAACCACGTCTTCATAGGCCTGACGGATCAGCGAACTCGGCGCATCGGAGTGATCGAGGCGCTCGGCGACGCGATGGATGACCGCGCCCTCGAGCGTGTCGTGGTTGAGGATCGCGGTCATCAGGAAGGACGCCAACGCCGGATCGACGCGGGCCGCCTCCTCCGCTTCGACGCGGATGCGCGCGAACAGCGGATCGTTGCGGCCGAGCCCGACCACGCGAGCCGAGGAACCTTGCGCCATCGCAGCCTCCAGCTTCCCAAACATTTATTTTAGCATAAAGACGCCGGGGCCTGAAACAGACCGCGCGAGCGACGCTTCAGCTCCGTTGGCCCTAGCCGGCGAGGGTCGCCCTGCCCGGCCACATGCGCGCGAAGATGTCGTCGCGCTTGACCCAAAGGTGCCAGGCGGCCGCGGCGACGTGGAGCGCGAGAACCGCGATGATGGTCCAGCCCAGCCAAAAATGGACCTGAATGGCCAGATGCCCGAGCGCCTTGTCCGGCGCTACGAGGGCGGGCCAGAGGAACACGCCGAACCACGACACTTCGTGGCCGCCCGCCGTCGAAGCGACGTAGCCGACGACCGGCAACGCGATCATCAGCGCGTAGAGTGCGAAATGCGCGAGGTTGGCGGCGGCTCGCATCAGCGTCGACAGCGTCTCGCCATAGGGCGGCGCGCCCGCCTTCGCGCGATAGACGACGCGCAGGACCGCCAGCACCAGCGCGGTCATGCCGAGCGACTTGTGCAGCATCATCAATCCGGGGCGCTGCGGCGCGTGCTCGGGCGACAACCATGCCGCGACGCCGATGGCGATGGCGATGAGGATCACCGCCGCCATGATCCAGTGAAACGCCCGCTGCGCGCGGTCGTAGGATTGAGGAATCGGCCCCTTGGCCATAGGCATGCTCCGCTCTCGGCGAACCCGAACGGCCGCCTTCGTAGCAGCGCGATATCGCGTTGTCTCGACGAAAATGCGACAGGTTCGGCGCCGCAAACGCCGCATTCGTCGAGGATGGCGACCGACCGCGTCGAGCCAGCGTAAGCCCGCTCGATGTCGACGGGAAGACACGAACCCGTGAAGCCGGTTGACCGCCGCGCTTCGAGATCGCCGAGATTCTCGCGATGGCGACAGCCGATGCGGCGCCCGGAGCCGTAGGCCCCTAAATCGGCGACGCTTCGTGCGTCCGAGCTTGGCGCGCGGCGCATCGGGCGAGAACCTGCTCAAAGCCATGCGTCGTCAAATCCCAGCCGTTTCGAGGTGACGGAGCGCTTCAACATTGACTTTACGGTGATAGATTTGCGCCACAAACCGAGAAATTGCACGGTCGGGACGGCCATCGGCCTATGCCGCCCGGCGATTTCCAGCCTCCGGCGTCGACATTTTGAGCATTGCGAACTGATTGTGATTGGCGCCAGGCAGGCTAAACGTCATCAATACTGTCCAAAACGCGTCGTCGAAATTGGCCGCTCGAGAAACGCCGCGTCTCGCCCGAACGCCGTGGCGACGCATAACTTCTCTTTATTCTTCAATTGTTTAATCGGAGATAACGGCAACTCGCCACTACCCCTGCGGCTGCGGCGCATCGGCGCGACAAATCCCGAGCGTCGTCCGGCCCCCGCTCGGAAAGCCCACCCAATCGGCGCGGAAATGGGTCGGAAGCCGGCCCCTGCGCTCGGCTGGAAACGTATAGCCGTCAACTTGACGCTGCGTCCGCTTCATCTTAACGGTTCGCTAATAAATGTTACGGGGGGCCTTTCATGCGCAGACAACTGTTGACCTCAGCGGCCGTGTTGGCGCTTTCCGCCGGCGCAGCGTTCGCATCCGACCTTCCCACCCATAAAGCGCCGCCGCCCCCGCCGCCGCCGCCGGTATTCTCGTGGACGGGCTTCTATGTCGGCGTCAACGGCGGTTATGCGGACCCGACCTCCAAGATCAGCGTCATTCCCGGCGGCTCCTGGGTCGGCGACCCGGACGAGGCCGGAATCGTCGCCGCGGGAACGCACAATCTCGGCCTTCACGGCTTCACCGGCGGCGCGCAGCTCGGCTACAACTACCAGATCGGCAACATGCTCGTGCTGGGCGCCGAAGGCGACGCCAATTATCTCGGGCTGCACAACTCCTACGGAACGCCGACCTATACCGGAGTCGCCGGGAACGACAGTTATTGGGCCAACGGCTCCACCAGCGTGAATTCGTTCTACACCTTGCGCGCCCGCGTCGGCCTGCCCGTCGACCACTTCCTCTTCTACCTCACCGGCGGTCTCGCGGTCAGCGGCGAAAAGTTCAGCCAAAGCATCGACTTCGTCAACCGCGGCACGATCATAACCCTGCCGAACACCGGAGGAGCGATCGGCGCCAATGCGGGCAGCGCCGCGACCACGGCGGCGAGCTGGACGGCCGGCGGCGGCGTCGAATACGCCTTCGACAGCCACTGGTCGGTGAAGGGCGAGTATCTCTACGCCAACCTGAAATCCCTGGGGTTCGATTCGGCTTATGGCGCCTATACGATGGCGCATCACGACAGCCTGACCGGCCTCAACGTGTTCCGCATCGGCCTGAACTACCGGATGTAATCGACGCGATCCGCGCCGCTGCGGCGGCGCGCGCGGCGAACGTTCAGCGGGCGACAACGCGTCGGCGTTGCCGCCCGCTCGCTTTTGAGGCGCGCCTTCCCCCTAGGGCGCCTTCAGAAACAGCCCGACCGTCAGCGCGGCGCCGATCGCGACGACGCCGACGCGCAACGCCGTTTCGTTGACGCGTTGCAGCATCAGCGCGCCGACCCAGCCGCCCAGCGAGGCGCCGGCGGCGGTGAAGGCGACCTGCAACCAATGGACGTCGGGCGAAAAGACGAACAGCGCCACCGCCGAGGCGTTCATCACTCCGGCGAGCACATTCTTGGTCGCGCCAGCCGCGCGCACCGCGAGGCCCGCCATGGTCAGCGCCGCCATCATCAGAAGGCCGATGCCGCCGCCGAAATAGCCGCCGTAAACGGCGATGAAGAATTGCGCCACCCCCGCGCTCCGAGGCGGCAGATGTCCCTGGCCCGGCTCGGGTTGTTTGCGAAAGAAGCTGCCCCAGGCGAACAGGACGGTGGCGAACAGCACCAGCCAGGGCACCAGCCGGGCGAAGAAGGTCGGCGGCGTCGCCAAGAGGATCGCGCCGCCCGCAGCGCCGCCGGCAAGGCTGACAGCGAACAGCGTGCGCATCGAAAGGCCCGGCGGGCCGTTCGCGCCGGCGCGGCCGGTGTAGCCGGTGACGAGCTGCGCCGGGAACAGCGCGATCGTCGAGGTGATGTTGGCGGCCCGCGCGTCCATGCCGGTGAGCATCAGCGCCGGCAGGGTGATGAACGAGCCGCCGCCCGCCAGAGCGTTTTGCGCGCCCGCCCATAGCGAGGCGAGAAACAGCAGGAACAGCGGCAGCATTCACGATCCTTTCCTGGAGAAGAATCTTTCGGTCGCGCGGTCACGCGAAATCGCGCGCGGCGGCGCGATGCTCAGCCATCAGCGCCGCGAGGTCGACGCCGACCGGCGCGCCGTCGACGACGCGCCACGCGCCCGCGACCATCACCCGGTCGGCGCGATGGGCGCCGCACAGGATCAGCGCGGCGAGCGGATCGTGCGCGCCGCTGAAACGCGGCTCGTCGAGCGTGAACAGCGCGAGATCGGCCTCATAGCCCGGCGCGATGCGCCCGATGTCGCCCCGCGCCAGACAACGCGCCGAGCCTTCGCTCGCCCAGCGCAGCACGTCGAGATGCGTCACTTTCGCCGCGCCGTAGCGCAGGCGCCCGATCATCAGCGCGTGGCGCAGCGCCTCCATCATGTTGGAGGAATCGTTGGAGGCCGAGCCGTCGACGCCGAGACCGACCGGCGCGCCCGCCGCCTCGAGCTCGCAAGTCGGACAAATCCCTGAGGCGAGCATCATGTTCGAGGCGGCGCAATGGCAGATCCCGACGCCCGCACGCCCCAGCCGGCCGATTTCCTCGGCGCTGAAGTGAATCCCGTGGGCGAGCCACGTCCGCTTCGACATCCAGCCGGTCTCCTCCAAGAGATCGACCGGCCGCACGCCGTACATCTCGAGGCAGAAGCGTTCCTCGTCCTTGGTCTCGCAAAGATGGGTGTGCAACTGGCAATCGTAGCGCTCGGCGAGCCGCGCGGTCTCGCCCATCAGCCACTTGTTGATCGAGAACGGCGAACAGGGCGCCAGCGCGACGCGGATTTGCGCGCCGGGCTTGGGATCGTGGAACAGCTTCAGCACGCGCTCGCTGTCAGCCAAAATGACGTCGGCGTCCTGGACCACCGCATCGGGCGGCAGGCCGCCGTCCTTTTGCGACCGGTTCATCGAGCCGCGCGTCACCGTCATACGAATCCCCAGCGCGCGCGCCTCCTCGACCTCGATGTCGACGGCATCTTCGAGGCCCTTGGGGAAGAGATAGTGATGGTCCGCCGCCGTCGTGCAGCCCGAAAGCATCAGCTCGGTCAGCGCAAGACGCGCGGCGAGGCGCAGATGCCGCGCCTTCAGCCGCGCCCAGATCGGATAGAGCGCCGTCAGCCACGGGAACAACTCCCGGTTGATCGCGGCAGGGTGGGCGCGGGTCAGCGTCTGATAGAAGTGGTGATGCGCGTTGACGAGGCCGGGCAGCACGACATGGCGCGAGGCGTCGAACATGGCGTCGACGGGCGCGGCGGGCTCGCGGCCCTTAGCGACGACTTCAGCGATGCGCCCGTCCTCGACCACGAGGCCGCGCTCGGCGCTTGTCGCGAATATGGCGAGAGGGTCCTTGATCCAGGTGCGCATTTCTCGGTGGGCCTCTTGGCCGCGCGATCGACGCATTCGCGTGATCCAATCCGGGGCCACGGGCCTATAATGTCAGGAACCCGACCACAAGCAATGGGGGACGCCCCGTGAAAGCCGACGCAATCGCGGCGCAGCGATCGAGACGAGTGTGGCTGACGCCCGAATCCTGCGACCTCGACGAATTCCTTTGCGTCGTCGATCGCCGAACCGATCCGGCCGATTATCCCCTGGCGAGCGAAATTCGCGCGAACGTGCCGATCTACCATGGCGACGCGATTCGCGCCGCCGCCGACAACGAGGCCGCGCGCAAGGCGCTGATGGCCGAATGGGTGGAAGCGATGCTGACCGGCCCCGGCGTCGTGGCGTTCGAGAAGGCCTTCGCCGATTCGAGCGCGGTCGACGCGGCGACGATGATCTTCCAGGAGATCATCGACGAACAGCGCCGCGACCGCGGCGGCGGCGGCGATCATTTCGCTAAGCCGGGCGCCAACGACCGCGTCTGGAACGCGCTCGAAAAACTCTGCCTCGGCGCGCCGGACGTCTTCGCGCGCTATTACGCCAACGAGACGATCGCCATGGTCGCGCAGGCCTGGCTCGGCGCCGGATATCAGATCACCTCGCAGCTCAATGTCGTCAATCCCGGCGGCGAGGCGCAGTCGGCGCATCGCGACTACCACATGGGTTTCCAGAGCGCCGAGGAAATCGCAGCCTTCCCCGTTCACGCGCACAAGCTGTCGCCGGTGATGACGCTGCAAGGCGCCGTCGCCCATTGCGATATGCCGGTCGAGAGCGGCCCGACGCTCTATCTGCCGTTCTCGCAGAATTTCGTCCCCGGCTATTTCGCCTGGCGCAGGCCCGAATTCATCGCCTATTTCGACGCCCATCGCGTGCAATTGCCGCTCGCCAAGGGCGACGCCGCGTTCTTCAATCCCGCGCTGTTCCACGCCGCAGGCTGCAACCGCACCGCGGACGTGCGGCGGATGGCGAACCTGTTGCAGATTTCCTCGCCGTACGGGCGGGCGATGGAATCGGTCGACCGCGCGAGAATGGTCAAAGCGCTCTATCCGACGCTGCTGGGCATGAACGACCTAACCGCGCGCGAAAAGGCGAACGCGATCGCCGCTTGCGCGGAAGGCTACGCCTTCCCCACCAATCTCGATCGCGATCCCCCGATCGGCGGCCTGGCGCCACCGACGCAACAGCAGCTCATGCGCCAGGCGCTCGCCGAGGGCTGGGAGCCAGCGGCCTTCGCCGAGGCGCTCGACCGCCATGCGCTCAGGCGGATGACGTGAAGGCCAGCGACGGTCGCGTCGGCTGCCCTCACCCCCTCAGCATCCGGTTGGTCGGCCCGCGCGCGGCGACGACTTCGGCGTGGTCGCCGCGGATGATCGCCATCTCGGCGACGCCGGTGAGGCCCGAGCCGGCGTCGAGATTGAGGCGGAAGCGCTCGATCTGTTCGGCGTGCGAAGCATGGTCTTTGGCGTCGTTGGGGGTGTGGCCGTGCACGACGAAGAGGCCGCTCCGCCCCTCCGGCCCGGGCGCGTAATCGAGAAAGGGCCAGCGCACCCACGCCCAGTGCCTGTTCTCGTCGAGGCCCCGGAGCGGCGTATTCCACGGCGTCGCCAGAAACGCCTCGAGATCGAGGCGCGGATTGACGCCGGCGTGGACGAACAGGATTTCGTTCGAGCGCCAATGCGTGCGCAAATTTTCCAGCCACACGGCGACGCGCCCGGGCAGCGAGGCGCGAATCGCGCGCAACAGATCGTAGAGGTCGGCCGGCGGCTCGATGCTTTCGGCGAACTGGGCGATGAGCCGGTCGCCGCCGTTGGCGATCCAGGTTTCCAGCGCGAGGATCGCGTCCTCGAGGTTCGTCGCGGGATCGACGGCGAGGCGCATCATCGTCTCGTGATTGCCCATCAGCGCGATCGTCTCGTCGGCGCCGATCCTTGCGCCGGCGCCGATCGCCAGATCGATGGCGCCCAGCGAATCCGGGCCGCGGTCGATGAGGTCGCCCAGAAACACCAGCGCGCGGCGCGGCGCGCGGCGCGGCTCGCGCGCGGCTTCGTCGAGCAGCGCGCCCAACAGATCGGTGCGCCCGTGAATGTCGCCGATGGCGAAAATCTCGACGTCGCGCGCGCCCGAGCGCGGCAACACGAAGGAATGGCGGTCGACGACGACGGACATGGGCGAATTCTCGAGCCCCGGGGCGGGTGAGCCGCCACATTCGCATATTTCGGCGAAGTTTGCGGCTGTTCCCCCGGCCTCTTCCCGCGATTGGGGAGAGGAGAAGAACGGCGCCGCGCGCTCCTCACTCCGCGACCTCGCGGGGAGAGGCCGGGTGAGGAGCCTTAAGAGTAGCCGCTGGCTTCGCCGAATATGTGAATCGGCTCCATTCCGGCGGGCGTCAGGACATGCGCACGTCTTTCGACGCCAACAGCCTCAGCCGTGCGGGGGCAAGGCTCTGGCGCCATAGCCCGTCGGAAGACAGGCGTTCTTGCGAACGCCCCATGGCGCGTGACCCGTGAAACGGGCATGGCCATAGGCCGACCGAAAGGACGCCCATCTTCCGACGGGCTACGGACGCCGAGCACGGATCAGGCGCAGCGGACTGCGAAAGTGTCGAATTTTGAGTGCGCGAACCCACGAACACTTCGAGCGTAATCGCCCTCACCCGCTCGCGGCGCCCAGATCGTCCGGCGTGGCGAAACGCGCCAGCCGCGCCTCGCCGGGCGCGACGTCGCGCCAGCGATCGACTTCGAATTCGAGAACCGCCAGGCCGCAGGTCGGGAACTTGGCGGCCATGCGCTGCAGTTCGCTCTTGGCGCCGCGGCCGACCAAGTGATTGGCGAGATCGGCGACGCCGGGGTTGTGGCCTACGAGCATGACGCTCGGCGCGTCGTCAGGCAGCGCGCGAACGATGGCGAGGATCGCGAAACGCGTCGCGTCGTAGAGGCCCGACTCGGCGCGCACCTCGACCGGGCGCGGCCAACACTTAACGACGATCGACGCCGTTTCGCTCGCGCGCTGCGCGCCCGAGAAGATCACCAGATCCGGGATCAGTCCGCTCTCGGCGACGAAGGCGCCGATTCCGGCGGCGTCGCGCCGCCCGCGATCGACGAGCGCGCGCTCATAATCGTTGCGTCCCGTGGCGGGGATGGTCTTGGCGTGTCGGAGGAGAAGCAAACGGCGCATGGCGCGAATTTTGGATTGGGCCGCGCCGAAGCGCAAGCGCGTCACGACAGCGCATCACGAGGAACGCTCGCGGCGATTGAGAAAGGCCAGGCGTTCGAACAGGTGCACGTCCTGTTCGTTCTTCAATAGGGCGCCGTGAAGCGGCGGAATCAGCTTCTTGGGGTCGCGTTCGCGCAAGGTCTCGGGCGAAACGTCCTCGCTGAGCAGCAGTTTCAGCCAATCCAACAGTTCGGAGGTGGTCGGCTTCTTCTTCAGGCCGGGGGTCTCGCGCACGGAGAAGAAAAGACGCAGCGCTTCCTCGATCAGGCGCGGCTTGATGCCGGGATAATGCGCCTCGACGATCGCGCGCATCGTCGGCGAATCGGGAAAGCGAATGTAGTGGAAAAAGCACCGCCTGAGGAACGCGTCCGGCAGTTCCTTCTCGTTGTTGGAGGTAATGACGACGATCGGCCGGCGCGCCGCGCGCACGGTCTCGCCGGTCTCGTAGACGTGGAACTCCATGCGGTCGAGTTCGAGCAGGAGGTCATTGGGAAATTCGATGTCGGCCTTGTCGATCTCGTCGATCAGCAGAACGGGCCGCTCGGGCGCAGCGAACGCCTCCCACAACTTGCCGCGCCGGATGTAGTGGCGGATGTCGGAGACGCGCGCGTCGCCGAGCTGGGAGTCGCGCAGGCGCGAGACCGCGTCGTATTCGTAGAGGCCCTGCTGGGCGCGCGTCGTCGATTTGATGTGCCAGGCGATCAGCGGCGCGCCGATCGCGTCGGCGATTTCCTGGGCGAGCAGGGTCTTGCCGGTGCCCGGCTCGCCCTTGATGAGCAGCGGCCGCTCGAGGCGGATCGCCGCGTTCACCGCCGTTTTCAGCTCGTCGCTGGCGATGTAGGTGGCCGTGCCTTCGAACTTCATGCTCGCCTCGAAAAACAAAACGCGCCCGCCGCCGACGGGCGCTGCGCCGATCGGCCCGGCCGTGCGTCAGTTCATCGCGCTCTTGACCGTTTCGATCAATTGCTTGAGCGTGAACGGCTTGGGCAGGAAGAGGAATTCCTGCCCCTCCGGCAGGTTCTTGGAGAACGCGTCGTCGGCGTAGCCGGAGACGAAAATCACCTTGGCGTTGAGTCCGCGCCGGCGCAGCTCGGTGAGCATGGAGGGGCCGTCCATCTCCGGCATGATGACGTCGGAAACGATCAGGTCGATCTTGCCGCCCGCGGATTCGACGACGCGCAGCGCGTCGGCGCCCGAATTCGGATTCGAGCACGGTGTAGCCGCGCGAGGCGAGCGCGCGCGAGGCGAAGGCGCGCACCGCCTCTTCGTCCTCGACGAGCAGGATCGCGCCATGTCCGGTGAGGTCGGCGGCGGGCTTGGCGGCCTCCTTTTTCACCGGCTCGACGACCGCCTCGGGAATGTGGCGCGGCAGCAGAATGCGGAACGTCGTGCCGACGCCCGGCTCGCTTTCGCAGAAGACGTAGCCGCCGGTTTGCTTGACGATGCCGTAGACCATGGAGAGGCCGAGGCCGGTGCCCTTGCCGACTTCCTTGGTGGTGAAGAAGGGCTCGAAGATCTTGCCGCGCACTTCCTCGGGAATGCCGTGGCCGTTGTCCTCGACCTCGATCAGGACGTAGTCGGCCGGCGCCAGCGATTTCTCGTGGAACGTCGCGCAATCGGCCGCGGCGACGTTGCGCGTGCGCAGCGCGATCCGACCGCCCTCGCTCATCGCGTCGCGCGCGTTGACGACGAGATTGACGATGACCTGCTCGAACTGATTGAGGTCGGCCTTCACCAGCCACAGATCGCGTCCGTGCACGACGTCGAGCTCGATCGTTTCGCCGACCAGCCGGCGCAGCAGCATTTGCAGTTCCGACAGCACCTCGCCGAGTTGCAGCGTCTGCGGACGCAAGGTCTGCCGGCGCGAGAACGCGAGCAGCTGGCGCACCAACCCCGCCGCGCGGTTGGCGTTCTGCTTGATCTGCATGATGTCCTGGAAGGACGGATCGGTCGGCCGATGGTTGGCGAGCAGCAAATCGGAATAGCCGATGATCGCGGTCAGCACGTTGTTGAAATCGTGGGCGATGCCGCCGGCGAGTTGGCCGATCGCCTGCATCTTCTGGCTCTGCGCGAAGTTCTCTTGCAGCGTGCGTTGCTCGGTGGTGTCGAGCGCGAACACGATGGCGCTGGCGCCTTCGTCGCCATGAGGGTCCGCGGCGGAGACGAAGAAGCGCGCCGAGCGGGCGCCTTGGCCCTCCAGCGCGACGTCGACGGGCGCGATGTCGCCCTTGCCTTCGCCCGCTGCGGCGATCGCCTCACGCAGCGCCGCGCGATCGCGCTCGGCGACGCCGCGATAGATCGAGGGACGGCTTTCGCCGGGGCTCGCCTTCAGCGCAAGCGGAGCGAGCCGTGCGAAGGCGCCGTTGGCGCGCAAGACGACGCCTTGCAAGTCGACCGAGGCGATCGCCATCGGCGTCGAATTGAAGAATCGCGCGAAGCGAACTTCGGCGGCGCGCAGATCCTCGCCCTTGTCTTCGCTCGGCGCGCGGTTGAGCACCAGCGTGCGCGAGGCGCCGGGCAGCCCGGCGCTGGAAAAGGCGACGCGATGCAGCAGACGCACCGGCAGGAACTGGCCTTGCCGGCGCTTGAGATCGACGTCGAAGCGTTCGGTCGTCACTTCTCCGGGTCGGCCGGAGACGACGCTCAGCAACGCCGCGCCGTCGGCGGCGACGATATCGGAAAGCTTGAGTTGTCCAGCCGCGAACTGCGCGATATCATAATCGAGCCAATTGGCGAGGGTGGCGTTCATATGCGCGATCGAGCCGTCGGGTTCGGCGGAGAAAAAGCCCGCCGGCGCGTGATCGAGATAGTCGATGGCGTGTTGCAGATCCTGAAAGAAGCTCTCGTGTCGCTCGCGTTCGCGCGTGATGTCGGCGACCGACCACAGCGTCACCCCCGCCTTGGCGATGCCCTCGAGCGGGCGCACGCGGATGCGGTACCAGGCCGCCGCGCCGTCGCCGGTCAAGGGCGGGGCCATGCGCAATTCTTCGACCGCCCGATTGCCCGTGTGCGCGGCTTGCGCGAGCCGGTAGACCGCCTCGGACACCTCCGGCGCGCCGGTGAACAACCGTTCGACAAGCTTGAGGTCCGCCGCGCCCGTGGCGCCCGACAAGATGCGATAGGCCTCGTTGGCGTAAATGATGCGCGAATCGGCGTCGGTGACGATCAGCCCGTCGTTGTTGGAATCGGCGATGGCCTTGGTCGTGTCGAAACGGCCGGCGCGGCCCGCGAACTGCAATTGCCCGAACGCGTAGAGCAGGATCGAGAACACGCCGAACATCGCCAAGGCGGCGATGGTCCAGGACACGGATTTGACGCCGAGCTCTCCGGGCAATAGCAGAAACGCCGCGACGGCGGCGCAGAGGCACACGACCAGCAGCAACAGCAATCCAGGGTTGGCGGCCCGTTCGACTCGGTCGACCGCGGCCGGCGTCGGCGCTGGATTCATCGTGAGCCAATCCTTCCGCTTCGCTCCCAGCCGAGCGCGCTTCGGCCGGCCTTTCCCTCGCGATCGCGCCAATTTCGGGACGCCGCGAAGACGATTCGCGTTCCCTCGATCAGCGACGACCGGCTGCCCCCCGCGCGCAGTGTTGCCCTAACCGTTCGCATCTTGCGAATATTCCGTTGTTTTCATGGCGCACGCGATTTGGTACGAACTCCAAGTCCCTACTGAGTCGCACAAAACCGCCCAGTCTGATACTGACCTTTTTCGTCGCCATTGGCGACAAAGTTCGCAAGCTGGTAGGGCGCGCCGTCGCCGAGGTCTGGATATGGTATGCTAAGCAATTTGCTGTCGCCCGACAATCGAGGTTTGCAGATCGTCGTGATCGCTGGTCTGGTCGTTGCGATCGCGTTGGTTCTCGTCGTAATTTATCGGGTCGCGTTCGGCCATCGCCTGCGAGTCCCCGGAGGCAGCCGCGCGCGCCAGCCGCGGCTGGGGCTGGTCGACGCCTTTTCGCTGGACGGACAGCGGCAGCTGGTCCTGGTTCGGCGCGACAACATCGAACATCTCATCATGATCGGCGGTCCCAACGACATCCTCGTCGAATCGCAGATCATCCGCGCCGCCGCTTCGCCGCTGGCGCGCGAAAGGGACGCCGCCGCGGTCAAGGCGCTGCCGATGACGCCGGCCCGCGTGGCCGAGGGCGCGCCGGCGGTGGCGATCGAAACGCCGCCTGCGCCGCCTGAACTCGGGCCACAGCCGCCGCGAATCGCGCCGCGCATCGAACCGCCGCCGATCAAGCCTGCGCCCGCGCGCGCGGCGTTCCGGGCTGGCGTCGGCGCGACGCCTGCGATGGCGCCCGCCAAGCCCGCGCCCGTGCCCGCGCCGCCCGCCACGCCCGAACCGGCCGTGGCCAAACCCGAACCCGTCGCGGCCCGGCACGAACCTGTCGTGGCCAGGCATGAACCCGTCATGCCCAAGCCCGAAGCCGTTGCGCCCAGGCCGGATGCTGCGCCGCCACCCAAGCCCGCCGCGCCGGTGCGCCCCGCCTACGGAAGGGCGCCGCTGCCGCCGCCGATCGTCGTCGCTCCGGCGGCCAAGCCGCGCGCGACGCCGGTTGCTCCGCCCCCGGCCGAAATCCCGCCCGCGCAGCCGGACGCCGGCCGCTCGCCGCCGGCGGAAACGCCGGCCCCGGCGTTCAAGCCGACCGGCGAAGACCCGTTCGCCGATCTCGAATCGTTGGAAGCGGAAATGGCGCGTCTTCTCGGTCGGGACGTCTGAACGCGGGCACCCTGCGCTTTTTTTCGCGATTTCGTCTCTGCGCCGCGCCGCTATTCGTCGCGATAGATTTTTTCGCGGCGTTCGTGGCGTTCCTGGGCCTCGACGGACAGCGTCGCGATCGGGCGCGCGTCGAGCCGGCGAAGCGAGATCGGATCGCCCGTTTCAATGCAGAAACCGTAGGTTCCGTCGTCGATTCGCGCCAGCGCAGCTTCGATCTTTGCGATCAGCTTGCGTTGCCGATCGCGGGCGCGCAGCTCGATCGCGCGATCGGTTTCCGAAGAGGCGCGGTCGGCGATATCGGGATGGTTCTCGCTTTCGTTCTGCAACGCGGCGAGGGTCTCCTTGCTCTCGGCGAGAATCGATTCACGCCAGCTGATCAGTTTGCGCCGAAAGTACTCCTTTTGCCGTTCGTTCATGAACGGCTCGTTTTCAGAAGGTTTGTAGCCGTCCTCGATAACGCCCACTATGCCCATGATTTTCGGTTCCCGTACCAAACTTCGCGCCCTTATAGCGATCTCGATGTCACGGAACAATGACTACTCGCAGGGGTCGTCCGGCGGCGCGGAATTTGACGCGCCGCATTGCCGACTCGCGCCGCTCCGGCTTACTTTGCCGGCGCGCGCCGCCGGGTCGCCGCCGGCCTGAGCTTGAGGAGGAAATAATGTTCCATCGGATTGTCCTCGCCGTCGATCTGGCCGATCCCGCCGCGACCCCGAAAGGGCTCGATCAGGCGTTGGAGCTGGCGACCCAGAGCGGCGGGGAGTTGCGGCTGGTCAACGTGCAGCCGCTTCTGCCGGCGACTTTCATGGAATACGTGCCGGCCGATTTCGACGAGGAACAGGAAAAGCGCGCGCAGACTGCGCTCGCCGACATCGCCGCGAAAATCCCGATGCCCAAGGAGCGCGTCTCCACCGTCGTGCTCAGCGGCGGCATCTATCACGAGCTGCTCAGGGACGCCGCCGAATGGCGCGCCGACCTCATCGTCGTCGGGTCGCACCGGCCGGTGGTGTCCGATTATCTCCTCGGCTCGAACGCCAAGACCATCGTGCGCCACGCGCAGTGCTCGGTGCTGGTGGTGCGCGTGTGATCAATGGCTCAAAGCGCGCATCGCCGCTTCGATGCCGTCGGGCGTCAGCGCGAACATGCGCTGCTCGAACAGGGCGGAAATGATCTGCGCCGATTGCGAATAGGCCCATTGCTCCGGCGGGGTCGGATTGATCCAGACGCTGCGCGGCCAAGCCGCCGTGACGCGCCTCAGCCAGACCTCTCCCGGCTCGGGATTGAGATGCTCGACCGAACCGCCGGGGACGAGGATTTCGTGCGGGCTCATCGCGGCGTCGCCGACGAAGATGACGCGATGGTCGCGCCCGTAGGCGTTAAGAATGTTTTGCGTCGGCGTGCGTTCCTCGAAGCGCCGGCGGTTGTTCCGCCACACGCTCTCGTAGAGGCAATTGTGGAAATAGAAATGTTCGAGCCGCTTGAATTGCAGGCGCGCCGCCGCGAAAAGGTTTTCCGCCGCTTCGACGTGCCAGTCCATCGATCCGCCGACATCGAGGAACAACAGCACTTTGACCGCGTTGCGCCGCTCGGGCCTGAGGCGCACGTCGATGAAGCCCTTGTCGGCGGTCGAGCGGATCGTGCCGTCGAGGTCGAGTTCCTCGGCCGCGCCCTCGCGCGCGAATCGGCGCAGCCGGCGCAGGGCGATGCGGATGTTGCGCGGCCCCAGTTCTTCGTCGCCGGAAAAATCCTTGAATTCGCGGCGGTCCCAGACTTTGACGGCGCTGTTTCGCCGGCCGCGGTCCTGGCCGATGCGCACGCCCTCGGGATGGTCGCCGTAGGCGCCGAACGGCGAGGTTCCCGCCGTGCCGATCCATTTCGAGCCGCCCTGATGGCGGCCCTTCTGTTCGGCGAGGCGCCGGCGTAGCGTCTCCATCAATTTGTCGAAACCGAGCTTGGCGATCTCGTCGCGCTCCTCAGCGCTGAGATAGCGCTCGGCGAGCCTGTGCAGCCATTCCTCAGGGATTTCCTCTTTTCCCACCGCCTGCGAGAGCGACAGCGCGCCCTTGAAGGTCGCGGCGAAGACGACGTCGAACTTGTCGAGATGGCGCTCGTCCTTGACCAGCAGCGCACGCGACAGGCGGTAGAAGTCGTCGACCGACTTGTCCGCGAGATCGGCTTCGAGCGCGCGCATCAGATCGAGATATTCGCGTGGCGTCACCGGCACATGGGCCTGCCGCAACGCGGCGAAGAAGGAGAGGAACATGGCGCGAGGCTAGCGCGCGCCGGCGTCGCTTAGCAATCGGCTTGGCGGGATTCCAGTTCGGCGAAGCCTGCGGCTAACCTCCAAGCCCCTGCCTCTCCCCGCAAGCGGCACGGCTGTCCGGGGAAACGAAAACATGCAAGGGTCGCGAGGAGATCTTACATCCGCACAACCTCCGTGCGTCATGCCCGGCCTTGCGCCGGGCGCGCACGCCGAGCCGACGACGCCAATCTCGAAGGTCGCTTGCAGCGGCGCCGCATGGATGGCTGGGACGAGCCAGGGCATGACGCGCATGGGCTGCAAGCGCTTCCTACGCCACAACCGCTTTCGTTTCCCCGAACAGCCGTGCCGCGCGCGGGGAGAGGACAAGAAGCCTCGCCCCTCACCCCGCCGCCTTCTCCCTGAGCCCCTCCTCCACCGCCGCCAGCGCTTGCGCCGCGTTGGCGCCGTCCGGGCCGCCGGCCTGGGCCATGTCGGGGCGCCCGCCCCCGCCCTTGCCGCCCAGCGCCGCCGAGCCCAGGCGCACCAGATCGACCGCATTGAAGCGGCCCGTAAGATCGCTCGTCACGGCCACGACCAGGCTCGCTTTGCCGTCCTCGCTCGCGGCGACGATCGCCACGACGCCCGAGCCGACGCTCTGCTTGGCCTCGTCGGCGAGCGCCTTGAGGTCCTTCATTTCGACGCCGGAGACCGCGCGCGCGTAAAACTTGACGCCACTCACCTCGCGCACGACGTCGGCGCCGCCGCCCATCGCGAGCTTGCGGCGCGCGTCGGCGAGTTCGCGCTCCAGCTTCTTCTTGTCCTCGAGGAGCGCCTCGAGCCGTTCGGCGGCTTCCGAGGCGGGCGCGCGCAGCAGCGCGGCGAGATCGGAGAACGCGCGCGAAGTCCTCGGTGAGGCGCTTGCGCGCTTCTTCGCGCGTCTTGGCCTCGATGCGGCGCACGCCGGCGGCGACCGCGCTCTCGCCGATGATCGAGACGAGGCCGATGTCGCCGGTGCGCGCGACATGGGTGCCGCCGCACAACTCGACCGAATAGGGGCGCAGGCCGTTGCCGCCGTCGATCGTTCCCATCGAGACGACGCGCACTTCGTCGCCGTATTTCTCGCCGAACAGCGCGCGGGCGCCCGACTCGCGCGCCTCCTCGACGCCCATCAGCCGCGT
Organism: uncultured Alphaproteobacteria bacterium; assembly: GCA_963759955.1. GTDB lineage: Bacteria > Pseudomonadota > Alphaproteobacteria > Rhizobiales > Beijerinckiaceae > Roseiarcus. Next base: position 88,466 of record CAVXCA010000099.1, read on the forward strand.
GACGACGGGCTCGTTGGCGAGCACGACGCGATTGGCGATGTCCTCGACCGCGGCGATCTCTTGGAGGCTGATCGGCTTGGGATGAGCGATGTCGAAACGCAGCCGGTCGGGCGAGACCAGCGAGCCCTTCTGCGCGACATGATCGCCGAGCACGATGCGCAGCGCCTCGTGCAGGAGATGGGTCGCCGAGTGGTTGGCGCGGGTGGCCGAGCGCGCGGCGTGGTCGACCTTCAGCTCCAGCGCCATGCCGACCTGCAGGGTCCCCTCCTCGACTTCGACTTCGTGGACGACGAGGTCGCCGAGTTTCTTCTTGGTGTCGAGCACGCGCGCGCGAAACCCCGCCGCGGCGATGCCGCCGACGTCGCCGACCTGACCGCCCAACTCGCCGTAGAATGGCGTCTGATTGAGGACGAGCCAGCCCTTCTCGCCCGCCGCGAGCGAGCCCACCTCGGCGCCGTCCCTGACCAGCGCCTCCGCGACGCCCTCGGCGCTTTCGGTCTCGTAGCCGAGAAACTCGCTCGCGCCCAGGCGTTCGCGTAGCGCGAACCAGACGGTCTCCGTCGCCGCCTCGCCCGAGCCGGACCACGCCTTGCGCGCCTCGGCGCGCTGGCGCTCCATCGCCGACGCGAAGCCGTCGACGTCGACGCCCATGCCGCGCGCACGCAGCGCGTCCTGGGTCAGGTCGAGCGGAAAGCCGTAGGTGTCGTAGAGCTTGAAGGCGACTTCGCCGGCGAGCTTGGCGCCGGCTTCGAGATCGCGCGTCTCCTCCTCGAGGATCGCCAGGCCGCGCGCCAGCGTGGTTCGGAAGCGCGTCTCCTCGAGCTTCAAAGTCTCGGCGATCAGCGCCTCGGCGCTGAGCAGCTCGGGATAGGCCGGCCCCATTTCGCGCGTCAGCGCCGGGACGAGGCGCCACATCAGCGGCTCGCGCGCGCCGATCTGCTGCGCGTGGCGCATCGCGCGGCGCATGATGCGGCGCAGCACGTAGCCGCGCCCCTCGTTGGACGGCAGCACGCCGTCGGCGACCAGAAACGCGGAGGCGCGCAGGTGATCGGCGATGACGCGATGCGAGATCTTGTGCGGCCCGTCGGGATCGACGCCGCTCGCTTCGGCGCTGGCGCGGATCAGCGCGCGCATCAGATCGATATCGTAATTGTCGTGCTTGCCCTGCAGCACGGCGGCGATGCGCTCGAGCCCCATGCCGGTGTCGATCGAGGGGCGCGGTAGCGCCACCCGCTCGCCGCCGGGCAGCGTCTCGTACTGCATGAAGACGAGATTCCAGATCTCGATGAAGCGATCGCCGTCCGCGTCCGCGCTGCCCGGCGGGCCGCCAGGAATTTTATCGCCGTGATCGAAGAAGATTTCCGAACAGGGGCCGCAAGGGCCGGTGTCGCCCATCGCCCAGAAATTGTCCGATGTGGCGATGCGCACGATGCGCGAATCGGGAAGGCCGGCGACGCGCTTCCATAAATCGAACGCCTCGTCGTCGTCGTGGTAGACGGTGACCCAGAGGCGGTCCTTGGGCAGGCCGAACTCCTTGGTGATCAGCGTCCACGCGAGTTCGATGGCCAGCGGCTTGAAATAGTCGCCGAACGAGAAGTTGCCGAGCATCTCGAAGAAGGTGTGGTGGCGCGCGGTGTAGCCGACGTTGTCGAGGTCGTTGTGCTTGCCGCCGGCGCGCACGCATTTCTGCGCGGTGGTCGCGCGGTGGTAGGGCCGCCGCTCGACGCCGGTGAAGACGTTCTTGAATTGCACCATGCCGGCGTTGGTGAACATCAACGTCGGGTCGTTGCGCGGCACGAGCGAACTCGAAGCCACGATCTCATGGCCGTTCCTGGCGAAGAACTGCAGGAAGCTCGATCGGATCTCGTTGACGCCGCTCATGAACGCTGGGCCTCGGGGCTGGACTGGACTGTGTTTCAAGCGTTCTAGAGCATGGCGGGGGAAAGGCAAACCCGGGGGAAGGCGGCGTTCCGAGGCGGGCCGGCCAGCGGCGCGGCGGCGGAGCGCGCGTCCCCTCCCCCTTTGCCCAGCAATCGCATTCTAATGCTTCGCCGGCCGGCGGCCACATCCGCCCGTCGCCGTCGAGCCGCCGCGCGGCTGCTCCGCTCCGCTTCGCCCGCTTCACGGTGACCGCGCCGCGCCGACGCGGCGTTTTCGCTTCCATGATCGTTGCTGCGCGAAGCCGGCCGCAAGGCCCGTCCGCGCGGCAACGATCATCGAAGCCAACAGCTTGAGCCGCACGCAGGCGTCAATGTTTGCGAGCGTAGCGGGCGCGATATCAACTCCGAGCACGGATCAGGCAGCTCGAACCAGCCAGATTTCGCTTTCGAAGGGGCGACCCGATAACCTTGCCGGCAAGCGGCGGCGGCGACCCGTATTCACGCCTCGCGCCGCACGGACAATCCCATGCGACGCGGCCGCGCCCGCCTAGGCTGGCGCGGCCGCGCGCTCGATCGCACGACGGCTTGTCCCTGTCCTTGGCGGTTGGGCGCGCGTTTCAAGGGGGACGCACGCGCGCCCAATGGAGAGGGGTCAGGCGTCGGCGTCGTTGGCGTCGGCGGGATCGACGTTGTCGAGGATGCGCTCGGCGATCAGGCCGGAATTCTCGCGGATCGCCTTTTCGATGCGGCCGGCGACTTCCGGATTGGCCTTCAAATAGGCCTTGGCGTTCTCGCGGCCCTGGCCGAGGCGCGCGCTGTCGAAGGAGAACCACGCGCCCGACTTCTCGACGACGCCGGCTTTGACGCCGAGGTCGATCAATTCGCCGTTCTTGGAAATGCCCTCGCCATAGGTGATGTCGAATTCGACCTGCTTGAACGGCGGCGCGACCTTGTTCTTGACCACCTTGACGCGCGTCTGGTTGCCCACCACCTCCTCGCGGTCCTTGATCGCGCCGATACGGCGGATGTCGAGGCGCACGGAGGCGTAGAACTTCAGCGCATTGCCGCCGGTGGTGGTTTCGGGCGAGCCGTACATGACGCCGATCTTCATGCGGATCTGATTGATGAAGATGACCATGGTGTTGGAGCGCGAAATCGACGCGGTGAGCTTGCGCAGCGCCTGACTCATCAAGCGCGCCTGCAGCCCGGGCTGCGAATCGCCCATCTCGCCCTCGATTTCCGCGCGTGGGGTGAGGGCCGCGACCGAGTCGATCACCAGCACGTCGATCGCGCCCGAGCGCACCAGCGTGTCGGTGATTTCGAGCGCCTGCTCGCCGGTGTCGGGCTGGGAAATCAACAGGTCTTCGAGATTGACGCCGAGTTTGCGCGCGTAGACCGGATCGAGCGCGTGCTCGGCGTCGACGAACGCGCAGACGCCGCCCCTCTTCTGCGCCTCGGCGATGACGTGCAGCGTCAGCGTGGTCTTGCCCGAGGATTCCGGCCCGTAGATCTCGATCACCCGGCCGCGCGGCAGGCCGCCGACCCCCAGCGCGATGTCGAGGCCGAGCGAGCCGGTCGGGATGGTCTCGATCTCCACCGCCTTCTGGTTCTTGCCCAGGCGCATGATCGAGCCCTTGCCGAACGCGCGTTCGATCTGCGACAGCGCGGCGTCGAGCGCCTTGGTCTTGTCCACGAAAGTTCCTTCCACGACGCGAAGATTGGGTTGGCCCATGGCTGTCATCCTTCTCTCACGGTCGGCGCTCACGAAGCAACTGCGGCCTCGGCGACCCCCCTAAAAATGACTATGTGCATGGTTTGTTCTCGTGCGCAAGTTCTTTTTTTGTTCTCGCAGCTCCCTTGTCGGACTCGCGGCGGCCGCCCGGCAAATCCGCTCGCGCGGGGCTTTTTCGCCAGAGAACGGGACGAGGCGCGCAACGGCTATCGCGTTCGCCTTTACGCGCGCGCCGCGGCGGGCGCGGGCGCCGGCGCGGCCTCTTCGAGCTTGCCGACGAAGGCGCGGTTCCGACCGGCGCGCTTGGCGCGATAGAGGGCGGCGTCGGCCGCCGCGATCAGGCGCTCGGAAGTGATTTCCCCTCTGAGGCCGACGACGCCGCCGATGCTCAGGGTGACGTGATCCGCGATGGAGGAGGCGCCATGGGCGAGACGAAGATCCTCGATCGCCGCGCGCAGCCGCTCGGCGATCAACATCGCGCCCGAGAGCGGCGTGTTGGGCATGATGACCGTGAATTCCTCGCCGCCGTAGCGCGCCGAAAAATCGGTCCCGCGCCATAATGTCGCAGCAATCCCCTGGGCAATCGCCCTCAAGCATTCGTCGCCCTTTTGGTGCCCATAGGTGTCGTTGTAATGCTTAAAAAAATCGACGTCGATCATCAGCAGCGACAGCGGCAACCGGTCGCGCATCGCTCTTTTGGCTTCTTCGGCGAGCTTGACGTCGAAACTGCGCCGATTCGCCAGCCCGGTGAGGCCGTCGCGGGTGGCCAGGGCTTCCAGATCGATTTGCGCCTGCTTCTGCGCGGTGATGTCGCGAAGCGTCTCCACCACTGCGATCAGCTCGCCCGAATCGTCGTAGATCGGGCCGGCGTCGATCGCCAGATACAGCCGGTGGCCGACCTTGGGCATCGTGCACCAGTTCTCGGCGGAGACGCCGAAATCGCTCAAGCCGTAGCTGCCGCCGGTCGCGTATAACGCGCTGATATCGTTGAAACGCCGTGCGAGCAGCAGATCGGACAGGCACGGCCGACGTTCCGAGTAGAAGGCGCGCCAGTGATCCGACGTGCCGATGACTTCTTCCGCTTGCATCCCGGTCAGCCGCTCGCAAGCTTTGTTCCAAATCAAGACGCAAGAATCGGCGCCGAGCACAAACGTCGGAACGATAAGATGCTCCATCAGGCTCACGGCAAAGCCGTGATCCCTCTCCGGCAACGTTCGCCGGATTATTTGTTTCTTTTGCAGCGCCTGCATGGAAATCATGATTGCGCAAAAACAAGTTAAGGATTGCTCAAAAGCGCAGCAGCGTTAACCATTGCGGCGCCAGGCGGTCTCTAGGGCAGACTGCCAGCTCGGAGCGGCCGCACGGAACCCGCTCACAAACCGAAAGCGGTCAGTCCGGGATGGTCGAGCGGGCGCGGGCCGGGGGCGTCCCACAGGAACCTGCGCTGCTCCGGATCGATCGGCAGATCGTTGATCGAAGCGTGACGCGCGCGCATCAGGCCGTGCGCGTCGAACAGCCAATTCTCATTGCCGTAGGAACGGAACCATTGGCCCGCCGCGTCATGCCATTCGTAGGCGAAGCGCACCGCGATGCGGTCGTCGCGGAAAGCCCAGAGCTCCTTGATCAGGCGGTACTCGAGCTCCTTGGCCCATTTGCGCGCGAGGAAGGCGACGATCGCCTCGCGGCCCTGGAAAAATTCCACGCGATTGCGCCAAATGCTGTCGGGCGTATAGGCGAGCGCGACGCGCTCGGGATCCCTTCCGTTCCAGGCGTCCTCGGCCGCGCGCACCTTGCGGATCGCGCTTTCGTGGGTGAAGGGCGGCAGCGGCGGGCGATCGAGGGACAAAGCGCGGCTCCCATGCGGCGCGGCGGCGGGCGCCGCCGCGGGCTCGATATGGGGCGTCGCCCCATCGATTGTCAAAGCGCCGGCGCCGCTACGCGCGGCCGCGGCCGGTTTGATCCCGGCCGAGGCCGCCGTTCGCGCGAAATGGCGGGGCAAGCGAGGATTGGGCGCGCTCGAACGAAAGGGCCGTTGCAATCGCGGCGCAATCGTGATGGCGTCGCGCTCGGGACTCTCCCGCAGCCTCATTCAAGGAATCGTCATGTCGCCCGGATCTCTCGCCCTCGTCCTCGCCGCCGCGTTTTCCGGCGCCGCGCTCTACGTCAATCTCGTCGAGCAGCCCGCGCGCCTGGCGCTCGACGATCAGGCCATCCTCAACGAATGGACGCCGAGCGACCGGCGCGGCGTCGCGCTGCTCGCGGGTCTGTCGCTCATCTCGGCGGCGCTCGGCCTCGTCGCCTATTTCGCCAGCCAGGACGTGCGCTGGGCGATCGGCGCGCTGATCATCATCTTGAGCTGGCCCTACACCTTCTTCGCCATGGCGCCGCTCAACGACCAGATCCTGACCCTGGCGCCGCGCGACATCGGCGCCGCGCGCGTTCTGGTGCGCCAATGGGGTCTGCTCGAATGGGGTCAAACAGGAATCGGGGTCGCCGCCTGCGCGGTGTTCCTGTGGGCGCTGTGACGCCGCCGCGCTGTTGCGCCGCATTCTGAGAGGAGACGCCGTGTTCGACGCGCAGGCCCGTTCGGCCCTCATCATTCGCGCTCGGCGCGATGTGAGCGAGGCTCTGCGATTTTTTTCGCGCCTGCCGGCGCCTTCGCGCGGCGCGCCGATCGAGGCCGGCGCGGGCCTGGATATGGCGCGCATCGCCTGGGCGACGCCGGTCGCGGGCGCGCTGATCGGCGCCGTCGGCGCGCTGGCGCTCGGCCTCGCCCTGCTCCTGCGCCTGCCGCCGTTCCTCGGCGCGGCTTTCGCGGTGACGACGCTCGTCCTCGTCAGCGGCGCACTGCACGAAGACGGCCTCGCCGACGTCGCCGACGGCTTCGGCGGCGGCTCGACGCGCGAAGCCAAGCTCGCGATCATGCGCGACAGCCGCATCGGCGCTTTCGGCGCGATCGCGCTGGTCCTTTCGCTGCTGCTGCGCGTCGGCGCGCTCGCGGCGCTCACGCGCGGCGGCTTCGCCGTCGCCGCGGCGAGCCTGATTCTTTCCGGCGCGGCCTCGCGCGCAGGCGCGCTCATTCCCTTGGCGCTGCTGCCCCCTGCCCGCGCCGACGGCGCCGGCGCGAGCGCCGGCCGCCTCCAGACGAGCGATTTGATCGCCGCCGGCCTCGCCGTCGCCGGCGTCGCTTTCGTCGCCGGCCTCGCCGCGCTCGGCGTCGTGCGCGCGGTCTTCGCCGGCGTCCTCGCCGCAGCGGCTTCGTGGGGGATGAGCGTGTTGGCGCGCCGCCAAATCGGCGGCCAAACCGGCGACGTCGCCGGCGCGGCGCAGCAGGCGGCCGAGATCGCATGCCTGTGCGCTCTTCTCATCGGCGGCCGCGCGGCTTAAATCAGTTCATGGATATTTCCGCTCTGCCGCCCCTCAGCCCCTGCGTGAAAATTTGCGTCGTCGATCCCGTTTCGGGCCTCTGCGTCGGCTGCGGCCGCACGGTCGCTGAAATCACGATGTGGGGCGAACTCGACGCCGGCGAGCGGCGCGCCATCGTCGCGGGTCTCGAACAACGCTTGAAGGCGGCGCGCTCGCGCGCGGCGCGCGGACGGCGCTGAAATGGCCGTCGCCTTCCCTCTCGCGCTCCTCGCCGCGGCGCTGATCGCGCTTTACGTCGCCCCCGAGGGAACACCGCTGCTCGGGCTCGATCACGGCAGTTTCGCCCGCGCGGCCTTCGGCGTCGCCTTCCTGGCGTGGCTGTTGCTGACCTCGGCGCGACGCGTCGGGTTGGGCGCGTTCGCGCGCGTCCTCGGCGGGGCGGCGATCTGGACGGCGATCGTCATCGGCCTCACCGGCGTCTACGCCTATCGCTTCGAAGTCTCCGACGTCGCGGACCGGATCATGGCCGAACTCTTCCCCGGCGAGCCGCAGATCGGCCAGGGCGGCGCGGTCATCGTCACGCGGCGCCTCGGCGGCGAATTCATCATTCCCGCCAATGTCAACGGCGCCCGCGTAGCGTTCCTGTTCGACACCGGCGCCTCGAGCGTGGTGCTGCGCGCCGAGGACGCCAAGCGGATCGGCGTCGATGCCGCCGGTCTCGACTTCAACGTCGGCGTCGTCACCGCCAACGGCTCCGCGATGGCGGCGCCGACCCGCATCGACGAGATCGCGGTCGGGCCGATCGTCATGCGCAACGTGCGCGCGTTGGTCGCCCGGCCCGGCGCCCTCTCCGAGAGCCTCATCGGCATGAGCTACCTCGATAGGCTGCAGAGCTTCTCGGTCGAGCGCGGGCGGCTGATCCTGAAGGGCAAGTAGATTTTGAAGATCGAGCGAGGGCGGCTCAGACCGCCTCGGCGAGCGGCGTGCGCGCGATTTGCCCGACCGCCTCGCGCAGCTCGGCAAGGCCGGCGCCCGGCCGCGGCGCCAGCGTCGCCAGCCTTTGGCGGTAAGCGCGCGCGCCGGGCCGGCCGGCGAACAGGCCGATGAGATGGCGCGTCATGTCGTGCAGGCGCGCGCCGCGCGCCAATTCGCGCGCGACATAGGGCTCGTAGGCTTCGAGCGCCGCGAAGGCGTCGCGCGAGGGCGCCGGCTGGCCGAAAATTTCAGGGTCGACGCCGAGCAGCATTTCGGGGTTCTGATAGGCGGCGCGGCCGACCATCGCGCCGTCGACCCAACGCAAGTGCTCGAGCGCGGCTTTCAAATCGCCGATGCCGCCGTTGACGGCGATCGGCAGCGCCGGATGCGCCGCCTTGAGTTCGTAAACCAGCGCATAATCGAGCGGCGGAACGGTCCGGTTGTCCTTGGGGCTGAGGCCTTCGAGCCAGGCCTTGCGCGCGTGGACGATCACCCCCGCGGCGCCCGCCGCCGCGACGGCTTCGACCAGCGCGAACAGCGCCTCGCGCGGCTCCTGCTCGTCGACGCCGATGCGGCATTTGACGGTGACGGGAACGCTGGTCGCCGCCGCCATCGCCGCCACGCATTCGGCCACCAGCGCCGGCTCGCGCAACAGGCAGGCGCCGAAGCGACCGTTCTGCACCCGGTCGGACGGACAACCGCAATTGAGGTTGATCTCGTCGTAACCGAAATCGGCGCCGATGCGCGCGGCCTCGGCGAGCCGCCCCGGCTCCGCGCCGCCGAGCTGCAACGCGATCGGATGCTCGCATGCGTTGAAGCCGATCAGCCGTTCGCGCGGACCGAACACGACCGCATCGGCCGTGACCATCTCGCTGTAGAGCCGCGCTCGACGCGTCAGCAGGCGATGGAAGACGCGGCAATGCCGGTCCGTCCAATCCATCATAGGCGCTACGCTAAATCTAAATGATTGATCTAGGTGCATTTTTTCTGTCGTCTCAACTCACCAGGTCGGGTCGTGTGCACTCTTTTACGCCATCATGCGACCCTTTACGCGGCAGTTCGACGGCTCCGTGCACACGAAGCGCGAAGGCTTTGGCGACGTCCACGAAGCTCAAGTCCGGTTCCTGCCGAGCCCAGGCGCCACGGAAGGGAAAATATGTCAACGACGCATTCCTTCGCCGAAAGGACGCCGAGGAACGGGCGCTCGAGGTCGAGCGGCCCATCGATCGCGGCGAACCCACCGTGGCGCGAAGCTCCCGCGACGCCGGGACATTCTGCGATCTGAGCAAGCTGCATCGTGAAGACCTACAAGAGGTGAGCTAACCCATCGGGCGATCGAAGGCCGCGAGCCTCGCCCTTCTCGCGCACAGATTGCGCCGGTTGCGGATCCCCGAACTCGATCGCGACCGGCTCATTCGATTTGGAAAAGAACGTGCGCGCGAAGGCGCCAATCCTGTCACTTTGGGTATTGATCTTGGATATATCAAGACCAATCTGTCGCACACGGCCGCCCTTCATGGCGCGATACTCTCGGCCGAACCCATCGTTCTCGCGCGAATCGCGCTGGCGCGCCTTGGTCTCGTTGAGAAAGGGAACGAGCGCGACAGGCGACCGACGCAGAACGAGTTGGATCGCCTTGTCGCGGCTTTCGAAGCAGATCTGTGAATTGGCGGGGGGGGGGGCCGGCGGCCGATCGGCGCGGAAGTTCCTTAAACGATTTGAACCCGGCAGGCTTAACGCTGGGCGCCGATTCACACCGCGATGAGCAGATTACGCGCGCTGGAGCCTTTGGCGACCCCAATCGTCTTGCCTTCGAGATCGGCGGGAGTCCTGATCGCCGAACCTTCCGGCACGACGATCGCCTGCCCAAGACCGCGCGCGGGAATCGCCGCTGCCTAGAGCAGGTTCGCGTGACCCGCTTGCGCGAAGATCGGCGGCGCGCGCCGCAATAGGCGTAGTCGATCCCGCCCGCGCTGAGCGCCTCGAGCATTGGCGGCCGAATGGGAATTCCGCCCGTTTGATCGCGACGCCGTCGGCTTCCAAGCGCTTCTCCAACCGCCCTTGCGCCTTGCCGACCAGTACCGCGCCCGCCTTCTGATAGCCGATGCAAACGACTTTCAGCGGCTCGACGGCGTTGGCCTTCGCATCGCGGACGTGACCGCGAGCGCGCCGGCGGAAGCGAGAAAGGTTCTACGTCGCACGAGGGACCCCTATTCGGGCGGTCCATGCTCCCCGGCGTTCGCGTCGATCATTCGGCAGCCGCGCCGCTGGCGAGAGTCGGGCGGCATTCCTTCCTCGCCAGCTCGCCGATCACTTGCGCGGCCGCGAAGACCGGCGAATACGGCGGGGCGTAGGCGAGATCGAGTTCGGCGAGATCGTCGACGCCGAGCCGCGCCCAGATCGCGGTCGCCATGACGTCGATGTATTTATCGACGGCATCGGGCCCGATCGCCTCCGCGCCTAGGAGGCGTCCGCTCCCTCGGTCGGCGACGAGCGCGACGTCGAGGCTGCGCGAGTGCGGCATGTAGCGGGCCCGGCTCGGCGCTTTCGCCCGTGCGACGATCGGATCGAACCCGCTTTGCCGCGCCTGCTCCAGCGTCAGTCCGGTGCGCGCCACGGCGAGATCGAAGGCCTTGAAGATCGCGGTGCCGAGAACGCCGGGGAAGCTGGCCTCGCCGCCGGCGATGTTCACGCCCGCGACGCGGCCTTGGCGGTTGGCGATATCGCCGAGCGGATACCACACCGCCCTGCCCGAAACGACGTGACGCGCCTCCGCGCAATCGCCGGCCGCGTAGACGCCCGCAAGATTCGTGCGCATCGCTTCGTCGACCGCGATCGCCCCGGTCTGCCCGAGTTTGACACCGGCGGCGGCGGCGAGTTCGACGCGCGGTCGCACGCCGATCGCCGCCAGCGCGAGATCGGCCTCGACCAAACGGCCGTCGGCCAACATGACGCCGCCCGGAATCGCCTCGGAAACCGAGACCCCGAGATGCGTCGTCACGCCGTGCCCGGCAAGATGCTTCGCGACCGCTTCGCCGATCGCGGAATCGAACGCCGGCAGCAAACGGGACGCCGCCTCGACGAGCGTCACCGCCTGCCCCTGGAGGCGAAGCGCCTCGGCCATCTCCAGGCCGATGTAGCCGCCGCCGATGACGACGACGCGGCCCTCCGGCCGCAACCGACCGCGCAGCCGGTCGGCGTCGGCCATCGCGCGCAGCGGTAGAATCGGCGGCGCGCGCTCGGCCGTCGGGATGCGCGGCGCGATCGCCTGGGCGCCGGTGGCGAACAGGATCTGATCGAACGGCTCCAGCGAAATGGCGCTGGAGTCGAGCGAGCGTACGCGCGCGCGGCGGGCGGAGAGGTCGACCTCCTCGACGCGATGACGGACCCGGAGATCGATCCCGTCGGCCTGGAATCGCTCGACGCTGCGGGCGATCAGCGCGGCGCGTGGGATCGCCGCGGGATCGCCCAGCGAGAACGGCAGGCCGCAGGCCGAGTACGAGACCTCGGCCTCGTCCTGCAGGACCAGAATATCGAGGTCCGGCCCGCGTCGCCGGGCCGTCGCGGCCGCCTTCATTCCGGCCGCGATCCCGCCGACGATCAAAATTCTGGTCATGCCGCCGGCCTCTACTTGCCGTACTTCGCCCAATGCGGTCCGAAGATCGCCTCGGGCGTGATGGTGCGCATCGCCAGCGGCCGCGAGACCCAGGTCAGGTTGACGAAATGCCGCGCGCTGACGTTTTCCGTCGTGATGTTGCCGCCCCAGGAGCCGCAGGCGAGCGAGAGCGTATAGGGCATGCCGTTGCGCGGGCTGCCGGCGCCTTCGTTGAGGTTCTGGTTGACGAGCACGCGCGCCGTCTTGGTGCGCATCGCCAGGGCCTCGACGTTGGCGTCGTTCGAAGTGTGGATGCCGCAGGTGTGCCCGAGGCCCTGATAGCCGGTGATGCGGTTGACGAGGTCGACGGCGGCGCCGATTCCGCCGGCGTAACGAAAGAGGGCGAGCACCACCGAAAGCTTCTCGCCGGAGAAGGGATGCGCCGGCCCGACCCCGTCTTCCTCGACGATGAGAAAGCTGCGGTCCTCGGCGAGCTTGAAGCCGGCGAGTTCGGCGATGCGTGCGGCCGGCTTGGCCACCACGTCGATAGTGGGAATATGGCCGCCGTCCGGCCACATCGCCGCGCGGAGCCGCGCCTTCTCGTCGGGGGTGCAGAGATGGCCGCCCGCCGCGATCAGCTTGTCGAGCAGCGGCTGATAAATCCGGGTCTCGGCGACCACCGAATTGTCGGCGAGGCAACTGGTGGCGTAGTCGAAGGTCTTGGCGCGGGAGATCATCAGCGCGGCGTCGTCGAGGTCGGCCGTTTCGTCGACCACGTGGACCGAATTGCCCACCCCCACTCCATAGGCGGGCGTGCCGGAGCTGTAGGCGGCCTTGACCATGCCGGCGCCGCCGGTGGCGACGACGAGATCGGCGAGCCGCATCAGCGCCTCGGTCTTGCCGATCGAGGGCTGCTCGATCACCTGGATAAGGTCCTCGGGCGCGCCGACGTCGCGGCAGCCCTGCCGCATCGCCTCGACCACCGCGATCGAGGTCCGCTTGGTGCGCGGATGCGGCGAAACGATGATGGCGTTGCGCGCTTTCAGCGCCCCCAGCGCTTTGACCGGCGGCGTCGCGTCGGGGCCGGTGGTGGGGATCAGCGCGGCGATGACGCCGACCGGCTTGGCGATCTTGACCAATCCCTTCTCCGGGATCTCCTCGACCACGCCGCAGGTCTTGATCCCCGCCATATCGGCGAGGGTTCCCATGACGCGGTTCTCGAACTTGGCGACCTTGTCCTGATAGCGCCCGAAGCCGCCTTCATCGATGGCGAGGCGCGCGAGAGCCTCGCGGTTCTTGTACACATGCCAGCCGACGGCCGTCACCAAGGCGTCGGCCTGGGCCTGCGTGTAGTTTTCGATTGTCCGCTGAGCCTGGCGGGCGCGATCGACCATGACGGCGATCTCGGCCTGGGCCTCCTCCGGCGTTTGCTTCGCTGGCTTGGCGATATTCGTGACAGCGGTGTTCATGCTGGCGTTTCCTCTGTGAGTTGTTGGTGAAGTTTGGCCGTGGCGCTGCGATCGGCGGCGGCGGCGGAGACCCGCATCCGCACGTCGACGATGACGAAGCCGTCGGCATTGGCGATGAGCGGATTCACGTCCAACTCGTCGAGCCAAGGAGAGCCGGCGATCCATTGGGACAGCTCGGCGATGAGGCGGGCGAGCGCAGCGATGTCGACGGCAGGGCGCCCTCGGCCTCCCGTCAGCAGGGAGCGGCCTTTCAGTTCGTCCAGCATTGAGACCGCTTCGGATTCGCTGACCGGGGCGAGACGAAGGGCGACGTCGCCCAAAGCCTCCACCCAGATTCCGCCGAGGCCGGCCATCACCACCGGCCCGAAATTCGCGTCGCGTCGCGCGCCGAGGACGAGTTCGACGCCGCCGCGGGCTTGCCGCTGCGCCAGCGCCACCGGCAAATCCAGGCGCCTGGCGATGTCGTCATAGGCTTCGCCCACCGCGGCCGGCGTCGCGAGCCCCAGGCGCACACCGCCGCTATCGGACTTGTGAATCAGCCCCGGCCGCTCGGCCTTGAGCGCGATCGTCGTCCCGAGCGCTTCGGCGGCGGCGATCGCCTCGGCGCGCGAGCGGACGAGCCGCCACGGCGCGACGGGAAAACCGGCGGCGGCGAGCAGGTCGAAGGCGACGTCGGAGGGCAGCCAGCCGCCTTCGGCCGCGGCGGCGGGCCGCGCGATGCGGCGATCGACCGCTTTGGGCGCGGCCGCGCTGCCGGAAAGCGCCGTCAGCGCCAAGACCCGGGCGGCGCGCGCCGGCCAATCGTGACAGGGAATGCCCGCTTCGATCAATCGCCGCCGGTTCTCTTCCGCCGCTTGCGGCGCCACCCAGCAGACATGGATCGGCTTTTCCGAACCGCGCTCGCGCGCGGCCTGCGCTTCTGCGATGACGCGGTCGGTCACTTCCGCCATCAGCGCGGAGCGCTGCAACAGAACGGGGACGACGGCGTCGACTTCATCGCTGTCGAGCAGCGCCTTCAAGCTCTCGCCGTACATCTGAGGAAACCGCCGCCACTCGGTGGTCACGTCGATCGGGTTGGCGGCGGAGCCGAAGGCGGGCAACGCCGGGCGGATCGCCGATTGCAGCGTCTCCGACAGGCGCGGAACCTCGAGCCCGCGCGCCTCCATGAGGTCCGCGATCTCGACGCCGGTTCCGCCGGAATTGGTGATAACGGCGATGCGGCGGCCCTTCAGCGGCGGCTGGCGATCGAGCGCGGCGGCAAGATCGAGCAAGGTCTGACCGTCCTCGACAACGCGCACGCCCGCCTGACGCAGCGCCGCGTGAGTGACCGCCGTGTCGGTGGCGAGCGCGGCGGTATGGCTGGCGGCGGCGCGTCGTCCGGCCTCGCCGCGCCCGGTCTTGAGCACGATGACGGGCTTGCGAAGCGCGACATCGCGTGCAGTTTCGAAGAAGCGGCGCCCGTCGCCGATCGACTCGATCAGCATGGCGATGACGCGCGTTTCCTGATCGTCGCCGAACACGCTGAGCACGTCGGTCTCGTCGATGTCGGCCTTGTTGCCGCAGGCTACGACGCGTGAAAAGCCGATGAGGTCTTCCTGCGAGCGCGTGAAGGCGGCCATGCCGTAGGCGCCGCTCTGCGTGTAGAGCGCGATTCCGCCGCGCGAGGGCATGCCCATCCCGAGCGAAGCGTTGAGTCCGCTCGAAGCGCTGATGACGCCGAAGCAATTGGGTCCGATCAGCTTGACGCCGCCCGCGCGCGCGGCGGCGACGACGCGCTTCTCCAGCGCGAGGCCGGCAGGCCCCGCTTCGGCGAAGCCGCCGCTTATGACGATCGCCGCTGGCACGCGGGCGCGTGCACAGTCCTCGATGATCCCCGGGATTTCGCCGGGCGGCGCGACGATCACCGCGAGATCGGCGCCGCCGGGCGCCGCGGTGAGGCTGGGATAGGCGGGCCGGCCGAGAATCTCGGTGAGCGTCGGATGCACCGCCACGACTTCGCCGGCAAAGCCCGATTGCGGCGCGATCAGGTTCTGCATGAAGAGGTGGCCGAGCTTGCCCGGCGTCGCCGAAGCGCCGATCAGGGCGACGCGGCGCGGCGCGAACAGCGCCTGATCCCAGGCGATCATGGCGCCCCCTCGTGATCCACGAACAGGCTCGGCGCGCCGCCACTGTGAATGAACAGAACCGTCCCGACGTCGCGATAGCGGCCTTGCCCGAGCAAGGCGCGATAACCCGCGAGCGCCTTGGCGGTGTAGGTCGGATCGAGCAGGACGCCCTCGCGGCGAGCCGCGAGCGCCAACGCTTGCCCGCCGTCGGCGGAGGGAACGCCATAGCCGGCGCCGATGAAGCCGTCGTGCACCACGACGTCGTCCGCCTCGATGCGATAGTCGTGTCCGAGGCGCTGTATGGCTTCCCCCGCCAGCAGGCGCACGCGATCGCGCGCCTCGCCGGCCGGCCGGCTCACGGTGATTCCTTCGACACGCCAGCGAGCCCCGAAAAGCCGGGAGCCCAGGAGCCAGCCCGCCAAAGTCCCGCCCGATCCCACCGCGAGAACGACACAATCCGGCTGAACGTCGAGCGCGCGGCATTGAGCCATCGCTTCGCGCACCGCGAGAACGTGGCCGATGACTCCGAGCGCGCAGGCGCCGCCGCGCGGTATTACATAGGGACGACCGCCCCCGGCCCGAATGCGGGCGGCTTCCGTCTCCAGCGCCGAATCGACCGAGCCGCGATCGCCGCTGCCGGTGAAGCGGATATCCGCGCCCCACAGGGCGGTGAGGCGATGGTTGCCTTGGACCCGGCGCGGCGGATCGCCCCAATAGACCGCGACCATGCCCAAGCCCGCATAGGACGCCGCCGCCGCCGTCGCGCGGACATGGTTGGAGAGCGGCCCGGCCCCCGTCACCAGCGTGTCGGCGCCATGTTCGATGGCGTCGGCCAGGATCAGCTCGAGCCCGCGAATTCTTGTTGCCGCCGAGACCGAACGGAATGAGATCGTCGCGCTTCATCCACAAAGCCGGGCCGCCCAGCGCCTCACTGAGCGCCGGCGCCGCCATCAATGGCGTGGGCGTCGGATTGAGGACGAGCCGGCGCGGTTCGCCGGCGGCGAGACCGAGATCGATCCGCGAAAGCGCGTTCATTCCGCACCCCCGAGAACGCGATCGACCAGCGCGCCGCATTGGGCCGTTTGCAGTTCGGCGTCGAACAGGCGATCGATTTCGGCCGCCGACAGGTGCGCCGAAATGCCGGAGTCCTCGGCGATAGCCTGATGAAACGATTGCTTGCGGTCTGCGGCCTCGCCGGCGACGCGATGCACCAGACGGTGCGCGCTCTGCTTGCCCACTTTGGCGGCCAGCGCCAGCATGATTGCCTCGGAATAGATTTGGCCGCCGGAGATTTGCAGATTGAGGCGCATGCGATCGGCATGGACCTCGAGCCGCTCGAGCAACTGGGCGAGCAAGCTCAGCGCCTTGCCCGCCGCCATCGTCGCTTCCGGCGTCGCGTGCCACTCGATCTTCCATGATCGGCCGTCGCGCTCGTGCTCGTGCGGCAGGCTCTCGGCCAGCGCGCTGGCGTTGGCGCGCACCACGCGCGACAGCGCGCCCAGATGCTCCGAAATTTCCGGGTTGCGCTTGTGCGGCATGGTGATGCTGCCGATCTGATCGCCGCTCGCGCCTTCGCTCATCTCGCCGATCTCGTTGCGTTGCAGCGAATAGACTTCGTGGCCTATCCGGTCCGCCGTGCCAGCGGCGAGAACGAGGAGATGCGCCCATTCGACGATCACGTCGCGGCTCGCGGTCCACGAGATCGCCGGCGGGCGAAGCCCGAGCCGCTCGCAGAAGGCGCGCTGCACTTCGAGGCCGCGCGGCCCCAGCGCCGACAGACTGCCGACGCCGCCGCATAACTGCCCAACGCCCATGCGCGCAGCGCTTTCGCCGAAGCGTCGGCGATGGCGGCGCAGTTCGGCGAGCCAGCCCGCCGCCTTGAAGCCGAAGGTGATCGGCAATCCCTGCTGGCCGTGCGTGCGCCCCGCCATCACGGTGTCGCGGTGCTCGCGGCAGAGGCGCGTCGCGGCGGCGATGGCGCGATCGAGATCGGCGAGGAGAAGCGCGCGCGCCTCGCCGAGCGCCAGCATCAGCCAAGTGTCGGCGACGTCCTGCACCGTGGCGCCGAAATAGAACCATTCTCCGGCGGCCTTGGACGATCGACGCCGCAGCGCCTCGATCAAGCCGGCGGTCGAATGGCCGGTCGCGAGGTAGCCCGCCTCAAATTCCGCAAAGAAGGCGTCGTCGAGTTCGACCTCGCGGCACGCGGTCGCGACCGCCCGCGCGGCTTCCGCCGGGATCACGCCGAATTCGCCCTGGACCTCGGCGAGAACCGCGAGGATTTCGAGCCAGCGGCGCGTGCGCGGCGCGTCGTCAAAGATTGCGCGCAGGGCCGGCGTCGCCCAGGCGCTGCCGTACACGCGCGAGCCGAAGGACCAGCCGGTCATGCGACGCCTCCCGCGAGCGCCTGCGCCTCGGCGAGCAAAGCCGCCTCGGCCTCGGCGTTGCGGCGGCGCGCCGCCTCGATCCACTTCTCGTGCTGCGTCAGCGCGTCGGCGAGCTCGTTCGCCTGACGCAGCGCCTCGCGCGGCGCTGCTCCGCCGATGTCGTTGCGGGCGGCGAGACAGGCGAGCGGATCGAGCGCCGAAGCGAGGAGCCCGGCCGGCGCCGATGGCAATTCGGCGCCGGCCTCGTGGCCGACGGCCCTGATGTCCTCCTCGGTCAGGCTCGCCAGCGACCGCCCTTCCCTTTCCAGCCGACTCATCGTCCGCGCCACCAGGCCGTGCGCGGCGCGATAGTCGAGGCCGAGCCCGAGGCACAGCCGCTCTGCAAGATCGCTAGCGCAGGTCGTCCGATCGTCGAGGGCCGCCGCCGCGCGGTCCTTGTCGAAAGTCATCCCGGCGACGACCTCGGCCATCAGCGCGGCGGCCTGCGCGACCGAGCGCAACGCGGCCGGCGCGGCCTGGTAGGGCAGCATGCGGCTGTCCATCTGGCCCGTCGGCGTGCGCCCACTGGCCGCGACGCCCGCCTGCTCGCCGATCAGGCGATTGGCGAGGCCGCGCACATAGGCCAGCGCGAACGGGTTGCGTTTCTGCGGCATGATCTTGCTCGCGCGCGCATGGCGATCCGACAATTGCACGAAGCCGAATTCCGCCGTCGCGAAAGTCAGCAGGTCCTCCGCCAGCCGATCGAGGCCGACGGCGGCGGCGACAGCGGCGCCCATCGTCTCGATCGCCAGATCGGCCTGCCACATCGCGTCGCGCGCATGGGCGAGCGGCGCGGCGCAGCCGAGCCGCCGGGCCTGCGATGCGCGATCCTGGAAGGCGACCGAGCCGTTGCTGCTGCCGCATCCCGCGGGACAAAGATCGACGCGGGCGTAGAGGGATTCGAGGCGCTGCAAGTCGCGCAGGGCCGGCCAGGCGAAGCCCGACAGATAGTGGCCGAAGCTGGTCGGCTGAGCGGCCTGGAAATAGGTGTAGTCGGGCATCAGGCTGTCGACGTGCCGGCGAACGACGGCGAGAACGGACCGGCCGAATCCTATGAGCTCAGCGCCGAGTTCGATCAGCCGGTCGCGCAGCAATAGGTGATAGGCCGTCGTCAAGGCTTCGCGGCGCGCGCGCGAAACGCCGAGCCAGCCGGACGCCGGCGTTCGCCGCGCAATCTCCGCCTCGCGGTTGGTGTAGAGATCGCCAAAAGCCGGCGAAGCGGCGAAGGCGGCGCCGTCTCGGCGCAGATCGAGCAGAGCCGCGACGAGGACGCGCGCGGCATCGGTCGGGATGACGCCCTGTTCGTGCAAGGTGACGCAATGGGCGAGATCGACCAGGCACAAAGGCCCGAAGAGTTCGCGCTGCCCGGAAACCTCCTCGGCGAACGCGCTTCCCACCAGGCGGCGCGAAGGCGCTTCGGCAAGGCGGCCGCCGATCTCCAGAACCGATTCCGCCGAACCGCGTCGCCGCTCTTCCATGGCGTCACGCCCCCCGAGCGGCAAAGTCGTTCGCCAGCGGCGGCTCCGCGGGCTCGGCCAAGGACGGATTCCATTGACCCGCCGCCTGTTCCTGTTCGGCGATCACCGACAAGGTTTCGTAGCGAAGGCCCGAGCGCAGCGCTTCCAGCGCCAACGCTTCGCTCGCCGCCACGTTGCCGAGGCTGACGTTGGCGCCGAACCGCTGCACCAGCGCCGCTTGCTGATCCTTGCGCGGCGCCTCCCAGATCAAGCGGTCGGTCAGGGCGCCGAGATGGCGCGAGAGCTCCGCCAGGAACCCGCCGCGCACCTCGCCGTCGTCGTCGTAGATGCCGATCCCGCGACCGGACTCGCGCGCTTCCACAATGACCCAGGCCGCGCCCCACTCGATGTCCTTGAGCGTCTGTTCGGCGAGCTCGACGGCTTCGGGCTGATGGGCCGGATCTTTCTTGCCGACCTCGGTGATCGCAACCAGCCCGGCGTCGCGCGCGCAGTCGATCACCCGGCGGCGGCGATCGGGCGGCAGGCTGATGGTTCCGTCCGAAATTTCCACGGCGCCGAAGCCGAGCTCGCGCGCGCGCCGCATATAGACGCGGCAATGCTGCTGCACGATCGCCGCCTCGAGCAGCGTGCCGCCGGGATAGGTGAGCACCGAGTGCTCGGCCAAGAGCTCGAGCTTGCGACGCAACACGTCGATCGGCATCAGCGCCGAAGTTCCGAACGCCAGCTTCCATTGGTCGATGTGGGGCGCCGCGATCGCCAGCATGTCGGCGGTCGCCGTCAAGCCGAGGCCGGTGTCGATCACCATGGTGACGCCGCACCGCCGCGGACGCGGCAGACGGCGGTCGATGGCGGCGTCGAGGCCCAACACGCCGAGCCACGGGCGATCCGACCTAGCGCGCATCGCGGACGATCTCCTGTAGAGCTTTCTCGACCATTTTCAGATCCGATCCCCAGGGGACGACCATCACCTCGCCGTCGCGTTCGATGCCGAACTCGAGCAGGCAGCATTTGAGGATCGTGAGGTCGCCGCGCTGTCCCGCGATGGCGCGCGGACACATCTCGATGCGCAGCGGCTCGTCGCCGTAGTAGTGGCGATGGAACTGCAGGCTGCGCTCGCAACCGATCATCACCCACTCTTCACGCTTGGCGGGACGTTCGTCGAGGAAATGGACCGGGGCGCCGAGATCGTCGAGGCCGCCCGAGCGGCACGGGACGAGAAAGGATTTGGGATGGACCTGCGCCGCCAGACCGCTCAGCTCGATGCGCTCGAGTTCGAGCTTGATCGGCGGCAGATCGGCATAGGTGAGGACGTGCTCGATCAGATGAAACAATTTCGGCGGATCGGGCGGGCTCACCTCGACCACCCGGAGGACCAACGGATCGGGATGATGGATGAAGTTCACATGATCGAATTTACCCTGGCAGATCAGAGTTCCCTCAGGGCCGACGCCGCTGCGCTCGGCGAGCCGCGCCAGCGCGGAAGGGTTGCCGCAATCGGTTTCGGGATCGACCACGAAGCGGCAGTTTTCCGGCAGCGCGAGAACCTCGACATGGTCGATCGGCGCGAACAGCGGCTCGACGTCGCGAGGGCCGACCGCCACGAGCGCATAGGCACCGTCCACCCCGCGCAGCACGATCGCGTTGGTCCGCCGGTAGGCTTCCCGGCCCATCAGGTGGGCGGCGATGGCCGCCTCGGTCATCGCGCCCTCGTATGGCTGGACGCTGACGCCGCGGTAGGGCAGCTCGACGAGGTTGCGCCGCTCGCGCAGCGAGGCCGGCTTCGGCGTAGCGGAATTGAGTGGTGGGATTTGCGGCTGTTCCATCACGCGACCTCGAACCGGCGGCCGCGATCTTCGGAGCGAATTTCGTGCTCATGGACGCGCAGCGGATCCAGGCGACGGATCAGGGCGACGATTTCGCGATCCGGCGGCGGCACGCGGGTCACCGTTTCGGCGAGCCGGAGTTCGAAGCCGGTGTTCTCCCTGATGTCCTCGATGGAGACGTCGCCGTAAGCGGCCTGCAATCGCACATGGCCCTCGGCGTCAAAATCGAACAGGCCGAGGTCGGTGACGATCCATTGCGGGCCCTTGCCGCGATGCCCCAGGGCCCGCCGATCGCGGCCGTCCACCGCGCGGTGCCCGAGATTGGTGACGTAGTCGCATCGCTCGACGAGGCGGTGGCGACGTCGCCCGCTCGCGTCGGGCGCGGAACGATGGCCGGCCGTCCACAACGTCACGTTCTCGACGTCGCAGGAGAGGTTGCAGCCGCCGCCGCCGCCCGGCAACTTCATCGCCAGTTTGGTCTTGCCGAGGCGCGTGACGTTGCAATTGCCCCATTTGTCGATCTGCAGGCCGGAGAGAAACATCCGTCCCATTCGGCCGGCGGCGGCCAGGTCGAACAGCTCCTCGATATCCAGCGAGAACGCGGCGCCGCGGTCCATCACCCAATCATTGGAGGTCGGGCTGAGAAAGGGCGGATTCGGGTTGACGCCGTAAGTCGCGCCCGCCACCAGCACCAAGTCGGGAGCGTGGGTGCGCTTGGCGACCTGGAGGGCCAATTGGACCAGCGGCGAGCCATAACCGTGGAAAGCCAGCGTTCCGTCGTCGATGGTGCGGGCGATGGCGCCGATCATCATCTCGCCGAGGGTGCAATCGTGAATCATTGCGCCAATTCCTCTTGATAAAGGGACATCCAGGACTCGGTTCCCGCCGCCCAAGAGGCGAGCCGGCGAAACGTCTCGTCGCCGCCGACGCGCTCGCGATAGGAGGCGAGGTCGTCGCAGCCGTGGACGAAGGGCTGGAGATAGTCGGCGGCGAAGCGCTCCGCGCCGCCGCGCGCCGCCGCGTAATAACGCGCCGTGTGCGGCCGGTCGTAGGCATAGAAGGGATAGCAAGCGGTCGGATGGGCTCCCATCGGCGCCTCGGCGACCGCCGCGACATAGAAATAGGGGATGCTGACGCCGCCGAGTTCGACCAGCTTCTCGGTCGGGACGATCTCCTCCACCGAGGCGACGACCAGCCGCGAGGCCTTGGCGAACAGGAGATCGAGAACGGGCGGCCCCTCGATGCGCAGATTGCCTTGGGCGTCGCCGTATTGGGCGTGCAGGATCGCAACATCAGGCGCGAGCGCCGGCACGAGCAGCAGTTCCTCGCCCGTGTAGGGGCAGGTCATCGTCTTGTATTCGGGATGCAGACCGGGAAAGTCGGTTCCGCGCGCCGAGCGCATCGGCATGAAGGGCAGGCCCAGCACGGCGGCGCGCAGCTGCTGGACCACGGTGTAGCAGCAACCGTCGTCGACGCGGACCTCGCCCGCCTCGCAGGCGCGCCGGTAGTTGGGGGCGATGCCGAAATCCTGCTCGAATCCGACATAGCTCTCGCTGGTGCAGGACACCGCCCCACCGCCGCACAGCATGTCGATGTCGATGCCGTGCGCCGAGCCGACGACGCGTAGGTTGCGCGCCTTGCGGCGCAGCAGCGCGCGCAGAATGGCCATCGGCTCGCGCGACGAAAGGCCGCCGCCGACGGCGACCGCATCGCCATCCTTGACGAGGGCCGCGATGTCGTCGAGACGCATCCGCTTGTCGGCGCGGGTCTGGACGGAGGCGGCGCGGACGCCGCCGTCCGCTTGCGAAGTCAGCCGCTCGCTCATATCGCTGTCATCCCGCCGTCGACCGCGAAATTCGCGCCGGACACGAAGGACGCCTGACTGCTGAGCAGGAAGATCACTGCCTCGGCGATGTCCTCCGGGACGCCGAAGCGGCCAATCGGATATTTCGCCAGACGGCGGGCGAGCAGCTCCGGATTGGCGTCGCTGCCGAGCAATTGCTGCCCCATGCTGGTCGAGGCGACGGTGCCGGGGCTAACGGCGTTCACGCGCACGCCCTTGCCCGAGTAATCGGCCGCCATTTGCCGCGTCAGATTGACCACCGCGCCTTTGGCCGCGCAGTAGGCCGCCATGGTTGGAATGCCGACCATGCCGGCGACCGATCCGAAATTGACGATCGCGCCTTTGCGCCGCGCCAGCATGCCCGGCAGCACGGCCTTCGAAGCGAAGAACGTCCCGTTCACATTGACCGCCATGATCCGCTCCCAGGCGGCCGGGTCGGCTTCGTGAACCGAGCCGAAGCCGGCGATCCCGGCGTTGTTGACGAGTCCGGTCAGGGGGCCGACGGCGCGTTCGGCGCTTTCCAGCGCGGCGGCGATGTCGGCCGCCTTGGTGACGTCGGCGCCGAAGCCTCTGGCCCGAGCGCCGTCGGGGCTCAGCGCCGCCGCGGAGCGCTCCGCAAGCGCGCGATCGAGATCGATGAGCGCGACCTTCGCGCCCTCGCGCAGCGCCGCGGTCGCCACCGCCAGCCCGATGCCGGCGCCGCCGCCGGTGATCGCGATGACTTCATTCTTCAAACGATCGGACATTCTCTTTGTTTCCTCCCAATGGTCTTTTGCAGTTTCGATTTCTCGAGTCGTCGTGCGCGCTCTCACAGCGCGAGATAGCCTCCGTCCATCGGCAGCGCCGCGCCGTTGAAATAGGCGGCCTCGTCGCTCGACAGGAACTTCACCGCGGCGACGACATCGGCGATCGCGCCGAATTCATGGCTCGGAATGCGCGCCAGCACTTCTTCGCGGAGAGCCGGATCGTCGAGGCGCCATTGCGTCAGCGGGGTCGCGATCATGCCGGGGCACAGCGCCACCGCGCGCACGCCGAGGCGCGCATAGTCGACCGCGATGGCGCGCGTCAGTTGAATCAGCGCGCCCTTGGTCACGGAATAGGCGGCCCGGCCGGGAAAGGCGACGAGGCCGGCGACCGAGGCGATGTTGACGATGACGCCTCGTCCGCGCTCGACCATCGAAGGCAACACGCGGCGGCACAGAAGAAAGGGGCCGCGGATGTTGGTCGCGGTCACGCGATCGAAATCGGCGACCGACGTTTCGTGCGCCGTAGTCGCCTTGGGACCGCCCGTCGTTCCCGCATTGTTGACGAGAACGTCGACCGCGCCGAGCCGCTCCTCGGCCTCGCTGACGCAGACCTCGACGTCGAAGACGTCGCCGACGTCGCCGACGATCGTGACGAGCCGGCCTTCGCTCGTTTCAGCGTGCAGCTTATCCAGTCCGTCGCGGTCGTGATCGAAAGCGGCCACGCGGTCGCCCGCTTGGAGAAAATGCGTGGCGAGGCCGCGGCCGATGCCCGACGCCGCGCCGGTGACGAGGACGACGCGGCTCATAGGTCACGCAAATGTTTCTGCCCGGCGCGCAGGCGCGCGAGCTGGATGAAATGGGTGGGATTGAGAAAGAGCTCGTCCATGTCGCCGAGCGCGTCGATGGTCAGGCCTTGCTTGACCAGGACGTTGAGGTATTGGAACCCGTCCTTGGCGCCGTATCCGACATGATGCGCCCCCACGATGCGACGCGTTTCGCCATCGATCAAAAGTTTCTGGAAGCCGGACTTGTGCGGAACCTCCATCGCGTAAAGCATGGTGCGGTCCGACGCCGGCAAGCCGATATTCAGGCCGTTCGGGTTGTTCGGCGGCATCTTGATGACGATGACGTCTTTGTATTTGGCGCGCGCCTCCTCCTCGCCGAGTCCGAGCCAGCTCACCTCGTAATGCGTGTGCAGGAAGTCGGGGAAGTCTCGCGGGTCGTAGTGAATGTCCTCGCCCATCGCGTTGCGGGCGGCGTAGGTGCCGCTCTTGCGCGCCTTGAACATCTCGAATGGCCCGCCGATCAGATCGCCGACGGCATAGACATTGGGAACCGAGGTTTCCAGACGGGAGTTGACGACGACCTCGTTGCGCGCGCCGATCTTCACGCCCAGCGCCTTGGCTGGCATTTCGGAGTTGGGAATCTCGCCGAGCGCCATGAAGACGAAATCGGTCTCGATACGCTCCTCGCCGTTCGGCGTGCTCACGATGACGCCGGCGACCCGGCCCGCGCCGTCGTCCTCGATGCGAGTGAGCTGCGAACCGTCCCAGATCTCGACGCCCTGCTCCACCATGCGATCGCGCACGTAGCCGCGAGTCTCGAGGTCCGGAATCATCTTCAACGGCTGGGTGCGCGCCACCATGATGGTGCGTCGGCCGGTGGCGCTGAAGAATGAGCCGTATTCGACCGCCGTCTTGCCGCCGCCGACCACGACGACCGTCTTCGATGGCTCGTAGTCGAGAGTTTCGACGATGCTCTCGTAGGTGTAGACGCCCTTGAGGTCGTTGCCGGGTATGTCGAGGATCTGCGATCGGGAGCCGAGGCCGAGAATCAGGTTCTTGGCGCGAAATCGTCGGCCCGCCACCTCGACCGTGTGACGGTCGATGATCCGGCCGTGGGCGTTCAGCACGTATTCGAGATCGAGCTGTTCCTTGCTCTGGTAATTCATGATGGCGTGCGGCCCGATCCGTCCACGCCGGAAGAGATCGACCACGTCCTTGATCGACGTCACCACGCCGTCCAAGTTCTGGAACCAGAGCTTGCCGGAGAAGGTGCGCTGCAGCATCAGCTCGGCGGCGCATTCGGAAAAGACGTGGTGCGGCACGCAGGCGTTGTGCGGGCATGATCCACCGAGGAACGGCCAGCGCTCGACGATCAGTTGTCGCCCGCCCATCGCGCGCAGATAGGCCGAGCCGAACCTTCCGGCGGCGCCGCCACCTAGGAAAATGGCGTCATATTCGCGGCTGTCGTTCTCGTCGATGTTGAAGACCGCCGGACCTTGACCCTCTCTTTCGAGAAGGGTCTCGATGCGCTGACCCCATTCCTCGACGTTCCAGGTCTCGTTCCGCACATCCATGATATTCGTGTGCTTATTCATAGTCGTGCGCTCCGTGATCGGGAGAAATGACTCTTTGTCGTGCGTCCATCGGCGTCGCTAAACCCGCTCTGCCTTCCGCAAATTCAAACGGCTGCTGTCGCCGCCGCAGCAGAGGCACCCGCCCGCCGAACCATG
This sequence comes from uncultured Alphaproteobacteria bacterium, assembly GCA_963759955.1. GTDB lineage: Bacteria > Pseudomonadota > Alphaproteobacteria > Rhizobiales > Beijerinckiaceae > Roseiarcus. The sequence goes on from CAVXCA010000099.1 coordinate 114,419, forward strand.
TTCCCAGGGGTGCGGCTCGGGCTGCGAACCGGACGCCGGCGCGGCCCGACGGCCGCCGCAACGCGAGCACGCCCATTCGCGCGGCGGCGTGGTGTGGGCCATGACCATCCCCTTGAAGCGATGGTCGCAATCCGGGCAGTGCAGGCTGTAGACAGGCATGGCTTCTCCTTCGCTATCCGGGAGGAGCGGAATCCTCCCGGATAGGTCGCCTTGCGCGGGGAAGCCTGGTCAGGCGGCCTTGCTCTTGGAGATCTCGTCGCGGATGATCTGCACGCCCTCGACCATGGCGTGAAGCTTGTCCTTGGCGATGTAGCGCTGCAGCAGGATGAGGCCGCAATCGGTGGTGACGCCGAGCCGCTCGGCCGGGACGACCCGCAAAAGCTTGCGAATGCGGCTGGCGACCTGCTCGGCGGTTTCCGTGATGGTGCTCTTCACGTCGATCACGCCGGCCCAGAAGTCGACGTTGGCGGGCAGCGGGAACTGTTTGAACGTGTCGAGACCGGAGAGGTCGTCGTCGCGCCGCCCGCAACTTTCGAGATTGAGCACGTCGATGTGGGCTTCATAAGACTTCGGCACTACCGAGCGGGTCGCCGAAGGAGCCGAGGCGTCGGACTTGCGCTTGGTGAGATCGAAGATTTCGCCCGCCTTGGCGGTGTCGTCGGGATAATAGGCCGGCGTGCCGCCCCAATTGCCCCAACACACGTGTACGATGATCTTGGCGTTCTTGACGCCTTCGACGGCGACGTTGAACGCCTCGATCGCCCAGTCCTCGTAGAAGTACGGCCAGGTGAATTCATCGAGCTGAATGAAATCGACGCCGAGCGCGTCGACTTCGAGGATGTCCTGATTCATCGCCTTGGCGATCGCCAGGGCGCGGTCGCGGCTATTGGCGTAATATTTGTCGTTGGTGCATTGCGCGAGCACCTGGACGCCGGTGTACTGGACCTTGGTCGGCTTGTTGGTGGCGCGGCGCAGAGCCTTGGCCTGCTCGACCATGATCGCGCCGTGGCGCTTGATCTCCTGCTCGATCGTCCCCGCGTGCAGGCGGCTGTAGATGGGGAAGCCAAGGTGACCGCCCTTCAGGTCATAGCCCAGACGACGCAGGTAATAATAGAGGGCGGCGTCGGCGTAGTTGTCGCCGTGGACCCGGCCGTCGGAAATGATGTCGAGCCCGGCGTTCTCCTGATCCAGCACGACGGCGCCGATGACGTCCTCGAGCGCCTCCCGATTCATCGAATCCGGCGGCTCCTGATTGCCGGTGAAATGACGTCCCCAAGACGCGTCCCACCACCGTGGGTTGGGGTAGTTTCCGACCATGCTTGTCGGAATCAGAATTTCTTTCCCTCTGATTTTCACGCTTTCCTCCCTCGTTGCCGGCTTTGCGCCGGAACTCCGCGGCTTTTTGACGCGGCCTCTCTTGACTTATCCATACCCTATCTTAGTTATCCATAGTGTGTCAAACTGAATCTTCTGGCCACCGAAATGGAATGTGGCTATTACCCAATGCGGGGAAATGCGCGCACGACTCGCGCGGCGAAACGCTAATCTCGTGTAATTCTATGTAAGAGCTGGATTTATGAGCGACGACGAGGGTATGCTGACTCTGGAGGACGCGGCGCGGTATCTGAGCGTCAGCAAGACGTCGCTGCGCCGCTGGACCAAAGACGGACAGCTCCATTGCCACCGCATCGGGGCGCGCGCCGAGCGCCGCTTCGACAAGAAGATGCTCGACGAATTCCTGCTGCGCCGCAGCGCCGGGCCGGCGCTCGACGGGATCGGAACCCCGCTGGTCGACGCCATGTGGCAGGCGGCGCAAAACGGCCGCCACAAGCATGTCTGCCTCTATTTTCGCAACCCGCTCGAACAGTGGGAGGCGTTCCGCCAATATTTCCTCGATCACTATCGGGCCGGCCTGCCGACCACCTATCTCCACCACGCCTCGAGTTCGCGAGCAGCTCATGGAACGGGTCCGCGACGAAGGGATCGATCCGCAGGACGCGATCAATCGCGGCTTGCTACGCATCGTGTCGGCGCGCGATTCCTATCTGCGGCAAGGGGTCTTTTCCGCCGATTTCATGATCTCGTTCATGCGGCTGGCGATGGTCCGCCTCGCCGCCGACGGCTTTCGCAAGCATCTGGTGACCGGCGAGATGGACTGGTTCTTCACCAGCACGCCGGGCGTCGAGGAAATTCACGCTTACGAGCGCCGCTTGAACAAGCTGCTCGACGAATATCCCGACGTCACCATCGTCTGCCAATACGACATCACGAAATTCGACGGCGAAGGGGTGCTGCAGGCGTGCGGCTCCCATCCGATCGTCCATCTCGACGATCATTTGCGGCAGGGTTTTTTCACTCCGCCGCAGAATTCGCTGCGCGTCGACTGATCGGCGCCGGTGATCGGCGGGCGTCCCACCCGCTTCGCTTGCGATCGCGCGGATGCTCTCGACTGCAGGAATTTTCAGCGAGCGGGGCGAGCCGAGCGAATTTTCACCGCCGAAGGGACTTGAATTGGCGCGGCGTACTTCACTGTCATGTTACGTGTTTCGTGTATCGGGGCTGAACGGTCAAGAGGTTGAAGTTGCTGATCATGGCCTAGCCCACGCGCGGTCGGCCCAAGAGACTTTGGACGTGATGGAAAAAGGCCGGCGAGGAGACGTCAAACGAGATACGAGCCGCCATCGCGCGGCGTTCGCTTCGAAAGCCGATATGCCAGGCGCCACCATATGAACGTCGCCAAGGCCGCCATATTGAAGACTTCATCCATCGGACCCTCGACATAAAGACTCTTGCACACGCCCGGACGCCGTGCGCCGGGAGGCGAGACGATCGCACTGCCGCGCCCGACACCGAAACGATCCAGCCCTGGCGTTCCAAGGCGTCTGCGCGGAGAGCGCCGACGGCTTCGCTCGATCGAACGTCCCCGCCTATATTGCCGGCCGTAGTCCGAGCGCCCCGCAACGAGGGCAACGATACGGTTCGTCGCAAATCACCCGCTCGCCCGAGCGTAGCAATTCGCGCGAACGCTCGGCGACGCGCGTCCACCCCAGCCTGCCGGAGCGTCTTTGTCGCGTCATTTCGGCCAGCGAAGTGGCGTCGACAGGCCGCCATGGCGCGACGCGACCAAGCGGCGTCACATCGGAAGACCCGCATTTCGCGCACACGACAGGCGTTCGGTTAACCTGCGACGAGACGATCTGCCGGCAGCCGGCGCAAGCGCAAGGCCAGACCTCGTCCTCGCGCGATCGCGTCGTCCCCGTGCCGACCGTAAGCCCATTGCCGGCATAGCCGCAGTCGCCGCATTCGACGCTTATTGTTCGCCCCATCGACCAGCCCTTGCCACACTCAAGCCCTGTCAATAGGGAGAGCGGCGTGACAATATGGGAAGCGAGCGTGACGATAGGGAAGTTTGATCGTGACAATGGATCTTGCTCGGCCCAGGTAGACTCTCGACCGCCGCCCGCAGCGCCATCGAACAGGGCGCGCAGCTGGGCTTCGAAATGCGCCACGGGATGAGCAAGACCGGTCGGGCGTTTGGCAGGGCGCGGACCGACTTCATGACTTTCAACGGCACGGTCACGTTCTCTGACGCGGGCCCGTCGGTCAAGGGCTGCGCCGTCGGCAAGTCGATTTGCGACGCGGAGAAGACCGGCCGCGGGCGAAACAGCGCGCCGGCGGCGGGGGCGGCGCGCTCGTCGCAAGCGATCGCGCCGCCGCCGATGATGCGCGCCGTTAGAGCATGTTGCGATGTGATGGAATCGGAGCGAATACCCCCATCCGGCCCTTCGGGCCGCCTTCTCCCGCAGGCGGCACGGCTGTCCGGGAACCAAAATCGATTGCAAGGCAGGAAGTCTTTGCAACCTCCGCGCGTCATGGCCGGGCTCGTCCCGGCCATCCCAAGGCGATTGCGTAGCAATCGTCCGCACGCGGCTCGCCGCAAGAAACCTTCGAGATTGGCGTCGTCGGCTCGGCGTGGATGCCCGGCACAAGGCCACGGCTGTCCGGTTCGATTTTGCTGGCGCCGGCGCACGGCGTTGATTCTAATCATTTCCAGAGTTTGGCGACTCGCTTGGACATGAAAAGGATCAGCGCCGTGCCCCATACGAATACGGTCTTCCGCGACGTTTTGAAACTGCTTCCCTGGTCTGTCTTTGAGCGGCTTGTGGAGAAGCACGGGACCGACGATCTGGTTCGCAGTTTCACGACCAAGCGGCAGCTGTCGGTGCTGCTGTTCGGTCAATTGTCGGGCTCGCATTCGCTGCGCGACATCCAAGCGTCGATGGCGAGCCATCAGGCGCGGCTTTATCATGCGGGCGGCGCCGCTCCGGCGCGCTCGACCTTCGCAGACGCCAACCGCGACCGGGATTCCAGGGTTTTCTCCGGGCTTTTCATGCATATGCTGGGCATGGCGACGCGCGGCCTGCGCCGCAAGATGGGCGATGCGGTGCGGCTGATCGACTCGACCAGCCTGCATCTGGCGGGCGCAGGGACGCAGTGGGCGCGCTTTTCGGCCGAGGTCTGCGGCGCCAAGGCGCATTTCGTCTACGACCCCGATCTGGGCTGCCCGATCTATCACATGGTCACCGAGGCCACGGTCAACGACATCGTCGCGGCCAAAGCGATGCCGATCGAAGCGGGCGCGACCGATGTCTTCGACCTCGGCTATTACGATTATGGCTGGTGGGCCGCGCTCGACGAGGCGGACTGCCGCATCGTGACGCGGTTCAAGAAGAACACGCCGCTCCTTTCGGCCCGATCCATGCCCGTCGCGCCGGGAACGGGCGTCGTCAGCGATCGAACCGGCTTTCTGCCGGGCCGTCAGGCTAAAAACCGCAAGAATCCGATGCAAGGCGCGGTGCGCGAGGTCGTCGTGACGATGGAGACCGGGGGGACGTTGCGGATTCTGTCCAACGATCTGGACGCGCCCGCCAAAGAAATCTCCGACCTCTACAAGCGGCGCTGGCAAATCGAATTGTTCTTCCGCGTGATGAAGCAAACCTTGAAAATCACCCATTTCATAGGCCGCTCCGAGAACGCCGTGCGCATTCAGATCGCCGTCGCGCTGATCGCCTTTCTGTTGCTGAGCCTTTTGCGAAAGATGGCGCAAGACAATCAAACCCTGCTCGAAACCACGCGACTCGTGCGCGCGAACCTGATGCATCGAAGAGACTTCACCTGCCTCAAGCAACCGCAAAAACCGCCGCCGCGCGACTCTCGGCAGCTCTC
>CAVXCA010000100.1:0-14104 GCA_963759955.1 uncultured Alphaproteobacteria bacterium
GAGATCATCGTTGTTTAGCCCAGCGCCATGGCCGGCCGGCGCGAGGGATTGGCATTGTCAAGATCGGCCGAAAGTGATCATCTGTTCTTCAGCGACGCCATCATACGGCGGTCGGCGGCGCCAAGTCGTACGAATTACAGTGCGAACGCTGGGAACCAAGCATTTTGCCGAGGTCGACCTGCGGCGCTGAACCGGGTGTGAAATAGGGCGCCGTCGCCGCGATCCCTTCCGCGTCCCTCGCGCCTTCAATCGGCCGCGAATCACGGAATTGCGCCTGTGCCTATTCGCGCGTTGAGATCAGGCGTCGCTTCTCTCGATACTGACGCCTCGGTTCCGTCGGCGCTTGGTCGCGAGGAAGTCGCGCCCGCCGCGGCGCGGCGGCGCGCTCGCGAGCCCTTGCGCGTCTCGGTGTTGAGCGATGAGTCGACGCCCCGCTGGCGCCCTGGCGAGCGGCTCGACGACGTCATCGAGGAGGCGTGTCGACGCTACGCCGAGCGGACCGCCGTCGCGACCGAGAGCGAGAACCTCTCCTACCGCGATCTCGACGCCCGCGCCAATCAGATGGCGCGCCTTTTCATTCACAAAGGCGTCAGGCCGGGCGACCGCGTCGCGACGCTGCTCGACCGTGGGCCCGAGAGCTACGTCGCGTTGTTCGCGCTATTGAAGGCGCGCGCGGCCTACGTTCCGCTCGACGTCAATTATCCCCCCGAGCGCATTCGACACGTCCTCGCCGACGCCGGCGCCTCGCTGATCGCCGCGCATCTGAGGCTTGCCGATCTCTTCGCCGACTGCGGCGTTCCCCAGTTCATTCTCGACCAGGCGCGCTACGAGCTCGCGGAGCTGGACGACGCTCCCTTGCGCGAGGACGAGCGCGCGCCGGCCGCCGACGCCCTCTGCTACATCCTCTACACCTCCGGCACGACCGGCCAACCCAAGGGCGTCGCCGTCGCGCATAAGAGCATCTGCAATTTCGTGCGCATCGCGAGCGAGCTCTATGGTTTCGGCCCGGACGAGCGGGTCTATCAAGGCATGTCGCTCGCCTTCGATTTCTCGATCGAGGAGTTGTGGGTTCCCTTGGCCGCCGGCGCAACGATCGTCCCCAATACCGCGCCGACGAGCCTGTTCGGCGAGGAGCTCGCCGATTTTCTCGAGTCGCGCGGCGTCACCTGCTTTTGCTGCGTGCCGACGTTGCTCGCCTCGATGGATCGCGATCTGCCGCGCCTGCGCATTCTGTTGATCGGCGGCGAGGCCTGCCCTCCCGCCTTGCTCAAGCGCTGGAGTCGGCCCGGGCGCAGCCTGCTCAACAGCTACGGTCCCGCGGAAGCTACGGTGACCGCGAGCCTGGGGCGCTTGAGCCCGGAAAAGCCGGTCACCATCGGCCGGCCGTTGCCGACCTACTCGATCGTCATTCTCGATCCGGAGCGCGACGAGGCCGTCGAGCTGGGCGCAACGGGCGAAATCGGCATCGCCGGCATCGGCGTCGCCGAGGGTTATCTCAATCTACCCGAATTAAACGCGGCGAAGTTCATCCCCGATTTCCTCGCGCTCGCCAACAATCCGTCGCGCCGCATCTATCGCAGCGGCGATCTCGGCCGCATCAACGCGGACGGCGAGATCGAATATCTCGGGCGCATCGACACTCAGGTGAAGCTGCGCGGCTATCGCGTCGAATTGACCGAAATCGAATCGGTGCTGCTCGAAATCCCCGAAATCGCGCAAGCCGCCGTCACGACTTTCGCGCCCGAGCCCGGCGTGACGGAGCTCGTCGCCTATTATTCGGTCAAACGTGGCGCGGCGGAGCCGGAGGCGAGCGCGATCGAAGCGTTCTTGAGAGCGCGGCTGCCCGCTTACATGACCCCCGCCTATTTCGAGCGTCTGCCGTCCCTTCCCACGCAGGTCAGCAACAAGGTCGACCGCGAGAAATTGCCCGCGCCCCTATCGACGCGCTTGCTCATCGGCGCGCGGCATGCGCCGCCGAGCACCCCGACCGAAGAGCTTTTGTGCCGGGCGCTGTCGGAAACGCTCGACCTAGAAGAGGTCTCGGTCGACAGCGATTTCTTCGAGGACTACGGCGCCCATTCGCTGCTGATGGCGCGCTTTTGCGCGAAAGTCCGCCAGCTCGAGCCGTCGATGCATGTCGCGATGCGCGACGTCTACATGAACCCGACCGTGCGTCGGCTCGCCCGCGCCATCGACGCCGTCACGCCGCTCGAAGCGGCCGAACCGGAATTCGCGCCGGCGCATCGACCCTCCAATCTCGCATACTACGGCTGCGGCGGCGCACAGACGGCGTTCTACCTTCTGATCGGCGCGCTCGGCTTCGGACTGGCGCAACTGAGCATCGTATGGACCTACGGCGCCGTCGACTCGCCGCTTGCGCTCTATGCGCGCGCCCTCGCCGTCGTCGCGGCGTGGTTTTTCGGCCTCGAAGCGCTCGCCGTCGCCGCCAAGTGGCTTCTCATCGGGCGCGCGCGAGCGCAGGTCTTGCCGATCTGGGGCTTGGCCTATTTCCGCTACTGGGCGGCCAAGCAACTGGTGCAATTGGCGCCCGCGAACGCTTTCGCGGGAACGCCGCTCTTCAATGCCCATCTTCGCCTGCTCGGGGCGAAGATCGGGCGCCGCGCAGTCGTCGCCACCAGAGACGTCCCGATCACGGCCGATCTCTTCAGCGTCGGCGATGACGCTGTCATTTGCAGGGGCGTTCTGGCGACGGGTTGCTCAGCGTCCGGCAATCGCCTCCACATCGACGAAATTCGCCTCGGCGAGAACGCCTACGTCGGCGAGACCAGCGTCCTCGACATCCGCACGGCGATCGGCGATTTCGGCCAATTGGGCCATGCGTCGTCGTTGCGCAGCGGCCAGAGGGTGCCCGAGGGAAAGCGCTATCACGGCTCGCCGGCCGAGGAGACGACTACGAATTTCCGGCTTGCCGACGAAGCGCCCGAAGCCCCGTTGCGCCGCGCGCTGTTCACCGCCGGGCAGCTCTTCGTCTCGCTCGCCGTCGTCGGCGCGTCGGCGAACGCGCTGGTCACCTACGCCCTCGCCTATTGGGCCCGGCACTGCGGCGCCGTCGGGGGCGCGCCATGGGAATCTGCGGAGGCGCTGGCGCCGACCGCGTCGGCGGCGGCGTTCGCGTTCTCGGCGGCTTCGATCGTCGTCGGCCTTGCCGGCCTCTACGCCCTGCCGCGCCTCGCCCACCTCTTCCTGAGGGAAGGCCGCGTTTACCCGCTTTACGGCTTCCACCACACCATGCAGCGGATGGTGGAGATCTTCAGCAATTCGGCGTTCTTCAATCTGCTGTTCGGCGACAGCGTCTTCATCGAGCCCTATTTGCGCTTCGTCGGTTGGCGGTTGGCCGGCGGCGGTCTCGGCGGCTCGACTTTCGGCTGCGAACAAAGCCACGACAATCCATTCCTCTGCGCGATCGGCCCTGGCGCGATCGCTTCGGACGGTCTGAGGCTCGGCAGCCTCACGATGTCGAGCCGTTCGTTCAAACTCGGCCCGTGCCACGTCGGGGCGCGGAATTTTCTCGGCACCGACGTTTATGTGCCCCCAGGTTCGCGCGTAGGAGAAAATTGCCTGCTCGCGACCAAAGTGATGGCGCCGATCGACGGCCCGTTGCGCGAGAACGTCGGCCTGCTCGGCTCGCCCTGCTTCGAAATTCCGCGCGCCGCTACGCGCGACCTCGAACTTCTCGCCAAGATCGGTCCGGAGGAGCGTCGCCGGCGCCTCGAGCGCAAAACTCGGCACAATCTCGTGACGGCGGCGGCCTTGCTGGTCATGCGCTGGTTCGTCCAGTTTCTCGCGCTCTCCGTCATGACGCTGAGCGCGGAAATATTCGGCGTCACGAATTTCCCCGCGATGGCGACCGCGGCGGGCGTCGCCCTCTTCGGCGCGCTCGGCGTCTTCGTCTTCGTCGAACGCGCCTCGATCGGCTTCGGCCGCCTCGAGCCGGATTTGGCGACGGTCTACGATCCGGCATTCTGGCGCGTCGAGCGGCATTGGAAGCTGTCTGACACGCCCTTGTCGTACCTCTTCAGCGGAACGCCGTTGCGCAATGTCGTTTCGCGGCTGCTCGGCGTCCGACTCGGGCGCAAAGTCTTCGACGACGGATGCCTGCTTTCCGAGCGGACGCTGGTCGAACTCGGCGACTACGCGAACCTCAACCACGCAAGCTTCGTCCAATCGCATTCCCTCGAAGAAGGCGTGTTCAAGTCGGACCTCGTGCGCATCGGCGCGGATTGCTCGCTCGGCGTCGGCGCTTTCGTCCACTACGGCGTGGTGATGCACGAGGAAACCTGCCTCGACGCGGACTCGTTCTTGATGAAGGGCGAGATCACGCCGCCGCATTCACGTTGGCGCGGCAATCCGGCAAGACTCGTCAGCCGCCGGATCGCGCCGTCGACTTTTTCAAATCCAGACTGAGCGCGGCGGAGATGACGAGCATCGCGATTCGCTACGGCGGCCTCGACCTCGCATCCTTGCGCGCGGCCCTGTCCGCGCACGGCGTTCGCATCGGCGCGCGCCGCGTCTCGCCGGGAGACGAGGCGGCCTTCGACGATCCGGGAAGCGTCGAGACGGCCACGAATCTGCCGCGACGACGCGCGAGCGGCGCGGCGCGGATCGTGGCGCGTCGCCTGCTCGGCGAACTCACCGGCGACGCGTCGGCTCCGCTGCGCCGCTCGCCCTCGGGCGCGGCCATGTGGCCCGAGGGCGTGGTGGGGTCGCTCGCGCATGATGAGGAATTCGCTATCGCGGCGGTTGCGCTTCAGACCGATGTCGCGCGTCTGGGCGTCGACATCGAGCCGGCCGAACCGCTGCCCACGGACCTCGTCGATCGCGTCTTGAGCGCGCGGGAAAAGCGGCTGATCAAGAACGACCGCGTGGCGGGCCGCTTGATTTTTTCCAGCAAGGAGGCGGTCTACAAGGCTTTGAACGCTTTCGACGGCGAGCCGCTCGAATACGATGACATCGAAATCCGGCTCGCGGAAGGCGCGGCGGTCCTGCGCGACGGCCGCTCGTTGCGTCTCTTGACCCACGTCGGCGCACGCCTCGTCGCGGTGGCCTTCGCGTGAGAGCGGGCGCGCCCGTCTAAACTCTCTCCCAGCCGCCGCTGCGCGCCGAGCGGAACGCGGCGTCGATGACGCGCATGTTGGCGACGGCGTCCTCGATGGGAAATTCCAGCGGCGCCTCGCCGAGAATCGCGCGCGAGAACGCGTCGCCCTGCAGCGTGTATTGATCGCACACCGGGAATTCCTCGACGCGCGCGCCGCCGCCGACAAGATCGACGCCGCTGTCGATGGTGATATGCGTCGGCCGATCGATCGGCGCGTTGAAGGGGATGGCGATTTCGACGCGCCCCTTTTCGCCGACGATCGTGACGCGCTGATGCGCCGAGAGTTGGGTCGCGCAGGTGAAAGTCAGATGCCGCCCGCCGGGGAATTCGATCAGCGCGCTCGTCAGTCGGTCGGTGCCGAAGGCGGGATCGACCTCGAGCGCGGCGACGACGCGCGTGGGCTCGGCGGCGAACACACGGCGCGCGGTGAGGATCGCGTAGCAGCCGATGTCGTAGAGAGCGCCGCCGCCCGGCGGCTTGTTGCGGATGTTGTCGGCGTCGGTCAGCCGATAGGAAAAGAACGTCTGGATCGCGCGCACGTCGCCGATCGCGCCCGATCGCGCGATCGCGCGCGCACGCCGCCACTGCGGATGAAAGCGCACCATGAAGGCTTCGGCGACGAGCTTGCCGGAACGCTCGCGCGCCTCGATCAGCGCGTTCGCTTGCCCCGCGTCGAGCGCGATCGGCTTCTCGCACAGAACGTGCTTGCCCGCTTCCAGTGCGCGGATCGTCCAAGGGACGTGCAGTTCGTTGGGCAGGGGAATGTAGATCGCCTCGATCGCGGGGTCGGCGAGGAGTTCCTCATAGGAGCCGTAAGCCTTGGCGACGCCGAGAGCGGCGGCGGCCCGGCGCGCCTTGGCGATTTCGCGCGACGCGATTGCGTCGATGCGCGAAGCCTCGCCGCGCTGCATCGCGGGGATGACCAACTCCAGGCCGATTTTCGCGGCGCCGAGCACGCCCCAGGAAACTTTGCGCGTCATGCCCTCCCCCTTCGTTCTTCGCCTCACTCCTTCGGCTCCGGCAGGCGCTGGTCGCTCTGGCGCGCGATCATCCAGCCGGGATATTCGGGCGCCGGCGCGCTGACCTTGTCGAGCGTCGCGATGTCCTCGGCGCTCAATGTCAGCTTGGCGGCGGCGAGATTGTCGTCGAGCTGCTCGATCGTCTTGGCGCCGACGATGACGCTCATCACGCCCCTGCGTTGCAAGAGCCAGGCAAGCGCGACGCGCGCGACCGAAACGTCGCGCGCCTCGGCGATCGGCCGCATCGCGTCGATGATGTCGAACGCGCGCTCGCGGTTGACCGGCGGAAAATCGAACGAAGCGCGCCGCGAGTCGCTCGGCTTGGCGCCATCGCGCGTGAACTTGCCCGAGAGCAGGCCGCCGGCCAGTGGGCTCCACACCATCACGCCGAGGCCCTGGTCCTCGACCAGCGGCAGAACCTCGCGCTCGAGATCGCGCCCCGCGATGGTGTAATACGCCTGCACGGTCTCGAAGCGCGCGAAACCGCGCCGCTCGGAAATCCCCAGCGCCTTCATGATCTGCCAGGCCGCGAGATTGGAGCAGCCGATGGTGCGCACGAGGCCGCGCGAAACGCAGTCGTCGAGCGCGCGCAGCGTCTCCTCGATCGGCGTGACCGGATCGAAGCCGTGGATCTGATAGAGGTCGACGTGGTCGAGCCCGAGCCGCTTCAGGGAGCCGGCGATCTGGTCCATGATGTGGCCGCGCGAGAGCCCGACAGCATTGGGCCCCGGCCCGGTGCGGCCGCGCACCTTGGTGGCGACGACGACGTCCTCGCGCTTGACCTTGAGGTCGCGCAGGGCCTGGCCGAGCATGATTTCGGATTGCCCCTCGGAATAGACGTCGGCGGTGTCGATGAAATTGACGCCCGCTTCGAGCGCGCGCTCGACCAGCGCCGTCGCGCCCTTCTGCTTGACCGTTCCGATCGCGCGCCACATCCCTGAGCCGCCGCTGAAGGTCATCGTGCCCAGACAGATTTCCGAAACGAATTGGCCGGTGCGGCCGAGCGGTCGATAGCGCATGAAAGAATTCTCCCTGGGGGCAAGAATGACGGTCGCGCGCAACGTCCGCGGCGCGAGGCCGCGTCACGCGCCTATGCGCGCTCTTGCCCGCACGCAAGAGCGGCCCCCGCCGACGATCGTCGAACGCGGTTTGATCGAGGCGATCAAGCGGCTTGATCGACCGGCGGCGCCAAGGCGCCGGTCATCATCGCGACGGCGTCGGACATTGTCTGCTTCTTCGGATCGATCACCGTCAGACGGCGGCCGAGCCGATGGATGTGGATGCGGTCGGCGACCTCGAAGACATGCGGCATGTTGTGCGAAATGAGGATGATGGGAAGCCCGCGTTTCTTGACGTCGAGAATGAGTTCCAGCACGCGGCGCGATTCTTTCACGCCCAGCGCCGCCGTCGGCTCGTCCATGATGATGACGCGGCGCGCGAAGGCGGCCGCGCGCGCCACGGCGACGCCCTGGCGCTGGCCGCCCGACAGCGTCTCCACCGGCTGGCTGATGTTCTGGATCGTCATCAACCCGATCTCGTTCAGCTTTTCCCTAGCGAACTTCTGCATCGCGGCGCGATCGAGGGCGCGAAAGAATTTGCCCATGAAGCCCGGCGATCGCACTTCGCGCCCCAGGAACATATTGTCGGCGATCGACAAGGCGGGCGACAGCGCGAGGTTCTGGTAGACGGTTTCGATGCCCGCCTCGCGCGCGTCGATCGGCGAGCGGAAATGAACCACGTCGCCGGCCAGCCTGATTTCCCCCGAGTCGGGAATGACGGCGCCGCAAAGCGCCTTGATCATCGTCGACTTGCCCGCGCCGTTGTCGCCGATGACAGCGAGAATCTCGCCGGGATAGAGATCGAAATCGGCGTGGTCGAGCGCGGTGACGCGCCCGTAGCGCTTGACGAGGGAGCGCGCCTGCAGGATGGGTTCGACGCTCACTTGGAAACCCTCCGTATCCATTGGTCGAGCGCCACGGCGACGATGATCAGTACGCCGATGGCGAATTCCTGCCACAGCACGTCGAGTCCGGCTAACGAGACCGCAGAGCGGAACACCCCGACGATCAGCGCGCCGATCAGCGTGCCGATGATCGAGCCGCGTCCGCCGAACAGGCTGGTGCCGCCGATCACCACGGCGGTGATGGAGTCGAGGTTGGCGTTCGCGCCGGCGGTCGGGCTGATCGCGCCGATACGGCCGATCAGCGCCCAACCGGCGATCGCCGAGATGAGCCCGGCCAGCACGTAAACGCTGAGCAGGATGCGGTCGGTGTCGATGCCGGCGAGGCGCGCTGCCTCGGGATCGTCGCCGGTCGCGTAGACATGACGGCCGTAAGCGGTGCGGTTGAGCACGTACCAAACAATGAGCGCCAAGGCGATCAACAGGAAGCTGGCGAGGATGATGCGCGCGCCGCCGATCTGAAAGGGAACGCCCATCAATTGCAGGAACGGCGCGCTGGTTTCGAGATCCTGCTCGCGAATTGTCTCGCTCTGCGAATAAAACGTGTTGAGCGCGCCGATGATGCTGAGCGTGCCCAGAGTGACGATGAACGGCGGCATTTTCATCCGCGTGACGAGCAAGCCGTTGAGGTATCCGCAGGCGACGCCGCACAGCAATCCCAGCGGAAACGCGACAACGGTCGGCACGCCGTCGACGACCGCCAGACGGCCCATTACGACCGACGAAATCACCATGATCACGCCGACGGAGAGATCGATGCCGGCGGTCAAGATCACCAGGGTCTGCGCGATGCCGAGGATGCCGATGATCGTCACTTGCGTCAGCACGGTCGACAGATTGCTGCCGGTGACGAAGTGCGAGTAGTTGACGCTCACCCCGAGCAAGAGCCCGAGGAGCAGCACCACGAAGGGAACGGTGGTCGGATAGAGGTGCAGGAAACGCTGAACGCGTTGGACGAACGAGAGACTTTGTTCCTCGAACGAAGCCTGCACTGTCGCGGCGGCGGCGAGCACGCGTTCGAATTCTTGCGGCGTCGGCCGCTCGCCTTGCGAAGCTTCGCTCATCGCTCGCTCCCCCCTCGACTTGTCATCGGCTGGCGCCTCTGTAAAATCGGCGCTCCAAGACGAGGCTTGCGAGCGCCGATCTTTCACATCATTAAGCGATCAATCGCCGGCGAAATCAACCCCAGCAGAGCTTGGCGCCCTCGGTGCTGTCGATCGAGGGAACGCCCGGAACGGGATGGTCGGTGACGAGCTTCTCGCCGGTGTCCATGCTGACGGGCTTCTTGCCGGTCTTCAGATAATCGACCACCGCTTGAACGCCATCGGCGGCCATCAGCAACGGATATTGCTGCGAGGTGGCGCCGATCACGCCTTCCTTGACGCTCTTGACGCCCGGGCAGCCGCCGTCGACGGCGACGACCAGCACGCCCTTTTCCTTGCCCGCCGCTTTGAGCGCGGCGTAGCCGCCGTCCGCGGCCGGTTCGTTGATCGCGTAGACGACGTCGATCTCGGAGGCCTTCTGCAGGATGTTCTCCATCGCCTTGCGGCCGCCCTCGTCCGACCCTTGCGTCACGTCGGAGCCGACGATCTGCGGGCTGTCGCTCATGGCGAAGTGCTTGGGATCCTTGACCGGGATGCCGAAGCCGGTGAGAAAGCCGTTGTGCCTGAGATAGTCGACGGTCGGCTCGTTGGCCGCGAGGTCGAGCGTGGCGATCTTGGCGGTCGCCGCCTTGGCGCCGAGCGTCGTCTTCGCCCATTGGCCGATCAATTCGCCGGCCTTGAAGTTGTCGGTGGCGAAATTGGCGTCGGCGGCGGTGATCGGATCGAGCGGGGTGTCGAGCGTGATCACGATGATGCCGGCTTTGCGCGCCTTTTCGACGGTCGGCACGATCGCGCTGGAATCGCTGGGCACGAGCAGAATGCCCTTGGCGCCGGCGGCGATCAGCTCCTCGATGGCCGCGACCTGACCGTCGTTGTCGCCGTCGAACTTGCCGGCGTAAGCCTGCAAGGTCACGCCGAGATCCTTGGCTTTCGCCTGCGCGCCTTCCTTCATCTTGACGAAGAAGGGATTGGTGTTGGTCTTGGTGATCAGCCCGATGATGGTCTCAGCGGCGAAAGTCGGCGCGCTCATCATCGCGATCGACAGAGCCGCGATCGCCGCGGTCGACAGAATTCCAAACTTCCTAGACATGAGTTCCTCCCGAAACAAACACACCGGCGACGGTGACAGCGCTTCGCGCGAGTTGTTGGCGAAACCTGCAAAATCGACTCTGGCCAAGCCGCATCCGCGCCGTCGCGGCGCTATAGGGACAAAAACCGAGGCGAGAGTCAATGGATAAATCAACCCGCCTGATTTATTATTGACACGCATGTCGCATCCTAGCATGCTAGGTCGGCGAGAAGGGTGGCCGCCGCCGTCGCCCCACAAACGCGTCAACAGGGAAAACGCGCGAGGAGAGTTCATGTCGGAAGCGGACGAGAGCGCCGCGCCTCCCCCGCCGTCGCCGCCGATCGCCAGCGGCGCCGATCAAACGGGGGTGCGCCTTTACAACGAGCGTTTGATCCTTTCGCTGGTTCGGCGCTTCGGGCAGCTCTCCAAGATCGAAGTTGCGCGGATGACGGGACTCTCGGTGCAATCGACGTCCGCGATCATGAATCGCCTGCAATCCGACGGCCTATTGCGCCGCGAGGCGCCGTTGCGTGGACGCGTCGGACAACCGACGGTTCCCGTGTCGCTCGATCCCGAGGGCGCATTTTCCCTGGGGCTGAAGATCGGCCGCCGCAGCTGCGATCTCGTGTTGATCGACTTTTGCGGACAAATCCGGCGACGAACCCATCGCACCTACGCCTATCCGACGCCCAATCTGGTGATGGATTTCCTCACGCAGGCGCTGGCGCCGATGACCCAAGCGCTGACGCCGGCGCAGCGTCGGCGCATCGCGGGAATCGGCGTCGCTTCGCCGTTTCAATTGTGGAACTGGTCGACCGAGATCGGCGCGCCGGCGGAAGAGATGGACGCGTGGCGATCCTTCTCGATCGAAGAGGAAATGGCGCGCTCGTCTCCGTACCGGGTGACGCTGTGCAACGACGCCACCTCGGCCTGCGCGGCGGAGTTCTTCTTCGGCGACGCCTGGCGGCACCGCGATTTCCTTTATTTCTTTCTCGGCGCCTTCGTCGGCGGCGGGCTCGTTCTGGACGGGGCGCTCTATCCCGGCCGCACCGGCAACGCCGCGGCGCTCGGGTCGATGCCGATCGCCGCGCAGGACGCCGGCCGCCAGGCGACTTCGCAGTTGATCGCCCGCGCCTCGATCTGTCAGCTCGAGCGGCGCATCGGCGCGTCGGGCGCCGATCCGTCCTCGATCTGGCGAACTCCCGAAACGTGGGACGATTTCGGGCCGCTGCTCGACGAATGGATCGAGGAGGCGTCGTTCGCGCTCGGCTACGCGGCGATCTCGGCGATCTCGGTCATCGACGTCGAAGCGATCGTCATCGACGGGGCGATGCCGATCGCCGTGCGCGAGAAGCTATGCGCGCGCGTCGCCGCGCAAATCGAGGCGCTCGATCGACGGGGATTGTCCGACGTGACGATCATCGCCGGCGCGATCGGCGCGGATGCGCGCGCGATCGGCGGCGCCGCCCTGCCGCTGATCAAGAATTTTGCTCGTGACAGAGAAGTGTTGTTTAAGGACGCGCCGATCGGGCTGGGCTGATTTTTTCCGATCCTGCGTCGGCGGACCATGCGGCGTTGTCGCGGAACGATTTTTGCGTTCGCAAACCCTGCCGAGCCCAAATGAGAGAGACGCCCATGGCGGCCAGAATCATCAAAGTCGAACCTTTCGATCTCGTCGTTTTCGGCGGCACCGGCGATCTCGCCTATCGCAAACTGTTCCCCGCGCTGTTTCATCGCGAAATGAGCGATCAGTTCACTGAGCCCACGCGTGTCATCGGCGTTTCCCGGCGCCCTTTCGATCGCGAGGCCTTTCGCGCCTCGGTCAAGGACGCGCTGATGAAGTTCGGCCCCGCGAACCTCGCGCCGGGCCCTTACCTCGATCGCTTCCTTCAGCGCATTGAATATGTCGCGGTCGACGCCGTCGGCGAAATCGGATGGAACGAATTGAAGGCGCTGCTTGGCCGCGAGGAGCGCACGCGCGCCTATTATCTCGCCACCGGGCCCGATCTTTTCGGCCCCATCGCCAAGCGCCTCGGCGAAACCGGATTGGCGACGCCGCGATCGCGCATCATCGTGGAAAAGCCGATCGGCAAGGATGGAGCGAGCGCGGCCGCGATCAACGATGCGATCGGCGCGGTCTTCCTCGAGACCAACATTTTTCGCATCGACCATTACCTCGGCAAGGAGTCGGTGCAGAATCTGATGGCGCTGCGCTTCGCCAACGCACTGCTCGAGCCGATATGGAACAACGCGCACGTCGATCACGTGCAGATCACCGTCGCCGAGACGCTCGGCGTCGAGGGGCGCGGCGCCTATTACGACAACTCCGGCGCGATCCGCGATATGGTCCAGAATCATATGCTGCAGCTGCTTTGTCTGGTGGCGATGGAGCCGCCGTTCTCGCTGCAGGCCGACTCGCTGCGCGACGAAAAGCTGAAAGTGCTGAAATCGCTGACTCCGATCGACGCCGCCAACGCTTCGGCGGCGACCGTGCGCGGGCAATATCGCGCCGGCTTCGCCGAGGGCGCCCCGGCGCCGTCCTATCTTCAGGACATCGAAAGGGAAGAGAGCGAAACCGAAACTTTCGTCGCGATGAAGGTCGCAGTCGCCAACTGGCGATGGGCGGGCGTGCCTTTCTATCTTCGCACCGGCAAGCGATTGCCGCAGCGCTTTTCCGAAATCGTCGTTGGCTTCCGCCGCGTGCCGCACGCCATCTTCGAGTCGGACGGCGACGGCATCCCCCCCAACCGGCTGGTGATCCGCGTCCAGCCGGACGAAGGCATCAAGCTGTGGCTGATGATCAAGGAGCCGGGGCCCGGCGGCATGCGTTTGCAGCACGTGCCGCTCGACATGAGTTTCGCCAAGACGTTTTCCGCGCCCTCGGCCGACGCCTACGAGCGACTGTTGATGGATGCGATCCGCGGCAACGCGGCGCTGTTCATGCGCCGCGACGAAGTGGAGGCCGCCTGGCGCTTCATCGACCCGATCCGCGACGCCTGGGCGCAGTCGCACGATTCGCCGCGGCCTTACGCCGCCGGCACTTGGGGGCCCGCCGCCTCGATCGCGCTGATCGAGCGGGACGGGCGCACCTGGAACGAGGAATTCGAGTGACCGCAATCACGCCCGTGCGCCGCGATTTTCCCACCGGAACGGCCCTCGCGCCGGCCTTCGCCCAATGGACCGCGGAACGGCTGCGCGACGCGATCGAAGCGCGCGGCGTCGCGCTGCTCGTCGTCTCCGGCGGCGCCACGCCGCTGCGTTATTTTCACGCGCTGTCGAGCCAACCGATCGACTGGTCGCGCGTCGCCGTCACCCTCGCCGACGAACGCCGCGTCCCCGACGACGATCCGCGATCGAACGCCAAACTGGTTCGCGAGGCGCTGCTCGCCGACCGCGCCGCGAGCGCGCGCTTCACGCCGCTCGCCGATTCGCGCCTCGACGAAGATCGCGAGCTCGCGGCGGCCAACGCGCGAATCGCGGCGCTACCCTCGCCGGCCGACCTCGTCGTGCTCGGCATGGGCGAAGACGGCCACACCGCTTCATGGTTTCCCGGCGCTGAGGGCCTCGCCGAAGCGATCGACCCCGGCGCGCGCGCGCTGGTGGCGCCGATCCGCGCCCCCGGCGCCGCCGAACCGCGCCTGACGCTGACCGGCCATGTCATCCTGCGCGCGCGCGCGATCGCGCTGCATATCGAGGGGGCGGCCAAGGCGCAGACTCTGGCGCGGGCCTCGGCCGACGGCCCGCTCGAAGCGATGCCGATCCGCGCCGTGCTGCGGCAAGCCGGCGACCGGCTGACGATCTTCTTCGCCGTCTCGGCGTGACGCCTCAGACGCAAAC
>CAVXCA010000101.1:0-111664 GCA_963759955.1 uncultured Alphaproteobacteria bacterium
CGCGCTCGCACGCAGTTCATTTCGGCGATGTCGGCGCCGCTCTTCAACAGCGCGCGGTTGATCGCGCGCTTGTCGTCGAGCGCGAGCCCCGGCGCCGGCGCGGCGAGCAGCGCCGAGCCGCCGCCGGAAATGAGGCACAGCACGAGATCGTCGGCGGTCAGGGCCTTCACGCGTTCGAGAATGCGTAGCGCCGCCTTTTCCCCGGCGGCGTCTGGCACGGGATGCGCGGCTTCGACGACTTCGATGCGCTTCGTCGGCGCGCCATGGCCGTAGCGGGTGACGACCAGGCCTTCGAGCGGCCCTCGCCAAGCCGCTTCGAGCGCGGCGGCCATCGAGGCGGCCGCCTTGCCGGCGCCGACGACGATCGTGCGCCCCTCGGGCGGCGCCGGCAGGAAGCGCGCGAGCGTCTTGGCCGGCGAGGCCGCGTCGATCGCGGCCCGGAACAGGCCGGTCAGGAACGGGCGGGGTTCGATCATGCCTTGCCGCCTTTTCCTGAACCACAGGCCCGCAGCCAGCCGAGCCCGTCTTCGGTGCGCCCCTTCGGCTTGTATTCGGCGCCGACCCAGCCGGAATAGCCGAGCGCGTCGAGGCGCTCGAATAGGAAGGGATAGGCGATCTCGCCGGTGTCGGGCTCGTGCCGGCCGGGATTGCCGGCGATCTGGATATGGCCGATGCGCGGCAGGTTCTTCTCGATCGTCGCAGCCAGTTCGCCCTCCATCCGCTGCATGTGGTAGATATCATATTGCAGCTTGAGATTGGCCGCGCCCGTCTCGTCGATGACGGCGAGCGCGTCGGCGCTGTGGGTGAGGAAGAAGCCGGGGATGTCGAATCGGTTGATCGGCTCGACGACCAGCAGCACGCCCGCCTTCTCCAGCTCCTCAGCGGCGAACCGCAGATTTTCGACCAGCGTGCGACGGGCCTCGGCGATGGTCGATTTCGGGCGTCGGAATGCCCGCGAGACAATTGACCGTGACGCAGCCCAACGCCTTTGCATAGTCGATCGCTTTCGCCACGCCTCGGCGAAACTCGGCGACGCGATCGGGATGACAGGCGATGCCGCGTTCGCCCCTGCCCCAGTCGCCCGCCGGCAGATTGAACAGCGCCTGGGTCAGACCATTCGCGCGCAGTCGCGCGGCGATTTCGCTCGCGGGAAACTCGTAAGGGCCGATATATTCGACGCCGCGAAACCCCGCTTTGGCCGCCGCCTCGAAGCGATCGAGAAAGGAATGTTCGGTGAACAGCAGCGAGAGATTGGCGGAGAATCTCGGCATGGCCTTCCCTCTCGGCGCCCGAACCGCGCGACCAAGGCGCGACCATACCACAGCCGTTCGCGCCGCAAGGTCGAGATCGCACATTGCCCAGCGCGTCGACGACGAGGCAAGATAGAAAAATGCGGTCCCAGGCGCGGACCCGCGCCCGGTTGTCACGCGCGCCCAACAGGAACGACGCAACCATGACGAACGAACGCCGCTCGACGATCCGCCGCCGCGAGGGCCGGCTCTCCGCGAGCGTGATCGCCGACCTGACGGCCGCCCTCGCGGCGCGCTTCGGCAATCGCCTCGTCACCTCCGAGGCGGTGCGTCTGCAGCACGGCCACACGCTCACCTGGCTAGAGAACGCGCCGCCCGACGCGGTGGTGTTCGCCGAGAGTCGGCAGGACGTGATCGACGCGGTGCGCATCTGCGCGGCCCACGACGCGCCGATCGTGCCGTTCGGCGCCGGCACTTCGCTCGAAGGCCACGTCAATGCGCTGCACGGCGGCGTCTCGCTCGACTGCACGCGCATGAACAAGGTGCTCGCGGTGCACGCCGAAGACCTCGATTGCGTCGTCGAGCCCGGCGTGACGCGTAAGGCGCTCAACGACTATCTGCGCGACAGCGGCCTGTTCTTCCCGATCGATCCCGGCGCCGACGCCACCATCGGCGGCATGGCGGCGACGCGCGCCTCGGGCACCAACGCGGTGCGCTACGGCACGATGAAGGACAACGTGATCTCGCTCGGCGTCGTCACCGCCGAGGGCAAGTTCCTGCGCACCGCGAGCCGGGCGAAGAAGTCCTCGGCGGGCTACGATCTGACGCGGCTGTTCGTCGGTTCGGAAGGCACGCTCGGCGTCATCGTCGAGGTCACGCTGCGCCTCGCCGGCGTTCCCGAGGCGATCGCCGGCGGGCATTGCTCGTTCCCGAGCGTTCGCGCCGCCTGCGACGCGACCATTCAGACCATCCAGTCCGGCCTGCCGATCGCGCGCATCGAACTGCTCGACGCGCTGCAGGTGAAGGCGTGCAACGCCTATTCGAAGCTCGCCCTGCCAGAGACGCCGACGTTGTTCGTCGAGTTCCACGGCACCAGCGAGGGCGTCGCCGAACAGGCGCGGCGGTTCGGCGAAATCGCCGGCGACCACGGCGGCGGGTCGTTCGTCTGGGCGACCAAGCCGGAGGAGCGCAGCCGGCTGTTGCAGGCGCGCCACGACGCGTTCTGGGCGGCTTCCGGCCTCAGGCCAGGGGCCCGCGCGTTCGCCACCGACGTCTGCGTGCCGATCTCCCGCCTCGCCGACTGCGTCGAGGAGACGCTGAGCGACATCGCCGAACACGGCCTCGTCGCGCCGATCGTCGGCCATGTCGGCGACGGCAATTTCCACGTCAGCCCGCTGATCGACATGAACGACCCCGGCGAGATCGCCCGCGCGGAAAGTTTCTCGGGGCGTCTGGCGCGCCGCGCCATCGCCATGGACGGCACCTGCACCGGCGAGCACGGCGTCGGGCAGAAGAAGATCGGCTACGTCGAGATCGAGCACTCTCCCGAGACGCTCGACCTGATGCGCCGCGTCAAGACGGCGTTCGATCCGACGAACCTGTTCAATCCGGGGAAGATCTTTCGGGAGTGAGAGCGCGTCATCGCGAGCGGAGCGAAGCGATCCGGCGACGGCTACCGGCTCATTGCGCACCAATCGTGCCTTGACCAAACTACTGGTAACCAGTATATGAGGGATGTTGTTTTCGAGTGGGACGCAGAGAAAGCCGACGTCAATTGGCGCGTTCACGGCGTTGCTTTCGATCACGCGATCAAGGCGATAGGCGATGCGTTTGCGGTCGAGTGGATCGACGACCGCGAGGCGTACGGCGAAGAGCGCATCAACTTGCTCGGCATGTGCGACGGCGCGCTCCTGCACCTGACATACACCGAGCGCAGCGAGAACATTCGGATCATTTCGGCCCGACGAGCGACGCGCAATGAGCAAGACCATTACTTCCGCGAGAATTCGAACTGACGGCGCGGCCGTCGAAATCCTCCCTGATGGCGGCGAACGTCCGCTGCGACCGGCGCCGATGCGACCGATGACCGAGGAAGAAATCGCCGCGGCCGCCGCGGCCGACCACGACGCGCGGCCGATGACGGCCGATCAGCTGCAAACGGCGCGACGCGTGCCGCGAGTGAAGACTTTGCGCCGCGCGCTCGGATTGACGCAGGAGGAATTCGCCTCGCGCTACCACATCCCTCTCGGCACATTGCGCGACTGGGAGCAGGGACGCTCCGAACCTGACCAGCCGGCCAGGGCCTATCTCAGGGCGATCGCCGGCGACCCCGCCGCCGTATCGCGTGCGCTGGAGAGCGGCCCTGGGTGAGGGCGCGCGCCCGGACGCCACTCGTCAGCTCCTTGGGCGCTCATACTCCACGAACGCGAAATCCGCTTCGTCGCGCGGGCCGCGCGCGCCGGCTTCGCGCTTGACCTCGCGCCAAATCGCCGGATCGATCGGCGGAAAATGCGCGTCGCCTGACGGGGCGAGAGCGACTTCGGTGACATAGAGCCGCCCGGCGCGCGCGATCGTCTGGGCGTAGATCTCGCCGCCGCCGGCGACGATGATTTCGTCGGCGCCCGCGGCGCACGCCTTAGCCTCGGCGAGGCGCAAGGCCGCCTCGATGTCGCGCGCGATTTCGACGCCATCGGCGGCAAAACCCTCGTCGCGCGTCACGACGATGATCGCGCGGCCCGGCAGCGGCCGGCCGATCGACTGGAAGGTCTTGCGGCCCATGATCAGCGGCTTGCCCATCGTCAGCGCCTTGAAGCGCTTGAGGTCGCTCGAAAGCCGCCAGGGCAGCGCGTCGCCGGCGCCGATGACGCCGTTGCGCGCCACCGCGGCGATCAGCGCGAGGACGGGGGCGCTCAAACCGCCACCGGCGCCTTGATCGCCGGCCAGGGATCGTAGCCTTCGAACGAAATCGCCTCGGCCTTCAAGTCGAACAGCGCGCCGCGCGACGAGGCTTCAGCGGGCGCGAGCTTGAGCCTGGGCAGCGGACGCGGCGCGCGCGAGAGCTGCTCGCGCGCCTGGGCCTCGTGATTGAGATAGAGATGCGCGTCGCCGAACGTATGCACGAACTCGCCGACGCCGAGCCCGCATTCGCGCGCGACGAGGTGCGTGAGCAACGCGTAGCTCGCGATGTTGAACGGCACGCCGAGAAAGAGATCGGCCGAGCGCTGATAGAGCTGGCAGGACAGCCGCCCCTCGGCGACGTAGAACTGGCAGAGGCAATGGCAGGGCGGCAGCTTCATGGCGCCGATGTCGGGCACGTTCCAGGCGGAAACGATCAGCCGGCGCGAATTGGGGTTGCGCTTGATCTCGGCGAGGAGCCAAGCGATCTGGTCGAAGGTCCGCCCCTCGGGGCCGGCCCAGGCGCGCCATTGTTTGCCGTAGACGGGGCCGAGATCGCCGTTGGCGTCCGCCCATTCGTCCCAGATGGAAACGCCGTTGGCCTTGAGATAGGCGATGTTGGTGTCGCCGTTGAGGAACCAGATCAGTTCGTGGACGATCGATTTGAGATGCAGCCGCTTGGTGGTCGTCAGCGGAAAGCCTTCGTTGAGGTCGAAGCGGATTTGCCTAGCGAATAGCGAACGTACGCCAGTACCCGTCCGATCGCCCTTGACGACGCCCTTTTCCAGCGCTTCGCGCAGGAGTTCGAGATAAGCGCGCATGGGGAGCTCCGCAGCCTGACCGAGCCCCTCCCTTAAACGATTCGGCGCGTTTGGAGCAGTGCGCGCCCGCCGCCCGCCTTGGGCGGGGCGTGCGACCGGCGCGGCTCAGTGCACGCTCACCGTCTGCAATTCGTTCTGCCAGGCGTTGGCGATGGCTGCGTCTTTCGAATCGGTCAGCATGATCGGCGAGCCGTCGGCGGCGAGCAAAGCGAACAGCTGCAAGCCCGGCCGGATCGCCGGCGCCTGCGGAAACAGCCGCTGGGCGTCTTCGGAACGGATCGTCTTGACATAGGCGATCGAGCCGTCGCCGAGATGGGCGAATTCGTGCGTCGTCAAGGCGCCGATTCTTTCGTTTGTGTTGGTCATTTTCCACTCCTTTCCAGGCTGCCCGTCGCCGGACCCGCCTTCGACGCGCACGCTAACTCAATCGCGCGCCGCTACATTGATCTTCTTCACAATGCGCTCAGGTTGCGGCCTCACGACATCGATCGACAACAACCCATTCGCAAGTTCCGCGCCACGCACCTGCATGCCGTCCGCGAGCAGGAAACTGCGCTGGAACTGCCGCGCGGCGATGCCCCGATGGACATAATCGCGCGTCTTGTCCTCCTGCTGGCGGCCGCGGATCGCCAACTGATTCTCCTCCTGCGTCACCTCGATCTGATCCTGGGAAAATCCCGCAACCGCGAGGGTGATACGTAAAATCTCCGGCGCCCCGTCCTTGGCCGAGATTCGTTCAACGTTATAAGGGGGATAGCCGTCGACCGCGGATTTCGAGGCTTTGTCGAGCGCTCGCTCGATGCCGTCGAACCCGAGCAGAAACGGGGAACTCAATGCCGTTACGCGCACCATGATCGAAGCCCCTTTCAGGCGCTCCGCCGAACCGGCCTTCCCTCGAACGACCCGATCGGCTGCGGAACCAACGCCCGGCCGCCTTTGAACTCGACGCGCCAGACGAAAAAAATATGGCGTCGCCGGCTTCATGTTCAAGGGCCACGGCGGATTTCCCAGCAGATGCGGGCCAAGATCGCCCGTCGGGCCATGTTGGACCTAAAACTTGAATGAATTCTCAACGACTTCACTAATCCGGGAGGGGACCAGCCGAGATCGACGAGCGCCGCGCGGCTCGGCGCCGGGGACATGCGCCGGCGTTTTCGGCTAAGAGGGACGCCGATCCCTGGCGAAGCCCCGGCGAATCGCCCTCGAAGCGGGCCGCTCGCTCCGCCCCTCGAGAATGGCCATGCGGAATCCCAAGCTCGGAACCAAGCGCCAATGCCATGCCTGCGGCGCGCGATTTTACGATCTCGCGAAACGCCCGGTGATTTGCGCGCATTGCGGGGCCGAGGTCGATCTCAATCGGCTGGCCAAGCGGCGCGCGCGCGCCGCGAGCCCGACCTCCGACGAGCCGACAAAAATGCCCGAGGCCTCGGCCCCGCCGCCAGCGCCGGCGCACCGGCCCCGCGCGGCCCCGCCGCAATGGTCGGCCGAGCAATCGGCGGCGCTCGACAAGGTCGGGCGATGGCTGCGGGCGGGAGAGCCGCAGGTCTTTCGGCTGTTCGGTTACGCCGGGGTCGGCAAGACGACGCTGGCGCGTCACGTCGCCGAAGCGGCGCAAGGCGAAGCGGCCTTCGCCGCGTTCACCGGCAAGGCGGCGCTGGTGATGCGCTCGAAGGGCTGTGCCGGCGCCTCGACCATCCACGCGCTGATCTACCGCGCGAGCGAAGGCGAGGAAGGCGCGCCGACCTTCACCCTCAACCACGACGGCCCGGCCTCGCGCGCGGGCCTCATCGTCATCGACGAATGCTCGATGGTCGACGCCGAGCTCGGCCGCGACCTCCTCTCCTTCGGCAAGCCGATCCTGGTGCTCGGCGATCCCGCGCAACTGCCGCCCGTCAAGGGCGGCGGCTTCTTCACCGAAGCCGAGCCCGACGTGATGCTGACTGAGATCCATCGCCAAGCCAAAGACGATCCGATCATCCGCTTGTCCGAGATCGTCCGCTCCGGCGGCGAGGTCGCCTACGGCGACTACGGCGAAAGCCGCGTCATCCGCCGCGACGAGATCGACGCGGTCGCGGTTCTCGCCGCCGACCAGGTGCTGGTCGGCGTCAACCGCACGCGGCGGCTCTATAATCTGCGCATTCGCCAGTTACTCGGGCTGAGCGAACCCCTGCCGGTCGCCGGCGACAAGCTGGTCTGCCTGCGCAACGATCGCGTCAAAGGCCTCATCAACGGCGGCCTGTGGCGAGTCGAAGCGCTCGGCGGCATGCGCAAGGACTTCGTGCGCATGACCGTGCGCACGGAAGACGACGTCGGCCGCGCGCAAGCGAAAGTCGCGGTGCTCAAGCAGTTCTTCGAGGGCGCGGAGGCCGACCTGCCCTATCCCGTGCGACGCGAGTCCGACGAATTCGACTACGGCTACGCCCTCACCGTGCACAAGGCGCAGGGCTCGCAGTGGGACTCGGTCATGCTGTTCGACGAGAGCCGCGCCTTTCGCGAGCACCGCGCGCGCTGGCTCTACACCGGCCTGACGCGGGCCGCGCGCAAGCTGACCCTCGTGCGCTGACTATTTGGACGGCGTCAGATAACCCGCGTGCAGCGCGAGCCCGAGCACCCCCAGCGCGACGATCACCACCAGCGCCCACAGCGCGCCCGCGATCGCGTTCGCCCTGCGCGGCGCGGCGGCGCTCGCTTGCGGCTTCGGCCCCTGCCCCGCCAACGTCGAGGCGGCGAGATGGCGGTAGGTGTTGAGCCGCCGCTCTGTGTTTTCGCCGATGATGTAGGCGCGCGACTCCGCCTCGTTCGGCGGGCGGCCCGTCGCCTTGATGAAATCGTCGAGCCAGGCGCGCTTGTTCTGCTTGTAGAGGGAATACGCGACGAGGCCGGTGACGTCTTCGTCGGGCGTCACCAGCGCGTCGAATATCGGATTGCGCTCCGCTTCGCCGACGTTTTCCGCATTCGCGTCCGCCGTGGCGGGCGCCGCCAGGGGCGCCGCTAGGGGCGCCGCTTCGACCCTCGGCAACGACAATTTCTCGACCCGCGCCGTCCCAGCTTCCGTCTCGCTTGCCGTTTCCATTTCCAGGCTCCTCGCTGCGGAACCGAAAAATATACGTCAATGGGCAGAATTGTCATCTCCAGCGCAACCCGCGCGGCGAGATTTCAACAGGCGCCGAGCCGAGCGCAGCGCCTGTTTGCGGCGACCTCGCCTGACGCCTCAAGCCAGGGGATACGCGGCTTCAACGACATAAGGGCCGCCGCCGACGGAATCGCGCGCGGAATAGAGCACGAAACGCGAGGCCTCGAAGGACGGCGCAATCAGCGCGCCGCGCGCGCTCAAGTAATCGGCGACCGCCGCCGCCGAGACCGAGCGAAGCCGCGCCAGGGTCACGTGCGGGGTGAAATTGCGCACGTCCGGCGCAATGCCGATCCGCCGCAGCCGCCGCTCCTGTTCGCTCTGCAAGTCGATCAGCGCCGCCGTCGGCTTGATCTTGGCGACGATGGCGCGCGGCTTGTCGGCGCCGAACCAGCTCAACCCCTCGAAGCTGACGCACACCAGTGGGCGGCGGATTTCGGCGAGCGCGTCGGCGACGTCGCGCGCCGCGCGCAGGTCGATATCGCCGATGAAGCGCAGGGTGATGTGATAGTCGCCCGGCTCGATCCAGCGCGCGCCGTAGACGCCGCCGCGCGCGCTCGCAAGCGCCGCGGCGCAAGGCGCGGGAATTTCAAGGCCGGTGAAAAGGCGCGGCATCGCCGGCTCCCGAATCGAGCGCGACGCCGCGCCGAAGCGACGCTCGCCCGCGCGCCGATCAGCGCTTCTCGCCGAGCGCCGCGGCGACGCGCAATTCGATTTCGTCGGCCAGCGAGCGGGCGATGCGGATTTCCGCGTCGCGGCCGGCCCTGAGATTGGCGAAGCTGTCCAAAGTGCGGTCGTAGACCGCGGAGGCCGTCGCGTCGCCCTTGTAGAGGATCTTCTCGCCCTCGATTTTCATCAGTGTGAACGTCGCCTTCCCCGTGACGGTCGCCGAAGTGGCGGCGTTGATCTGCGACGAGATCGTCGGGGTCTGCGAATTTTGCGTCACGGTGACCGTGAGGCGATACTTGGCCGTAGGCGTTTCGCCGGAGCCGTTGAGGTTGGAGATCAGGTCGTCGCCGAGATAATGGCCGATGCGATCCTTGATCGGCGCGACTTCGACCGCGCGCAGATCGTCGACCAAGCCGGGATGCGCGGCCTCGCCATAGAGGGGTTGGAAACATCCGCCCAAACCCAACGCCATGAAAAGCGCCCCAGCGGCGCGCGCGCGATCAAACGACGACATTGACGATCCTTTGCGGCACGATGATCACTTTTTTGGCCGGTCTATTATCCATCGCCCTGCGCACCGCGTCGAGGGCCAGCGCGGCCGCCTCGACGGTTTTTGCGTCGGCGTCCCGCTCGATCGTGAGGTCGGCACGCTTGCGGCCGTTGACCTGGACCGGCAGCGTCATGTGGGTGGCGACGATCAGGCTGCGGTCCGCGACCGGCCACGGACTGCGCGCAATGAGCGTCCGGTGGCCGAGAACCTCCCAGCACTCCTCCGCCAGATGCGGCATCATCGGCGCGAAGCAATGCGCCAGGATATCGCCCGCCTCGGCGAAGGCGAAGCGCAAATCGTCGTCGATCTCTTGGCTTTCGATCGCGCCGACCGCACTCGCCAGCGTATTGGCGAGTTCATAAATGGTCGCGATGCAGACGTTGAAGCGCAGGCGCTCGATCTCGTCCTCGATTTTCGCCAGCGCGCCGTGGGCGGCCTGGCGGATCTTGACCGCCGCTTCGGAAAAGCTCGCAGGTTTGGCCGGACGCTTGGGCCCGACGATGCGTTCGATCTCGCAGGTCAGCCGCCACAGACGCTGGGTCTGCTTATAGGCGCCCTGCACGCCCGCCTCGGTCCAGATCACGTCGCGCTCGGGCGGCGAATCGGAGAGCATGAACCAGCGCGCGGTGTCGGCGCCGTAGCTCGAAATGATTTCGTCGGGATCGACGGTGTTGCGCTTCGACTTCGACATTTTCTCGATCGGGCCGATTTCGATCGGCGCGTCGCCGCGAAGCGCGAACGCGCGCCGGCCGCTCGCGTCCGCCTCGATGCGCACCTCGGCCGGGGCGACCCAGCGCCCCGCGGCGTCGCGATAGGTCTCGTGCACGACCATCCCTTGGGTGAACAGGCCGGCGAAGGGCTCGTCGAGATCGAGATGGCCGCATTTGCGCATCGCGCGGGTGAAGAAGCGCGAATAGAGCAGATGAAGAATCGCGTGCTCGACCCCGCCGATATACTGATCGACGGGGAGCCAATGATCGGCGACGCTCGGCGAAGTCGGCGCACCCGCGTTCCACGGATCGGTGAAGCGCGCGAAATACCACGAGGAATCGACGAAGGTGTCCATCGTGTCGGTCTCGCGCCGCGCCAGCGATCCGCAATGCGGACAGTCGACATTCTTCCAAGTGGGATGGCGGTCGAGCGGATTGCCCGGCGCGTCGAACGTCACGTCTTCCGGCAACAGGACCGGCAAATCCTTGGCCGGAACCGGGACGACGCCGCAGGCCTCGCAATGGATGACCGGGATCGGGCAGCCCCAGTAGCGCTGGCGCGAAATGCCCCAGTCGCGCAGCTTGTAGTTGACCTGCCGGCGCCCCTGCGGCCGATTGCCCAGCGTCGCCGCCTCGAGCCGGCGCGCGACTTCCTGCTTGGCGGCCTCGATCGTCAGGCCATCGAGGAAGCGCGAATTGATCAAGACGCCGTCGCCGTCGTAGGCGACCTTGTCGACCGTGAACGAAGCCGGATCGACGCCCGGCGGACAGACCACCGGAATCGCCCCCAGACCGTAGGCGTTGACGAAATCGAGGTCGCGCTGGTCGTGCGCCGGGCAGCCGAAGATGGCGCCCGTGCCGTAGTCCATCAGGATGAAATTGGCGACGTAGATCGGCAGCCGCCATCCCCCGTCGAACGGATGGGCCGCGCGAAGGCCGGTGTCGTAGCCCTTCTTTTCCGCGGTTTCGATCGCCGCCACCGAAGTCCCGATGCGCCGGCACTCCTCGATGAAGGCGGCGAGCTTGGGATCGTGGCGCGCGGCGGCCGCGGCAAGCGGATGATCGGGCGCGATCGCCATGAACTTGGCGCCGAACAGCGTGTCCGGCCGCGTCGTATAGATTTCCAGCTCTCGCGCAGCCTCCTCGTCGGCCAGCGGCCCACGCGAGCGCGGATCGATAGCGAAGCGCACCAGCATGCCCTCGGACCGGCCGATCCAGTTGCGCTGCATCAGCCGGACCTTGTCGGGCCAGCGGTCGAGCCCGTCGAGTCCTTGAAGCAAATCGTCAGAATAGTCGCTTATCTTCAGGAACCACTGAGTCAATTCGCGCTGCTCGACGATGGCGCCGGAGCGCCAGCCGCGCCCGTCGACCACCTGCTCGTTGGCGAGCACGGTGTTGTCGACCGGGTCCCAATTGACCTTCGACTTCTTGCGCGCGACCAGGCCGGCGGCGAGGAAGTCGAGAAACAGCTTCTGCTGATGGCGATAATAGCCGGGATCGCAGGTGGCGACCTCGCGCGACCAATCGAGCGACAGGCCCATCGATTTGAGCTGCGCGCGCATCGCGTCGATGTTGGCGTAGGTCCATTCGGCGGGATGGGTCCTGTTCTGCATGGCCGCGTTTTCGGCGGGCATGCCGAACGCGTCCCAGCCCATCGGATGCAGCACGGCGAAGCCGCGCGCGCGCTTGTAGCGCGCCACCACGTCGCCCATCGCGTAGTTGCGCACATGGCCCATATGGATGCGCCCCGAAGGGTACGGAAACATTTCGAGCACGTAGTACTTGGGCCGCGAATCGTCGTTGCGCGTGGCGAAAATCGCCTCGTCGGCCCAGACTTTCTGCCATTTCTGCTCGGATTCACGGACGTTGTAGCGCTCGGGACGCATGCCTTGAATTTCTCTTTTTTTTGGAATGTTCGAGGAACGGCCGCGACAAAACATGATTTGCGCAGAGGGGTCAAATCGGCGGGCCGTCCGGGCCTTAGTCGCCGCGCGTGCGACGCCTTGGGCCGCGAACTCGCGGCCATCGGCGCCCCGAACTGTCGGCGCGGCGCCCCATCGACTGCTTGGAGAGGCTCTGTTTGTGACGTTGCGATTTGTCGTATCCAACCGGTAATTACCCAGCGTTCCGGTCGCCTAGCCAAGAACAATAGTCTTTTCGCGCCAAACGGCCGACTGATTGCAATGTACAATGCAGTCTCGAACAAACGTCAACGCTTGGATTTACTAAAGATTATACATGTTTATTAGGTCGAACGTAATGGCGCAGTGTTTCAATCGCGCGTTGCGGTAGTCTCTAAATCAACACTTCAAACGTCGATAGGCGGAGCGCCGCTTTGGCGTTCCGTAACGGCTGCGAGGTCGGGGGCGCGCCATGCCGCGAACAGTCAATGCTCCGCCGCGCACCGAGGCAAACCTCGGTCGGGCGGACGAACAATTCAGTCGAATGTTGCCGGATCGGCGGGAAGATCCCGCCAACGCGGCCGTCGAGAACTCGAATGAGCGATTCGGCCTCATGCGAGGGACGGCGGCGCTCGAAAAAGCGTGGCGGGAAAGCGCGGGCGACTATCGCGACCTTTTCGAGTTGTCGCCCGACGCCATCATGGTCTGGAATGCGAGCGACGCCGTCCAGGCGGCCAACAAGTCCGCCGCGACGCTGCTCGGATATGACAAGGCCGAGAACCTGATCGGCTGGAGCTGGCAAAGCTTCGTCGTCCCGGAGGACCGCCAAGCTCTGACGGAGGCCGTGCGGCGGCTTAGCGAGTCCGGAGGCGCGTGCGAACGCGAATTCAGACTGTTGCGAAAGGACGGAACGTCCATCTTTGTTCAAGGCAGGACCGGCGTGGTTCTCGACGAGGCCGGAAATCCCGCCAAAACGATCGCGATCGCCCGCGACGTCACCCGCCGCAAGCGCGCGGAAGACGCGTTGCGCGAGAGCGAGAGAGCCTATCGCGACCTGTTCGAACTCTCTCCCGACGGCAT
Organism: uncultured Alphaproteobacteria bacterium; assembly: GCA_963759955.1. Taxonomy (GTDB): domain Bacteria; phylum Pseudomonadota; class Alphaproteobacteria; order Rhizobiales; family Beijerinckiaceae; genus Roseiarcus. The sequence goes on from CAVXCA010000101.1 coordinate 13,007, forward strand.
AGTCGCCTGGGATCGCGACGGCGTCATCCAGACGGCCAACGTCCCAGCCGCGAAGCTGCTGGGATACGACAATCCGGACGACATGATCGGCAAGCACTGGCTGGACTTCATCGCTCCGGAAGAGCGCCCGGCTCTCATCGAACAGGTGCGAAAAGCCGAAGACGGCGCGGGCACGGCGGAAGCCGAGTTCCAGACGTCGCGGAAGGACGGGAGCCGCATTTTCCTCCAATCCCGGCTGCACGTGGCTCTCGATAAGACAGGAAAACCTGGCCAGAGCATCCTCATCACCCGCGACATCACCGCACGCAAGGCGGCGGAAGAGGCAAGGTACCTCAGCGAGACGCGCTTCCGCAGCGCTTTCGACGCCGCCGGGCACGGGATGGCGCTCGTCGGCTTGGACGGCCGCTTCCTCAAGGTCAACGCCGCGTATTGCCGGATCACGGGCTACAGCGAGGAGGAATTGCTGGCCCGAACCTTCGCCGATATCACTTGCACGGAGGACGTCGCGGACAACGTCTCCGACGCTCAGCGAATACGCAACGGCGAAATCTCCTCTCTCCAGACGGAAAAACGCTATGTCCGCAAGGACGGCGGCATCGTCTGGGTCCAGCTCAACGTCAGCGTCGTTCGCGACGCGGCTGGCCGGCCCACCCACCAAGTCACTCAAGCGCAGGACATCACCGCCCGCAAGCGCGCGGAAGAAGCGATGTACCTCAGCGAGGCGCGCTTTCGCAGCGCTTTCGAGTTCGCCGGGCACGGGATGGCTTTGGTGGGCCTGGACGGGCGCTTCCTCAAGGTCAATCCAGCGTTCTGCCAACAGGCGGGCTATAGCGAGGACGAGATTCTCGGCCGCACCTTCATGTTCGTCATTTATCCTGAGGACCTCGGCGACGTCGTCAAGAACGCTCGCCGACTGAACAGCGATGAAATCCCAACTTACGAAATGGAACTACGCTATGTCCGCAAGAACGGCGAGATCGTCTGGGTCCAACTCAATTCTAGCACGGTCCGTAACGCGGCGGGCGCGCCCTCTTACCATGTCGTCCACACGCTGGACATCAACGGCCGCAAGGTGGCGGAAGCCGCGCTCCGCGCGCAAGCGCGCTATGACCAGCTCACGGGACTGCCCAATCGTCCCGCGTTTCTGGAGCAGCTCCGTGACGCGTTCGAATCGAGCCGGCGCGGGGCCGCGGCCTTCGCGGTCCTTTACCTCGATCTCGACGGGTTCAAGGACGTCAACGATACGCTGGGCCATGTGGCGGGCGACCGCCTGCTGCAGGCGGTCGCGGCCCGCCTGAAGAACAATGTGCGCGAAAGCGACGTCACCGCACGGTTCGGCGGCGACGAGTTCGCGGTTCTGCAAATCGGCTTGAACGACCCTTCCGACGCCGGCGCAATGGCCGCGACGCTGACGAAATGTCTGGGAGCGCCGTATCAACTCGACGGCAACGAGGTGCGCGTCACGGCAAGCATCGGAATCTCGTTTTACGATTCGACGATTGCCGACCCCGAGGAGATGCTCACGCAGGCCGATCTCGCGCTCTATCGGGCCAAAGAGGAAGGTCGCGACCGCTATTGCTTCCATTCCGAGGAACTCGATCGCAACGTGCGCGAGCGCGTCGCGCTGACCAACGAACTGCGCGCCGCGCTCGGGAATCAGGAGCTGGAACTGTACTACCAGCCGCAGGTCGAACTCGCCTCGGGCCGGATCCTCGGGCTGGAAGCGCTGGTTCGCTGGAATCACCCGCAACGCGGCCTGCTCATGCCGGACCTCTTCATTCCGATTGCGGAAAGGACGGGGACCATTTTCGCGCTCGGCCGCTGGGTGCTCGATGAGGCGTGCCGGCAAATCAAGGCCTGGCGGGATCAGGGAATCGCGCCCCCGCTCCTCGCGATCAATGTCTCCGCCGCCGAACTGCACGACTACGCCAAATTCGAACAGTTCTTGGCCGAAAGCTTGAAACGGTGGAGCGTCGCGCCAGGCGATATCGAACTCGAACTCACCGAGTCGGTGTTGATGGAGGCCTCGCAGATGCACAGCGACGCCTTGGCGCGGATCAAGGCACTCGGAACGAGCATTGCGATCGACGACTTCGGGACCGGGTACTCCTCGCTCGCTTATCTCAGCGCCTATCCGCTGAGCCGTCTCAAGATCGCGCAGCGGTTCGTGCTCGGCATCCCCGACAACGCCGGCGACGTCGCGATCACCAGAGCGACGCTGAGCCTGGCGCGGGAGCTCGGCGTCAAGGTCATTGCCGAGGGCGTCGAGACCAAGGCCCAGCTCGATTTTCTCGTTTCGGCCGGCTGCGTCGTGGGTCAGGGCTTCGGCTTCAGCCGAGCCGTGCAGGCTGCGCACGCGGCGGATCTGTTGCGTCAGGAATTCATCGAGCCGAATTTCGACGAGGGCTGAGAAAAGCGCCAGGCGGCGGGCGGAGCGCCAAGGCGAAGAGACGCCGGCGCACGTTGACCGCTCTGGTCGATTACGACATGTTCGCGTTGTTCTTGCTCCGCCTCGCCTCAAATCGGTGATTTTCGATGAGCTACTCCATTCGCGAACCCAGCTTGCACGCGACGCCCGTCCTCGAATTGCGGCCGACGCAGATGACGCTCGGCATGAACGAAGTCACACTCAAGCGAAAGTCGTGGAAGACGGAGAATCGCAAGAAGCTGATCGACTTTCTCAGCCATCACATGGTGCCCGTCATTATCGGACCCGGCCAGCAGCGCTTTCTCATCGACCACCATCACCTCGCCCGCGCGCTGCACGACGAAGGCGTCGACAGCGTCTTCGTCACCATCGTCGCCGATCTCCATAAGCTCGAGCCGCACGACTTCTGGAACCTGATGGATTTTCGCGGCTGGACCCATCCTTACGACGGCAAAGGCCGGCGGCGCGACTACGCCGACCTGCCCAAGACCGTCAAAGACATGGAGGACGATCCCTATCGTTCGCTGGCGGGCGAACTGCGCAACATCGGCGGATTCGCCAAGGATTCGACGCCGTTCTCGGAATTCGTGTGGGCCGATTTCCTGCGCCGCCGCATCAAGCCCAAGGACGTGCGCAAGGATTTTTCCGAGGCGCTGAGAGTCGCTCTCGAATTCGCCAAGTCCGAGGACGCGAGCTACCTTCCCGGCTGGTGCGCGCCGCACGAAAAAGCGAAGGGCGCCGACGCCGGCAAGAGCGGCAAGAAGGGGCGTTCGGCCGCCGAGGCGCCACAGGCGGGGTGAAAGGCGCGCGGCTTTGCGTCGCCTCTTCAAGGGAAGAGGACGACCTGCCGCACGCCGACGCCCTCGCGCAGCCGGTCGAAGCCTTCGTTGATGTCTTCGAGCCGCAGGCGGTGGGTCAGCAGCCGATCGACCCGCATCTTGCCGGACTGAAACAGCGAAACGAAATTCGGCAGGTCGCGCCGCGGCACGCAGGAGCCGATGTAGGAGCCTTTGAGCGTGCGCTCTTCGGCCACCAGGCTCACCGCCTGAATGGAAAGCCGGCGATCGGGGTGCGGCAGCCCGGCGGTCACCGTGACGCCGCCTCGCGCCGTCGCGGCGTAGGCGAGTTCGAGGGCGGGAACCGCGCCCGCCATTTCGAAGAAGAAGTCGACCCCGCCGCGTGAAATCTCCTTGATCTGTTTGACCGCGTCGGGCCCGCCCGCGTTGACCGCGTGGGTGGCGCCGAGTTCGCGCGCGAAGGCCAGTTTCTCGTCGGAGAGATCCACGGCGACGATCTGCCGCGCGCCGGAAATCGCCGCTCCCAGCACAGAGCTCAATCCGACGCCGCCGAGCCCGACGACGGCGACCGAGGCGCCGGGCGGAACTTTCGCGGTGTTCACCACCGCGCCGACGCCAGTCAGCACCGCGCAGCCGAACAGCGCCGCGTGCTCGAACGCCAGATCGTCCGCGACCTTGACGCAGGATTCCTGCACAACCACGGCGTATTCGGCGAAGGCCGAAACGCCGAGATGATGATTGACGGGCTCGCATGCCAGAAGTCAGCCGTTTTTCGCCGTGCAGCAGCGCGCCCGCGCCGTTGGCCCGGGCGCCCGGTTCGCACAACGCCGGCCGGCCGGTCGCGCAGGGCACGCAATGGCCGCAACTGGGCATGAAGACGAGCACCACGTGATCGCCCACGGCAAGGCCGTCGACGCCTTTGCCGATCTGTTCGACGACGCCGGCGGCTTCATGCCCGAGCACCATCGGCATCGGACGGGGACGGGCGCCGTCGATGACGGAGAGGTCGGAGTGGCAGAGGCCCGCGGCCTTGATCTTGACCAGGACTTCGCCCGGGCCGGGGCCCGCCAGATCGATCTCGACGATCTCGAGCGGCTTCGAGCGCGCGTAAGGGACCGGCGAACCCATTTCGCGAAGCATCGCGGCCTTGATGCGCATGAGCTCCCCCTCCCGGTCACTTCGTCGGCGCGGCCCGCGCGCCGGCGCGCGATCGCCGGAAGCGTCATAGCCCGGAATGCGCCTCGAAACCAACGGTCTGGTCCAGCCGGACGCGCACGGAGCCGCCGGCCGCCGTCGGACGGCGGCCCCTAACGTCACGAGCATGTCGCGAAATATCGTTAGCTCGATCGCCGAGGAGGCCGCCGCATGCTCGTCGTCGAAAAACTCACGCGTCGATTCGGATCGAAGACGGCGGTCGACGAAGTCTCCCTGTCGATCGAAGCTGGCCGATTCGTCGGCGTGATCGGACGATCGGGCGCGGGCAAGTCGACGCTGCTGCGCATGATCAACCGCTTGGAGCGGCCGACGTCCGGCCGCATCGCCTTCGGCGACGTCGACGTGACGGCGCTGAACGGGCGCGCGCTCGCCGAGTGGCGCACCCGCTGCGCGATGATCTTTCAACAATTCAACCTCGTCGGCCGGCTCGACGTGCTCACCAACGTTCTGATCGGCCGCATAAATTACGTCGCGACGCTGCGAGCGGTCCTCCAGCTGTGGTCCGAGGAGGATATCGCGATCGCGCTGTCGGCGCTCGAACAGCTCGACATCGCGGGGCTCGCCGCCCAGCGCGCCGACAGCCTTTCGGGCGGCCAGCAGCAGCGCGTCGCCATCGCCCGCGCGCTGGTGCAGCAACCCGAGATCGTTCTCGCCGACGAGCCGATCGCCTCGCTCGATCCACGCAACACTCGCGTCGTCATGGACGCCTTGCAACGCATCAACCGCCACCACGGCATCACCGTGCTGTGCAACCTGCACTCGCTCGAGCTGGCGCGCGGCTATTGCGACCGCTTGATCGGCATGGCCGCCGGCCGCGTCGTGTTCGACGGCGCGCCGCAGGAACTCACCGACGCGGCCGCGCGCGAGCTTTACGGCATCGAGGCCCAGGAAGCGCTCGGCGACGGTCACGTCGGCGCGCCCGAAGGCGAAGGCGCGATGGCTCCGGTTTTCAACGCCGCGTGAAGAGTCCCCGAATTACCCCCTGAAGGAGAGAGAGCATGATTACCCGTCGTTCCCTGATGATCGGCGCGGCCGCGAGCGCGCTCGCCGCGTCCGGCGCGCGCGCGCAGGCCTGGAAAGCGCAATATCCGGAGCTGGTGTTCGCCGTCGTGCCGGAAGAGAACGCTTCCGGCACGGTCGATCGCTGGGGCCCCTTCATGAACTATCTGAGCAAGGAAATCGGCGCGAAAGTGACGCTGCGCGTCGCCAACGACTACGCCGCCGTCATCGAAGGCCAGCGCGCCGGCAACATTCAGATCGCCTATTACGGCCCCGCCTCGTTCGCGCGCGCGCGCATCATCGGCGTGAAGACCGACGCCTTCGCCATCGACGTCAACAGCGACGGATCGAAGGGCTACTATTCGGTGTTCTACGCGCTCGCCAAATCGCCCTACCAGAAGATCGACGATCTGAAGGGCAAGGCGATGGCTTTCGTCGATCCGAATTCGACCTCGGGCAACAATATGCCGCGCTTCGAGCTCAATCATCTCGGCATCGACCCGGAGACGTTCTTCTCCAAGACCGTTTTCGCCGGCAGCCACGAGAATGCGGTTCTCGCGCTCGCGCAGGGCACGGTCGACGTCTGCGCCAACTGGTGGAACGCACCCGACGATTCCAACCTCACGCGCATGCTCAACAAAGGCATGCTGAAGAACGCCGACGGCTCGCCGATGAAAAAGGACGACTTCCGCATCATCCTGAAGTCCGAACTGATCATCAATTCGCCCTACGCCTATCTCTCCGATCTGCCCGAGGATCTCAAGAAGGCCATCCGCGAAGCGTTCCTCAACGCCGCGGCCAAGGACAAGGTGGATTACGACCGCCTCTCCGACGGCAAGAACCTTCCCTGGCAGCCGGTCGCCAACGCCGACTACGACAAGACGATCGAACTGGTTAAGTTCGTCGACTCGCTGCGCAAGAACAAGGCGTAATCGGATTACGGAAGACGGAGGACGGAGGACGGAGGAGATTCCGTTCTCCGTTCTCTGTTCTCCGTCGCCTGTCCTCTGGCATGTCCCGCTCCGTCGTCCGTTTGCCCGATCGTCAGCTCGCCGCCGTGCTCGCCGCGTATCGCGGCGCCGCGCGGGCCAAACGCTTGCAATTCTACATCGCAGCCGCAGTCGTCGTCGCGCTGATCGGCCTGTCGGCGATTCAAGCGGAGGTCGATCTGAAAACCTTCTTCGCCAAGATCGGCGGCTTTTTCAGCTATTTCGATCGCCTGATGACGCTCGACAGCGGCGCGCGCGTGTGGAGCGATCCCGCCGCCTGGTTCTGGAGCCTCAAGCGCTCGTTGCGCCTCATCGGCGAGACGGTGCTGATGGCCTATGTCGGCACGCTGAGCGGCGCGATCGTCGCCTTCTGCCTCAATTTTCTCGCTTCTCCGAATCTGACCGGCGGCGCGACGACGGTGTTCCTCACCCGCCGCTTCCTCGAGTTCTGCCGCACCGTGCCCGACGTGGTGTTCGCGTTGATCTTCGTCGTCGCCTTCGGCCTCGGGCCGTTGGCGGGCGTCCTGGCGATCGCGATCCATAGCGTCGGCGCGCTCGGCAAGCAGTTCTTCGAGACCACCGAGAACATCGACATGAGGCCGGTCGAGGGCTTGCGCGCGGCGGGCGCCTCCTGGGTCGAGACCATCCGCTTCGCCGCTTTGCCGCAAGTGCTGGCGAGCTTCACCAGCTTCACGCTGCTGCGCTTCGAGATCAACGTGCGCGGCGCGACGGTGCTCGGTTTCGTCGGCGCCGGCGGCATCGGGCTCGATCTGATGGAGGCGATCCGCAAGTTCTACTATTCCGACGTCAGCGCGATCCTCGTCCTCATCATCGGCGTGGTCATGGCGCTCGACATTTCCACGCAATATCTACGCCGCGCGCTGATCGGACAGGCTTGATGACGACAACGCTGGCGAACGCCCCGCCGATCGACGTCGACGCCGTGAAGCGCCGCCACCCCTCGGCGTTCCAAGCCGACTGGCGCGCGCGCGGCGTCGCGGCGACAGTCATTGCGGCGATGCTCGCCCTCTATGTCGGCGCGTTCGTCTATTTCGACGTTCCCTGGGGCCGCCTGGCGCCGGGCGTCGTGCAGCTGGCGTGGTTCGTGCGCGAAATGGTCCCTCCCGATCCGGGCGAGCATCTCGTGAGTTACGTCAACGGGCTCGGCGAGACGCTGGCGATTTCGCTGCTCGGCACCCTGCTCGGCGCGGTCTTCGCGGCGCCGCTCGGCGTGCTCGCCGCGCGCAACGTCGTTCCGGCGGCCTGGTTGCGCGTGCCGGTCAAACGATTCTTCGACGCGGTGCGCGGCGTCGACACGCTGATCTGGGCGCTCATCTGGATCAACGTCGTCGGCCTCGGCCCGTTCGCCGGCGTGCTGGCGATCGCCACATCGGATTTCGGCGCGCTCGGCAAGCTGTTCGCGGAGATCATCGAATCGGCCGACCGACGAGAAGTCGAGGGGGTGCGCGCGTCCGGCGGGCGCGGCTTGGCGGAAGTGCGCTTCGGCCTGCTGCCGCAAGTGCTGCCGGTCATGGCCGGCCAAGTGCTCTATTTCATCGAATCGAACGCCCGTTCCGCGACGATCATCGGCGTCGTCGGCGCCGGCGGCATCGGCCTGTTCCTGGCCGAGCAGATCCGCGTGCTCGAATGGCGCCAGGTCTCGTTCCTCATCTTGGAGATTCTGGTCGCGGTGGCGGCGATCGACTTCATTTCCGGCCGCCTGCGCGCCGCCATCGCCGGACGAAGGTCGGCGCCGCATTGACCACCTACACACAAATGTCATTAAACATCGCCAAGGGAGAACGATGTCGAAAGCGGTCCCTGTCGCCCAAAGGGCGGGAAACGAAGAAGCGATCGTCGCGCGCAAGCGCGCGATGGCGTTGTTGGCGCGCGCGTTCGAGCCCGAAATGGCCGACCCGATCGCGCAGTTCTGGCCGCGCCATGCGGCCCGCGACCTCAAGCCGGTCGAGACCGGGCTCGTGATGCTGCGCGGCCGCATCGGCGGCGACGGCGCGCCCTTCAACGTCGGCGAGGCGACGGTGACGCGCGCCGTCGTCGAGTTGCCGAGCGGCGAACGCGGCTACGCCCATATCCTCGGCCGCGACGCGGGCCGCGCGCGGCTCGCCGCGATCGTCGACGCGCTGTGGCAGCGCCCGGCGGCGCGCTCCGATATCGAAAAGGCGATTCTCGCGCCGGTCGCCGCGCGCATCGCCGCCGAGAAGGCCAAGTCCCGCGCCGAGACCGCCGCCACCCGCGTCGACTTCTTCACTGTCGTGCGCGGCGAGGACGACGCATGACCGCGCTCGCTTTCACCGACCCCGTGTTCGAATCGCAGGCGGTATTCCGCCGCATCATGCGCGCGATGGCGGCGCCGGGAACGATTCTCGTCTGCGGCGAGGCGCTGACGCCGCCGGCGCCGCTCGAGTCTGCCGCCGCGGCGGCTTTGCTGACGCTGGCGGATTTCGAGTCGCCGCTGTGGATCGCGCCGTCGTTCGGCAGCGCCGTCGTCGACTATCTCACCTTCCATACCGGCGCGCCGCTCGCGCCGTCGCCCGACAAGGCGGCCTTCGCGCTGATCGACCTTTCGAGCGACGATCTGCGGCTCGACCGTTTCGCGCAAGGGAGCGCCGAATATCCCGATCGCTCGACCACCGTCGTCGCGCAGGACGCTCGCTTGAGCGAGGGGCCGGCGCTGAGGCTCGCCGGACCGGGCGTTTCGCGCGTTGCGGAGCTTCGCGCCGCCTCGCTTCCCCACGACTTCGTCGAGCAATGGACGGCCAACCGCGCCGGCTTCCCGCTCGGCGTCGATCTGATCCTCGCGGCCGGCGCGAAGCTCGCGTGCCTGCCCCGCTCGGTCGTCATCTCCGGGGAGACGCGCTGATGTATGTCGCAGTCAAAGGCGGCGAGCGGGCGATCGCCAACGCCCACGCGCAGCTCGCCGACAAGCGGCGCGGCGACCGCGCGATCCCTGAGATTTCGCCTGACCAAATCGACCAGCAGCTCGCGCTCGCCGTCGACCGCGCGATGGGCGAAGGGTCGCTCTACGACCGTGAGCTCGCCGCGCTCTCGATCAAGCAGGCGCGCGGCGATCTCATCGAGGCGATCTTCCTGGTGCGCGCCTATCGCACCACCCTGCCCCGCTTCGGCTTCGCCGAGCCGGTCGACACCGGCGCGATGACGGTGCGCCGCCGTGTCTCCGGCACCTACAAGGATCTGCCCGGCGGGCAGGTGCTCGGGCCGACCTTCGACTACACCCACCGGCTGATCGACTTTTCGCTCGGCGAGGACGGCGAGACGGCGCCGGCGCCGACGGCGCCCGCCGACCTCGAGGCCGCCATGCCGCGCGTCACCGACATCATCGCCGGCGACGACATGATCGAGCGCAACCTGGGCCCCGAGCCCGGCGCGCCGGTCGCCGACGTCACCCGCGCCTCGCCGAGCTATCCGGCCCCGCGCGACGCGCGCCTGCAAACGCTCGCGCGCGGCGACGAGGGTTTCCTGCTCGGCCTCGCCTATTCCACCCAGCGCGGCTACGGCCGCAACCATCCGTTCGTCGGCGAAATCCGCTTCGGCGACGTCGAGGTCGAACTCTTCGTCGAGGATCTCGGCTTCGCGGTTCCGCTGGGAACCATCGCGGTCACCGAATGCCAGATGGTCAACCAGTTCAAGGGCGGCGACGGCGAGCCGCCGCGCTTCACCCGCGGCTACGGCCTCGTGTTCGGCCAGTGCGAGCGCAAGGCGATGTCGATGGCGCTGGTCGACCGCGCGCTGCGCGCCGAGGAGTTCGCCGAGGAGCGAAAAGGCCCGGCGCAGGATCAGGAATTCGTGCTCTCGCATTCGGACAACGTGCAGGCGACGGGCTTCGTCGAGCACCTCAAGCTGCCGCACTACGTCGACTTCCAGTCGGAGCTCGCGCTGCTGCGCGAGCTGAGAACAGAATACAGAGAACAGAAGACGGAGGACGATACACACTCTGTCGTCCGTCCTCCGTCCTCCGTGGTCCGAAACGAGGCCGCCGAATGACCGCCCGCCCGTACAATTTCGCCTATCTCGACGAACAGACCAAGCGGATGATCCGCCGCGCGATCCTCAAGGCGATCGCCATCCCCGGCTATCAGGTTCCCTTCGCCTCGCGCGAAATGCCGATGCCCTACGGATGGGGAACCGGCGGCGTGCAGCTCACGGCGTCGATCATCGGCAAGGACGACGTCCTCAAGGTGATCGACCAAGGCGCGGACGACACGACCAACGCGGTCTCGATCCGCGCGTTCTTCGCCAAGACCGCCGACGTGGCGACGACGACCGACACGACGCAGGCGACCATCATCCAGACCCGCCATCGCATCCCCGAGACGCCGCTGACCGCCGACCAGATCCTCGTCTATCAGGTGCCGATCCCCGAGCCGCTGCGCTTCCTCGAGCCGCGCGAGACCGAGACGCGCACCATGCACGCGCTCGCCGAATACGGCGTCATGCACGTCAAGCTCTACGAGGACATCGCGCGCCACGGCCATATCGCGACGACCTACGCCTATCCCGCGCGCGTCGCCGACCGCTACATCATGGACCCCTCGCCGATCCCCAAGTTCGACAACCCGAAGCTCGACGATTGCCCCGCGCTGCAACTCTTCGGCGCCGGCCGCGAACAACGCATCTACGCGATCCCGCCCCATACGCGCGTCGTCTCGCTCGACTTCGAGGACCATCCCTTCGAGCGCACCAAGTTCGACGCGACCTGCGAATTCTGCGGCTCCGCCGATTCGTTCCTCGACGAGGTCGTCATCGACGACAAGGGAGGGCGCATGTTCGTCTGCTCCGACACCGACTATTGCCAAAAGCGCCAGGACGCGCGCGCTCGCGAAGCCGGCGGCGCCGAGCTCGCAGAGGCCGCGAAATGACCGCCCCGCTGCTTTCCGCGCGGGGCCTGTGCAAGCGCTACGGCGCGATCGCCGCCTGCCGCGACGTTTCCTTCGAACTGAACGAAGGCGAGGCGCTGGCGATCGTCGGCGAATCGGGTTCCGGCAAGACGACGCTGCTCAATCTGATCGGCGGCGCGCTCGCCCCCGACGCGGGCGAAGTCGTCTACCGCATGCGCGACGGCGCTGCGCGCGCGTTGTCCTCGCTCAGCGAGGCGGAGCGCCGCGCCCTCATGCGCAGCGACTGGGGCTTCGTCCACCAGGATGCGGCGCGCGGACTGCGCATGGGGGTTTCGGCAGGCGGCAACATCGGCGAGCGCCTGATGGCGGTCGGCGATCGCCATTACGGGCGCATTCGCGAGAACGCGCTCGAATGGCTGGCGCGCGTCGAGATCGCCGCCGACCGCATCGACGATCCGCCGACCACCTATTCGGGCGGCATGCGCCAGCGCTTGCAGATCGCGCGCAATCTGGTGACGCGGCCGCGCCTGATGTTCATGGACGAGCCCACCGGCGGGCTCGACGTCTCCGTCCAGGCGCGTCTTCTCGACCTCATGCGCGGTCTGATCGCCGACATGGGCCTCGCCGTCGTGCTGGTCACGCATGATCTCGCGGTCGCGCGGCTGCTTTCCCATCGCATCCTGGTGATGAAACAGGGCGAAGTCATCGAGAGCGGCCTGACCGACCGCGTGCTCGACGATCCCCAGGCGCCCTACACCCAACTCCTCGTTTCCTCGGTGCTGGCGGCATGAGCGCGCTTCAGAAGGGCGAACTGCTTCGCGTCGAGGGCCTTGCCAAGGCCTTCACGCTGCATCTGCACGGCGGCGCGCGCTTGCCCGTCGTCCACGGCGTTTCGTTCGCCGTCGCGGCGGGCGAATGCGTCGTTCTCGGCGGACCCTCGGGGGTCGGCAAGTCGTCGATCCTGAAGATGGCGTTCGGCAATTATCTCATCGGCGAGGGCCGGATTCTTCTCGCCGACGGCGATCGCGCCATCGACGTCGCACGCGCGGGGGCGGCGGACATTCTCGACGCGCGGCGCCGAATCGTCGGCTACGTCAGCCAGTTCCTGCGCGTCATTCCGCGGGTCGCCGCGATCGACGTCGTCGCGGCGGCGGCGCAGGAGTCCGGCCTCGATCGCGCCGCCGCGCGCGAACGCGCCGCTTCGCTGCTCGCGCGGCTCGGCTTGCCCGAAAGCTTGTGGTCGCTGCCGCCGGCGACCTTCTCGGGCGGCGAGCAGCAGCGCGTCAACATCGCGCGCGGCTTCGCCGGCGACCATCGCCTGCTCATCCTCGATGAGCCGACCGCTTCGCTCGACGCCGCCAATCGCGGCGCGGTGATCGACCTCATCGCCGAGCGCAAAGCGCTCGGAACCGGATTCCTTGCGACCTTCCACGACGAGGACGTGCGCACCCGCGTCGCCGACCGGATCGTCGACGTTTCGCTCTATTCCGATCGCGAGGCCGCATGAACGCCGCCACGAAGGTTCCGAACGCCGCGACGCGCCTCAGCGAAGCGCCGCTGGTGCATCCCACGGCCGTCGTCAAGGACAGCGCGCTCGGCCGCTTCGTCGAGATCGCCGAGCGCTGCGTCGTCACCGAAACCCATGTCGGCGACTATTCCTACATGATGCAGGACAGCGAGACTTGGGCCTCGCGCATCGGCAAGTTCGTCAACATCGCCTCGCACGCGCGGCTCAATGCGACCAATCATCCGACGTGGCGCGCGACGCTGCATCATTTCACCTACCGCGCCCACGATTATTGGCCCGACGCGGCGCGCGAAGAGAGCTTCTTCGACTGGCGGCGCGAGAACACGGTCACGATCGGCCACGACGTCTGGATCGGCCACGGCGTCACGATCACGCCGGGCGTGACCGTCGGCAACGGCGCTGTGATCGGCGCCGGCGCGGTGGTCACCCGCGACGTCGCGCCCTATACGATCGTCGCCGGCGTGCCGGCGCGGCCGATCAAGCCGCGCTTCGCGCCCGGAATCGGCGAGCGCATGGACGCGCTCGCCTGGTGGGACTGGCCGCACGCGACCCTGCGCGCGGCGCTGGACGATTTTCGCGCCCTCTCGGCCGAGGCGTTCCTTGAAAAACACGGAGCCTAGCGCCATGGAGTTTCGCGACAGCGACCCCGTCGTCTTCTCCAACGCGATGGTCGTGACGGCCGAGCGAGCTTTCCCCGGCCACGTCGTCGTCGAAGGCGGGCGCATCGTCGAAATCGGCGAAGGGCGCAGCTCGCAGGCCGGCGTCGATTGCGGCGGCGACTATTTGCTGCCCGGCCTCGTCGAGTTGCACACCGACCACCTCGAAGCCCATTACATGCCCCGCCCCCGCGTCGTCTGGCATGCCGGCAGCGCGGTGATGGCCTATGACGCGCAGATCGTCACCGCGGGCATCACGACGGTGTTCGATTCCTTTCGCGTCGGCATGGACTCTTACGAAGAGAGGGGCGGCGTCGGCGAACAAGTGGTGGTTCTGGCCGACACGATCGAACAGGCCCGCGCGGCGGACCTGCTGCGCGCCGATCACCAGACCCATTTGCGCTGCGAGATTCCTTCGCCCAACGTCGTCGAATTCCTCGAGGAATTCTTGCGCGTGCACCCGGCCCGGCTGATTTCACTGATGGACCACACGCCCGGCCAACGCCAGTTCCGCGACATCGAAAAGTACTTCATTTACTACCGCGGCAAGACCGGCAAGTCGCAGGCGCATCTCGATGAAGTCGTGCGCGAGCGCCAGCGCGTCGGGCGCGAGCGCGCCGAGGCGAACCGGCCGCGCGTCGTCGAGATCGCCAGGACCTATGGACTGACCCTGGCGAGCCACGACGACACCACTCTCGAGGATGTCGCGCTCGCGCAGCGCGAAGGCGTCTCGATCGCCGAATTCCCCACCACGCTCGAGGCCGCCGCCGCCTCGCACGAGGCCGGCATGGCGACGGTGATGGGGGCGCCGAACGTCGTGCGCGGCGGTTCGCATTCGGGCAACGCTTCGGCGCGCGATTTCGCCGAGGCGGGACTGCTCGACATCCTTTCCTCCGATTACGTTCCGGCCTCGCTGCTGATGGGCGCCTTCCGCCTCGCGGACGCGCCGAACATCGGCGGCTTGCCGGGCGCCATCCGGCTGGTCACCAAGAACCCCGCCGAGGCCGCGGGGCTCGCCGATCGCGGCGAGATCGCGGTCGGCCGGCGGGCCGACCTGGTGCGCGCGTGCGCGCATCAGGGCGAACCGGTCGTTCGCGCGGTCTGGCGCGCCGGCCGCAGGGTGGCGTGAGACTGGTGGCCCGCGCCGTCCGATTCTCACATATGGCGACGTTAGCGGCCAATCACCCGGGCCCCTCACCCTGCCTCTCCCCGCAAGCGGGGTGAGGAGCGTGCGGCGCGGTTCTTCCCCTCTCCCCGCTCGCGGGGAGAGGCAGGGTGAGGGGCGGGGTGGGTTTCCGCGCTGCCGCCGAGACCCGCGAATGGCGTAGAGCGCCCGAATTGGGGGGCAGTCGAAGTGAACGCACCTGAGGAAGTCCGCGCGCTTCGCGGTCTTTTCGTCGCCATCGTCGGCCCGAGCGGCGCGGGCAAGGACAGTTTGATCCGGGGCTTGAGCGCGCGCATCGGCGAAGCGGACGGCGTCTTCACCGTCAGGCGGGTGGTGACGCGCCGCGCCGACGCTTTCGAGGATCACGACACGCTCGAAGAGAGCGAGTTCCTGCTTGCGCGCGAGAGCGGCCGGTTCGCGCTGAGCTGGGCCGCGCACGGCCTCTACTACGGCGTCCCCAGCGAGGTCGACGCGCGCATCGGCGGCGGCGGCGCCGTCGTCTGCAACATCTCGCGCGCGATCGTCGCCGACGTGCGGCGCCGCTACGCGCGCAGCCTCGTCGTTTTGGTGACCGCGCAGCCCGAAACGCTGGCGGCGCGCCTCGCCGCGCGCGGGCGCGAGGGAAGCGAAGGGCGGCGCGAGCGGCTCGATCGCGCGTTCGCGCGCGAGGTCGCGTTCGAGCCCGACGCCACTATCGACAACGACGGCGCGCTCGACGAAGCGGTGGCGCGCCTGCACGATCTCGTCGCTTCGCATCATCCGAGGTCGCGCCGGTGAACCAGCCGTCCCGCTACGCCGTCTACCTCGCCCCCGCGCCGACAAGCGCGCTGTGGCGCTTCGGCTGCGACATGCTGGGACGCGACGCCGCCAACGGCGAGCGAAGCTCGCCTTTCGCCGTCGACGGAATCGACGCTGAGGCGTGGCGCGAACTCACCGCCGAACCGCGGCGCTACGGCTTTCACGCAACGCTCAAGGCGCCGTTTCGCCTCGCCGTGGGCAAGAGCGCGAACGAACTTTCTCAGGCCGTCGCCACGCTCGCCGGCGCGCTGACGCCGTTCGACGCCGGACCGCTCGGCGTCTCGACGATCGCGCTGGGGCGGAACCGCGCCTTCGTCGCCCTGACCCCGATGGCGCCTTCGGCCGAACTCGCCCGCCTCGAACATACTGTCGTGCGCTCGCTCGACGCGTTTCGCGCCCCGCTTTCGGCGACCGAGCGCGAGCGCCGCAATCCCGAGCGCCTCAGCCCGCGTCAGCGCGAAATGCTCGACGCCTGGGGCTATCCCTATGCGCTCGACGAATTCCGCCCGCACTTCACGCTGACCAACGCGGTCGAAGGGGCCGAACCGATCGCCGGGATGCTCGCGCAGGAATTCAAACGCCGCGTCGATTCGCCGCTGCTCCGGGTGGACGCCCTCGCCCTGTACGCCGAAAGCGGCCCCGAGCGCGCGTTCACAATCCTGCGCCGCTTTCCCCTCGGCGGGCGCGAGGCGGCCTGACGGCCGCGCCCTCTGCGGCGTCACGCAGCCGTCATGCGCCTCCTCTAACGCCTGCAGATCGATCTCCACTGCGATTCGGAGGAAGCGTGCAGCAGTCAGTTCGCGCCGCACGGCGCGCCACGGAAGAGGGCCTGCGAACCGCAGTCCACCGCAGCAAACCCCTGTCCCGCGCCGGCGTCCTGGAACGTCTTTTCACCGTCGCCTTTCGCGGTCTGGTCTACCCGCAAATCTGGGAAGACCCAGTCGTCGATCTCGAAGCGCTCGAACTCGGCCGCAAGGACCGCGTCATCACCATCGCCTCGGGCGGATGCAACGCGCTTTCCTATCTGACCGCCGATCCTGCGGAAATCGTCGCCATCGACCTCAACGGCGCGCATGTCGCCCTCGGCCGTCTCAAACTGGCCGCGTTGCGGCATTTGCCCAATTATGACGCCTTCCTGAGGTTCTTTGGCCGCGCCGATTCGCGCGCCAACGTGCAGGCCTACGACGCCCTGCTTCGCCATCGCGTCGATCCCGTCACCCGCGCCTATTGGGATGCGCGCGGAATCGGCGGGCGTCGGCGCATCTCTCTGTTCACGCGCAATTTCTATCGGCACGGCTTGCTAGGCCGCTTTCTCGGCGCGGGCCACGCGCTCGCGCGCCTGCATGGTCTCGATCCGAGGGTCATGCTGAAGGCGGATTCCCTCGCGCACCAACGCGTGTTGTTCGATCGCCATCTCGCGCCGATCTTCGACAAGCCGACCGTGCGCTGGCTGATGCGCCAGCCCGCCTCGCTCTACGGTCTCGGCATCCCGCCGGCGCAATACCGCGCGCTGGCGAAAGATTCCCCCGACGGCATCGGCGCGGTGCTGCGCCAGAGGCTGGAGCGGCTCGCCTGCGACTTCGACATCCACTCCAACTATTTCGCCTGGCAGGCGTTCGGCCGCCGCTACGCTGACGGGCCGGCCGCCGCGCTGCCGCCCTACTTGCAGCGGCAGAATTTCGACGCGCTGCGCGCGCGCGCCGATCGGCTCAGCTTCGCTCAGCGCTCGTTCACCGAGACGCTGCGCGACAGTGCGGCCGCGAGCTTCGATTGCTACGTCCTGCTCGACGCGCAAGACTGGATGAACGACGCCGACCTCACCGACCTCTGGACGCAGATCACGCGCACGGCTCGGCCGGGCGCAAGGGTGATCTTCCGCACCGCCGCCGACGAGCGGCTGCTGCCCGGCCGCGTTCCCGCCGACGTGCTCGACGCCTGGGAATACCAAGCCGAGCGCAGCCGCGAATTGGGGCGGCGCGACCGCTCCTCGATCTACGGCGCCTTCCACCTCTACAAGCTCGTCGGGCAAAGCGCATGAGCGAAGCCGCCGTCCTGATGGACCGCATGTATCGGCGTCAGCGCTACATCTACGACGCCACGCGCAAGTTCTATCTGCTCGGCCGCGACGCGACGATCGCCGAACTCGACGCGAGAGCGGGCGACGGCGTGCTCGAAATCGGCTGCGGCACCGGGCGCAACCTCGTCAAAATGGCGCGCCGCTACCCGCAAGCGCGCTTCTTCGGGCTCGACGTCTCCAACGAAATGCTGGCGAGCGCGCGCGTCGCGATCGCGCGCGCCGGCTTGGAGTCGCGCGTTTGCGTCGCCCAGGGCGACGCCACCTCGTTCGACGCCGCGCAGTTGTTCGGCCGGCCGAATTTCGAGCGGGTGATGATCTCCTACGCGCTGTCGATGATCCCACCGTGGCGCGAGGCTCTCGCCCAGGCGGTCGACGCGCTGGCGCCCGGCGGCTCGCTGCATATCGTCGACTTCGGCGACCAAGCCGGCCTGCCCGCGGCGTTTCGCGCCGGGCTCAACCGCTGGCTCGCCGCCTTCGACGTGACGCCGCGCACGACGATGCGGGCGGAGCTGGCGGATCTTTCCGCTTCGCGCGGCGTGCGCTGCGAGGCGCGCGACCATCTGCGCGGTTACGCCATCCGCGCCGTGATCGAGAAGCCCGCGGCGTAACGCGCGGGACCGCTGGAAAAGCGAACGACGACAACCTATGGTCGCCCGCTCGGGCGCGACGGGCGCGCCCGGCGCGCTTAGGACCGACCGTGCTCGCCTACTCGTTGCAGCGCTTGTTTCTCCTGGCGGCGACCCTGATTTTCGCCTCCCTCGTCGTCTTCGGCGTCTTGGAAATCCTGCCGGGCGACGCGGCGCAGACGATGCTGGGCGCGAGCGCGACGCCGGAAGCGGTCGCGGCGCTCGCCCATAAACTCGGGCTCGATCAGCCCGTAGCGACGCGTTACTGGTCGTGGATCGTCGGCGTCCTGCATGGCGATTTTGGACTGTCCTACGCCTACGGCTCGCCGATCGGCCCGCTGATCGCGCAGCGGCTCGCGGTCAGCGCGCCGCTCGCTCTCCTCTCGATGGCGATCGCCGGCGCGGTGGCGCTGGTCGCCGGCGTCTACGCCGCCGAGCGCCACGGCCGCGCCGGCGACGCGGCGGTGATGGCGGCGAGCCAGGTCGGCCTCGCCGTGCCCAACTTCTGGTTCGCCATCGTGCTCGTGCTTATTTTCGCCGTGCATTGGCGCCTCGCGCCGGCCGGCGGCTTTCCCGGCTGGGACGAGGGTCTGCTGCCGGCGCTCGGCGCGTTGATCCTGCCCGCGATCTCGCTCGGCCTGGTGCAAGCGGCGATTCTGACGAGGGTGACGCGCTCCGCGCTGCTCGAAGCGCTCAACGAGGACTTCATCCGCACCGCGCGGGCCAAGGGCCTGTCGCGGCGCGCGACGCTGTGGCGCCACGCCCTGCCCAACGCGATGACGCCGATCCTCACCATCATGGGGCTGCAATTCGCCAATTTGATCGCCGGCGCCATCGTCGTCGAGAATGTCTTCGTGCTGCCGGGCCTCGGCCGCCTCATCCTGCAATCGATCGCCAACCGCGACGCGCTGGTCGTCGAGGACTGCGTGATGCTGCTGGCGGCGTTCGTGATCGGGCTCAACTTCGCCGTCGATCTCGCCTGCGCGGCGATCGATCCGCGCCTGCGGGCGCGCGCGTCGTGAGCGCGCCCGCCCTCAGAGCGCGCCGGCGCGCCGGCGCCAGCCTGCGGTTGGGCGCGGCCCTGGTCGCGCTGCTCCTCGGCGCCGCCGCGCTCTCGCTCGTCTGGACACCCTACCCGCCCGCCGCGATCGACGTGCCCCACAAGCTGCTCGAGCCCTCGCTTGCGCATTGGCTGGGCACCGACGATCTCGGCCGCGACGTCGCCTCTGAGATCCTCGCCGGCGCGCAGGTCTCGATTCTGGTCGGCGTCATCGCGGTCGGCATCGGCCTCGTGTTCGGCGTCGCGCTCGGCCTCCTCGCGGCGGCCGCCAAGGGCCTGGTCGAAGACGCAATCATGAAACTGTGCGACTTCACCTTCGCGTTTCCCGCGCTGCTGTCGGCGATCATGCTGACGGCGACCTACGGGCCCGGCGTCGTCGACGCGATCGTCGCCATCGGCATTTACAACGTGCCGATCTTCGCCAAGCTGACGCGCGCGACCGCCAACGGCGTGCTCGTGCGCGAATTCACATTGGCGGCGCGCGCGGCGGGGCGCGGGCCCCTCGCCATCGCGTTCGACCACGTGCTGCCCAACGTCGCGCCGGCGCTGATCGTGCAGGCGACGATCCAGTTCGCCATCGCCATTCTCGCCGAGGCGGCGCTGTCCTATCTCGGGCTCGGCGCGCAGCCGCCGCAAGCGTCCTGGGGGCGCATGCTGAGCGACGCCCAGGGCTGGATGTACGTCGCGCCGCGCCTGGCGATCTTCCCCGGCCTCGCCGTCGCGCTGAGCGTGCTCGGGCTCAACCTGCTCGGCGACGGATTGCGCGACGCGCTCGATCCGCGCCTTAGAGCGCGGCGCTAAGATGTTGCTCGAAGTCTCTGATCTCGCCATCGATCTGCCCTCGCGCGCCGGGCCGCGGCGCGTTGTGCACGACGTCTCGTTTTCGCTTCGCGCCGGCGAGAGCCTCGGCGTCGTCGGCGAGTCGGGCTCGGGCAAGACGATGACCGCGCTGGCGCTTATGGGGCTATTGCCCGACGGCGCCGTCGTCTCCGGCGCCATTCGCTTCGAGGGGCGCGATCTCGCCCGGCTCGGCGAGGCCGAGATGCAGAAGTTGCGCGGCGATCGCATCGCGATGATCTTCCAGGAGCCGATGAGCGCGCTGAACCCGCTGCACCGCATCGGCGCGCAGGTCGCCGAGGCGCTCGTACTGCACCGCGGCATGACCAAGGCGGCGGCCTGGGCCGAGGCGGTTCGGCTGCTCGATCGCGTCAAGCTGCGCGATCCCGAGCGCACCGCCCGCGCCTATCCCTTCGCCCTCTCGGGGGGCGAGCGCCAGCGCGCGATGATCGCGATGGCGCTGAGCTGCGGGCCTCGGCTCATCATCGCCGACGAACCGACGACTGCGCTCGACGTCACCGTGCAGGCGAAGATTCTCGATCTCCTGGCGAGCCTCGGCGCGCAATCGAACATGGCGATGCTGCTGGTCAGCCACGACCTCGCGGTGATTGCGCGCCATTGCCGCCGTGTCCTGGTGATGTACGGCGGCACGATCATGGAGAGCGGCCCGGCCGACGCCGTGCTGCGGCGCGCGCGCCACCCTTACACGCGCGCCCTGCTCGAAGCGCGGCCGCGCCCCGGCGCGCCGCGTGGCGAGCGGCTGCGCGCGATCGCCGGCGTCGCGCCGTCGTCCGCGAGCGCGCCGATCGGCTGTCCCTTCGCCGGGCGATGCCCGCTGACCCTCGACGTCTGCCGCGCGACCCCGTTGCCGACCATCGAATTCGAGGCCGATCATCGCGTGCGCTGCCATCGCGTCGACGCCGAAGGACGGCTGACATGAGCGCGCCGCTGCTGGAGGTCGTCGACCTCGTCAAGGTCTACCCATTGGCGCGACCGGGCTGGCTGGCGCCGCATCCGACGCGCCGCGCGGTCGACGGCGTCAGCTTCGTCATCGAGGCTGGGCGCTCGTTCGGCGTGGTCGGCGAATCGGGTTCGGGCAAATCGTCGCTGGCGCGCACGGTGATGGCGCTGGGGTGGCCGACCTCGGGCGTCGTGCGGCTGGAGGGCCGCCCGCTCCACGATTTGCCACGCCGCGAGCTGCGCGCGATGCGCGCCCATATCCAGATGATTTTTCAGGACCCCTACGGGTCGCTCGATCCGCGCCAGAAAATCGCGCGCATCGTCGCCGAGCCGCTCGCGAACCTCGCGCACGTCAAGCGCGCCGAGCGCGACGCACGCGTCGAAGAGGCGTTGCGCGCGGTCGGCCTCTCCCAGGCGGACGCGCAAAAATATCCACACGAATTCTCCGGCGGCCAGCGCCAGCGCATCGCCATCGCGCGGGCGCTGATCACGCGCCCGAAGCTCGTCGTCGCCGACGAGCCGGTCTCCGCCCTCGACGTTTCCATCCAGGCGCAGGTGCTCAACCTGATGAGCGACCTGCAGCGCGAGGCGGGCGTGACCTATCTCCTCATCAGCCACGATCTGGCGGTGGTCGGCCACATCTGCGACGAGATCGCGGTGATGTTCCGCGGCCGCTTCGTCGAAACCGGCCCGAGCGCGGCGCTGCTCAGCCTGCCCGCCCACCCCTACACACGCGAACTCGTCGACGCCGAGCCCAAGCTCGAAGAGACGCCGCTGGCGCTCTCTCAAGCCCCGCCGCGGCCCGACGCGACGACCGGCTGCCCCTACGCGGCGCGTTGCCTCTTCGCGCAGTCGCGCTGCGTCGAGGAGGCGCCAAGCCTACGCGCGCTCGGCGAGACGCGCCGCGTCGCGTGCCATTTTCCGCTCGGCGGCTGACGCGCGGGTTGCGACGACGCACCCCTCCCCCGCCGCTTGACGCCGGCGCGCCGGGGGATGCTATTGTCCGCCTCCACCGCGCCCGTCTCGAGGAGCGTCGTATGCTTTTCCCCTCCCGCTTCGTTGTCGCCTTAAGCGCCGCCTTCGCGGCTTCGAGCGCGCTCGCCGTTCCCGCGCTCGCCGCGGCGGCGAAGGACAGCGTGACGATCGGCATGACGCTCGAGCCGCCGGGACTCGATCCGACCACCGGCGCGGCCGCCGCGATCGGCGAGATCACCCACTACAACATCTTCGAGGGGCTGACGAAGATCAACGAGGACTTCTCCGTCACGCCGCTGCTTGCGGAAAAATGGAGCTTTTCGCCCGATCTCAAGACGCTGACGTTCACCTTGCGCAAGGGAGTCAATTTCCAGGACGGCGAGTCGTTTTCCTCTAGGGACGTGAAATTCTCGTTCGAGCGCGCCGCGGCCAAAAACTCGACCAACAAGGACAAGGCCTTCTTCGCCTCGATCGAATCGATCGACGCCAGCGACCCCGACGTCGTCACGCTCAAGTTCAAGGCGCCGAGCTTCGAAGCCTTGTTCCATCTCGGCCTGAACACCGCGGTCGTCATCGACGAGAAGAGTGCGACGAACGAGGCGACCAATCCGGTCGGCACCGGCCCCTACAAGCTCTCCGCCTGGAACAAGGGAGCCTTCGTCACGCTCGACAAATGGGACGGTTTCCGCGACCCGGCCAAGATCGCCATCGCTCACGCGAAGTTCGTCTTCATCAGCGATCCTTCGGCGGAGGTCGCGGCGATGCTCGCGGGCGAGATCGACGCCTTCCCGCGCATCGCCGGCTACCAGAACATCGCGCAATTCCAGAACGATCCGCGCTTCCAGGCGCTGATCGGCGGCACCGAGGGCAAAACGATCCTGGCGATGAACAACAAGCGCAAGCCGCTCGACGATCTGCGCGTGCGTCAGGCGATCGCCTACGCGATCGACCGCAAGGCGATCATCGACGGCGCGATGAACGGGTACGGGACGCCGATCGGCAGCCACCTCACGCCCAACGACCCCGGCTATGTCGATCTGACGAGAGAATATCCGCACGATCCGGCCAAGGCGAAGGCGTTGCTCAAGGAAGCCGGGGTCGCGACGCCGCTGCAACTGACGTTGACCCTGCCGCCGCCCGAATACGCGCGCAAGGGTGGCGAGATCGTCGCCGCCGAACTCGCCCAGATCGGCATCGAGGCGAAGATCGAGAACGTCGAATGGGCGCAATGGCTGTCGGGCGTCTACAAGGCGCACAACTTCGACCTGACGATCATCAGCCACGTCGAGCCGCTCGACATCGGCGTCTACGCCAACCCCGACTATTATTTCCAGTACGACAGCCCGGCGTTCCGCGAGATTTTCGCGCGGCTCGAGGCGGCGCCGGATCTCGACGCGTTCAAGAAGGCGATCGGCGAGGCGCAGCGCAGAATCGCCGACGACTGCGTCAACGCGTTCCTGTTCCAGTTGCCGAACATCGTCGTCGCCAACGCCAAGCTGCAAGGCCTGTGGAAGAACGCGCCGATCTTCGTCAACGACCTCTCGGCGATGTCGTGGAAGTAGGATCAGGCTTGCGGCCGGCGGAGCGCTCCGACGATTATGAAGGGGCGCCCGCCCCTTCAATTTGGTTGGCGCGAAGCGCTGGCCGCTCCGCCAGGATGCGAACCTCTGATGCGCCCCTTTGAACTAACCGCCGTCGCGCTCGTCGAAGCCTATAGCAGCGGCGCGCTTTCGCCGCTCGAGGCGATGCGCGACGTGTTGCAGCGCGTCGCTGAGTACGAACCGCATATTCACGCGACCTATCTCTTGGCGCCGGAGCGCGCGCTCGCCGAGGCGCGCGCGTCCGAGGAGCGCTGGCGGCGCGGCGCGCCGATGGGCCCGCTCGACGGCGTGCCCGCGACCGTCAAAGACAACATCGCCACCAAGGGCGAGCCGATTCCACTCGGCACCGCGGCGAGCGTGCTCGAGCCCGCCGCGGCCGACGCGCCGCCCGCGGCGCGGTTGCGCGAAGCCGGCGCCATTCTGTTCGCCAAGACGACGATGCCGGACTACGGCATGTTGTCGTCGGGCCTTTCGAGCTTTCACGCGCTCGCGCGCAACCCTTGGAATCTATCGCGCAATCCCGGCGGCTCGTCGGCCGGCGCGGCGGCGGCGGCGGCGGCCGGCTACGGACCGCTGCATCTGGGCACCGACATCGGCGGCTCGGTGCGCCTTCCGGCGGGCTGGTGCGGCGTCTTCGGACTGAAGCCGAGCGCCGGGCGCGTGCCGATCGATCCGCCCTATATCGGGCGCGTCGCCGGGCCGATCACGCGCAGCGTCGCCGACGCGGCGCTGATGATGGCGACGCTTTCGCAGCCCGATGCGCGCGACACCATGAGTCTGCCGCCGCAGAACTTGGATTGGCGCGTCGAGCCGATCGACCTTCGCGACCTGCGCATAGGCCTGCTCATGCAAGCCGGCTGCGGCGACGCCGCGACGGCGCCGGTCCGCGCCGCAGTCGAGCGCGCGGCGCGCGATCTTGCGGGCGCCGGCGCGATCGTCGAGCCGCTCGAGCCGTTCCTGACCCAGGAGATGCTCGACGGGCTCGACCGCTTCTGGCGGATGCGCTCGCTCATCGATCTGCGCGCGTTGCCGCCCGAGCGGCGCGAAAGAATCCTGCCGTTCATCCGCGCCTGGGCGGAATCGGCGACCGGCCTCAGCGGCGAGGCGGTGTTTCACGGGTTCAGCCAGATCATGGCGATGCGCAAAGCGGCGATCGCAGCGACGCTGCCCTACGACTTCGTGCTGTCGCCCACGGCGCCGATCACCGCCTACCCCGCCGAAATGGCCTCGCCGAGCGGCGACCCGCTCAACCCGTTTCCCCACATCGGCTTCACCGTCGCCTTCAATATGTCCGAGCAGCCGGCGGCGACGATCAATTGTGGCTACGACGACGAGGGCCTGCCGATCGGCCTGCAGATCGTCGGCCGCCGCTTCGACGACCTCGGCGTGCTCGGCCTCGCGATGGCGTTCGAGGCGATGCGCGCGGCCGAAGCGCGCGCGTGGCCCGAGCCGCCGGGCGTCGCCCGCTACAGCACGAAGCCGCCGTCGACGATGTGAATCTGCCCGGTCGTGAACACGCTTTCGTCGGCGGCGAGGTAGACCGCGAGCATGGCGATTTCCTGCGGCTTGCCGAGCCGGCCCATCGGCTGGCGATCGACGAAAGCCTGGCGCACCGTCTCGATCGGCTGCTTGGTCTGGGCGCTGAGCGCGACGATGCGCTGGTCGAGCGACGGGCTTTCCACGGTGCCGGGGCAAATCGCGTTGCAGCGCACCCCGCGACGAATGAAATCGGCGGCCACCGACTTGGTCAGGCCGATCACCGCCGCCTTCGAGGCGCCGTAGACGTAACGATTGGCGACGCCGCGCACCGACGAGGCGACCGAGGCGACGTTGACGATCGACCCGCCGCCCTTTTCCAGCATGCCCGGCAGAAACGCCCGGATCATGCGGTGCATCGATTTGGCGTTGAGATCGAACGAGAAATCCCAATCGGCGTCCGAGCATTCGAGCACGCTGCCGTGATGCACGAAGCCGGCGCAATTGAAGAGAACGTCGATCGGCCCGACCTCGCGCGCGAGCGCTTCGATCGCCTCGGTGGAGCGCACGTCGAGCCGTCGCGGTTCGGCGTCGAGCCCGGCTAAGCCGGCAAGATCGATGTCGGTCGCGATCACCCGCGCGCCTTCGGCGGCGAACGCCTCGGCGGTCGCGCGCCCGATGCCCGCCGCCGCGGCGGTCAGCAGCGCTGTTTTGCCCTTCAATCGCAACGACATATTCGGCTCCAGGGTTCTAAGATGGGCCGCCCCTTGGCGGCGTCCTTGTCGCAACCGATCATCACATTGTTCGCCGCCGCGCAATAGCGCCGTCGCGACCGGGTCGCGCGACGCTGGCGCTTTGGCGACTTTCGCCGCTTGTGGTTATCATCGCGCGTCGCGCGCGATTCCCCTGGTTCCCAAGATGCCCTATTCGACCATCGTCGACACCCATCTCCATCTCATCGACCGCGGCGCGCTGAGCTATCCGTGGCTCGCCGGCGTTCCCGCGCTCAATCATGACTTCCTGCTGGAACGCTATTCTCTCGAAGCATTTCGCTGCGGGATCGGCGCGGCGCTGCACATGGAGGTCGACGTCACGGAAGATCAGATCGAAGCCGAGACGCGCCATGTCGAGGCTCTCGCCAGGCGGCCGGCGAGTCCGCTACGCGGCGCGATCAGCGCCTGCCGACCGGAACGTTCCGACTTTCCCGCCTTCCTGGAGCGCCAGCTCGCCGACCCTTTCGTCAAGGGATTTCGCCGCGTGCTGCATGTCGTTCCCGACGAGGTAAGCCTGTCGCCGGCGTTCCGGGCCAACCTCGGGCGGCTGGCCGGGACGGGGCGGCCGTTCGATCTATGCGTCAGGCCCGATCAGATCGACAAGGCGGTCGCGCTCGCCGACCTTTGCCCCAACGTGCAGTTCGTGCTCGATCATTGCGGCGCGCCGGCGATCAAGGAGCGCGCCGAACATCCCTGGCGCGAGCGCATCGCCGACATCGCCTTGCGGCCGAACGTCGCGGTCAAGATCTCGGGCGTCGTCGCCTACGCCGACGGCGAAGCCTGGACCGTCGACGACATCCGCCCCTATGTCGAACATGCGATCCGCTGCTTCGGCTGGGACCGAGTCGTCTGGGGCAGCGACTGGCCGGTTTGCACGCTAACCGCTTCGCTTTCCACGTGGGTCGCCGCTTCCCACGCGATCACCCGCGGCTGCAGCGACGACGAACGCGCGCGGCTTTTCCACGACAATGCGCGCCGCATTTGGCGGCTGGTCGATTAGGCAAACGCAAAGGCCGCCCGCTTCCGAGCCGCGAGCGTTTCCCGCGCGATCTGGCCGCGTCCTCCGAGATAATCCATCAATTTGCTTTACGTGGAACGGTTTGAGTATTAAAATGTAACATTGGAATATCATGATAAATAGGACTGACGCCCATGTCGCTCCCGCAATTGCAGTCTCTGGATTCGTCGGTCGAGCTCGATCGTATGGTCGAGAACGCTCGCGAGGCGAGTGAATTCCTCAAGGCCCTGGCGCAGGAGTCGCGTCTGCTGATTCTCTGCATTCTCTCCGGCGGCGAAAAGTCGGTCGGCGAGCTGGAGGAATTCCTCTCGCAGCGCCAATCGACGGTCTCGCAGCAGCTCGCCCGGCTTCGCCTGGAAAACCTGGTCACCACGCGGCGCGAAGGCAAGACCATCTATTACAGCCTGGCCGGCGACAAAGTGCGGACGATTCTCGACGCGATCTACGACGTCTTCTGCACGCAAGACCAACCGGGCAAGGCCTGATTCGCCTCGCGCGCGAAAGGTTCGCCGGTTCGCGAAGGCGCTCATCCGGCCCTTCGGGCCACCTTCTCCCGCAAGCGGGAGAAGGCGAGCGCCGCCCTTGGATCAGCCCGTGTGCTTGATCAGGAAGCGATAGACGCCGGCGTTCGCCGTCGATTCGATCAGCTGATTCCCGGTGGTGCGGCAGAACGCCTCGAAGTCGGCGACCGAACCGGGATCGGTCGCGAGAATTTCCAGAGTCCCGCCCGCGGGAACCTCTTTGAGCGTCTTCTTGGCGCGCAAAATCGGGAGCGGGCAGTTCAGTCCTTTTGCGTCGAGCGTCTTGTCGGCCACTGGCGTTTCCTCGTCTCACGTTTGATGATTTGATATGTCATCATATACGAATAGATTGTGCGATCGTTGTCAACTGTCTCGTGCGACCGCAGGGCGATCTTTCGCGCCAGCGACATCACTCAGCGGCGCGTCGTCGTCCTCGAGAGGCTCCTGCTTGCCCATGCGCGCGCATTCGACGAATACGCGCCGATCGCAATGGCGGCAGACTTCGTAGTCGAGCTTGCGATAGACCGTCCGCAGCGCTTGCGTCTTCGACTGAAAGATATTGCCGGCGCCGATTTCGCTGGCGTAGCCGCCGCGTTCGAGAAGTTCGAGCACGCGTTCCTTCACTCTGATGAAGAAGAGATCGCCGCCGCGATTGCGTATCCGCCTCGCTTCGATCGCGAGCGCCTCGGCGCCGGCGACGTCGACGAAGTTGACCCCCGACATGATGACGCCGATGTATTTGCAGTCCGGGCTGCTCGCGTCGACCTCGCGCAACGCATCGCGGAAACTGCTCACGGCGCCGAAGAACAACGAGCCGTCGAGACGAAACAGCCGCAGTTGCGGGCATTCCGGCAGGTCCGGGCCCGGATCGGCGAACTTCCGGCCGGAGCTCGTGGGGTCGGGGACGCGTGGGCGCAGGCGCGGATTCGATGTCCGATAGAGGTAAATCAATAGCGACAGCGCGACGCCGACCAGAATCCCCATCTGGATTTGAATGAACAGCGCGGTGAGAATGGTGACGAGCAGGACGCCGACTTCGGTTCGGCTCGTGCGCGCAATGCGCTTGATGCTCCTGCGATCGATCAGACCCCAGCCGACCAGCACCAGCGAGGCGGCCATTGCGGCGTGCGGCAGATAGGCGGCAAGCGGCGCGGCGACGACGAGAAAGACCGCAAGCAAGGCGGCGGCGAACAGCGCCGCCATCGGCGTTCGCCCGCCCGCGTCGTAATTGAGCGCGCTGCGGTTGAACGAGCCGGACACCACATAGCCGGAAAAGAAACAGCCGATCGAATTGGCGAGCCCCTGCCCGACGAATTCCTGATTGATGTTGAGATGCTGCTCCGAGCGAATGGCGAGCGCGCGGGCGATCGACACGACTTCGTTGAGCGCGGAAATCGCCACCGCGAGCGCGGTCGGGATGAGCATGCTCCAAGTCTGCGGATCGAAGCTCGGCGCCGACAGCGGCGGCAAATTGGACGGCAGCGCCCCGACCGTGGTGACCGAGCCCGGCCTCCAGAGGTTGAGAACCGCGGCGACCAAGCCGCCGGTCACGATCGCGAGAATCATGAAGGGAACGCGCGGCAGAAAGCGCCGCGCCGCGATGCCGCTGAGCAGCGTCGCCAACGCCACTACCGTCGTCGGCCAGGACAGCGCCGGCAGGTGGGCGACCGTGTTCACGATCGAATCGAGGAATTCCGCGCTACGCGGGATCGGCACGCCGAAAAAGTTCCGCGCCTGCGAGACGATGATGAGAGTGCCGACCCCCGCCGTGTATCCCACCACGACGGAATGCGAAATGAAATTGACGATCATGCCGAGCTTGAACAGTCCGAGGGACAATTCGAGCACGCCGACCATCGCGGCCAAAGTCAGCGCCAGCTCCACGTATCGGGCCGACCCCGGTTCGGCGAACGCCGAAAGCGAAGCGAACAAGATCAGCGAAGCCGTCGTGCTCGGCCCCGCCACGAGATGCCAAGAGGAACCGAACAGCGCCGCGATGATCGTCGGGACAATTCCGGCGTATAGGCCGTACTGCGGCGGCATGCCGGCGATCGTCGCGAAGGCGACGCCTTGCGGAAGCACGACGATGGCGCCGGTGAGGCCCGCCAGGAAGTCGGCGAACAGAGTTTCGCGGTTCGTTTTCGGCAGCCAGACGAGAAACGGAAATATTCCGACCAGCCGCGATCGGCTTCTTGGCGAGATGAGAGAATAAGTCATGCGCTTTCGAAAACTTTTGCTTTAGCCGAACGCCGATCGAAGCGCGCAAGATGAAGGGAGACCGCCCGCGGCTGCGGCCGCGGGCGCCGAAGTTCGACGCCGCCTCCCTTTCGGGGACGGACGGCGCCCCCCGGGGGCCGTCAATCGGTGGTGACCTTCTTGAGTTTGGCTATCCCTAGCATGTTGAGCGCCGCCGTTTCATAAAAGGTTTCGCTCTCGCCTTTGCGCATCTTGCGAAGGAAGTATTTCTCGAAGCCGATCTTGGCGGCGTGCACCCACTTGCCCGACGAAGACCAGTTGACGTTGCGCGGCGGTATTTGCGGTTGAGCGATGAAGGCGATGCCCGAGTCGCCGAAGTCGGCGAGGCAGACCGCGTTCCACGTGCCCTGATGCGTCGGCTGCTGGCCGCGCAGCAGCTGGCCGATGTTCAACGCCGTCGCGGTCACCATCAATTCGATCATGAATCCCGTCTTGGGAACGCCGCAGGGCACCGGGGTCGGGCCCATCGGCGGAATGGCGATGCAGACGCCGACTGAAAAGACGTTCTTGAATTTCGGATTCTGCTGATGCTTGTCGACGATGACGAAGCCGCGCGGATTGACCAGACCGTCGATGCCGCGCAGCGGCTTAATGCCGCGAAACGCCGGCAGCATCATGGAGTAGCCGAACGGCAACTCGCGGGTCGCTTTCACCGAGCCGTCGTCCGCGACCTCCTCGATGGTCATCTTGCCGGGCTCGACCTTCTTGACGCGGGCGCTGGTGATCCACTTGATGTGGTGCTCGCGCATCTCGCTCTCGAGCAGGCCCTTGGTGTCGCCGACGCCGTCGAGGCCGAGATGGCCGACATAGGGCTCCGCGGTGACGAACGTCATGGGAACCTGGTCGCGGATCTTGCGGCGACGCAACTCGGTGTCGAGAATGAAGGTGAACTCGTAGGCGGGGCCGAAACAGGAGGCCCCCTGCACGGCGCCGGTGACGATCGGCTTCGGATTCTTGCAGAACTCTTCGAAGCTGACGGCCGCCTTCAGCGCGTGGTCCATGTGGCAGATCGACGAGCTAAACCCGTCCGGGCCGAGACCCTCGACTTCGTCAAAGGCGAGTTCGGGGCCGGTCGCGACGACGAGGTAGTCGTAGCGAAGCGAAGTCCCGTCCTCGAGCTCCAGCCGGTTCTCGTCCGGCAGCACCTTCGACACCGGCACGGGCTTGAAGCCGATGCCGCGCTTGGCGAAAGCGGGCGCGAGGTCGACCTCGACGGATTCTCGCGTGCGCCAGCCGACGGCGACCCAGGGATTCGAAGGAACGAAATGATAGATGGGATCTTTGGTGACGACCGTGAGCTTGTCCTCCGGCCGCATCTGCTTCTTCATTTCGTAGGCCATGACAGCGCCGCCCAACCCGGCGCCCATGATGACGATCTCAGCCAATTCGTTCTCCTCGTGTTTCCTGCGTTTCCCCGACGCGCTCAGAACGCGTCTTGCTTGCTTTTGTTTTCATCATTATATTCACGTATACGGATTTGTCCAGCCGCGTTGATCGCCAGACGATCTTCGCACAAAGCGACGAACCAGGGAGGACGGGAGATGACGACGGTCCCAACCGATCAGGAAGGCTATGTCGTCGATCCCGCCGACTGGTCGGAGGCCTGGGCGCTCGAGCAGGCGCGCGCCCAGGGCCTCGAGCTCACCGAAGACCACTGGGAAGCGCTGCAATTCATGCGCGGGTTCCTCGAACAGCACCGGGTCGCGCCCAACTCTCGCTTCGTCATTCGGCATCTCACGCAAACGCGGGGGGCGCCGCGCAATCGGCTGTTCGAGCTGTTTCCCTACGGTTACGTCGGACAGGCCTGCAAGCTCGCGGGAATGCGGCGCCCACGCGCCTGGAGCACCGGCTGACCCTCGCGCCCATCAAGGCGCGCCCGGCGCCGGCCGCGAGGTCTCGCCCTCGGCCCAGTCGCACATCTCCCGGCCCCATTGCGCCGCGCTCGCGGCGTCGAGGTCGAGAATGGTGTAGCGCGCGCCCTCGCGGATCGTCACGCGCAGCAAGCGCATGCCGCTTTCGAAATCCACTTCGTCCAGGCGAATCACGCGGCCATAGGGCGCCTGGATGGTCTCGCGACTCCGCCTGACCGTCCCGGTCACTTCTGGACCCTTTCGGCGTTGTAGAAGGCGAGTTCGAGCCGCGTCTCCCACTTGCGCGGGGTGTCCTGATATTCCGGCTTGATGTCGAAATAGAGATGGATTTCGCCGGCCCGCGCCGCTTCGACCACCAGCCGTTCGAGATCGGCGAATGAGGTCGCTTCGGGGTGCTGGATGATGAGGTCGCTGATTTGCACCATGCGTGTTCCCTTCTCTTAAGCGCCGGCGGCGATACGGCCGTGATAGCGGATGCGATAGAGCAGGCGTCCGGCCGGCGCGGAAGAAACGAAGCCGGTCCGGTCATGAAGAATGTTGTTGCAGATCAACCCCTGCCCGGGCTGCATGCGCAAGCGCAACACCAGCGGGTCGGTCTCCAGAATCTGCTCCAGCGCGGCCACCGCGCGGCGGGTGCGCTCGTCGTCGCGCCAGGAAATGTTTCGCTTGCGCGCGGTGTAGCGCATCCCGAGCGCGCCGTCGCCGGGATGAACGAAAAACACCGGGCCGACGTTTTCGGCGCGAATCGCGCCATCCGGCTCCACGTTCGCCGGGATGCTCATCGCCTGGGGATGCATGAGCGCCTCGATATGCCCGGCATCGAGGTCGCGCAGCCTGAGATAGGCGACTTCGGGATCGAGCAAGCGATTTTCCCCGCCCGCATCCGCGTCGCGGGCGCAATGCAACAGCATTGCGCGCACGCAACGCTCGGGGCCGTGGTAGTTATAATAGCCGTCGGTGTGCCAACTGATCGGCCGATCGGTGTAAGGAATGTAGCCGAGCCGGCCGCCGTCGCGAACGACCTCGATGCTGACGACGCCGTCCGCCTCGGCCGAGCGATGGTCCTCGATCGCCGTCAGGCCGAACGCGGCGCCGAACGCGATGAGATCGCGGCGCAGGCTTCGCTCGTCCCGCGGCGCCTGCGTAAAGACGTAGAGCGCAGCGTTGGCTCG
Source organism: uncultured Alphaproteobacteria bacterium (assembly GCA_963759955.1). Classification (GTDB taxonomy): domain Bacteria; phylum Pseudomonadota; class Alphaproteobacteria; order Rhizobiales; family Beijerinckiaceae; genus Roseiarcus. The sequence goes on from CAVXCA010000101.1 coordinate 45,682, forward strand.
GCCGCATCGTTCGGCGATGGCCTCGCGCTCTGCCGCGCTCGGAAGCGCGGGGTCGCGAATTTCGACGACGAGATCCTCGGCGCGCCTGGGATACCGCGCCAACTTCGCGTCGCGCCAGGCGCGGTAGGACGCCTCGTCGTCGAGATCGAAGGGGTCGCCGCCCGGCCGCCGGCCCGACGGCGCAAAGCGAGCGCGCGTCACTGTCATCAGACTTCCTCCCGGATCGCCCGCTGGCCCCTCCCGTTTCGGAGGCCGCCGGCCCTTGAAATTTTTCCTATTCACATATTCGTATTTCCTGCTATTATGATAAATAGCTCGGTTTGCAAAGCACGGATTCGCCGATCGAGCGGCGCGTCGGCCTAAGGCGGACGGGTGTTAAGAAAGTTGCGCGCCGGAACAGCGAGTCGCGCGGCGAATTGAGACAGGGAGGCGACGCATGTCGGATCACGAGACTACGCACGAGCATGAGGGCGACCCGGCGGCCGGGCATCATGCGACGCCGAATTTGGATCAGCTCGAAACTGGGCCGTGGCCGAGCTTTGTCAGCGGTTTGAAGCGTCTGCGCGACGCCGCCGACAAGCCGTACGCGCCAATGATGAACGATCTGCTCGGCCAGCTCGAACATTCTTACCAGGAACGCACGGGCTTCTGGAAGGGCGGCACCGTTTCGGTGCTCGGCTACGGCGGCGGCGTCATTCCACGCTTCTCCGAAGTCGCGGCGAAATTTCCCGCCTCGAAGGAATTCCACACGCTGCGGGTGCAGCCGCCCGCCGGCTATCATTACACGACCGATCTGCTGCGTAAGCTGTGCGACATCTGGGAGAAGCACGGCTCCGGTCTGATCGCCTTCCACGGCCAGAGCGGCGACATCATGTTCCAGGGCTGCACCTCGGAAAACGTGCAGAAGGCGTTCGACGAATTCAACGAGGCCGGCTTCGACCTCGGCGGCGCCGGCCCCGCTTTGCGCACCTCGATGAGCTGCGTCGGCCACGCGCGCTGCGAAATGTCGTGCTACGACGAAGTCAGGGCGCACCGCTCGGTCATCAACGAATTCCTCGACGAAATGCATCGTCCGGCGCTGCCCTATAAGTTCAAGTTCAAGTTCTCCGGTTGCGGCAACGATTGCGTCAATGCGATCCATCGCGCCGACTTCGCCGTGATCGGCACCTGGCGCGACGACATGAAGGTCAACCAGGACGAAGTGAAGGCGTACGTCGCGCGGGCCGGCCGCAAATACACCATCGATTCCGTCATCTCGATGTGCCCGACCCGGGCGCTGAGCCTCAACGACGACGACACCCTCGACGTCGACAACAAGTCGTGCGTGCGCTGCATGCATTGCATCAACGTCATGAACAAGGCGCTGGCGCCCGGCGACGATCGCGGCGCCTCGATTCTCGTCGGCGGCAAGCGTTCGCTCAAAGTCGGCGACCTGATGGGCACGATGATCATTCCGTTCATCAAGCTCGAAACCGACGAGGACTACGAAAAGCTGGTCGAGCTCGGGCGCCGCCTGATCGACTTCTTCGCCGAGAACGCGCTCGAACACGAGCGCATCGGCGAGTGCATGGATCGCATCGGCCTGCCCGTCTTCCTCGAAGCGATCGGCATCGATCCCGATCCGAACATGGTCAATCATCCACGCACCTCGTGTTACGTGCGCACCGACGACTTCACGGACGAGGCCGAGAAATATTTCGAACGCAAAGCGCGCGAAGCGGGTCTCAACGTCGCCGCGGACTGACGCGGCGCAGGTTCGCTTCCACGCTCCGGCCGCGCAAGCCGCGTCGGCCGGAATTGATGACAACAAATCGGGGAGATCTTGTCGATGAGCAGCGCCGTTACGATGCGCCGTCCCGTAGAAACCGGGGTGCCGGATCCGTTTCCGTACATGCATCCGCTTCTGGTCAAGAATTACGGCAAGTGGGCCTGGCACGACCGCCTGCGCCCGGGCGTCTTGCATCACGTCGCCAAGAGCGGCGACGAGGTGTGGACGGTGCGCGCGGGCACGCAGCGTCAGATGGACGTCTTCACCGTCCGCAAGCTGTGCGACATCGCCGACCAGTTCGCCGAGGGCCACGTCCGCTTCACCACGCGCAGCAACATCGAATTCATGCTGAGTGCGAAGAACAAGGTCCAGCCGCTGATCGACGCGCTCGGCGCGGCGGGCTTCCCGGTCGGCGGCACCGGCAATTCGGTGTCGATGATCTCGCACACCCAGGGCTGGCTGCACTGCGACATTCCCGGCACCGACGCCTCCGGCGTGGTGAAGAGCTTGATGGACATGATGCACCATGAGTTCACCCACGAGGAGATGCCCAACCGGGTTCGCATCACCACCTCGTGCTGCCAGATCAATTGCGGCGGCCAAGGCGACATCTCCATCAACGTGCAGTACACCAAGCCGCCCAAGATCAACCACGACCTGGTCTCGAAGGTCTGCGAGCGCCCCGCGGTGGTCGCACGCTGCCCGGTCGCGGCGATCCGGCCGGCGATGGTCAACGGCAAACCGTCGCTCGAGGTCGACGAAAAGAAGTGCGTGTGCTGCGGCGCCTGCTACCCGCCCTGCCCCCCGATGCAGATCAACGGCGCGGACTCGACCAAGATCGCGGTGTGGGTCGGCGGCAAGCACTCCAACGCGCGATCGAAGCCGACATTCCATAAGCTGGTCATCGCCAACCTGCCCAACAACCCGCCGCGCTGGCCGGAAGTCGAGGAGGTCGTGCGCAAGATCCTCTACGCCTACAAGGAGAACGGCCGCCATTTCGAGCGGATGGGCGAATGGATCGAGCGGATCGGCTGGCCGCGGTTCTTCGAACTGACCGGCTTCGCTTTCACCAAGCACCACCTCGACACCTGGACCGGCGCCCGCAAGACCATGAACATGTCGGCCCACGTGCATTTCTGAGCCGATCGATCGAGGGGATCGATCGGAAAGAAAGCGCCGCCGCGCGTCGCGCGGCGGAACGCGGTCAATCATAAGGAGAAACGGTTTTGCGTTTCGGGATTGTCGTCAACGAAGGGCCGTACACGCATCAGGCGTCGGACTCGGCCTATCAATTCGCCAAGGCGGTGCTGGCCAAGGGGCACGAAATTTTTCGCGTGTTCTTCTACCATGACGGCGTCAACAACGGCACGCGCTTCACCGTGCCGCCGCAGGACGACCGCAACCTCCAGCGCCTGTGGAGCGAGCTGGCCGATAAGCACAAGCTCGACCTCGTCGTCTGCATCGCCGCCGCGCAGCGGCGCGGCATTCTCGACGCCAACGAGGCCAAGCGCCAGGGCAAGGACGGCGACAACATCGCCCCCGGCTTCCGCATCTCCGGACTCGGGCAATTGATCGAGGCGGGCATTCAAGCCGACCGCCTCGTCGTTTTCGGCGATTGAGGGGGCGCACGATGTCTGAAGAGACGAACAAGAAGAAGTTTCTCTATATCAATCGCCGCGCGCCTTACGGAACGATCTACGCGTTGGAATCGCTCGAAGTGATTCTGATCGGCGCCGCGTTCGAGCAGGACGTCAGCGTCGCGTTTCTCGACGACGGCGTGTTCCAGCTGATGAACGGCCAGGACACCGCGGGCGTCGGCATGAAGAACTTCTCCAAGACCTACAAGGCCCTCGGGGACTACGAGGTCCGCAAGCTCTACGTCGAGCGCGAGTCCCTGGCCGAGCGCGGCCTCACGGTCGAAGATTTGATGCCGATCACCTACGAAGACGAGAACGAGGATTACGCTGAAAAGCCGTCGATCCACCTCGTCGACCGTTCCGAAATGGCCAAGGTCATTGCGGGACAAGACGTGATCCTGAGTTTTTGAGGCCCCAGCATGTCGACGCTTCACACCATCAACAAATCGCCGTTCGAACGCTCGTCGCTGAAGAGCTGTCTCGATCACGTCGCTGACGGCGACGCCGTGCTCATGATCGAGGACGGCGTGGTCGGCGCGCGCAAGGGCAGCGCCTTCGCCGAAGCGCTGCGCGCCAAGCAGCCTTCGTGCGCCCTTTACATTCTCGGACCCGACCTCGCCGCGCGCGGCATGAAGGCCGAGGACCTCGTCGAAGGCGTCGGCGTCGTGGACTACGGCGGCTTTGTGGATCTCGCGGCGGGCGCGGCCCGCGTCTGCGCATGGCTTTAAGGGTATCGGCTGCAATTCCAACAATCGGGAGACAATGAAATGGATGCATATTCGATCAACGGCACGGTCGCCGAGCATGACGAAGAAGGCTATCTGACCGACATCGGCGTCTGGACGCCAGAACTGGCGAACATGATCGCCAAGGCCGAGGGCATCGAGTTGACCCCCGACCACTGGGAAGTGGTCAACTTCCTGCGTGAATATTACGAGGAATACCAGATCGCTCCCGCCGTGCGCATTCTCGTCAAGGAGATGACGAAGAAGTTCGGCAAAGAGAAGGGCGATCAGAAGGCGCTCTACGCGCTCTTCCCCTACGGCCCGGCCAAACAAGCCTGCAAGATCGCCGGCCTGCCGAAGCCGACCGGCTGCATCTGACCGCAGCGCGCGGAACAACAAGCGTCGCGAGCGAGCGGCGCGCAGGGGAGGGAACGGATGCGAACGGCGATCTTTGCGCTGGCGTTCTATGGAGCGGCGCTCGTCCTTTTGGGTGGGCTCGGCTACCGGATTTGGCGCTATGCGACGACGCCGGCGCCGCTGAAGATTCCGACCACCCCCGCGCCGCTCACGCGCGGCGGCGTCGTGGTGCGCATGGCTGAGGAGGTCGTTCTCTTCCACAGCCTGTTCAAGGCCAACAAATGGATCTGGCTGTTCGGCTGGGTCTTTCACGCGGCGCTCGCGTTGGTGCTGCTGCGCCATCTTCGCTACTTCACCCAACCCGTGCCGATGGTCGTCGCGCTCGCTCAGCCGTTCGGGATCCTCGCGGGTTTCGCCATGGCGGCGGGGGTCCTCGCGCTTTGGGCGCGCCGGCTGATCGTGCCGCGCGTGCGCTATATCAGCGACCCCTCCGACCACCTCATGCTGTTCCTATTCGTCGCCATCGCCGCCAGCGGGCTGACGATGAAATTCATCGCGCACACCGACATCGTCGCGGTGAAGGCGTTCTTCCTCGGGCTGATGTATTTCGATTGGCGCCCGCTTCCCGACGATCCGGCGTTGCTCGTTCATCTCACGCTCGTACTGACGCTGATGATCGTGTTTCCGTTCTCGAAGCTGCTGCACGCCCCCGGCGTGTTCTTCAGCCCCAGCCGCAACCAGGCGGACAACAGCCGCGAGCGCCGCTACGTCGCGCGCGTTCCGCGCAAAGCCTAGGGAGAGCGACGATGGCGGCGGCGCCCAGCAAATTCGATGCGAAGCAACACGTGGTCGGCGATCCCCTCGAGATTCCGCCGCTTGCCTGCGGCGCGATGGCGGGCTCCAAGCCCTACCCCGCCGCGCCGGCGCATCAAAAGGCGCTCGGCTTTCCCGAGACGCTGGTCGAGGACTGGCATGACAAGGCGATCGGGCGGCTCGGCGAACTCTTGAACAGTTCGAGAGCGCTGCGGGTCTATCTCGATTCCTGCGTGCGATGCGGCGCCTGCACCGACAAGTGCCACTATTTCCTCGGCACCGGCGATCCCAAAAACATGCCGGTCGCCCGGCAGAACCTGCTGCGCAAGGTCTATCGGCGCCATTTCACCTGGGCGGGCAAACTCGTGCCCTGGCTGGTCGGCGCGGAGGATCTCACCCAGGAGGTGCTCGACGACTGGTACAGCTATTTCCACCAGTGCTCGCAGTGCCGGCGCTGCTCCGTCTATTGCCCCTACGGCATCGACACCGCCGAGATTTCCATGGCCGCGCGCGACATCATGGACACGATCGGCCTGGGGCAGAAGTACTCCAACGAGATCATCGCCAAGGTGTTCAGCGTCGGCAACAATCTCGGCCTGCCGCCGAAGGCGCTGAAGGCGACGCTCGCCGGCCTCGAGGAGGACATCGAGGCGGAGACCGGCGTCGCAGTGCGCTTGCCGCTGGACGAGAAGGGCGCCGACATCCTGCTGGTCACGCCGAGCGCCGACTTCTTCGCCTCGCCGCACATGGAAGGCCTGATCGGCTACGCCAAAGTTCTGCACGAAGCCGGCGTCAGCTGGACGTTCAGTTCGCATGCCTCCGAGGCCGCCAATTTCGGCATGTTCATCGGTTCGCAAGAGAACATGAAGAAGGTGTCGCTGCGCATCCGCAAGGCGGCCGAGGACCTCGGCGTCAAGCGCCTCGTGTTCGGCGAGTGCGGGCACGCCTGGCGCATCGCCTACAGCTTCCTCAACACGCTCGCCGGCCCGTTCGATTTCCTCGATCCCAACTATCCGGTTCCGCAGCACATCTGCGAATTCACCTACGACCTGATCCAGAAGGGCAAGCTGCGCTTCGACAAATCGAAGAACGACGATTTCCGCCTGACGTTCCACGAACTCTTGCAACGTCGCGCGCGCCTCGCGCATGGGCGACAAGCCGGGCGGGCAATTCACCATTCCGCGCGACATCCTGCGCGCTGCGTGCAACCATTTCTTCGACATGGCGCCGGACACGATCCATGAAAGCACGGTGTGCTGCGGCGGCGGCGGGGGGCTGCTGACCGACGAATTGATGGACGTGCGCACCAAAGGCGCCCAGCCGCGCATGCGGGCGCTGCGCGAAGTCGCCGACGAGCACGGCGTCACCCACATGGCGGCCATCTGCGCGATCTGCAAGGCGCAATTCTCGAAGGTGCTGCCGCTTTTCGGCTTCGACCGCGAGGCGATCGTCAGCGTCCATCAGATGGTGTCCAACGCCATTGTCCTGACCGGCTCGACGCAGGCCGAAGAATTCGACGCCAAACAGAAATCCTCTTTGCAAGAAGCGTGAGGGGTCACGACGATGAGCGAAACGGTTCCGGGCCAAGCGCACACCTTCCGTCGATTTCAAGAGCGGCGAGTTCCCATGGGATCACCAAGACCTGGGCAAGAAGATTTTCCAGGCCGATCACTCCTACAAGTGCCCGACCTACGTCATGCGCACGGCGCCCTGTCAGGCCTCTTGCCCCTCGGGGCACGACATTCGCGGCTGGCTGGCGATCGCGCGCGGCATGGAAAAGCCACCGGTCGCGGGCATGAAATGGCAGGAATACGCTTTTCTGCGCATGGTCGAAGCCAATCCGTTTCCCGCCGTCATGGGGCTCGTCTGCCCGGCGCCGTGCGAGGACGGCTGCAATCGCAACGAGGTCGACGATCACATCGGCATCAACGCGGTCGAACATTTCGTCGGCCACTACGCCCTCGAGCACGGATTGAAATTGCCTCCGGCGGGCGAACCGACTGGCAAGCGCGTCGCCCTCGTCGGCGGCGGCCCGGCCAGCCTAGCCGCCGCCTATTTCCTGCGCCGCAAAGGCCACGCCTGCACGATATTCGAGGCGCGCGCCGAACTCGGCGGCATGGTGCGCTACGGCATTCCCGGCTATCGCACGCCGCGCGACGTGCTCGACGGCGAAATCCAGCGCATTCTCGACTTGGGGGTCGAGGTGCGCACAGGCGTCAAGATCGGCGTGGACATCTCGCTCGATGAATTGCAGCGCGATTACGACGCGGTGTTCATCGGATCCGGCGCGCAGAGCGGAACGCCGCTCGCCGTGCCCGGGGCGAAGGAAGCGGCCAACTGCGTCAGCGGCATCGCCTTCCTGGAAGCCTTCAACGAAGGCAGGCTCAAGGTCGGCGCTGGACGCGTGCTGGTCATCGGCGGCGGCGACACCGCCATGGACGTCGCCGCCGTGGCGCGCAGGCTCGGACATATCACGCAGATCCACGAAAAGGACCGGCCCGAATACGTCGTGCTCGGCCAAACAACCCACGACGCCGCCGCGGCCGCCCAGCGGCAGGGCGCGGACGTGACCATCGTCTACCGACGTCCGATCGAGAAAATGCCCGCTTCGAAAGCCGAAATCGAGCAGGTGACGCGAGAGGGCGTGAAGATCCTCAGCTCGCTCGCGCCCGTCGCGGTGACGCTCGACGCGCCCGGCCACGCCAAAGCTCTGCGGGTCGTCGAGGTCGATTGGTCGGGCGGCAAGATGATGGTCAAGGAGGGCACCGAACGAGACATCGAGTGCGACATGATCGTCGCCGCAGTCGGCCAGGCCGGCGACTTCACCGGACTGGAGACGATCGACAACGGCAAGGGCGCCGCCGCCTCCGACGCATGGGGGCGCTCGCCGAAGCGCCCAGGCGTGTTCGTCGGCGGCGACGTAATCCGCCCCCACCTGCTGACGACGGCGATCGGTCACGCCTGGAACGCGGCCCAGAGCATCGATCATTATCTCAAGGGGGAAGATCAACCGAACTCTGCCCAAGCTCAACGTGCATCTTTTCAACCTGCTGGAGAAGCTGAAGGAAACGGGGCGAGAGCCCGCCGCGTACGACCACAAACAAAGCGGCGGGACCGATCACGCCGCCTACGCGGTGCACAACTTCGAGGACCGCGGCCGATCCCAGATCGTTCCCGCCGACGAGTTGTTCCTGGGGCATTTCCCTTACACGGCCCGCAAGTCCCGCACCGAGAAAGCGATCGACGCGGGCAACGTGCTGGGAAATTTCGAGGCGCGCCTCCTGCCATTGCAGGAAAAAGAGACGCAGGCCGAGGCCGAGCGCTGCATGAGCTGCGGCCTGTGCTTCGAGTGCGACAATTGCGTCATCTACTGCCCGCAAGCGGCGGTCGCGCGCGTTCCAAAGAAGGAACGCACACTCGGACGCTACGTCGAGACCGATTACTCCAAGTGCGTCGGCTGCCACATCTGCCTGGACGTGTGCCCGACCGGCTACATTCAAATGGGCCTGGGGGAGTAGCGAAATGCCGCGATCCTCGCTGCTTCCGCCCGACGAACCGACGACGTCGAACGCCATCGGCCCGACGGCCTCGACGCAGTCCGAAGAAATCGCAGCCAAACAGAAATCCGCTTTGCAAGAGGCGTGAGGAGACACGATGAACGAAACGGTCCGAAACCACGCGCGCACTTTTCGCCGCTTCAAGAGCGGCGAGTCGATGTGGGATGATCAAGATCTGACGAAGAAGATATTCCAGGGCGATCACAGCCACAAGTGCCCGACCTATGTCGGTCGCACGGCGCCGTGCCAGGCCTCTTGTCCTTCCGGCCACGACATTCGCGGCTGGCTGGCGATCGCGCGCGGCATGGACAAGCCGCCGGTCGCGGGCATGAAATGGCAGGAATACGCGTTCCAGCGCATGGTCGAGGCCAATCCGTTTCCCTCGGTGATGGGGCGCGTCTGCCCCGCGCCGTGCGAGGACGGCTGCAACCGCAACGAAGTCGACGACTTCGTCGGCATCAACGCGGTCGAGCAATACGTCGGCGACTGGGCAATTGAAAACAAGCTCGCCCTGCCCGCCGCGCCCGCCGTCGACGGCAAGCGCGTCGCGGTGATCGGCGGCGGACCGGCCGGCCTGAGCGCCGCCTATTTCCTGCGCCGCAAAGGCCACGCCGTCGTCCTCTTCGAAGAGCACGAGAAGCTCGGCGGCATGATGCGGTTCGGCATCCCCGGCTACCGCACGCCGCGCGACAAGCTCGACGCCGAAATCGACCGCATCCTGGCGCTCGGCGACATCGAGGCGCGCACCGGCGTCAGGGTCGGCAAGGACGTCTCCCTCGACGACCTCAACCGCGAATTCGACGCCGTGTTCTGGGCGCTCGGCGCGCAAAAGGGCCGGCCCCTGCCCGTCCCCGGCGCGGACGCCGTCAATTGTCTGAGCGGCATCGAGTTCCTCGACGCGTTCAATCGCGGTTGGGTCCACTCGACCGCCAGGCGCATCGTCGTCGTCGGCGGCGGCGACACCTCGATCGACGTCGCCTCGGTGGCGCGCCGTCTCGGGCATATCGCGCAATCGCACGCGCACGACGCGGCGAGCGCGACGCAATTCGGCTACACCGCCCACGACGTCGCCGGCGTCGCGCGCCGCGAAGGCGTCGAGGCGGTGCTGACCTCGTTGTTCCCGATCGAAGCGATGACGGCGGCGGAGCGCGAGCGCGAGGACGCCAAGCGTGAAGGCATCGAAATCAAGGGCGGCGTAATGCCGCTCGAGGTCGTCAAGGACCCGGACGGGAAAGCCGTCGCCTTGCGCATGTGCCAGTGCACGATGAAGGGCGCGACGCCCCAGCCCGTCGCGGGCACGGAGTTCGAGATCGCATGCGACATGATCGTCTCCGCGATCGGCCAGATGGCGGATCTCGCCAACGGACTGGAGCGGCTCGACAGCGGCCGCAGTTCGATCGCCATCGATGCGGTCTACAAGGTCCGCAATTTGGACAAGCACTTCGCCGGCGGCGACGTCGTCAGGCCCCATCTCCTGACCACGGCGATCGGCCACGGCCGCATCGCGGCGGAGACGATCAATCATTATCTCGCCGGTTCCCCCGAGGAGCGCCGGCCGAAGATCGACGTCCACCAGTTCAACCTGCTCGAGGAGCTGCACGCGCGCGGTCTCGATCCGGCGCCCTACGATCACTCGCAGACCCGCGGCACTTCGGAGGGCGCATTCGCCGTCCACAATTTCGAGGACCGCGGCGCGACGCAGGTCGTCCCGCACTCCGATCTCTTCAAGAGCCACTTCCCGTACGTCGCTCGCAACAAGCGCGACGAGCGGCACGTCGAAGCCGACCGGGTGCTCGGCGACTTCGAGGAACGCATCGTTCCCCTGACCGAGGAGCAGGCCAAGAAGGAAGGCCAGCGCTGCATGAGCTGCGGCCTATGCTTCGAGTGCGACAATTGCGTCGTCTATTGTCCGCAGACGGCGGTGGCGCGCGTGCCGAAGAAGGAGCGCTCGGTCGGCCGTTACGTCTACACCGACTACACCAAGTGCGTGGGCTGCCACATCTGCATGGACGTGTGCCCGACGGGCTATATTCAAATGGGTCTGGGGGAGTAGCGCCATGTGGCGAGCCTGGCTGCTTTCGCTCGCCCTCGGGCTGGCGCTCCTCGGAGCGGCGGCCGGCGCGAGTTGGGCCATCGACGCGAGCGGGGCCGTCGACGCGAGCGGCGAAACCGGGCGCACGCCGGTCCCGCATCCGCCCAAAGCGCAGGGCGGTCATTGCGTCGCCGACACCGAATTCATGCGCCGCAACCACATGAAGATGCTCTATCACCAGCGCAACGAGACCGTTCATCTCGGCGTGCGCGGCGAGCCGTACAGCATAGCCGCGTGCGTCGCCTGCCACGCGGTGCGCGGCGCCGACGGCGTCGCGGTGAGCTACGCCGACCCGCGCCACTTCTGCCGCTCGTGCCACGACTACGCTGCGGTTTCGATCGATTGCTTCGAGTGCCACGCCTCCCGGCCCGGCGAGCCCAACAAGGCGGCGGGGATCGACGCGAACGACAAGGACCTCGCGGCGCTGAACGATTATCTCAAGGGGACCAAGCCATGAGCGCCGGCGCCGCACCGACTCGCCTGCTGGCCGATCGCCGCTCGCTCCTCAAGGGCGCGGGCGCCGGTCTGGCGACGCTGATCGCTCCGGGCGTCACGCTCTACGCCTTCGGCGCCGACGACGCCGGCGCGCGACCGGCCGGCGAGCCCGCTTCGCCGAAGGTGCGTTGGGGGCTGCTCATCGACTCGAGCAAGTGCGCTCCGGGTTGCGACCGTTGCGTCACCGCCTGCCGCGAGGAAAACGGCTGGAACAGCACCGGCCACATCGAATCCGATTCGCAATGGATCCGTATGGTCACCGTGCGCGATCCCAAGAGCGGCGCGCAGAGTTCCGCGCCGGTGATGTGTCAGCATTGCGCCAACCCCGCCTGCGTCGACGTCTGTCCGACCGGCGCCTCGTTCAAGCGCGCGGACGGCATCGTCCTGGTGGACCGGCACATTTGCATCGGTTGCCGCTATTGCATGATGGCGTGCCCCTACAAGGCGCGCTCCTTCGTTTCCGAACCGATCGAGGACCAGAAGACTGTCGCGCCGCGCGGCAAGGGCACGGTCGAAGGATGCACGCTCTGCGTCGACCGCATCGACTCGGGCGAAAACCCGCGTGCGTCGAAGCCTGCGCGAGCGAGGGCGGCGGCGCCATGACGTTCGGCGACTTGAACGATCCCAACAGCGACATCGCCAAGGCGCTCGCCTCCCTGCCGACGACGCAGATCCGTTCCGACCTCGGGCTCGACCCCGGCGTTCGGTATCGCAACTTCTAGGGCACGATCGATGGCGACGCTGAAATTCCGCAAGCTCGACCCGCACAGCCCGCTGTTCCGCGGCCTCATGACGGTGCATGTCATCGTCGTGGCGCTCGGCCTGGGGGCCGCTCTCTACATGGAGACCTACGGCCATGTCGTCACCGGCATGACCAATCAGGTCGTGTGGGGCGCGCCGCACGTTTTCGCCGTCTTCCTGATCGTGGCCGCGTCGGGAGCGCTCAACGTCGCTTCGGTGTCCTCCGTCTTCAATCGGCTCGCCTACAAGCCCTACGCCCGCCTCTCCGGCATTCTCGCGATCTCGCTGCTCGCCGGAGGCTTGGCGGTTCTCGTGCTCGACCTCGGGCGGCCGGATCGGTTGGTCGTCGCGATGACGACCTACAACTTCAAATCGATCTTCGCTTGGAACATCTATCTCTATACGGGGTTCGTGGTCGTCGTCGCGACGTATCTGTTCTCGATGATGGACCGCCAAGCCTCGAAATCCCCGGTTTTCGGCAAAGTCATGGGCTGGATCGCGTTCACGTGGCGCCTGGTGCTGACCACCGGCACCGGCTCGATCTTCGGCTTTCTCGTCGCCCGCGAAGCCTACGACGCGGCGATGATGGCGCCGCTCTTCATCGCCGCTTCGTTCCTCTACGGGCTCGCGTTCACGGTTCTCGTCCTTGTCACGATGTCGTGGGAGACGCGCGAATCGCTGATGAACGAGGAAATGCTCGGCAAGTTCCGCGGCCTGTTGATGATCTTCGCCTTCGCCGTGCTCTATTTCACCTTGGTGCTGCATCTCGCCCGGCTCTACGGCGGCGCGCACCGGGCCGCCGAAACGTTCATCCTGCGCGACGGCGGGATCTACACCCTGATTTTCTGGATCGGGCAGATCGCGATCGGTACGCTGGCGCCGATCGCGCTGCTGGCCTTCAAGCGGGAACGCGCGACCGACCGGCGATCCCTCACCGCCGCCTGCGCGCTGTTCCTCGTCGGCGGCCTCGCGCAGATGTACGTCGTCATCATCGGCGGGCAGGCCTATCCGCTCAAGCTTTTCCCGGGGATGGAAGTCTCGAGTTCGTTCTTCGACGGCGCCGTCGCGCTGTACCAGCCTTCCCTGCCCGAGGTTCTGCTCGGGCTCAGCGGGATTTCCCTGTCGATGCTGATCGCCGCGCTGGCGATGCGGCTGATGCCGTTCCTGCCGCGCGCGCAGGCCCAGTGAAGGGGCGAGGCGAAACGATGGCTCGTGATCCGCATCCCTTCGCGCGATTCGTCAACATTCTCGGCCGGGGCAAGTCGCTGACCCGCTCGTTGACCATGAGCGAGGCCGAAGAAGCGATGGCGATGATCCTGGCGGGCGAAACGCTGCCCGAACAGCTCGGCGCCTTTCTCATGCTGCTGCGGGTCAAAGAGGAGAGCGCCGAGGAGATCGCCGGCTTCGCGCGCGCCGTGCGCGCCACGCTTCGAGCGTCCGCCCTCGCTCGTCGCCGATCTCGATTGGCCCTCTTACGCGGGCAAGCGCCGGCAATTGCCGTGGTTCGTCCTGGCGGCGCTGGTTCTCGCGCGCGAGGGGTGGCGGGTCGCCATGCACGGCGTCGAAGGCCACACCGCGGGCCGGATCTACACGCGTGAGGCGCTCGCCCGCCTCGGCCTTGCCGTCGCGAACGACTTCGACGAGGCCGCGGCGCATCTGGCGACGCGCAATTTCGCCTATCTGCCGCTCGACGCGATGAGCCCGAAGCTCGCCGAGATGTTCGAACTGCGGCCGATTCTCGGCCTGCGTTCGCCCGTCCATACGCTGGCGCGGCTGATCAATCCGTTCGACGCGCCCGCCGCGATGCAATCGGTCTTCCACCCGGGCTACATGACCCTTCACCGCGACGCTTCGCTGCTATTGGGACAGCGCCGCATGTCGGTGTTTCGCGGCGAAGGCGGCGAAGCCGAGCGCCGGCCGAACAAGCCGTGCGAGACCTTGACCGTCGAGGACGGCGTCGGCGGCGAGCGGCGCTGGCCGCCGCTGTTGGCCGACCCGCGCCTGACTCCCGACGAAAGCATGGATCTCGATCGCCTCGAAGCGGTGTGGCGCGGCGACAGCGACGACGAATACGCCACGGCGGCGATCACCGGAACGCTGGCGATCGCGTTGACGACGCTCGGCGTCGAGCGCGAGACGGCGAGCGCTCAGGCGCGGGCCGAATTCCTGTGGCGCGGGCGCGACCGGAGCCGCCTCTCGGCGGCGGCGTGAAAGCATGAGCCGGCTGTTCATATCGGCGACCCACAAGTCTTCGGGCAAGACGACGATCTCGCTCGGCCTCGCCGCGGCTCTGGCGGCGCGCGGCCTCAGCGTGCAGACCTTCAAGAAGGGGCCCGACTACATCGATCCGATGTGGCTGGCGCGCGCCAGCGGGCGCCCGTGCTACAACCTCGACTTCAACACCCAGAGCGAGGCCGAAATCCTCACCACGTTCCGCCGCGCGGCGCTCGGCGCCGATGTGGCGTTGATCGAAGGCAACAAGGGCCTGCACGACGGGCTCGACGCCGAAGGGCGCGACTCCAGCGCGGCGCTTGCCGGCCTGCTGCGCGCGCCCGTCGCGCTCGTCGTCGACACCGTCGGCATGACGCGCGGAATCGCGCCGCTGGTGCTCGGCTACGCGGCGTTCGACCCGCGCGTCGCGATTCGCGGCGTGATCCTCAACAAGGTCGGTCTCGCGCGGCAGGAAAGCAAACTGCGTCAGGCGCTGGAGCGCTACACCGACATCCCGGTGCTCGGCGCGATCGGCCGTGACGAGGGCTTGAGCGTCGCAGAGCGGCACCTCGGGCTGACGACGCCGGGAGAGACCGACGATGCGGCGCGCATCATCGCGCGCACGCGCGAAGTCATCGCGCGCGGCGTCGACCTCGATCGCTTGCTCGCCGTCGCCAAAGCCGCGAGCGAGCGGATCGGCCCCACGCCGATCGAGCCTTCCCTCGCTCCCGACATCACCATCGCGGTGGCGCGCGACGCCGCGTTCGGGTTTTATTACCAGGACGACTTCGAGGCGTTGCGGCGCGCCGGCGCCGACCTCGTCTTCTTCGACGCGTTGCGCGATGAGAACCTGCCCGCCGCCGACGCCCTCTTCATCGGCGGCGGCTTCCCCGAGACCCAAGCCGCGGCGCTCGCCGCCAACGTTTCGCTGCGCGCTCAGATCGGGGCCGCGATCGCCGGAGGGATGCCGGCCTACGCCGAATGCGGCGGGCTGATGTATCTGAGCCGTTCGATCGCCTGGCGGGGCCAGAGTTACGAAATGGTCGGCGCAGTTCCCGCCGAGGTCGTGGTCGGCGAGAAGCCGCAAGGCCGGGGCCTCGTCGTTCTCGAGGAAACCGAGGACGCGCCATGGCCGCGCCAGGCGGAGCCGATGGCAATTCCGGGTCATGAATTTCATTACGCCGCGCTGGAAAACGTCGATCCCAACTGCCGCTTCGCCTATCGCGTGCGGCGCGGCTATGGCGTCGACGGCAAGCGCGACGGCGTCGTGATCGGCAACCTGCTGGCGAGCTTCAGCCATTTGCGCGACACGTCCCGGCATCATTGGGCGCGGCGATTCGCGGCCTTCATTCGCCAGATCCGCGAGCGCCGGGGCGCCAAGCCGACGGCGGGTCGTCTCGTCGCCGACCCGAGCCCGAAGCGCGTCGAAGCTTTTGCGGCGCGCCGCTCGGCAGGGTAAAGGCGGAGCGCGGCGAACGCTCGAAGCTCGGGATCAGGGAAGCGATGGAGACTCTGCCGGTTTTTCTGCGCGTCAAGGGCAAGCGCGCCGCCGTCGTCGGCGGCGGCTCTGCAGCGGCGCGACGCGTCGAAACGCTCGGGCGCGCCGGCGCGCGCGTGACCGTCTTCGCGGCGCGGCTCGACGACGAGTTCCACACCCTGCACGACGCGACCTTGGAACACGTCGCGCGCGACCCCTCGCCCGCCGATCTCGAGGGCTTCGTCGTCTGCTACGTCGCGACCGGCGACGACGGCGCGGACGAAAGGATCTTCGCCGCGATCAGCGGCGCGGGTCCGCTGATCAATGTCGCCGACCGGCCGGACTTGTGCGACTTCATCGCGCCCTCGCTGGTTCACCGCGATCCGCTCGTCGTCGCGATCTCCACCGGCGGCGCTTCGCCGATGCTCGGCCGCATGCTCAAGGCACGCCTCGAAAGCACGATCCCCGCCGCCTACGGACGGCTCGCGGCGTTCATGGGCCGCTCCCGCGCGCTCGTCGGCGCTCGGCTCGACGACGCGCGGGCGCGTCGCCGATTCTGGGAGCGCATGCTCGAAGGCCCGATCGCCGAAATGGTGCTCGCCAACAACGAAGCGGCGGCCGAGGCGGCGCTCTCGGCCGAGGTCGAACGCGAGACGGCGGGCGGCCCGATCGCACGAAGCGGCGAGGTCTATCTCGTCGGCGCCGGGCCGGGCGACCCGGACCTGCTGACCTTCCGCGCGTTGCGCCTGATGCAGAAGGCGGACGTCGTGCTCTACGACCGCCTGGTCGGCCCCGGCATCGTCGATCTGGTGCGCCGCGAGGCGGAGCGCATTTACGTCGGCAAGCGCCGCAACGATCACACAGTGCCGCAGGAAGAGATCGGCGAAATGCTGGTGCGGCTCGCGCAAGAAGGCAAGCGCGTGCTGCGGCTGAAGGGCGGCGATCCCTTCATCTTCGGACGCGGCGGCGAAGAAATCGAAAAGCTCGCGGACCACCAGATCCCGTTTCAGGTCTGCCCCGGCATCACCGCCGCGGCGGCGTGCTCCGCCTATTCCGGCATTCCCCTGACCCATCGCGATCACGCGCAATCCTGCGTGTTCGTCACCGGCCACGGCAAGGACGGACCGATCGACCTCGATTGGAACGCGCTCATCCGCCCCGGCCAGACCGTCGCGATCTACATGGGGCTCGCCCATCTCGACGAGCTCGCGCAGGCGTTCGTCGCGCACGGCGCCGATCCCGATCTTCCCGCCGCCGTCGTCGACAACGGCGCGCGCGCCAACCAGCGCGTCGTCACCGGAACGCTGCGCACGATCGCTGAACAAGCGCGCGCGGCGGCGCTGCGCGGCCCGACGATCATCATCGTTGGCACGGTCGTCACGTTGCGCGAAAAGCTGAAGTGGTACGAGGGACTGCCCTCTCCCGTTGTCGGGGAGGATTAGAGAGGGGGTCCCGCCGGCCGATCCCGCGTCTCGGGAACGGCCCGAATTATCGAGTTTTGCGCCCTGCCCCCGGCCCTCCGCCACAACGAGGGAAGGAGTTCGCGGCGCCGATTTCTTGTACGAAAGGCAAAGGGAGGAACGCCATGGCGTATGATCTAGAGGGGCAAACGATCGAGACCACCGCGACGGGCTATCTCGTCAACACCGACGATTGGAGCAAAGACCTCGCCAAGCGCATCGCCGAGCTCGACGGGATCACGCTCACCGAACGGCATTGGGACGTGATCGACTATTTGCGCGACGAGTATTTCAACAACAATCAGAACACGCCGAACACGCGCGCGATCATCAAGGCGATGAGCGAGCGCTGGGACGCCAAGGTCGATCAGAAGACGCTTTACGATCTCTTTCCGCTCGACCCTTCCAAGCAAGGCGGGCGCATCGCCGGATTGCCGGAAAGCCGCCGCAAGGGCGGCTACTAAAGGCCGGCCAAGTCAGATGCCGGACGCGTCGACGCCGCAAGCGTCGCCGTCCGGCACGCAATAGAGGCCGTAGAGCGTGTTCAGGATCGCCGTGACCTCGCGCCCCGAGAGCCGGTAGTAGATGGTCTGGGCCGAACGACGGACCTGAACGAGCTTCATTCGGCGCAGAACGGCCAAATGCTGCGACAGCGCGGACTGGCTCAGCCCGACGATCTTTTGCAGATCGCCCACCGACCTTTCGCCGTGAATGAGATTGCATAGGACCAAGAGGCGCCACTTGCTGCCCATCGAGCGCAGCATCGCCGCGGCTTGGTCGGCGTGAACCTCCAGTTCGTCCGGTTCGATTTCAGGCCGCACGAGCGTCAATGCGTCAACTCCGTCAAGCAATCCGGCGCCCTCGCGGCGCCGGCGCGATCGCTGGTTCGGCGGCGCCTGTCTTCAGGAAAAACACAATCGCGCCCCACAAGCTTGGCCTCTTCGATTCTAGCAATGAGTTCTAGGCGGAACGGCCGAAACGAGCAACAAATCTGATAATTAGAAAACTCGTGAATCGAATGCGGCCATGACACTTTCGCACTTGTGCATATGAAGAAAGTCTAATAGTGATGAAAAAAAGCAGTTGGGCGGAAACGCAAATTAGGGAAACGTGACCATGACCGAGCCGGGCGCGGCGCAGGCGGAAAACGCCAAGACAATGTCGATCATCGTGACCAAGGGCTCGTTGGACTGGGCCTATCCGCCCTTCATCCTCGCCACCACCGCGGCGGCGATGGGCGTCGACGTCACCATGTTCTTCACCTTCTACGGCCTGCCCTTGCTGCTGAAGAAACTCGACCTGAAGGTGACGCCGCTAGGCAACGCGGCAATGAAGATGCCGATGATGGGCATGCACATGACGATGCCGAACATCGTCGGCATGATCCCCGGCGTCGACGCGGCGGCGACCGTCATGATGAAGAACCTGATCAAGAAGAAGGGCGTCGCCTCGATCGAGGACCTCCGCGACGCGGCGGTGGAGTCCGACGTCAATCTGATCGCTTGCCAGATGACGATGGACCTGTTCGAATACGATGTGAAGGATATGATCCCCGGGATCAAGCTCGGCGGCGCCGCGACGTATATGGAGCGCGCGCTGAAATCGGACATCAACCTGTTCATCTGAACGCCGCCGGCGAAGCGACGACTGCGGTCGCGCCGGATTGTGCGCGATATGCGCGAAGAACTGGCCGAGACGTGATCGTCGATCGAGCGCCGAGGTCCAAGTGTGACAATTTCGCATCGCTTGACGAAAGTCGCATGACGGTCGCGTTCGCGACTTGCCGACAGCGACATTCGTATGTGATGATTAAAACATAAAGCGACTCAGGCCCTTGCGCCATCGTGACGGCGGCGCGGACAGTACGAACGAAACGTCGGCGCCACGCCGATGAGTGCGGACGCCTTCGGGCGCCAAGATAGACCGGGGGGAGAAAATGGCGGTTAACACGAGAAGCACGCTGCTGTCCGCCGCAGGTGCGGTTGTCCTGGCGACGCTGGGCCTCAGCGCAGCGCACGCCACCGACGGCTATCTCCAAGAGGGCGTCAGCCCGGCCGACCAGGCCACCGGCGGCGCCGGCGTCGCCGAAGGGCGCGACGCGCTGACGCTCGGCAACAACCCGGCCGGACTCATGGACGTCGGCCAGCAGTTCAACGCCGATCTGACACTGTTCGCACCCTCGCGCGGCTATGACGCGACAACCACATCGGGCGTTTTCGGAGCGGTCGCGCCGGGATCGCACGACAGCTCTTATGACCTTTTCGGCATTCCCGCGATGGCCTATTCGCAGCCGATCGACGGAGTTTCGTCTTGGGGCGTCGCGCTCTACGGCGCCGGCGGCATGAACACCGATTACACGTTCACCTCCCCCTGCCCGGGCCCATTCTGCGGCGGCAAGACGGGCGTCAACCTCGAACAGGCGTTCGTCGCGGTCGGCTATGCCCACCGGTTCGGATCGGTCTCGATCGGCGTCGCCCCGATCCTCGCGATCCAGATGTTCAAAGCCTATGGTCTGGGCCCGTTCGAAAGCTACTCGTCGAACCCAAACAATTTTACCGACAGAGGCGTCGACACCTCGGTCGGCGGCGGCCTGCGCGCGGGCGCGGAATGGCGCGCGACCGATACGCTGCGGCTCGGCGTTTCGGCGACGACGCCGATCTGGGCCAGCGACTTCACCAAATACTCCGGCCTGTTCGCCGGCGGCGGCAGCTTCGACATTCCCGCGACAATCGCGGCGGGCCTAGCCTACGACGTCGCGCCGACGATTACTCTGCTGGCCGACTACAAGCATATCTTCTACAGTGGCGTCGCCTCGGTCGCCAATTCGTCGTTGGCGCAGACAATGTTTGGCTCGTCAAATGGGCCGGGCTTCGGCTGGCACGACGTCGACGTGATCTCGCTCGGCGTCGAGTGGCGCACGACCAAGGATCTGACCCTGCGCGCCGGCTATTCCTACAACACCAATCCGATCCGGCCGGCCGACGTGCTGTTGAACGTTCTCGTGCCCGGAGTCATCACCAACCATATTTCGGCGGGCGCGAGTTATGCGGTGAACAAGAACAATTCCGTCGACTTCGCCGCCGTCTATGCACCGGAGAACAGCGTCAGCGGCGTTGGAGCGGGACCGTATGGCACGTCGGACATCAAGATCCACCTCTCCGAATTCCAGGCGACGCTCGGCTGGACATACAAGTTCGAACTCGATGGCCTCGGCCGCGCCGATTTCCGCGCGATACTGACGAATCGCGCCTGACCGAAGCAATTGACGCCGCCGGCGAAAGCCGGCGGCGTTTGCTTTCGGCGATGGGCTGCCGGACGCGCGGTCGGGCCGGAGCGCTCTGCCCTCAAATTTGACCCCGCCCGCGGCGTCTTCGCGAGCGAAGCGTGGCGGATCCAGAGATCGTGACGCCTGCTTACGGCCCCGCCGACCGCGCTTGCGGATGTCGTTGCGAGCGCCGCGAACTGTATTGGCGCCGCCTCGATCGCTGGATTGCTTCGCTTCGCTCGCAATGATGGTGTGGACGGCCCCACCCTAACGGCATCAAGTGCCAAGACGTGGTCGCTGGCGCGCCACCAACGGGGAGACCGTCCGTGAGAACGTTTATCAGAATCGGCGTCGATTTGGCGAAGAATGTCTTTCAGCTTCATGGGATCGAGCGCGAAGACGGATCGTCGTTTCAGCGCAAGTTGACCCGCGCGAAGTTTCGAGAGTTCTTTTCTCGGCTGACGCCTTGTCGCGTGGGCATGGAGGCCTGCGGATCGGCGCATTATTGGGCGCGCGTCCTTGCAGCGATGGGGCACGAGGTCGTCCTGATCGCGCCCGCCTACGCCAAACCCTACGTCAAACGCGGCAAGAACGACGCGGCCGACGCGGCGGCGATCTGCGAGGCGATGTCGCGGCCCGACATGCGTTTCGTGCCGGTCAAGAGCGCGGACCAGCAAGCCGTGTTGATGTTGCACAAGACCCGGGATCTGCTGGTCAAACAGCGAACCATGAGCGTCAATGCATTGCGCGGCCATCTCCAGGAGTTCGGCCTCATCGCGGCCAAGGGCATTCATCGGGTCCAGGAGTTGGTCGCCCTCGCGCAGGCCGACGAAGGTCTTCCCGAGGAAGCCAAGCAAGCCGTCGCTCTGTTGGCCTGGCAGAGCGAGCAGCTCGCTATGAAGATCGACGGGTTGGAGAAGACAATCGCCGCGGCCAGCGCGAAGCGCCCGATGAGCCGCTTGCTGCAAGAAATTCCCGCCATCGGCCCGCTGATCGCCTCGGCGTTGGCGGCGAGCCTTCCCGATCCCAGCGCATTCAAATCGGCGCGCGATTTCGCCGCGTCGCTGGGCTTGACGCCGAGCCAGCACTCCAGCGGGGGAAAGGAAAGGCTCGGGGCTATCACCAAGAAGGGCAATCGATACTTGCGCAAGATGCTCGTCGTCGGCTGCACCTCGGTGCTGCGCGTGGCCCACAAACGCAAAGGCGCCTTAGCCGAGTGGATCGTGGCGATGAAGGCCAGCAAGCCCGAACGTGTGGCCGCGGTGGCTTTGGCCAACAAACTGGCCCGAATATGCTGGGCGGTCCTATCGACCGGCGAGAGCTTCCGCAAAGAGCTCTACGCCAGAGCCTGAAACCGAAAGACCCCGACGACAGGCCTTATCGAGGAGGCGTTCAATTCTTCAAAGTTTGGCAAGCGCACCGACGTGATGATCCAAAACGGTCGCCACCGAAAGCCGAGGACAACCCGCCAGCCGTCACGAACCTCCAGTTCGCCGCAATGATAGGGACCGAGGCCGTCGGAAATCATCAGGGCCAGCGGTCAAAGGCCGCACACAAAGGCCGGACATATGACCGCAGCCGACCAAGCCGATCAAAACGTCAAAATGTCTCTTGCCAATCGGGGCCGTCCACATATGACGGCAGCGATGGATCGCACCAAACGCAGCGCGCCTTTAATTCGACGCGGTGAACGCCGCGGCGACCTGGGTCATCAGCGGATGCGAAAGGCCCGCCTTGCGCAGATCGGCGAAGTCCTCCCTGACGACGTTTTCCCATAGCTTGTCGCCGATGGTCTTCTTGCCGCGATTGGCGAGATAGAGCGCACGCGCCTCGTCGACACGGCCGAGGAACATCAGCGCGTGGGCGCGATTGACCTCCATCCAGGTCGCGTCCGGAGTCGCCGCGAGGGCCGCGTCGCAAGCGGCGAGCGCCAGCGCGAATTTGCGCGCGGTAATCAAATCATAGGACCAATCGCCGAGCCGCACGGCGATGAAGGAAAGGTCGGCCTCTTCGTCCGGCCCGGGCGCCGTGCGAGCGAGGCCCTGGGCGATGGCGAGGCTTTCCTGATAGGCAGCGAGCGCGCCGGCGGCGTCCCCTTCGGCGGCTTTGGTCTCGCCGATCTTATCGAGAGTCGCCTCCACGTCGCGCTGTGCCTCGACGTCCGTCTTGTCCTTGGCGAGTTCGCGCTCGACGCCGAGATCCTCGTCATAGGCGGCGAGCGCGGCGCGCCTGTCGCCGGCCTGGCGTTGCGCGTCGCCGATTCGATTCAGGATTGTCGCGAGATCGGCCTGCGCCGCGGCGCCGGCGTGCTCTTTCGCGCGCGCGCGGCGAGCCGTCAGGCTTTCCTCATAGGCGGCGAGCGCGCCGGCGGCGTCGTTCGCCTTGACGCGCGCGTCGCCGAGATCGCTGAGGCTGATCGCGAGGCCGCGCAGCGTCTGTTCGTCGCCCTTTTCCTTCGCCAAAGCGCGAGCGACGGTTACGTTCTCCTCGAGAGCGGCGAGCGCGCCGGCGGCGTCGCCGGCCCGCGCCCGGGCGACGCCGATCGCCTCCAGACTCAACGACAGCTCGCTCAGCGCGGCCGCGTCGCCCCGGCGTTTCACGCCGTCGCGACGAATTGCCAAGGCGTCTTCATAGGCCGCGAGCGCCGCGGCGAAATCGCCGGCGCTGGTTTTGGCGTCGCCGATCTTGTCGTAGCTTGCCGCCAGATCGCTCTGCGCCTCCGCGTCGGCCGCGTTCGCGGCGCGGTCGCGTCGGATGACGAAGCTCTCCTGGTAGGCGGCGAGCGCGCCCGTCCGATCGCCTGTCTGCGTGAGCGCATCGCCGTAATTGTTGAGGCTCAGCGCCAATTGGCGGAGCGCGTCGCCGTCGCCATGCGCTTTGGCTTGGGCTCGCGCGATGTCCAGGCTTTCGCCGAAAGCGGCCAGCGCGCCGACGCGGTCGCCCGCTTGCGTGTCGGCCACGCCGAGGGCGCTCAGGGCGTTCGCCAAGTCGCCTGTCGCTTCGGCGTCGGCTGGGTTGGCGGCCCGAGCGCGGTCCACGGCGACTTCCTCGGAATAAGCGACGAACGCGCCCGCGCGGTCGCCCAGTTGCCCGCGCGCGTCGCCGAGACGATCGATGCAGACCGCCAGTTCGCGCTGCGCCGCGACGTCGCTCTTGTCCTTTGCGGCCTCTCGCCGAATGGGGAGGCTCTCCTCGTAGGCGGCGCGCGCTCCGTCGAAGTCCTCGGCAGCGGTGCGCGCCGCGCCGATCTGTTCGAGAATCGCCGCCAGTTCGCGCCGCGATTGAAAATCGCCGACTTCCTTGGCGCGCTTGCGAGCCTGCGCCAGACGCGTCAGCATTTCGCGATCGCTCGACGCGGGCTGCGCGCTTGCGTCCGCGACCGCTTGCGAGGAGCCGCCCTCGACTGCGAACGGCTGCGTCTGCGCGACGGCGATGGACCCGGACGCGCCGACGCCGAGCGCCGCAAGGGCGATCGCGCCGACGCTTGAAAGCCACCGACGCGACGCGCGACGCGCAGACGACGCGCCGCCGTGTCCCGCCCTAAGATTTGAAACCACAGTCATCTCTCCCCGCTCGGCGTCGAACGGGGCCTCGCGGGCTTGCCGCCCGCCCCTGCTCGCCTTATTTCCACCCGCACGCGCCGGGCCGGAAAATCCGTTCCCATTTCGCGATATGTTGCTTGACGGCGATCGACCGTCCGGTTTCTTGGGCCAATTGTAACGCCCCGCCGGCCGACGGCAAGAGGCGCACGACATAGAAAATCGCCAGGACCGGCCACGAACGCAGCGCCGGCGTCAACCGCGTCGTCGCATGACGGCGCCGAGCGCGCAGAGGCGGCCACCGTCGGCGGGGCGTCGCCGCCGATCGTCCGCGCTCGAGTCGTGAGGCCCGATGCGCGCGAGCCCGAGGGCCTGAGCGAGCGCAAGGCCCCCGGGCCGACCGACGCGGCGCGAGGAAATGCGCCGCGCCGGGAAGGCGCGGCGCTCGCCTTATCGCCGATGCGGCGCGTCGAGCTTTTCAGCCCGACTTCACGCGCGTCCGACGCAGCGCGTGAAGGATGGCCATTGCGTACTGCAACCCTTCCTGCATCGATTGCTGCTTCATCAGCGTCCAAAGCCCCGTGAGCCCGCCCTGCGGCCGCGGCGCCGCCGCGACGTCCTTGCCGGCCTGCTCGACCGCGGCGAGCAGTTGGGGCACGACGCCGGACGCCTCGACGTGACCGGCCATCGTCATCAAACGATCGGCCAACCCGTTGCGCGTCGCGCGATCGAGGATCGCGATGGCGTCGGTCGCCAGCCCGGCGAGCCGGGTGACCATGTCGTCCGACAGCGCGTCCTGAGCGCTGCCGACCACGCGCGCCAGAGCGACGATCCGCTCCAGATCGCCGTTCTCCACCAGCGCCGCAATCGCCGGCAGGGCGCGCGACACGCCGCTGCGATTGACCCGGTCGAGCAGTTCGAGCCCGTCCGAGGCGAGGCCGGCGACGCGGCCGACCATCTCGTCGTTGAGGGCGTCCTGAGCGCTGCCGACGACGCGCGCCAGAGCGACGATGCGGTCGAGGTCGCCGTTCTCCACCAGCGCCGCGATCGCCGGCAAGGCGCGCGACACGCCGCTGCGGTTGACGCGGTCGAGCAGATCGAGCCCGTCCGCGGCGAGGCCGGCGACGCGGCCGACCATTTCGTCGTTGAGGGCGTCCTGGGCGCTGCCGACGACGCGCGCCAGGGCGACAATGCGGTCGAGATCGCCATTTTCGACCAGCGTGGCGAGCGCGCTTTCGAACGGCGGGGGAGCTTGCTGGGTCTGAGCCATGGAGCCCTCCCTCACAGGATTCCGCGGGCCGACGCCCAATACAATTTATTGTAGGCCATCTTGAACGCGTGCACCGCGGCGTTGGGCGCCTTGGGCTGCGGCGGTTGGTTGTAAGTGAACATCGCGTAGGTGGCGCGATCCTTGCCTGCCTCGATGAAGCAGAACACCTTGCCGTCGTAGGAGCGCACCGGGCGGCCGATCTTGATCACCGCCGCAACGTTCTCGGCCGCCGCGTCGGCTTCGAAATGGGCGGTCGATCCCGCCTTGCTGATCGGGATGTTGGTGGTGTCGCCGAGCACGATGACGTTGGCGCCCTGCTCGCCGTCCATGTGCAGCGAGTTGCGGTTGGTCGGGATCCAGCCGTTCTGGCCGAGCCCGTTCTTCTCGATCACTTCCATGCCCTTGTGCGGGGGAACGGCGACCAGAAGATCGTACGGGAGGTCCGAGCCTTCTTCGCTGCGCACCCTGGCGTTCTTGCCGTCGACTTCCTTCAGATTGAAGAGCGTCTCGGTCTTGATCCCCATCCGCGCAAATTCGCCGGCCGCCCATTTGCCGACGTTCTCGAGGCTGTGCAGACGGCCGATCGGATAGGTGTAATAGAACTCGGTCTTGTCGAGCAGGCCGCGGTCGGCGAGAAAATCATACATCGTCATGGTGATTTCGAGCGGGATCATCGGGCACTTGTGCGGCAGCCCGACGGTGATCAGAATGCGTCCGCCCTTGAACGCGCTCAGCTTTTCGAAGAACGCGAGCGAGCTCGCCTCGGTGTAGCAATTGATGGAGTTCTCGGCGAGGCCGGGAATGAGCTCCGGCATCGAGCGCGATCCCGTCGCGATGACGATCAGGTCGTATTCGTGCGTCTTGCCGCTCTTGGTGACGACGTGATTGGCCTTGAGATTGAACGTTTCGACCGGGTCGACGTGGAACGAAATGCCGGGCTCGAGCAGGCTCGCCTGTTCGCGATACAGCTCATCGGGAGTCATGCGCCCCATCGCGACATAGAGGAGCCCCGGCTGGTACATGTGCCGGTCCGAGGCCGACAGCATCGTGATCGAGACTTTGCCGGATTTCAGTTCGTTGTGGACTCTGCGGGCAAGATTGTTGGCGAAAATGGTGCCTGCCATTCCGCCGCCGACGACGAGAACTCTCATGACCGAACCTCCCGTTGATATGCGTTTCCTCGAAAAATCTTGATGCGTGCGCTTGTTTCGTTTTGCGCACTTGGATGCGCGCTTATTTCATTTTGCGCACTTGGATATGCCAGACGCCGCCGTCGTCTTGACTCGTGCCGAGCATCTCGTGGCCGACCTTGTTGATCCACTCGGGGACGTCCTGGGCCGATCCCTTGTCGGACGACAGCAGCTCCACGGTCTCGCCGACCTTCGACATTTTCATCGCGGCTATGAGCTCCATCAGCGGCCCCGGGCAGAAGCTGCCCCGCGCGTCGACGATTCGGTTCGCATCCATGCGACGATTCCCTTTCTCTGGACTGTTAGAAAACGACGAGCTGGCCGCCTTCGGCCTCGCTGAGGAACTTGGTGAGGCCCATGGCGCCGGCGATGCCGCCGGTCAGTTGGTCCTCGCGCACGCCGGCGACGTCCATCGCCATGGAGCAGGCGTAGATTTTGGCGTCGCCGAGCTCGACCGCCTGCTGGAAGATCTGGTGGAACGGAGGCACGTTCTTGCCTTCCATCAGCGCGCCGAACGGTCCTTCGGACGCCGCCGCCGGCCCGCCTTCGACGAACAGTGGAAAGGCGTTCATCGACAGAAAGATGGTGACCGGACGGCCGCACACCGCCGCCACCGACGCGGTCATCGCCGCGAATTGCAACCGTTCCCGAGCTCCGCTCAGGCAGACGATGAACAGGCCCTGCATTCTCCTCCCCCGGACATGCGGCGATGCGTCACGGCTCGCGCGCTAATTTGTCGCATGTTCACCGGTGTCGCGGAGGACGTCAATTAGATATTTATAATATACAGATCAGGCGCACGCTCCGGCAGCTATAACAATATTTGTTGGTATATGGCCGTCGTCAGCCACCGCAACGGTGCAAAAATCGCAGCAAAGTTCTGCGCTTACGGGTGCCCGCGCAACCGCCCCGTCGATGAAAGCGCACTGCCGTGGGCGAATGAGCGGCCCGGCGCCTGGCGCCGCCGCGGCCTTTATTTACGGCCACATCGCGTAATGTGCGACATTTCGCCGCAGATCGCGCCCCCGTCCGGCTAGACAGCCTGCACGACGCGGCGCAGCTTTTGCGCGACCTTATCGGCCATTTCGGCGAGCGCGGGGTTGCCGGCCCACTCCATCGCCGCGCGCGGATCGATCGCGGCGACCTCCGTCTTGCCGCCGTCGACCTCCTGGACGACGACGTTGCATGGAAGCATCACGCCGATCTTGTCTTCCGCGCTCAGAGCCTCATAGGCCAGCGCCGGATTGCACGCCCCCAGGATGCGATATTTGCGAAAATCGACGCCCAGCTTCTGCTTCAACGTGGCGGAGACGTCGATTTCGCTGAGAACGCCGAAACCCTCCCCTTTGAGGGCGTCGACGACTTTGACGACGGTTTCGTCAAAATCGGCGTCGACGACGCGAGCAAAATAGCGAAACATGGGATCCCTCCGCAAACCCGCGCCGGAGCTGACGCGCCACGATCGCGGTTGCGCCGCCCCAAACCGTCAGGAGAACGCCTGACCGGGCTTCACCCCGACCCGCTTGAGCACGGTAGCCAGCGGACAGAATCCCGTCATCGAAGCCTGCAGAAGGTTAAGCCCGACGAACGCGGTCAGCAATAGCCAATAAGCGCTGTGGAGTTGCGCCAGCGCCACGCTGACGAGAATCACCGTTCCCGCAAACGCCATAACCGCCCGATCGATCGTCATATTGTCCCTTTCCTCAAGAAGTGGCCCGTCGTTTCACGCCGCAATCGGGCGCGCAATAAAGCTCGTAGAGAAGGTCGATCAGCCTGGTCACCCGATCGCTCGCCAGCGAATAGTAGATCGTCTGCGACTCCCGGCGCGTCGTCACGATTCCGTCCGCGCGCAATCGCGCCAGATGCTGCGACAGCGCCGACTGGCTCAAACCGATCGCCCCGCGAAGCGCCGACACCGATTTCTCGCCGCCCAGCAGTTCGCACAGGATCACCAGCCGGCGCCGGTTGGCGACCGTCTTGAGCAACGACTCTGCGGCGCCCGCCTGCGATTCAAGCGCTTCTAAATTCATGCTTGCTAAATTAGTTTCTTCTCATATATGTGTCAAGACCCCACTCAAGGACCCTTCGATGCGCCGATTGGTTTTCCTCGCGGCCTTGCTCATACCGGCCTCGCAAGCCGCTCCCGCCGCGGAGCGTTTCGTCGTCCACGCCAACCAAATCCAGGACCAGAAGGCGGTCGTCGCCACCGTCGAGCCGGTCCATCAGCTCGTCGCGCGCGCGCGCATTGGCGGCACCATCGTTTCGCTGAAGGCGAAAGAGGGCGACAGCGCGGCCGCCGGGCAGGAGCTGGCGACGGTCGCCGACCCCAAACTGCTGATTCAGATGCAGGCGCTCGATTCGCGCATCGAGTCCCAGGTCTCGCAGGCCGACAAGGCCAAGACCGACTACGATCGCGTCGAGGAGCTGCAACGCCGCGGCGTCAGCACGCAGGTTCAGCTCGACGCCGCCAAGACCGTTCTCGACGTCGCCCTGCGCACCCTTGACGCGATGCGCAGCGACCGCGGCGTCGTCGCCCAGCAGATGAGCGAGGGCGCCGTTCTCGCGCCGGTCGCCGGCCGCGTCCTCACCGTCCCCGTCTCCGAAGGCCAAGTCGTGCTGCCGGGCGAGACGATCGCCACCCTCGCCGAAGATCGCTACATCCTGCGCCTGCAATTGCCGGAACGGCACGCCCAGTTCATGCGCGCCGGCGACAAGGTCCTCATCGGATCGCGCGGCCTCGGCGATGGGCCCGACGAGAAGCGGCGCGAGGGCCGCGTGCGCATCGTCTATCCTGAAATCCAGGGTGGACGGGTGATCGCCGACGTCGACGTCACAGGGCTTGGCGACTATTTCGTCGGCGAGCGCACGCGCGTCTACGTCAACACGGGCGCGCGCCCCGCCATCGTCATTCCGAGCTCGTATGTCTTTCGTCGCGCCGGCGTCAATTACGTGAAGACCGCGGACGGCGTCGAAGTGGTGGTGCAGCCCGGCGAGCCGCGCGACGACGGCGTCGAAATCCTGTCCGGCCTCGCGGACGGCGACGTGTTGGTCGCGCCATGAAGCTTGGTCTTTCCGGAGCGCTGACCCGCCGCTTCATCAAGTCGCCGCTGACGCCGCTTCTCCTCTTGGCGGCGCTCGCCGCCGGCGCGATCGCGCTCGTCTCGCTGCCGCGCGAGGAAGAGCCGCAGATCAGCGTGCCGATGGTCGACATCATGGTCACGACCAACGGCTACAAGGCCGCCGACGCGGTCGAACTGGTCACGCGCCCGCTCGAAGACATCGTCAAGGGCATCGACGGCGTCGAGCACGTCTACTCGAACACTTATGACGACAGCGTCCTCGTCACCGCGCGCTTCCTCGTCGGCACCGACCAGGACACCGCAGTTCTGCGCGTCCACGAGAAGATCCGCGCCAACATCCTCAACCTGCCCAAGGGCATTCCGGAACCCGTGATCATCGGCCGCGGCATCAACGACGTCGCGATCGTCGACCTCACGCTTTCGGCCGATCCCGCGCACGCCGGCCAGTGGACCGACAACGGCCTCTACCAGGTCGGCGAAGAGCTGCAACACGAGCTCGCCAAGGTCGACAACGTCGGCAGCACCTACATCGTCGGAGGAAGCCCGAATCAGATCAGGGTCGAACCCGATCCGGAGCGCCTCGCTCTCTATGGAATCACCCTGAGCCAGCTGATCGACAAGCTGACCAACGCCAACCGATCGTTCGTCGTCAGCGCGCTGCGCCAGAACGGCCGCTCCCTCCCCGTCGTGGCGGGCCAGACGCTGCAAGGCGTGCCGGACATCGGCCTCTTGTTGTTGACCTCGCGCGACGGTCGCCCGGTCTACGTCAAGGATGTCGCCAGCGTCGTCGTCGGCGCCGCCGAGCCCGAACACCGCGCTTGGACGATGACGCGGCTCGCCAACGGGCAATTGCAGCGCCGGCCGGCGCTCACCATCGCCATCGCCAAGCGCAAGGGCGCCAACGCGGTTTCGGTCGCCGACGACGTTCTGCGCCGTCTGGAGATCGTCAAAGGGCGGATCGTGCCGCCGGGGATCGACGTCGCGGTGACGCGCAACTACGGCGCAACCGCGACCGAAAAGGCCAATGAGCTGCTGTTCCACCTCGGCCTGGCGACCCTGTCGATCGTCGTTCTCATCACCTTCGCCATCGGCTGGCGCGAAGGCGTGGTGGTTCTCATCATCATACCCACGACGATCCTGCTGACCTTATTCGCGTCATGGCTGATGGGCTACACGATCAATCGGGTCAGCCTGTTCGCGCTGATCTTCTCGATCGGCATTCTCGTCGACGACGCGATCGTCATCGTCGAGAACATCGCCAGGCATTGGTCGAAGCGCGAAGGGCGCGGCCTCGTCGACACCGCGATCGAGGCCGTCGCCGAAGTCGGCAACCCGACAATCATCGCGACGCTGACGATCATCGCGGCGCTGCTGCCGATGATGTTCGTGAGCGGCATGATGGGCCCCTACATGAGCCCCATTCCGGCCAACGCCTCGATTGCGATGCTCTTTTCCTTCGTCGTCGCGGTCACGGTGACGCCTTGGCTGCTGCTGCGTTTAGCGGGCCGACGCCACGCCCAAACCGCCGAAGGCGCCGATCACGTCCACGACATCGGCGCGCTCGGTCGATTGTATACGGCCTTGGCGCGCCCATTGCTGCAAGGGCGCCGGCGTTCGCGAATCTTCCTCGTGACGGTCGGGTTGGCGACGGCGGCGGTGTGTGTCTTGTTCGTGACCAAGGACGTCACCGTCAAATTGCTGCCCTTCGACAACAAATCCGAAATCCAGGTCGTCGTCGATCTGCCGCAGGGCACGAGCCTCGAGGAGACCGACCGCACGCTGATGGCTGCGGCCGAGCGACTGAAGGACCTTCCCGAGCTGACCTCGATCCAGGCCTACACCGGCACGGCGGCGCCGTTCAATTTCAACGGTCTCGTGCGCCACTATTATTTGCGCGACGAGCCGCAGCAAGGCGACCTCGCGATCAATCTCGTCGGCAAGGGCGATCGCTCCCGCGCCAGCCACGCGATCGCGCTCGACATCCGCCACCGCCTCGCCGACCTGCCGCTTCGCAAGGGGTCGGCGCTCAAGGTGGTGGAGGTGCCGCCCGGCCCGCCGGTGCTTTCGACCGTGCTCGCCGAGATCTACGGCCCCGACCCGGTGAGCCGGCGCGAGCTCGCCGCCCAGGTGCGCAAGGCGTTCGAGGCGGTCGACTTCGTGGTCGATATCGACGACACGTTCCCCAAGCCCGCCGAGCGGCTGCGCATCTCGATCGACCAGCAAGCCTTGGAATTCCATGGCGTGGACGAGCAGGCGGTCTACGACACCATCGGCGCGCTGCTCGGAGGGACGCCGATCGGCTTTTCCCAACGCGGCGACGGCCTCAAGCCGATCGACATTTCCGTCGCGCTGCCGCGCTCCGACCGCACGCTCGACGAGCGCCTGCTTTCGACGCCGCTGCCAGCGGGCGGCACGGTGCGCCAGGGCGCCAACGTCGAACTCGGCGATGTGGTCAAGCTGACGCGGGAGCCCGGCTCCTATCCGATCTACCGCCACAACGGCCGCTTCGCCGAAATGGTGACCGCGGAGGTCGCCGGGCGTTTCGAAGCGCCGATCTACGCCATGCTCGCGATCGAGGACAAGATCGCCCACATAGATTGGGGCGTCGAAGGGCCGCCCACGATCAAGTATCACGGCCAGCCGGAAAACGACGCCGCGCGCACCCTGCTCTGGGACGGCGAATGGGAAGTCACCTATGTGACCTTCCGCGATATGGGCGCGGCTTTCATGGTCGCCATCCTCGGCATCTATTTGCTCGTCGTCGGGCAATTCGGCTCGTTCAAGTTGCCGCTGGTCATCCTGACGCCGGTGCCGCTGACGCTGATCGGCATCATGCTCGGACATTGGATGCTCGGCGCGCCGTTCACCGCGACCTCGATGATCGGTTTCATCGCGCTGGCCGGCATCATCGTGCGCAACTCGATCCTGCTGGTCGATTTCATTCGTCGGCGGCAAGAGGAAGGCGCGCCGTTGCGCGAAGCGCTGATCGAAGCGGGCGCGACGCGCGTCAAGCCGATCGTGCTGACCGCCGCCGCGGCGATGATCGGATCGGCGTTCATTCTCGCCGACCCGATCTTCCAGGGGCTCGCCATTTCGCTGGTGTTCGGCTTGGCGTCGTCGACCGCGCTGACCTTGCTGGTGATCCCAGCGATCTACATCTGGTTGAGGGACGACGAACGCACCCCCAAAGACCTCGCCGTAACGCAACCGAGCAACAAGGAGCCGTCATGACGCAAACCGATTGGCCTTCGTGGACGAAGGAACTCAGCGCCGAGCTGAGAAACCTGCGCGGCGGAGCGAGCGATGTGATGAAGGCCTTCTCCGCCATCGCCCAGGCGGCGCTCGCCCCCAAGGCGCTCGACGCCAAGACCAAGGAGCTGATCGCGCTGGCGATCGGGGTCGCGGTGCACTGCGACGACTGCATCGCCTTCCACACCAAGGCCGCGGTCGAGCACGGCGCGACGCGCGAGGAGGTCCTCGAAACCTTGGGGATGGCGATCTATATGGGCGCTGGACCCTCGGCGATGTACGCGAGCCACGCGCTCGGAGCTTTCACGCAATTCGAGGCGGCCAAGGCCGCTTCGGCCAACAACGGATAAGACGCCCATGTTTTTCTCGAATTTCTTCGCCAAACCCGATCCCAATGCGCCGCCGCGCGAGATCGGCCACGACGAGCTCATCGAGGCGATGCGCGACAAGTCGGTCGTCGTCGTCGACGTGCGCGAGCCGCACGAATTCGCCGGCGGCCACCTGCCCGGCGCGATCAACCTGCCGTTGTCGCGCTTCCGATTGGAGAATTTGCCGGCCGGCAAGCCTCCGGTGCTCATCTGCCTGTCGGGCGCGCGATCCGGCTCGGCGGTGCGCCACGCGCACAGCAACGGAGCGACCCACGTTCGCCACTACGCCAGAGGCATGAACGATTGGCGGGCGCGCGGCGGCCCGATCGTCAGATAGCTCGCGACGGATAGCCGAACTCAGGGGGCAAGGAGAATGGAAACCGATCCCACCATCGCGTGCCCGCATTGCGGCGCGGTCAACCGGGTCCCGCAGGCGCGGCTCGCCGCCGGCGACAAGCCGAACTGCGGGCAATGCCATCAGCCGCTGTTCGACGGCCACCCGGCCGCGCTCGCGAGCGCGGCCGAATTCGACCGGCTCGTCGAACGCACCCAAATCCCGGTGCTCGTCGACTTCTGGGCCGAATGGTGCGGCCCGTGCAGAGCCATGGCGCCGCAGTTCGCCGCGGCGGCGCAAGCGCTCGAGCCGCGCGTGCGTTTCGCCAAGCTCGACACCGAGGCCGCGCCCAAGACCGCCGGGCGCTTTCAAATCCGCGGCATCCCGACGGTGATCCTGTTCTTGGACGGGCGGGAGATCGCGCGCCAGAGCGGCCTGATGAGCAAGGACGCGATCGCCGATTTCGTCGAACGCAACCTGCCCTCCCCCGCCTGAGCGCGGTTCGACCGGGCGCATGCAGGAAGAAGGCGGCCTAGAGACGCCTCACAGCCACCTGCCGACCTGCGTCAGGCGGCGCGCTCAATCGGGTACTCCCGCACGAGAATTTCGGCCGGGACGCCGAGGCCTTCGGATAGGCGACGGATCATCGGCAGCGTCAGCGCGCGCTGCCGGTTGAGGACTTCGGACACGCGCGCGCGGCTGCCGATCATCGGCTCCAAGTCGCGCCGCGTCATTGCGCGCTGTTCCATCATGAAGAGGATGGCGCTGACGGGATCGCTCGGCGGCATCGGGTGACGAGCCTCCTCGTAAGCGTCGACCAACGTCAACAGAATCTCCAAGCGCCCGCCCTCCGGCGAGGCCGGATCGGCCCCCCACAGCCGGTCGATTTCGGTCAAAGCCGCGGCGTGGTCGGCGTCGGTGCGGATTGGGGCGATGTTCATGGCTCACACTTCCCTGACGTCGATTTCATCGTATTCCGAATGGGCGCCGACCCACTTCACGTAAACCGTGCGATACCGATAGTCGACGCCTACAACCAGCCGATACTTGTTGCCTGCGACGTTGAAGACGATACGGTCGCCGACGAAAGAGGCGGAGCGGAACTGCCTCTTTACGGCGTCCGGATCGGCCCACTCAGTCCGGCGGACGATGTTGTACCAGTCCGTGAGAGGGGCTTGGCTGTCGCCACGGCCGCGCCGCTCCCAATGTTCCCGAAGCGTGCGACGCGAAATGATCCGCATATACACATTGTAGGACGCTCCCACGTTGGGAGCAAGCCTCTTTGAACGAAATCATCCGCCTCACCGTCGCGCCCTCGACCGCAAATGCGCCCCCCCGCCCGGCGTTATATTCCCGACAATATAGTTCGAAACCCCACAGCGCAAACGCCGATCGTCGCCGGCCCGCTTCGCAGACCGTTGATAAATCGCCTGTTTCCTGAACGCGCGCGGCTGGCGCGGGCCTTGCTTCGGATCGCGAAGCTCAGCGAGGCCGCGCCATGTCCGAGGCATTGTTCCCCTTCCTTTCCTCCCCCGAGGCCCAGCCTCTCGCCGTGGTTCTCGGGACCAACGAGATCGCCTCTGCGGTCGCCGTGTGGCTCGCCTGGGAGCGCTATTCGGTTATCCTCAGCCACGATCCCTTCCCGCCGGTGATCCGCCGCGGCATGGCCTTTTACGACGCGTTGTTCGACGATCCCGCGCGGGTCGACGGCATCGAGGGCAAACGCGCGGAGACCTTGCTGGAG
Source organism: uncultured Alphaproteobacteria bacterium (assembly GCA_963759955.1). Lineage (GTDB taxonomy): Bacteria > Pseudomonadota > Alphaproteobacteria > Rhizobiales > Beijerinckiaceae > Roseiarcus. The sequence continues at coordinate 81,054 of CAVXCA010000101.1, forward strand.
ATCGCGGCCGTGCTCTCCCGTCCCGGCCGCGTCGTCGTCACCCGGCTCGGCCTGACCGACCTCATCGCGTTCAGAACCCCCGAAGCGCTGATCGACGCGCGCTTGCAGAAGCATCGCGTCACCCCCGACCTTCGCGGCAACGCGCGCGTCACCGTCGGCCTCGGCCCGAAATTCGCGGTCGGAGCGAATTGCGACATCGCGGTCGAGACCCGCCCGGCCAAGAACGGTTCGCTGGTGGAAAGCGGCGCCACCGACGACGCGGACGGCGTTTCCCGCAGCCTCGGCGGCGTCGGACGCGAGCGCCTCGTCTATTCCGACCGGACAGGCCCGTGGCGGACGGCGGTCGACATCGGCATGCAGGTGTTCAAGGGCTTCGTCGTCGGCCATCACGACGGCGTTCCCGTGCGCGCGCCGATCGACGGTTTCGTGCGCGGCATCGCGCGCGACGGCGCCTTCGTCCCGCAAGCGGTGAAGATCCTCGAAATCGACCCGCGCGGGCGCGAGGCGTGCTGGGCCGGCAGCGACGAACGCGGACGCGCGATCGCCGAAGCCGCGTTGAAGGCCATTCTCATTCGCGCGAAGCGCGCCAAGGCGTCGCTCGCCTGCAATCGCGGCGAAGAGGAACGGGCATGAACGCGCTTGTGCGTCTCGCCGGTCCGAGAATCGCCGCGCTCAGCGGGGCGTCGAGCGCGGCGATTCAAGCCCTGCTCGCGGATTTCGCCGGCTCTCTGCAAGCTCACGGCTTGCGCGTGGCGGGGCTCGTCGAGATCGCCGAATGTCGTGCGGGCGGCGGCTGCGGCCGGCTCGCCGTGCGCGACCTCGCCACCGGCGAGGAGATCGCGATCTCGCAAGACCTCGGCGCCGGCTCGACCGCCTGCAATCTCGACCCGGGCGGCCTCGCCAGAGCGTGCGCGGCCGCCGAGCGCGCCATCGCCCTGGGCGTCGACGTCGTGGTGTTGAGCAAATTCGGCAAGCTCGAAGCCGCGCGCGGCGGCCTCAGCGACGCCTTCCGCGCCGCGATCGCAGCGGACGTCCCCGTCGTCACCGCGGTCGCGCCGGCGATGGCCGCAGACTGGGCGCGCTTCGCCGGCCCCCTGTCCGATAATGTCGAAGCGTGCGCGCCGGCGCTCGCGCAATGGTGGCGCGCGCAAGGCGTCGCCGCGGCGAAAGACGCCGCCTGACGGACGCAGCGAGCGACGACTTCGTCCGTGTCAGTCGAGCGACTTGCGGAAGCGCAAGATGCTCGTCGTCAGCAGCGCTGCGCCGAGCACGGCCAAGGCGAGCATGTGCGGCCACAACTCCGCCAGGCCGACCCCTTTGAGAAAGACCCCGCGGATGATCACGAGGTAGTAGCGCATCGGATCGAGATAGGTCAGCCATTGCAAGGCGACCGGCATGCTCGCGATCGGGAAGCTGAATCCGGAGAGCGTGAACATCGGATTGACGACGAAGAAGTTGGTCGCGAACGCCTGCTGCTGGGTCGAGCACACCGTCGAGATGAGCAGGCCGATGCCGAGGACGCTCAGGAGATAGAGCGAGGTGCCGAGCAACAGCACCAACGGATTGCCCACGAAGGGAATGCGGAACCACAGCGTCCCCACGGTGGCGATCAGCCCGACCAGGGCGAAACCGACGAGGAAGAACGGAATCGTCTTGCCGAGGATGAATTCGAGCGGCCGGATCGGCGTCACCATGATTTGCTCGAGGGTTCCGACCTCCCGTTCGCGCACGACGGCGAACGACGTCAGATTCACCACCATCACCAGGGTCAGCGTGGCGATGACGCCGGGGACGAAGAACCACCGGCTGTTGAGATCGGGATTGTACCAGGGCCTTTGTTCGAGCGTGACCTGCACCGCGCGCGCCTGAGCGCCGTGCAGCCGCTGCGCGACATCGGTCGCATAATCCTGCGAGAACTTCTCGGCGACCTCGCCGACATAGCCGAGCGCGATCAGCGCGGTGTTGGAGTTGGTGCCGTCGACGATCACTTGCAGGGGCGCCGACTGGCCCTTGCGCAGCAACTCGGCGAATCCGGGATGGACGACGATCGCCACCGTCGCCTGGCTGCGCTCGATCGCCGCGTCGATCTCGGCTTGGCTTTGCGCGACGTCGACGATGTGAAAGCGGCCGTTGTAAGCGAATCGCGAAATCAGCTCCCGACTCTCCTGGCTGTGGTCGAGATCGAGCGTCGCCGTCGATACGGCGTAAACCTCGAAGGTCGCGGCGTAGCCGAAAATGATGACCTGGATGATCGGCGGCACGATGAGCCGGAAGCGAGCCCATGTGTCGCGCCTGAGTTCGAGGAACTCCTTGATCAGCAGCGAGAGGATGCGGCCCCACATCTTGAGCTAATCCAAAGTCTTGCGGAACGCGCGCGCGGCCAGAAAGGCGACCGCGACGGCGTAGAGCGCGAGCAGCGCAATGGGCGTGGCGAGTTCGATGAGCCCCGCGCCCTTGAGGAAGATGGCCTTGAGGATCGTCACGTAATAGCGCGAATGCACGAGATAGGTGACCGCCTGGATCGGCCAGGGCATCTGATCGATCGGGAAGGTGAAGCCCGACAACAGCGTGGTCGGCATGAGCGTGACGAGCAAGGCGATCTGGCTGGCGCCGATCTGACTGCGAATCGCCACCGAGATGAAATAGCCGACGGAGAGCACGACGACGAGAAACAGCGACGTCGTGAAGAACAAGGTCGCGAGCGCGCCGCGGAACGGCACCTCGAACCAGAACACCGCGAGCGTCAGGCAAAGCGCCGCGTCGAGCATGCCGATGGCGAAGTAAGGCAGGATCTTTCCCACCATCAGCTCGAAGCGCGTCACCGGGGTGGAAATCAGCACCTCCATGGTGCCGCGCTCCCACTCGCGCGATATCGTCAGCGAAGTGAGCTGGGCGCCGACCAGGGCGAGAACCATCGCGACGACGCCGGGGATGACGAAGTTGCGGCTGTTCAGATCTTCGTTGAACCACACCCGTGACTGCAACGCGACGGGCGGATTCTGGGCGACCGCCCCCTGCCTTTGCGACGCGACGACCTGGACGTCGCTGGAAAAGCCGTCGACGACGTCCTGCGCATAGCCGAGCCCGATATTGGCGGTGTTGTCGTCCGTCGCGTCGAGCACGACCTGCACGGGCGCGGTTCCGAGGTCGGTGAGCCGCTCCGAAAAGTCGGGGGAATCACCACCCCCATCTTGCAGCGCCCGTAGTCCAGCGCGTGCGTCAGAGCGCCGTAAGAGCCGCTCGCCTCGACGACGCTGAAATAGTCCGACGCCTGAAAGCGTTTGAGAAGGGCTTGGCTGAGCTCGCTCGCCTCGCGGTCGAACGCACAAACGGGGATGTGCTTGATGTCGAGGCTGACGCCGTAGCCGAGCAGCGCCATCTGCATCAGCGGCATCAATAGCGCGATCATCAGGCTGCGCGGATCGCGCCACACCTGGATGAGCTCCTTCTTGGCGATCGCCTTGACCCGCCGCGCTTTCATGGCGCCGTCTCATCGGGGCGGCGCACGCCGACCAATTGCACGAAGACGTCCTCGAGCGTCGGCTTGATCGGCTCGACGCGCGTCCAGCCGAGGCCGCGCGCGGCAAGGAACTGCTCGATGCGAGGAATGTCGGCGGCGGGATCGTCGACCAGGATATGCAGCGCCGAGCCGAAGGGCGCCGCGTCGCGCACCCACGGCGCCGCTTCGAGCGCCTCCAGCAGCGGCCCGGCGTCCTCGCATTCGACCAGCAGCAGCCGTCCCCGGATCGCGCCGCCCTTCAATTCGCTCGGGCTGCCCATCGCCACCAGCCGCCCCTGGTCGATCAGCGCGATGCGGTTGCAGTATTCGGCCTCGTCCATGTAGTGGGTGGTGACGAGGATGGTCACCCCGCCCTCGGCGAGCGAATAGATCAGATCCCAGAACCGGCGTCGCGAAGTTGGATCGACCCCCGTCGTCGGCTCGTCGAGGAACAGGATCGGCGGCTCGTGCAGCACCGCGCAGCCGAGCGCGAGGCGCTGCTTCCAGCCGCCGGAGAGATTGGCGACCAGCGCGTCCGCTCGACCCGCGAGCCCGGCCATTTCGACCGCGAAGGCGACGCGCTGCGCCAGCCTTTGGCCCTTCACCCCATAGATTCCGCCGAAGAAGCGCAGGTTCTCGACCACCGAAAGGTCGTTGTAGAGCGAGAACTTCTGCGACATGTAGCCGATGTTCGCGCGCACGGTCTCGGGCTTGCGCGCGACGTCGACGCCGGCCACCTCGGCGCGGCCGGCGCTCGGGCGCAGCAATCCGCACAGCATGCGGATCAAGGTCGATTTGCCCGCGCCGTTGGGGCCGAGAAAACCCATGATCTCGCCGCGCCGCACCGAGAAGCTGACGTCGTCGACCGCGGTGAACGCGCCGAAGCGTTTGACGAGATGATCCGTCACGATTCTCAGTTCGCCGTTCGAAGCGTCCGCGCTCATGAGGCGACCGCCGGTTCGAGCAACGAGACGAACAGATCCTCGATCGAGGGCACCAGCGGCTCCAATTGCTCGTAAGGAATCCCGGCCGCGGCAAGCGCGCGCTCGACATCCGCTATCCTGCTCTTCGTCTCGACGACGACGTGGACGCTGTCGCCCACCAGCAGCGCCGCACGGACCCCGTCGAGCCCCGCCAGCGCGTCGCGCGCCTCCCGCGCGCGCGGCGAAGTGAACGTGATCAACTCGCCCGGCATCAGCGCCTTCAGCGCGCTTGGCGTATCGCAGTGCAGCATCCGGCCGGCGTGGAGCAGCCCGAGCCGCGTGCAGCGCTCGGCTTCGTCGAGGTAGGACGTCGCCAGGGCGATGGTGACTCCCTCCTCGCGAAGCCCGTAAAGGATGCGCCAGAAATCGCGGCGCGACACCGGGTCGACCCCCGCCGTCGGCTCGTCGAGCAGCAGCACTTTGGGCGTGTGGATGAGCGAGCAGGTCAAGCCGAGCTTCTGCTTCATGCCGCCCGACAATTGCCCCGCTCGGCGCTTGCGAAACGGCGTCATGCCGGACGCCTCCAACAGGCGCGCCGCGCGCTCGTCGCGACTCGTCGGATCGATCTCGAACAGATCGGCGAAGAATTCTATGTTCTCGTCGACGGTCAAATCCTCATAAAGACCAAACCGTTGCGGCATGTAGCTGATGTGCCGCTTGGCCGTCTCCGGGTCAGCGACGACGTCGACGCCGTCGATCTCGATCGACCCGCCGTCGGGCGTCATCACCCCGCCGAGCAGCCGCATGATCGTCGTTTTCCCCGCGCCGTCCGGGCCGACGAATCCGAATATCTCGCCGCGCGCGCATTCGAAGCTCAACCCGCCGATGCCGAAGCCGCCCGCGAACCGCTTGGCGAGATCGTGAACGGCGATGATCGCCGGCGCGGGGGCGGTCATGACGGACCGGCCGGAAGCAATCGGATGGTTCCGTCCGCCGGCATGCCGGGAACCAGCTCGTGCGTCGGATTGTCGATGTCGATGCGGATTCGGTAGACCAGCGTCACCCGTTCTTCGTGCGTTTCCACGCTCTTGGGCGTGAACTCCGCGCTCGAAGAGATGAATCCGATGCGCCCCTGGTATTTCTTGCCGGGATAGGTGTCCGTGGTCACCGTGACGGCCTCGCCGAAGCGGACCTTGCCGATGTCGGGTTCGTTGACATAGGCGCGCAGCCAAACGTGATCGATGTCCGCCATCGTCACGACCGGCGAGCCGGGGACGGCCACTTCCCCCAGTTCCGCTTGCCGCACCAGGATCACGCCGTCGAACGGCGCGAACAGCGTCGTGTATCCCAAGACGATGTCGGCCATGCCGACCGAGGCCTCGGCGCTTTGCGCGTTGGCTTCGGCGAGCGACACATTGGCTTCCGCGGTCGCCTCCAGCGCCTTGTCGCGAGCGAGCGCCGCAGTCGATTGCTTGAGCGCGGCGCTCGCCTCATCGCGCGCCTCCGTCGTTCCGGCGCCTCTCGTCCACAGATCCTGCGCACGATTGAATTGGAGCTGCTTGAGTTCGAGATCGGCCTCGTCGCTGACGATCGTCTTCTTCGCGGCCTCGACGTTGTCTTGCGCGACGGCGAGTTGACGCCGCTGCGCGGTCAGGGCGGCGCGTGCGATGACCGCTTGTTGGGCGTAGTCGGACGAATCCACTCTTGCGAGCACGGTCCCAGTCTTCACCCACTGCCCTTCGTCAAAAGGGAGCTCGACGATCCGCGACTGCACGGTCTTGAAACTGACGACGCTCTCGTGCGCCTCGATGTTTCCCGACACGACGAGCGTTTCCGCCGCGCCCGAGCCGAATATCCATGTGCGAACGGGCGCTGCGAACCAGTACGCGGCGAGGCCGCCCAGCGCGAGGACGAGGAAGACGGCGAATATCGCGCCTCGGCTGCGTATCGTCACGTTCGGCGAATCCCAATGGAACTGCAGTTTGACCGAAAACACCATTGTTGAAAACGACAATGCCAGCGTTGACGCGCCTCAATCGAAGCGCGCGCTTGAATTTTCGCCCAAAGACGCCCGTCGGCGTCGCTCGCGCGGCCGCCCCTGCGGAAGCCGCGGCGGCGAGGTTGACCCAGGTCAAGGCGATGCGAGAGGTTGATCGCTATTTGTTTTTGTCTGAGGGTCGAAGCAGGTCGCCGTCACGGTTTTCCGGAGTCGCGCGATGAAAGCAGCAGATCGTCCCCATCGTATGGAGGAGCGAACGCCCGGTTGCGGCGATGGCGCGGCGGGGTCTGTGCGGCGGGCCGACGAATTGGGATTGTCCCGGCGGTCGTTTCTCGAATTTTCCACCCTGACGGCGGCGCAAGCCGCGATGGGCGCCGTTGCGCTGGCGAGCGAAAACCAGAGCGCGATGGCGCAGGACGAGAGGCTCGCGATGGCGCAACCGGAAGCCGTTCCCGTCACCCTGAGCGTCAACGGCGTCGAGCGATCGCTGCGGCTCGAGCCGCGCACGACGCTGGCCGAGGCGCTGCGTGGCCCGTTGGGTCTGACCGGCGTCAAGATCGCATGCAACCGGGGCGCCTGCTCCGCCTGCACGGTGTGGCTCGACGGCGCGCCGGTGTGCTCGTGCATGACGCTCGCGGTCGAGGTCGGCGCGCGCAAGGTCACTACGATCGAAGGGCTGGCGCAGGGCGAGACGCTCCATGCGGTCCAGGCCGCCTTCATCGCTCACGACGCGGTGCAGTGCGGATTCTGCACGCCGGGCCTGGTCATGAGCTGCGCGGCGCTGCTGGAGCGCAATCCCAACCCGACCGCCGCGGATATCGAACTGGCGATCGGCGGACATTACTGCCGGTGCGGAACCTATCCCCACGTCGTCGCCGCGACGCTCGCGGCGGCTGAAATGCGAAGGGGCTGACGATGGCCAACGAACCGGCCTTTCGCGTCGAGAAATTTCCGATCGGCATCGCCAGCGTCGGCCTCGGCGAGATCGAACGGCGCATCCCGGCGGATGAACCGCCGCCGCTTCCCCCCAACGCCGAGCTGTCGGTGATCGGCAAGCCGGTCCCGCGACAGAACGCACGCGGCAAGGTCACCGGGGCGACGCGCTACACCGTCGACATCGCCCTGCCCGGCATGCTCTACGGCCGAATCCTCCGCTCGACCTTTCCGCACGCGAGAATTCGCGCCCTCGACCTGAGCGCCGCCGCACGCCACCCCGAGGTTCGCGCGGTTCTGCCGCTCGCCCAGCCGGGGGACGCGGTGACAGGCGTCGTCCGCTACGTCGGCGCGCCGATCGCCGCCATCGCCGCGACTTCGATGGCCGCGGCGCGAGAGGCGATGGCGCTGATCCGGGTCGATTACCAGCCGCTTCCTTTCGTCGTCGACATGGACGCCGCCAAGGCGCCGGGCGCGCCGATCGTGCACGACGAAGCCTCCGCGCCCGACGGCCACCCCTCGGGCTGGCCTTCGCCGCCGGGCCTGCCGATCGAGGGCAACGTGCGCGGGCCTGCCGCCGCCAACCGGGGCGACGCCGCGCATGGCTTTGAGCAAGCGGAAGTCGTCGTCGAGGGCGAATACCGCACCCACACGCAGACCCATTGCTGCCTGGAGCCGCACGCCATCGTCGCCGATTGGCGCGACGACGGCTTGACCGTCTACATGTCGACGCAGTTCACCGCCGGGGTGCGCGGCGAGCTCGCGGAGGCGTTCGGCCTGCCGCTGGAAAACGTGCGCGTCGTCGTCGACGGGATGGGCGGCGGCTTCGGCTCGAAATCGTCGCTCGGCAGTTACGGCCGCGTCGCGGTCGCGCTGTCGCGGCACGCCGGGGCGCCGGTGCGCATCGTTCTCGAGCGGCGCGAAGAACAAATGGACGCCGGCAACCGGCCGGAGACCTGGCAGCATCTGCGCATCGGCGCGCGCCGCGACGGCGCGCTGACGGCGATCTCGCTGCAAAGCTACGGCTCCGCCGGCGTGACGGTCGGCGCCGGCGTAGGCTTTTTCGCCCAAGGACTCTATGCCTGCCCCAACTTCGAGTCCGCCCAGTACGACGTCTTCATCAACGCCGGGCCGGGATGCGCGATGCGCGGCCCCGGCAACACGCCGGGCGCGTTCGCCATGGAGCAGGCGATCGACGAACTCGCCGAGCGGCTCGGCATGGACCCGCTGGCGCTGCGCGATCGCATCGACCCGAGCCCGGTGCGGCGAGAGGAGCGCCGGCTCGGCGCGCAGCGGTTCCGCTGGGAGCGGCGGCGCCCTCCCGGCGCCGACCCAGGACCGATCAAACGCGGCCTCGGCGTCGCCCAGTCGCTATGGGGCGCCAATGTGCAAACGCGCTCGTCCTGCGAAGTCAGGGTGAACCGCGACGGCGCGATCGAGATCCTGTCGGGCGTCCAGGACATCGGAACCGGCGTCGGCACGGTGATGGCGCAGACCGTCGCCGAGGTGTTCGGGCTCAAGCCCGAGGACATCGTCGTGCGTATCGGCGATACCGCGTTTCCGCCCGGGCCGCCCTCCTACGGCAGCCGCACCACGGCCTCGATCACCCCGCCGGCGCGCGTCGCCGCGTGGCGCGTCCTGCAAGCTCTGTTGCGCGAGGCGGCGTTGCTGCTCAACGTCGGCGCCGACGATCTGGTGGCGCGCGAGGGCCGCATCGCGGTTCGCGCCGACCCCAACCGAAGCTTGGGCTTCCGCGAGGCGGCGATGCGCATGAGCGTCGACCGGATCAGCGCCACCGCTTCGCGCAGCGACGATTACGGCGGCTTCCGGCGGCGCATGCCGGAGGCCGCGATCGCCGACCAGGACTTGGGCGGCGTGCAGTTCGCCGAAGTGGCGGTCGACACGGAGACGGGGATCGTGCGCGTCGAGCGGGTCGTCGCGGCGCAGGACTGCGGCCGGCCGATGAACCCGCTGCTGCTCGAGAGCCAAGTGCAGGGCGGCGTCGTCATGGGCCTTTCCTACGCCTTGTATGAAGAGCGCATTCTCAATTCCGCGAGCGGGCGCATGGTTAACCCCAATCTCGAGCAATACAAGCTCGCCGGTCCCAGCGAGACGCCCGCGATCGACGTGATTTTGCTGGAGAACTACCGCGCCAACAGCGCCACCGACGCCTACGGCATCGCCGAGCCGTCCAACATCGCCACTGCGCCCGCGATCGCCAACGCGGTCTACAACGCGATCGGCGTGCGCCTTCGCGCCCTGCCGATGACGCCGGCGGCGATTCTCCAGGCGCTCGGCAAGATCGAGAAGCGGAGTTGAGGCGATGAAAAACTTCGCATGGGCGCCTGCGCGATCCCTCTCCGAAGCCGCCGCGGCGGCCGCGACTCTGGTCGCCGACGCGATGATCGCGCCCGCCGACGGAGGCGCTTCGATCGTCAAAGCCGGCGGCGTCGACGTCGTCGACCTGATGAAAGAGGGTCTGCTGGCGCCGGCGAGAGTCGTCCCATTGCGCGACGCGCCCGGCCTCGACGCGATCGAGGCGGGCGCCGACGGTTCGTTGCGCATCGGCGCGATGGCGACGCTCGCCCGGCTCGCGGACGACGCCGGCGCGCGCAAGGCCTTCCCGGCGCTGACCGACGCGGTCGCGGGCGCCGCGAGCCCGCAAATCCGCAACGTCGCGACCTTGGGCGGCAACCTGCTGCAACGGCCGCGCTGCTGGTATTTCCGCACCGCGGATTATCATTGCCTGCGCAAGGGCGGCGGGCATTGCTTCGCCATTCCCGGCGAGAACCGCTATCACGCGATCTTCGACAATCGTCTTTGCGCCATCGTCCACCCCTCGAGCGCGGCGACCGCGCTCGTGGCGCTCGGCGCTTCGATCGAGCTCGTCGACGCCGAGGGCGGCAAGCGCGAGGTTCGGCTGGAAGACTTCTTCGTCTCTCCCGATCGCGACGTGCAGCGAGAGAACGATCTGTGGCCGCACGAAATCCTTACCGCGGTCAAACTGCCGGCTTTGCCGGCGAGCGCGCGCATGGCGCACGTGAAGATCGCCGAAAAGGCGTCGTTCGATTGGCCGCTCGCCGAGGTCGCCGCTGTCCTCGATTTTGGGCCGGACGGCCGATGCGCAAGCGCTTCGATCCTTCTGGGCGCGGCGGCGCCGACGCCGCGCCGGGCGAAGTCCGCCGAAGGTCTTCTCGTAGGCCAACACATTGACGAGGCCGTCGCCACGGCGGCCGGACGGGCCGCGATCGACGGCGCCCAGCCGCTCGCCGGCAACGCCTACAAGCTGCCGCTGTTCGAGACGGCGGTCCGCCGCGCGATCCTCAAGGCCGTCGCGGCCGGCTGACAGGCGGGCGGAATGGGCCCGGCGCCGAAGGGCGGAGGAGCGACGATGATGACGCGACGCGAAGTCAATGTCGGAATTCTTGCCGGCGCGGCTCTCGCCGCGGCGCCGGGCGCCGCCGGCGCGCAAGGTGCGACCGCGGTGAAGTTGCCGCCGCCGCGCAAGGCCGGCGGCATGCCGTTGTTCGCCGCGCTCGCGCTGCGGCGCTCGACGCGCGAATATTCCGACCGGCCGCTGCCGCCGCAAACCCTGTCGGATTTGCTGTGGGCCGCCGACGGCGTCAATCGTCCGGACGGCGGCCGCACCGCCCCGTACTGGCGCCACCTCATGGTGATCGACCTCTACGTCGCGACGGCCGAAGGCGTCTGGCTCTACGACGCTACGGCCCACGCTTTGACGCCCCACATGAAGGACGACATCCGCGCCGCGACCGGCCAACAGGATTTCGTCGGCCATGCCGCGCTGGACCTCGTCTACGTCGCACACGGCGAGCGAATGACCGACGTTTCGCCCGGGGAACGCGTCCTCTACGCCTCGGTCGACGCCGGCTTCATCGGCCAGAACGTCTATCTCTTCTGCGCTTCGGAGGGCTTGGCGACGGTCTTTCGCGGATCGGTCGACAAGCTCAAGCTCGCTCAGATCATAGAGTTGCCGAGCCAGCAGTTTGTCACTTTTGCGCAAACCGTAGGATTCGCCGCCTGAGCCGAACGCTGGGAGCCTAAGATGAAAAAAATCGCCCTCGAGGAACATTTCACTCGGCCCGAGTTGTCGCCCTATGCGCAATACGGGGCGTCGGCCGAGCATTCGCCGGCGTTCGAGCGCTTTCAGGAACGTCTGCTCGAGATCGGCGAAATGCGGCTCGAGGCGATGGACAAGGCGGGCATCGACATCGCCGTGCTCTCGGTGGCGACGCCCGGCGTGCAGGCGGAGCCCGACGCGAACGTCGCGATCAAGCGCGCGCGCATCGAGAACGATTTCCTCGCGCGCCAAATCACCAAGCATCCCACGCGCTTCGCCGGCTTTGCTCATTTGCCGCTGCAAGACGCAGGGGCCGCGGCCGACGAGCTTTCGCGCTGCGTCGAACAACTCGAATTCAAGGGCGCCATGGTCAACGGCCACACCAACGGCCGCTATCTCGACGAGAAGAGCTACGAACCGTTCTGGGAGCGGGTGGAAGCGCTGGGCGTTCCGATCTATCTGCACCCGCGCGACCCCTTCGACGCGCCTCACATGTTCGAGGGCCATCGCGAACTCTTGGGCGCGACCTGGAGCTGGACGGTAGAGACCGCGACGCACGCGTTGCGCTTGGTGTTCGGCGGCGTGTTCGATCGCCATCCCAAGGCGAGGGTCATCCTCGGCCACATGGGCGAGACCCTGCCCTATCTCCTGTGGCGGCTCGACAGCCGCTGGCGCGCGCAAGCCGGCGACGAGCCGATCGAGCGCGCGCCATCGGAGATCGTCCGCGAAAACATTTTCGTCACGACGACGGGCGTTTGCGCTCACGCTTCGCTCGTTTGCGCGCTTTCGGCGCTCGGCGAAGACCACGTGATGTTCTCCGTCGACTACCCGTTCGAGGACTGCGAGGTCGCGGCCGAGTTCATCAATTCGGCGCCGATTTCCGACGAGGCGCGCGCCAAGGTTTGCCACGGCACGGCCCGAAGCCTGTTGCGGTTGTGACGCCGAAGACCGGCGCGCGGGCGGCATGGCGGCCACGACGGCCGCATCGAAACCCCCGATCGCGAGACGATCGTCGCAGCCCCGCGCCCCACGCGACGCGAAGTCGCGTGCGCGCCGATGGACAAAGCGACGCGAGCGCTGCAATCTGCCGCGCAAGGCTGCGCCAAGGCGCCAAACGGAATCCGAAACAACTTTGGGGGGGCGAAGATGAAGCGTCATTACGTCGGCCTCGCGCTGCTGCTGGCGCCGCTGGTCGCGGCGCCTGCGCATAGCCAGACGGCTGCAGAGGCGAAACCCTATGTTCCGGATCTCGGCGATCTCATGAGCGCAACGCAGCTGCGTCATTTCAAGCTCTGGTTCGCCGGCCGGTCGCAGAACTGGGAATTGGCCCGCTACGAGATCGAAGAGATCCGCAAGAGCTTCGAGGTCGCAGCGAACTATTACCCCAAATTGGGTGACATCGACACGGCGTCGATGTTCAAGACCGACGGCTACGCGACGCTGGACGCGTTGGACGCCGCCGTCGAGGCGCGCAGCAATGCGAAATTCGGCGCCGAGTTCGACAAGCTCACACAAGCTTGCAACGCCTGCCACCGCGCGACGCATTTCGGCTTCATTCAAATCCAGGTGCCGACCGCCTCGCCCTTCAGCGATCAATCGTTCATCCCCCAGCCGAACTGACGTGAGAGAGTCGCCGCTCGGGGCGCCGGCGCGAAAGCGTCGCGGCGGGGCGCGACCTTGACGGCCGTTGATTCAAATCAGCCCTCGACGCTCCAATTGCCGTTAGTGCATAGCAAGCTGATCTTCTGGAACTGGCGCGGATGAACGAGGAAGTTGGCGCGAAGCTGGTGGCGGAGACGCCCCCGCCGCCGTATCGGACGGCGGCGCCGCGGTGGCGGCGCGTGGGCCTCGCCGCATTGATCTTGCTCCTCCTGGCGATCGGCGCCGGGGCGGCATGGCGAATGCTGCATGGCGCGCCGACGGTGACCTACGTGACTCAGCCGGCAGCGCGCGGGACCATCGCCAAGACGGTCACCGCCACCGGGACCGTCAATCCCATCCTGACGGTCATCGTCGGCAGCTACGTCTCCGGCGTCATTCAGCAATTGTCGTGCGACTTCAATACGCCGGTCAAAACCGGGCAAATCTGCGCCAAGATCGATCCCAGGCCCTATCAAGCCGTGGTCGACCAGGCGACGGCCAACCTCGCGGTGGCCAAGGCCCAGCTCGCCAAGGACCAAGCGAACCTCGCCTACACCGATGTCGCCAATCAGCGCGATCAGTTGTTGCTGAAGCAGGACTCGGTGTCGAAGGACGTCGCCGATCAGGCCAAGAACGCCTACGATCAGGCCCAGGCGCAGGTCGGCCTCGACAAGGCGAGCATCCAGCAGTTCCAGGCCACGCTGGACGCGGCCAAGCTCAATCTCGGCTACACCGACATCACCGCCCCGGTCGACGGCATCGTCGTTTCGCGCAACGTGACGCAAGGCCAGACGGTCGCCTCGAGCCTACAGACGCCGACGCTGTTCCTCATCGCCACCGACCTCAAGACGATGCAGATCGACACCAATGTCAGCGAAAGCGACGTCGGCGGCGTCAAACAGGGCGATAAGGCGACTTTCACCGTCGACGCCTATCCGAAGCGCACGTTCACCGGCGCGGTGACCCAGGTCCGCGTCAACCCCCAGACCGTGCAGAACGTCGTCACCTACGATGCGGTGGTGAGCGCGGCCAACGACGACATCGCGCTGCTGCCGGGCATGACGGCGGCGACCAACATCGTCGTAGATCAGCGGCTCGATGCGTTGCGCGTCCCCGATCAGGCGCTGCGCTACGTCCCCGGCGGCCTGCCGAAAGGCGGGACGAGCGAGGGCGCCGGGGGAACCACGGCCGCCCGCGTCTGGGTGCTGCGCGACGGCAAGCCGGTTTCGGTCAACGTCGCCACCGGACTGGACGACGACACTTACACCGAAATCGTCAAGGGCGATCTCAAGGCCGGCGACCCCGTCATCCTCGCCGAGGATCGTGGCGCGGCGGGCGCCTCGTCGGGAACGCCGATGCCGCGCTTCTGAAGAGGCGGCGGACGCCAACGAAGGGTCGGCGATGCCGGAAGGGATTCTCAGAATCGAAAACGTGACGCGGACCTTCGTCGTCGGCGACACGCAGGTGCGGGCGCTTCGGGGCGTCAGTTTTTCGGTCGCGCGCGGCGAATTCGTCGCCATCATGGGCTCGTCGGGATCGGGCAAGTCGACGTTGATGGCGATCCTGGGCTGCCTCGACCGTCCGACCAGCGGGCGGTACTTCCTCGCCGGCGTCGACGTCGCTGGGCTGCAGGAGCCGGAACTCGCCGGCATCCGCGGTTCGCGCCTCGGCTTCGTCTTCCAGAGCTTCAACCTGCTCGCGCGGACCAGCGCCCTCGATAATGTCGGGCTCCCCCTCTATTACGCGCCGACGGGGCCGGCGACCCGCAAGGCGCGCATCGAACGGGCGCGCAGAGGGCTGCAAATGCTCGGCCTCGGCGACCGCGAGCGCAACACCCCGAGCCAGCTCTCCGGCGGCCAGCAACAGCGCGTCGCGATCGCGCGCGCGCTCATCAACGCGCCGAGCCTGCTGCTCGCGGACGAGCCGACCGGCAATCTCGACACCCGCACTTCGCACGAAATCATGGAAACCCTGGTCGCGCTCAACCGCAACCAGGGCGTCACCATCGTCGTCGTCACCCACGAAGCCGACATCGCCGCCTACGCCGATCGGATCGTCACGATGCGCGACGGCGTCATCATTTCCGACGAGCGCGCCGCCAAGGCGGCGCCGTCGCCGCCGGCGCCGGAGCGCGAGAGAGGCGCCGCGCGCGCGGCGCAGCTTCGTCCCGAGGAGGCGGGCGAGGCGGAGATTCCCGCAGGACGATCGTGGGCGTTCGGCCTGATGATCCTCGCCGCCGCGGCGCAGGCGATCGGACGCAACGTGATGCGCTCCGCTCTGACCATGCTCGGCGTCTTCATTGGCGTCGCCGCGCTGATCGTCATGGTCGCCGTCGGCGAGGGCGCCAACGAAGCGGTGCGCAAGCAGATCGAGAATCTCGGGACCAACGTGGTGGTGATCCTGCCGGGCGCGGTCGTCACCGGAGGCATGCGGGGCGGGTTCGGCAGCGCCAGCACGCTCACGGTCGACGATGCGCACGCGATCCGGCGCGAAGACCCCGCGGTGGCGCAGATCGGCTATCTCATCCGCCAGCAGGGGCAGACGCTCTATTCCGACCAGAACTGGACGACGACGATCCAGGGCGTCAGCCCCAATTACCCGGCGATCACCAACTGGCAGATCGCGGCGGGCCGCGGACTGACCCGGGACGACGAGAGCAAGGCCAATCTCGTCGTGCTCCTCGGCCAAACCGTCTATCGCCAATTGTTCGCCGAAGGGGAGAACCCTATTGGCGCCGTCGTCCAGGTGCGCAGCGTGCCGCTGCGCGTCGTCGGCGTCCTCGCCGCCAAGGGCCAGTCCGCCTTCGGCCAGGACCAGGACGATCTGGTGATGATTCCGTTCACGACCGCGGAACGCAAAGTGCTCGGCGTCGCGGCGCCGACGCAAACGCAGACGCAGAACAACTGGCCCTATCTGCCGCCGCCCAACCCCTACAATCTGACGCCGCGCCTGACCGGCTACGCCAACATGGTCTACGTCCAGGCGACGAGCCAAGCCGAGGTGCCGACCGCCATCGCCGAGGCGACGCAGACGCTGATAAGTCGCCACCGCATCAAGCCGGGCGAGATCAACGACTTCAGCGTGCGCAATCTCAGCCAATTCGCCGAGACCGCCGAGAGCAGCAGCCGGATCATGGCCCTCCTGCTCGCCGCGGTCGCCTCGATATCCCTGGTGGTCGGCGGCATCGGCATCATGAACATCCTGCTCGTCTCGGTCACCGAACGCACGCGCGAGATCGGCCTGAGAATGGCGATCGGCGCGCGCCGGCTGCATGTCCTGTTGCAATTCCTCGCCGAGGCGGTGTTTCTCAGCGCGAGCGGCGGCCTCGCCGGGATCGCGACGGGAATCGTCGTCGCCGCCGCAATCTCCGCCGTGTTCGGCTGGCTGGCGCCGATCTCTTTGACCGCGATCGTCGGCGGCTTCCTGTTCTCCGCCGCGGTCGGCATTTTCTTCGGCTACTATCCCGCGCGAAAGGCCGCCAAGCTCGATCCGATCGAGGCGCTGCGCTACGAGTGACGCGAAATCCGAACGGTCCGTTCGGATTTCGCGTCCCATCGTCGCGCCGGGGTCGCCGCCGCCCTACGTCAGCGGCCGGCGCGCAGCGTCATTGAAGCGACGCCCGCCGCGAGAGCCAGGCCGGACTGCGCCTCGACCGACAGCGGTTGCAAGGTGAACGAGCGATCGAAGCCGCCGACGAGCACGTTGGCGCCGAGCCCCGCGCCCACGGTGACCGAGGCGTCGGCCCCGGCGTAGTCGCCCGCCAGCGCCCCGCGCCGCGGACCGGAGGTCGGCGCAAACACCGCCCACGCCAGAACGCCGCGGCTGGTCTGGCCGATATCGAGGCCAAATTTCTGAATCGTGCCGTAATAGCGTTCCTTAAATCCATGCGAAGACGTGTAGACGCATCGCATTTCCTTGGCGGACGTGATGATCATGCCCAGTCCGCCGGATACGTCGCAGCGCAAGGCGCCGACTTTGACGTTAGACTGCGCCAGCGCGGGTTGCGCGAGGGCGGACAGAGCGACCAGCGCGATCGCAAGGGTCGGAGCGCGAAGATTTATCTGACCTCCTATCGCCGAGTTCGTGCCTCGGCCGGCTCGGGCGTCAATCCCTCGCACGGCCGCTCTCGGACGCATTCATTCATTCAAGAAATCGGCGCCAGGCGTCATGATTTGAATCAACGCGCGAAGGGAACGCGCAGCGCGCGGCAAACAGATTCCATGCCCCGTTGACGCCGATCAAGGTCGCGCCGCGCCAAATCCCCTATTCAAAACAATGTCGATCATGGCCCGCCGACGGACGTTTCGA
Source organism: uncultured Alphaproteobacteria bacterium (assembly GCA_963759955.1). Lineage (GTDB taxonomy): Bacteria > Pseudomonadota > Alphaproteobacteria > Rhizobiales > Beijerinckiaceae > Roseiarcus. The sequence goes on from CAVXCA010000101.1 coordinate 98,438, forward strand.
GGCAAGTCGACGAAATCGAGCAAAAGGAAACGTCGTCGTTAGCTGAAGGAGGCGTCGATGCGCACGTCAACGTTGAAAGCCGTCGCCTTTTCCCTTGCCGCGCTGGCTCTCGCCGCCGCGCCTGCATTTGCCGGGGATCCCGGCGCGCCCGTTTTCATCCCGGGCGGCGGTGGCGGTCCGCACGGCGGTTTCATGCCTTCGCCCGGCAGGGGACCGGGCGGCGCGGGACCGGGCGGCGCTCCTAAGGGCAATTTCGCTCCGCCGACCGGCGGCGCGCCCCAGGGAAACATCATCCCGCCGAGCGGCGGCGCGCCCAAGGGCGCCTTCGTCTCGCATCCCAGCTTCTATCAGCACGCCGGGCCCAAGCAACACCAGGCGCTCATGTGGCTGCGGCGCCATCATCGAGGCCGACCCGTCTATATCGGCCCCGGCATTTACGGCTACGACTATTACGGCAACGGTTATTATTATTATGACAAGAGCGATTGCTGGGTCTATGTCCGCGCCTATAATCGGCACGGCAAGTTCATAGGCTGGCGGCTCGTCTACATCTGCTATAATAACTAGTAAGTCACGATTTGGCGCGCCCCTCCCCGCCCGGCGGGCGCGCCAACGCGATCACCTTGTCGACCACCGCGTAGTCCTGATAGCCGCAACGCGCGAGCGGGTGGGCGCTCGCGGTGTCGAAGCGCCCGTCGCGTACGAGCGCGTCGTCGATGTGAAACGCGACGACCTCGCCGAGCACGAGGTAATTGTCGAGCGGCTCGCCGCGATGGTTCTTCAGCGTCACGACTTCGACCACCATGCATTCCATCGCCGCGCGGCATTCGGCGACGCGCGGCGCCTTGACGAGCCGACAGGGCGCCATCGTCAGCCCCGCGTGCTCGAATTCGCTTTGCCCGCGCGGCAAGGGCGCGGAAGTCGCGCTGATCGCCTGCATGAGATCGTGGCTGGCGAGATTGGCGACGAACTCGCCGCTCTCGCGCGCGAATGACGCGGAGTCCTTCAGCCCCTCGCTGGAGAAGCCGACGATCGGCGGAGCCGAGCTGAAGGCGTTGAAGAAGCTGTAGGGCGCCAGATTGATCCGCCCCTCGAGGCTGCGCGTCGAAATCCAACCGATCGGGCGCGGCGCGACGATCGCCTTGAAAGGATCGTGCGGCAACAGGCTCTTGTCGCGCTGGCGGGTCTCATAAAACATCAAGACCTCCCATCAAGCGGCGAAGACCGTCACGATTTCCGAGAGCGCAGGCCGGGGGCGATCCTCCAGGACGCGCTTCGGCCGACCGATGTGGACGAAGCCGGCGATGCGCTCGTGTTCGGCAAGGCCGATCGCCGCGCCGAAACGCCGATCGTAGGCGCACCACTGCGTGAGCCAGCCCGCGGCAAAGCCGAGAGCGTTGGCGGCGATCACCAGGTTCATGCACGCCGCGCCCGCCGAAAGCGCCTGTTCCCATTCCGGGATCTTCGCATGCGGCGCGGCGCGCGAGACCACCGCGACGACGAGCGGGGCATGCGAAAAACGCGCGAGCTCGGCCGAGCGGCCGGCTTCGTCGAGGGCGGGAGCGTCGGCGAGCTTGATCTCGAGCGCGATGCGCCCGGCCCGGTCGCGCGCGGCGCCCTCGAACAGGATGAACCGCCAGGGCGCGAGCTTGCCGTGGTCGGGCACGCGCGAGGCGATCCTCAGCATGGTCTCGATCTCGGCGGCGCCGGGCCCGGGACCGGTCATATCAGGCGGGGCGAGCGAGCGGCGGCGCTCCAGCAAGGCGATCGTTTCGTTCAAGGCTGTCGTCCGTTCGGAAGCGGCTCGAGGCCGCGAAAGCGGCGCGGCCCCTCCATGCCGGGATTCCCGCGCCGAGTAAATCGCCTTCGATCCGCCCCATTGTCCCGGCACGAGCCGACGCCGGCGCTTGACGAGGATTGACCGGCGCCCTCGATCGCGGCAAGGCATATCGCGCATGGTTCGCTACCTACTTTCCCTCGCGCTGGCGTTCGCGGCCTTCGGCGGTTGTTGCGCCCCGGGGCTCGCGCAGACCCCGGCGTTCGACGCGGGCCAGGGGACGCTGCGGCTGTCGGCGGCGCTGACCGGCTCCGCCGCGCCGCTGACCGGCGGCCTGCGCTGGCGGGTCTTCGCCGCCCGCGCCGACCTCGACGGCTCGCACCCGCTGGTCGTCGAATCAAGCGAGGCGCAGCCGACCTTGACGGTGCCGCCCGGCGACTATGTCGTTCACGTCGCCCTCGGCCTCGCCAGCGCCGCCAAGCGCGTGTCGTTGGGGCAAGAAGTGAGGGACGAGCGGCTGACGCTCAACGCGGGGGCGTTGCGCATCGCGGGGACGTTGGCCGACGCGCCGATCGACCCCTCGAAGCTTTCGCTCGCCATCTATGTCCCCGAGCGCAACAATCCCGAGGGCAAGCTGGTCTACGCCAAGGCGCGCGCCGGCGATATCATCGGCCTGCCCGAAGGCTCCTACCATATCGTCTCGACCTTTCTCGACACGGTCGGCGTCGGCTCGCTCGGCGTCGGCAAGCCCGGCGGCGGCGCGCCCAGCGCCGCGACGCCGACCAATTCGATCGTCGCCGCCGACATCAAGGTCGTCGCCGGCAAGCTCATCGACGTGACTTTGCGCCATCGCTGCGCGACCGTGACCATCAAGCTCGTCAACGCGCCCGGAGCGGAAGCGCTGGCCAACAGCAGCTTCACCGTGCTCACCCCGGGCGGCGACCTCATCCGCGAGCTGGTCGGGGCTTTTCCCTCGCTGGTCCTCGGCGAGGGCGAATATGTCGTCATCGCCCGGCATGACTCGAAAACGTACCAGCAGAGCTTCCAGGTGCAATCCGGCCTGGACCGCGACGTGGAAGTTATTGCACAAGAGGGCGCCAAGCAGGACTAGCAAAATCATGCAGACGTTTTTCGTGGAAATCAAATGCGAGCTCGGACGCACCTATGAGGTCGCCAGCGCCCTCGCCGAAGCCGAGATCGCGTCGGAGATCTATTCGATCGCCGGCGATTTCGACATTCTCGCCAAGTTCTACGTCGAACGCGACGTCGATATCGGCCATTTCGTCGGCCATAAGGTGCAGCTGATTCCCGGCATCGTCGACACGCGCACGATCATCACCTTCAAGGCGTTCTGAGCGCCGCCCAAGACCCTTTGCAAGAGCCCGCCATGCGCCGCCTCGCCGCCTCTCTCGCCCTGACGCTCGTCGCCGGCGCCGCCTTCGCCGACAACGATTCGTACCTGTTCGACGCACTGCGGTCGGACCCCTATCTCACGTCGTGGAACAAGTTGATGAAGGATGTGCAGCCGACTCCGGACTGGCTGCTGCAATTCAACAGGAATTTCGACGGCGTCGCCGGTCAGTTCAATTCGATCACGATCGGAGGCAAGCCCTATCTGCTCTCGTTCGTCTGCGAGCCGACGAGTTGCGCGAAGCGCAAGTTCGAGGTTCTGTTCGACGCCGACGGCGAACACGCCTACGGCGCGCTCGGCGGCCGCAACGAGGAGCCGGCGTTCTACGGCGACCCGCCGCCCGAATTGCAGGACGCTCTCGCCAAGACGTTCAAGGGCTAGACTTTTCGCCGCTAAGGACGTCGTCATAGCGGCGCGCGAACCCTTCAGGATCGGCGACTTCGTAGCCGCCCTCGGAGCGCGGCGCGATATAGGCGGGTCCGATCGGGACTTTGCCGTGCGCGCCGGGAGTGTCGAGAACATAAGTCGGCAGCGCGAGGCCGGAGAGGCGGCGGCGCAATTCGCGCATCAAGGCCTGGCCCTCGGCGACGCTCGTGCGCAGGTGCGCGGTTCCCGGCGCGAGATCGCCGTGGTGAAGATAATAGGGTTTGACGCGCGTCTCGACGAACGCGCGCATCAGCGCCTCGAGCGTGTCGGCGTCGTCGTTGACGCCTCTCAGCAACACGCTCTGGCTCACCATCGCGGCGCCGCGATCGATCAGCCGTCGGCACGCCGCGCGCGCCTCTGGCGTCAGTTCGCGCGGATGGTTGGCGTGCAGCGCGACATAGACCGTCTTGTCATGGCCGCGCGTCAGCGCCGCCGCCATCGCGTTGGTGACGCGCTCGGGCGCGACGACCGGCAGGCGCGTATGCCAGCGCAGAACCTTGACGTGCGGGATCGCGGCCAGCGCCCGCGTCGTCTCGGCGAGGCGACGCGCCGACAGCATCAGCGGATCGCCGCCGGTCAGCACCGCCTCCCAGATTTGCGGGCGCGCGCGGACGTAGTCGAGCGCGGCGGAAAAATCCGCTTCGCTCAACGCGCCCGCCCCCGGCCCCACCGTTTCGCGCCGGAAACAGAAGCGGCAATAGACCGCGCAGACCGAAACGAGCTTGAGCAGCACGCGGTCGCGATAGCGATGCACGAGACCGCGAAGCGGGCTCTTCAGCTCGTCGCCGATCGGATCGGGATCTTCGGCGGGATCGCGAACGAGCTCGCGGGCGTCGGGAACATATTGGCGCGCGATCGGGTCGGCGGGGTTCCCCTTTTCGATCAGCCGCGTCACGGCGGGCGTCAGCGCGATCGCATAGCGCGCGGCGACCTTTCCGATCTCGCCCAGCCGCGCGGGCGCGACAAGGCCGGCGGCGACGAGATCGTCGGCGGATTTCAGCGTGCGCGCGGGCGGGCGGGTGCTCATGGCGGCTGTTTAGGCGCGCGGCCGAGGGAAGGAAAGGCGGAGCGCGGCGCGAGGCTGACGCAGATCAATGTCAAGCGAACGCAAAAAGCCTCTGATTCGCTTTGCACAAGGAGGCCGCGATGGGTGATCTCTCCGATTCCGTCCGTTGGTTCGAGGCCATTCGCTTGGAAGACGTGCCCGCGGTGGGTGGCAAAAACTCTTCGCTCGGCGAAATGTTTCGCGAAATGGCCGCCGAGGGCGTGCGCGTGCCCAACGGCTTCGCGCTCGCGGTCGACGTCTATTACGGCGCCGTGAAGGCCCCGGAGGTCTGGAAGGCGCTGCACGCGCTGCTGGACGATCTCGACGTCGCCGACGTCGAGCTTCTCGCCACGCGCGGCGCCGAGGCGCGGCGGATCGTCTATGCGGCGACCGGGAGCGAGGCGATGCGTCAGGCGATCGCCGCCGCTTACCGCAAGCTCGAGGCCCAATACGGCGCCAATGTCGCGGTCGCCGTTCGCAGTTCGGCCACCGCGGAGGACCTCCCGACGGCGAGCTTCGCCGGCCAGCACGAGAGCTATCTCAACATCAGCGGCGCCGACGATGTCTTCGAGGCGTGCCGCCAGTGCTTCGCCTCCCTCTTCACCAATCGCGCGATCGTGTATCGCGTCAACAACGGTTTCGATCATTTCAAGGTCGGGCTGTCGGTCGGCGTGATGAAAATGGTTCGCTCGGACCGCGCGAGCAGCGGCGTGATTTTCACCCTCGACACCGAATCCGGCTTTCGCGACGTCGTCTTCGTCACCGGCTCCTACGGCCTGGGCGAGAACGTCGTGCAGGGCACGGTCGATCCCGACGAGTTCTACGTCCACAAGCCGACGTTCCGCGCCGGCTTTCGCAGCGTGCTGCGCCGCGCGCTCGGGCAGAAGCAGCTCACCATGACGCTCGCCAAGGGCCACACCGGCTTCACCACCCGCGAGGAGCCGACCCCGCCGGAGAAACAAGCGCAATTCTGCCTCACCGACGAAGAGGCGCTGACGCTCGCCGACTACGCCATGAAGATCGAGGCGCATTATTCGAAGCGCGCCGGTCACGACATGCCGATGGACATCGAGTGGGCGAAAGACGCCGACGACGGCCGCCTCTACGTCGTTCAGGCGCGCCCCGAGACCGTCGCCTCGCGAAAGTCGGCGACGCAGCTCGAAACCTATTCGCTCAAGGGCGAGGGCGTCGTGCTCGCGACCGGCAAGGCGGTCGGCGAGAAGATCGCGGTCGGCGTCGCGCGCGTCATCGCGACGGCCGACGAGCTCAACACGTTCCGGCCCGGCGAAGTGCTGGTCGCGCGCTCGACCAGCCCCGACTGGGAGCCGGTGATGAAGACCGCCGGCGCCATCGTGACCGACCACGGCGGGCGCACCTGCCATGCCGCCATCGTCGCGCGCGAACTCGGCGTGCCCGCGGTGGTCGGCTCGGAAACCGCGACGAGCGCCCTCAAGACGGGCGCGAAGGTCACGGTCTTCTGCGCCGGCGGCGAGGCGGGAACCGTCTACGAAGGCGCAATTCCGTTCGAAGTCGCGCGCGTCGACGTCGGCGCGCTCAAGCTGCCGAAGACGCAGATCATGGTCAACCTCGGCAATCCCGACCTCGCGTTCCGCACCGCGGCGACGCCGAACGCCGGCGTCGGCCTGGCGCGGATGGAGTTCATCGTCAACGAATACATCGGCGTGCATCCAATGGCGCTCGTGCATCCCGAGCGCGTCGACGACAAGGACCGCGCACGCATCGACGAGCGCGCGCGCGGCTTTGCCTCGCCGCGCGAATATTTCGTGCGCAACCTCGCCGAGGGCGTCGGCACGATCGCGGCGGCGTTCTATCCCAAGCCGGTGATCATCCGTCTCTCCGACTTCAAGACCAACGAATACGCCGAGCTGATCGGCGGCGCGGCGTTCGAGCCGCGCGAGGCCAACCCGATGATCGGCTTTCGCGGCGCCTCGCGCTACGCCCACCCCGCCTACGCCGACGGCTTCGCGCTCGAATGCGAGGCGCTGAAGCGGGTGCGCGAGACGATGGGGCTCGTCAATCTCGTCGTCATGGTGCCGTTCTGCCGGCGCGTCGCCGAGGCCGAACAGGTGCTCGCGGCGATGGCGCGCAACGGCCTGGAGCGCGGCAAGAACGGGCTCGAAGTCTACGTGATGTGCGAGATCCCCAACAACGTCATCCAGGTCGACGCCTTTTCCAAGGTGTTCGACGGCTTCTCGATCGGCTCCAACGACCTCACCCAGCTCACGCTCGGCGTCGACCGCGATTCGGAAATCGTCGCGTTCGATTTCGACGAGCGCGACCCCGGCATGCTGGAGATGCTGCGCCTCGCCGTCACCGGCGCCAAGCGCAACGGCCGCAAGGTCGGCATCTGCGGCGAGGCGCCGGCGAACTACCCGGAGATCGCCCGCTTCCTCGCCAAGCTCGGCATCGACTCGATCAGCGTCAACCCGTCGAGCGTGCTGCGCACGATCGACATCGTGCGCGAGGCGGAAGCGGCGGGGTAGCGGGGGCGTGAGGGGCGCGAGGGTCGGCGGGGCCGTACGCTCGACTATTCGCGGCAAACGCGAATCCATCCGCCGCATGACCTGCGGCGGATAAGCCGTCTATTCACCGCAGGAAGTCCGACAGCCGGCGGGCTTCCGAGGGCGTCCGTCGCCGCGTCCCGCACAACGGCCGGTTTCGTCGCGTCGGCTACGGGACGCCAAATAGGTCAACGCGGACGCATCATCGTTATCCGGGCAAGGCCCTGACCGAACAGGGTCCATTTCTTAATGGCTATTTTCATTTACATTATGCCAATTTATGGCTATGTAAAGAGCCCTTACAAGGGCAAGATCCCATGCGTTCGACACCGCCTTTGCCGCTGCCCGTCAAGCGCGCCCTCGCCAAGCTCGGCGCGGACATCCGCAGCGCGCGCCTCAGGCGGCGCATCGCCACGACGACCATGGCGGAGCGCGCCTTCATCACGCGCATGACACTGCGCAAGGTCGAGCGCGGCGATCCCGGCGTCGCGCTAGGCATCTACGCGACCGTCATGTTCGTCCTCGGGCTGACGCCGCGCCTCGCCGATCTCGCCGACAGCCGCGCCGACGAGGTCGGCCTCCAGCTCGAAGAGGAACGGCTGCCGAAACGCATTCGTTCCTCGGGCGGCGCGCGGAGGAATCCGGCATGACCGATCGCAGCCTGCTCGTCTATGTCGATCTCGAAGGCGCGCCGCACCGCGTCGGCAGCCTGTGGGCGCGCAGCCGCAAGGGCAAGGAAAGCGCCACCTTCGAATACGACGCCGGATGGCTCGACAATCCGCTCCACTTCGCGCTGGAACCGGCGTTGACGCTCGGCAAAGGCCCGCACCACACGGCGGCAGGGCGATTGATCTTCGGTGCGATCGGAGACTCCGCGCCGGATCGTTGGGGCCGCGCGCTTATCCAGCGCGAAGAGCGCCGCAAAGCGCGCGAAGAAAAGCGCGCGCCGCGCACCTTGCTCGAAGTCGACTATCTGCTCGGCGTCGGCGATATCGCGCGTCAGGGCGCGCTGCGCCTTGCCGAGCACGAAGGCGGGCCGTTCCTCGCTGCGGGCGTTCAGATACCGCCCCTATTGCAACTCCCTGCCCTTCTCGGCGCGGCGATGCGCATGAGCGCGGACGGCGGCAGCGACGACGATCTCCGCCTCCTGCTCGCTCCCGGCTCGTCGCTCGGCGGCGCGCGGCCGAAAGCCTCCGTCGTCGACAAGGACGGCCAACTCGCCATTGCGAAATTCCCGCAGCATGGCGACCTGATCCGAGTCGGCTTGTGGGAAGCGGTCGCCCTGACGCTTGCCGCGCAAGCCGGCCTGCCGACGCCCGAATGGCGCATCGAGAAGGCAGCCGATCGCGACGTGCTGCTGCTGCGCCGGTTCGACCGTCGCAGCGAGCTGCGCATCCCGTTCCTGTCGGCGATGAGCCTTCTCGATGCAGCCGACAACGAGCCGCACAGCTACATGGAAATCGCTGACGCCTTGCGCCAGTACGGCGCCAAGGCCGATGAGGATTGCGCCCAGCTTTGGCGGCGGATCGTCTTCAGCATCCTCGTTTCCAACACCGACGATCACCTGCGCAACCACGGCTTTCTGTATGAAGCTGCGGGCTGGCGGCTGTCGCCGGTCTATGACGTGAATCCCGTTCCCGTCGATATCAAGCCGCGCATCCTGACGACCGCGATCGACGAAGTGGACGGCACGGCGTCACTCGATCTCGCGCTTGCTGTCGCGCCGCATTTCGGGGTGAAGCCGAACAAGGCAAGAAGCATCGTCCGCGAAGTCGGCGCGGTCGTCGCGCGCTGGCGCGAAACCGCGAGCGCGATCGGTCTTGCCGCGAACGAGGTCGAGCGTATGGCGAGTGCGTTCGAGCATGACGATTTGGAGCAAGCTACACGATGAAGCGCCGCACCCCGAGAGGCCTCGCAGGGTGACAACTTCCGGGCTCCGTCCCAGCGCCCGCAAGTCTTGTTCTTGCAGTGGTGCTGGTGGCCGGACTTGAACCGGCACACGCTTTGCGGCCCTACGAATTTTCTTACCAGCTACGGCTTTCGCCGTCCCGTCTTCAATTACAGTGATCGGGCGGCGCGCGCCTGCAGGCGGCGGAAAATCGTCACGCAAGCCTTTGACAACTCTACGCCGCGCCCCAAAACGACGCCCTCCCCCGCCAGAGTCCTGGTGCGGACGGCGGGGGTCGAACCCGCACAGCCTTTGGGGCCGAAGGATTTTAAGTCTCTCACTCTCGTCTATCCTATTTCTATCCGAATACGCGATAGAGCACGATAACCGCATGATTTTGCTCGCATTATACGCGGTCCATCCCATCCTTTCGCAGCCGGGTCCACGCCAGAGTCGGTTGCCTGGTGGCCCCTAGGCGGCCCCTGGCTCCGAACAAGAACGGAGCGCAAGATGCCCAAGACCAAGCTGACTAAGACGGCCGTGGATGCGGCCGGCCCGCAACAGAAAGACTATGAGCTGCGCGATACGGTGGTGCCCGGCTTTCTGTTGAAGGTCACGCCCACGGGCCGAAAAATTTTCATGGTCCAGTATCGCACGAACTCGGGCGAACGACGCAAGCCGGCGATCGGACGCTTTGGCGAACTGACCGTCGAACAGGCACGCAGGATCGCGCAGGATTGGCTGGCGGAGGTTCGCCGCGGCAAAGACCCAAGCGCTGCCAAAACAGCTTCCCGAAACGCCCCCGCTGTAAAGGATCTGTGCAAGCGGTTCATCGATGACTATTCGCGTTCGATGAACAAGCTGAGCACAGTAGAGACGAACCAGCAGAATATCGACAACCATATCGTTCCGATCCTCGGATCGATGAAGGTCCACGATGTCACCCGCGCCGACGTCTCAAAACTCATGAAGCGTCTTGAAAACACGCCGATTGGCGCAAACCGGGTGCTCTCCTGTCTTCGCAAGATGTTCAACATGGCCGAAGTCTGGGGGTATCGGGCTGACGGCTCAAACCCCTGTCGGCACGTCCCAAAATATCCAGAAAACGGGGCCAGAACGCGTCTCATCACTGACGAAGAGCTTGCGTCTCTGTTCGCCTATCTGGATCGTGCCGATGCCCAAGGACTGGAACATCCGTTCCTGACGCTTGGTATTCGTCTCCATTTCGAATTTGCGGCCCGTATGTCTGAGGTCATCAATCTTGAATGGTCGTGGTTGGATATCGCCGGGCGTAGGGTTACCTGGCCGGACAGCAAGACAGGCGGTATGTCGAAGCCGTTGAGCGCTAAGGCGGTTCAGCTCCTTATGAATGCGCCGCGCCTCGAAGAATCGCGCTATGTCTGCCCTTCGATCTTCGACCCGTCCAAGCCGATGACGCAGAACACATACTCGTCCGGTTGGAAACGCGTCCTGGAGCGCGCAGGCGTACCGCACGTCGGCACCCATGGCATTCGGCACCGATCCGTGTAGCGCGACAATCTGGATGGGAAAGCAGCGACAATCAGGCTGGCCATTTTGGCGGTCGCGGCGGAGGGATGATTGTCGCGGCGCGACGATAACGCAAGCGATATTTTCGTGATGCGTGATTTGCTTGTCGCGGAGCGACAATCAGGATGATCCTTTGATTGTGGCGCGCGTCGGCGGTCGTCCTGCCCCACGCGCTTTGTCGACCGCTTCCTTTCGGCGATAGCTGTCGACGTTCATTTCAAGGATGGTTGCGTGATGGACGAGGCGATCGATGGCCGCGAGCGTCATAGCTTGATCGGGGAAAATTTTTCCCCATTCGCCAAAGGGCTGGTTGGCGGTGATGAGCATCGATCGCCGCTCGTAGCGAGCGCTGATCAGTTCGAACAGAACGCTCGTTTCCGCCTGATCCTTGGTGACATAGGCGAGATCGTCGAGAATCAGCAGATGATATTTGTCGAGTTTGGTGATCGCGGCTTCGAGGGCGAGATCGCGGCGCGCGATCTGGAGCTTTTGCACGAGGTCGGTGGTTCTGGCGAACAACACGCGCCAGCCCTTTTCGATCAAGGCCAGACCGAGCGCCGCCGCAAGGTGGGATTTTCCTCCGCCTGGCGGCCCGAAGCACAAGAGATTGGCTCCCTTTTCGAGCCAGGCGTCGCCAGCAGCGAGCGCTTGCACCTGCGCCTTCGAGATCATCGGCACAGCGGTGAAGTCGAACGCGTCGAGGGTCTTTCCCGGCGGCAATCGCGCTTCCTCCAGATGACGTTCGAAGCGACGCCGGCTTCGCTCCACCATCTCCTGTTCGGCGAGGGCGGCCAGGAAACGGGCGGCTGGCCAGCCCTCCTTGTCGGCAGTCGCCGCCAGGGCGGCCCAGATCAGCTTGATCCCCGGCAGTCGCAACTCGTTCAGCAGCAGGTCGATTCGGGCGGCGTCGAGTTTTTCGCTCGCGTTCATGCCGCTTCTCCCACGCTTGTGCCGATTTGGTCGTAAACGGCGAGAGAGGGCAGCCTGACGACGACGATAGGTAACGCGACATCCTTCGGACGGAAGCGCTCGATCAGCGCCTCGAGATCTGGGAGGACGCCGTCGTCGAGAGCCGTTTGCAGCGCAACGGCGAGTTCGGCCTCGCAGGCGCGTTCGTGCGCGAGCGCGAGAAGGCCGACCATGGCGCGGCAAGCTGGTCTCTCGACCGAGACCGGCGAGCAAGGCCTCGAACGCCAGGGCGAAGGCTCGGCGGGGGAAGAGCTGGTCGCGATAGACCAGATTGAGCAGCGCCATGGGCTTGCGGCGCAGGGAGTGGATGACGTGACGATAGTCGACGACATGGCCATGCTTGCCGTTCGGCTGGGCCCGCCCGCGCCGCAAGGTGAGGATGGCCGTCGAGCCCTGGAAGCATTCGAGCCGATCGTCATAAAGGCGCACCCGCAGCCGATGGCCGATCAGTCGGGAGGGGACCGAGTAGAACACCTTGCGCAAGGTGAAGGCGCTGGAGGTGGTGACGTCGACGTTGACCTCCTCGTAGTCGGCGGTCTTGCGGATTGGCAGCTTGTTCAACGCCATCCGCTCTTGGTCGATGCGCTTGGCGTTGCGGACGTTGCCGCGCCCGACGATCTCGTCGACGAAGCCCCGCCATGCCGGGAGATCGTCGAAGTCGCGCGAGGCGCGCAGCAACAGGGCGTCGGCGAGCGCTCTCTTGAGATGGCCGTGGGCGCTCTCGATCGAACCGTTTTCGTGGCTGACGCCGGGATTGTTGCGGGTCGGCGTCATGCCGTAATGGGCGCAGAACGCCTCGTAACGTGTCGTCAAATCCTCCTTGGCGTCGGCGCCAAGATTGCGGAAGGCCGCCGAGAGGCTGTCGCTGCGATGTTGCTCGGGAACGCCGCCCAGCGCCCACAGGGCGTTCTGCAGCCCTTCCGCCAGCGCGACAAAGCTTTCGCCGCCGAGCACGACATGGGCGTGCTCGAAGCCCGAGAAGGGCAAGCGGAAGTGGTAAAGTCGGCAATCGAGGTTTTGGCCCGCGATGGTGACGCCGAGATCGGCCACTTCGGTGAAGTCCGACAATCCCATCCGCCCCGGCGGATGCTCCTGGCGAAAGATCACCTCCCGATCCGGGCCATTCACCGCCCGCCACGCCCTGATGCGGCGTTCCAAAGTCCGCCGCGTGCCGGCGCCCAGGTCCGGATGCCGGCGGCAGAGTTCCTCGAAGACGCCGATCGGCCTCAATCCGGGCGCGGCTTTCAGCATCGGGACGACTTCATTGTCCCAGACATCGGCGAAGGGATCGGCCCGGCGTCGCTCGCGACGCGCCTTCTTCTGGCTGGGAAGTCGGGGATCCTTCTCAAACCGGTAGGCGGCGGCCGTGCTGAATCCGGCTTTCGCGCCGGCAATCGCCGGCGAATGGTTGCGACGCATGTTCATGAATAGCCTCATCTGACGATCGGTGACGTGTCTGCCAGGCAAAAAGTCGGTCCCCTCGAAAGAGAAAGCCGACCCCTTATCCAGCCGCCGTTACCGCCAGACGAGACCTCTCGGGCGCTCGCCGCCGCCGCGGGGGTGTCTACGGTCGGGCTACGCCCTTCCTTCGTCACCCCCGCGGCGGCGCATTCTCATCCTGATTGTCGCGGGATTTTCACC
>CAVXCA010000102.1:0-16114 GCA_963759955.1 uncultured Alphaproteobacteria bacterium
AGAACCTCGACCGCGACGAGCGCGCATCGGAGCGCTGCTATCGGATCGTCGAGAAGGTCGACTTGGTTCTGCCCGGCTTGCGCGATCGGCTCGCAGCTGCGCGGGACGAAGCGCGCCGAGCGGAATGGCGCGGAATGCGCGAGGCTCACATGGCGACAGAGGCCGACCATCTCGCCGCCGCGCGCGCTTTCTTGGCGACGCATGAGCGACTCGTGCAGTCACGCGCAAAGGCGATGGAGCGCGGCTTTGCTTCCGAGGCAGCGGCTTGGATGCCGGCGACGCCGGTCGTGGTCACGAGCGATACGGTCGATCTCTTTGCGGCCGAGCTTGCTCGTCAGCGTGACGCAGCGGCCCCAAAGCCGCCGCAGCCGCGCCCTGCGGCGCCGACGCCTGCGCCGAAGCCGGTCGTGATCGCCAGCGCGAAGCCGGCGCCGGCGAAGGCCGCTGCGCCGAAGCCCGCGCCCGTGCCTGCGGAACCGCCGTTCGAACCGACGCCGGATGACAAGGGCTTGTTTCGCATCAAGCTCCTGGTGCCCGGCTACCCTCACCCGGACGACGGTCGACAGATGAAAGCGGGTGAGATCGTGTCGCTCCCCAGCAAACAGGCGTTTTCCGTAGTAGCGCAATCGCGCGGAATCTTTGAGGGCTATTCGAAATGACCGCAGTCCGCAAATTCCTTAGCGGCGCTGTCGCCGCCGACGGGGCGCTCGGCGAGCGCGAAATCAAAGTCGTTGCCACTACAGGTGTGGTCGATAGGCAAGGTGACATCGTCGACCCGCTCGGCGCCCAGCTCGACAACTATAGGCCCAACAATGTCGTGCTGTTGCAACACGATCCTTCGCAACCTGTCGGAAATGCGTGGCCCAAAATCGCTAACGGGCGCCTTGAGGCAAAAATTCGGTTCGCTGCCGAAGGTCTCTCGGCCAAAGCGGACGAGATTTGCGCGCTCTACAAAGTCGGCGTCATGAAAGCTGTTAGCATTGGTTTCAAGCCGATCGAATCCGAGCCGCTCGCGGGCGGCGGCCGGAAATTCACGAAATGGGAATTGCTGGAAATTTCCTTGGTTTCCGTCCCAGCAAACGCTGAGGCTTTGACAATTGAACGTAGTCTCCGCGGGCGCGGGAAAAGCGCCGGCGCGATAGGCGACAATGGAATCGACCATTTGCAAGGGGTCGCTGAGGCCTTGGCAGGTGCCAATCGCGCGGGGCAGAAGGCGGTCGCCGCTCACGCGGAGACGCGCGAGCACCTAGATCGCTTCGGCGGCTTGCTGCTTGAGGGCCTTACGCACGCTAGGGCGCTCGCGAGGGCCGGCCTTGCGGGATTGGATCATCCATTCGGCTCGGCCGACGAAACCGGAGAGCCGGAAGGGGTTGGCGGCGACGATCCGGACGTCGAGCTCGCCGCCCGCGCCGCGCGCCGCAAGTCAAAGCTCGACGCGCTCGACGGCGCGGAGGTTGGCCGGGTCGCCCCGCGGCGTCCGGCGGAAGTTCGCGAACTCGGTGGCGCCTTTCTGGCTTTCGAACTTCGCCGCGGCGAGCAGGCGCTGATCGACAGAATCTATGGCGCCAAATGACCGTCTGCGGCTTCGCCAAGACTCGCGACGGGAGCGCCTTCGTTTGGGCTGATGGCGAAGCCTATCGCGATCGCGAGCCGCTTTCGAGGCCGGTTGTCAAGCTGGGCGTCTCGCAATCGCAGATTGTTGGCGTTGCAAGCGGCTATCTCGACCTGACCGAACGCTTTCGAACAACGATTGAGGGTTTCGGGGCGCAGTTTGGCTTGGCGATCGCACGTCTGCCGGAAGTGTTGCGCTTTGCGCGCGCTTGGAAAATGAAGCGATGCCGAGACCTGGAAATCGCTTACGAGTCGCCCACAAATTATGCCATTGCCGGATGGTCGGGCGACACTGTCCGCGGCGCGGTGTTTTACGAGTCCCGTGACTTCGAGGCTGTCGAGTGCGACGCATGGTTTTCGCCGAGCGTCGAGGCGGAGCCGCAGAGCGCCGAAGATGTTCTCGCGATCGCCCAGCGGCAATTGAAAGTCGTCCAAAGATCGATTCCGGCCGCGACCGGCCGCGATCTGACCATCGCGAAGATCGGATCGGCTCGGCCCGCGGTGGCGGTTGTGCCACTGCTGATTCGAGGGATCGAATCATGCCTATCCGCTTGACACCCACAGATACCTGTGCTAGCGTCTCTTTGTTGATGAGAAAAGCCCGCGCCTCGGGGAAGATCAGGGGCAGAGAACGGAAATGACCAATCACCCGAATCGCCGCCAGTCCAAGCGCTCTTACGGTTTCAAGCCGTCGATCTTCGAAGTTCCCAGCAACGCGAGTTATTATGTTGGTTCAGGGCAAGCGTTGGCCGCGATCGAAAACGGCGCGATCGTTGATGCCGCCTATTATGATCTGCCGGATTATTTCGCGATCAAGAAACACCTCGCGGCGAAGTATCCGGCGGCGACGATCATTGCTGGAATGATGTCCTGCTATCAGTTCACATCGTTCGACGAGTAATCCGCTCGCATGTCTCCCGACGTTCTCCTTCACGCTGAACTGCCGTTCCCCACGTCGCTGCCGCAATTTCAACGGCTCTTTCCAGATGATACGGCCTGCGCCCACTACCTGGAGCAAATCCGCTGGGGCGCGGGCTTCACCTGCGCCTACTGCCGCGAGCGCGGTGAGCCGTTCCGCTTCGAGGCGCGGCCGGGCGTCCTGCGCTGCCGAAAGTGCCGCAAGGACAATGCCTTGACTGCCGGGACGGTGATGGCGCGGACGCATACGCCGCTGTCGGTTTGGTTCTGGGCGGCCTACCTCGTCGCCAGCGACACGGCCGGGATGAGCGCAGTCCAATTTCAGCGCCAGCTTGGCCTTGGCCGATACGAAACGGCCTTCCAAATTCTGCACAAACTGCGCGCCGGAATGGTCCGCCCTGACGCCGATCGCATCGGCTTCCCCGGCTCTGGCGATCACGTCGAGGTTGACGAGACTTACGTCGGCGGGGCGACGCGGGGCGAAGGACGCGGCGTTCACGATCAGACGTTGGTCGTCGCCGCCGTCGAGGTCCGCCAGCGCAAGCCGAAGAAAGGGCGCAAGGATCGTCGTGGTGGTCGCATGGCTGGGCGCCTGCGGCTTCAAGTCTGCCCCGATCGAACCGCCAAGTCTTTGGTCGGCTTCGTCGAAGGCGCGGTCCTGCCGGGGTCGATGATCGTAACGGACGGCTGGGGCGCTTACGCCAAGCTCGCCGATCGCGGCTATGAGCATCTTGCCGCCGCCGAAGGCGGAGACGCTCAGGTCGCTGAGGACTACCTGCCGATGGCGCACTTGGTGTTCAGCAACCTCAAATCGTGGTTGCGCGGATGTCACCACGGCGTCAGCCCTCAGCACCTTCAAGCCTACCTCAACGAGTTCACGTTCCGCTTCAATCGGCGGTTCTACCCGTTCAACGCCTTCCGCTCGTTGCTCGGGATCGGCGGCGAGGTTGCCGCGCCGACCTACCGCGAGCTTTACGATCACGAATGGCAACACCCTACGGCTAGCGCTCATGGGTGAAAACCGGATAGGCATGGATCGAATGATTGGGCTTCTGGTCTCAACGAACGTCGGCGGACCGTCCCACCGTCGGCCAGCGGCGGCGTGGCTGGACTCCAGCGCTTGCCGCGCGCTTGCCCCGCGCTGCGACACGCGGCCGGGCCGCACGCGACGACCGGCCGGCGCCGCCTCGCGCAGGGCGGCGCCGGAAGGGCCTTACTCGATCACACCGTGTTCGCCGGCTCGCCGAGAGGCGCCCGGCAAACCGGCGCGGCGATTGTTCAATTGCAGCTTGCAACGCCGCCGCGCCGTCAACTTCGCTGGGGCGTGAGGTATGAGCGGCGACGCGGCCGAGGATCGCCAGCGCAAGGCCACGGCGGCGATCGGCGGGATTGGCAAGCCCAGAATGGGCGTGACGCGCGAACGGCTTCGTAGCGGCTCCTAAAAGGGCGCGCCATGACGGGGAATGCCGCGGAGAGGGATCGAGGCGAACCAAATGGGCGCTCTTGTGCAGTTCAAAACTTCGAAGTCCGACGACCCGATTGAGGCCGCCGTCCGAACGGCGCTGCGCCTCGCCGGCGCCAATGCCGCAGCGGCAAATTGGATCTGGAACGAATTTGTGAAGCGCGTTTACAACGTCGAGGCAGCGGCGACGCCGCCGGAATGCGCGGCGGCCGACGTTTCGCGGGGCTGGCACTTAGCGGCCCTCTCAGAATTATTGGCGATCGAGGCCGAACTCTTCCACGCGAAATTCGGCGGCGCTCCGCTCGATTGGTCTAAGCTCAGCCTGCGCTTTGCTCAGCCCGTCGATCTCGCGAGCCTACGCAAATCCGTCGTGCGCGCGCTCGATCCCGATATCCGGGGCGACTAGGGCGCGTCAGCCGAACAGGCGACGAAGGATCGGCGAATGGCGCGAGGCCGGCCGCGTTTCGGCCGGGCAACCGCCGAAGAATGGTTCCGACGAGGAACCATTCTTCCGCATCAGGTTTGCCGGACGTCTGGAGGCCGCCGATCGCCGTCAGGCCGAGCCGTGCGGCCAGCGGCGAGCCTCGCCCTTGTCGGCCGTTCGGGGGGCCGAGCAATGGACCCGACGGGCGCGACGGCGCTAGCCGATCGCGCGCAGGCTCACCCTTGCGAAACTGGTTCCAAATCGGAACCGGTTTGCGCTAGCCGATAACGCGCGGGTCGCCCTCACGCTGCGCTCCGCGACATGCAGACGCTCGGCCGCCGCCGCCTGAGAAACAAGCGGCAAATTTGCCGCTTGATCACTGCGCGCGCGTGCCTGAGAAACCTCCGGCAAATTTGCCAAATGTTGCGACCGTTCGCGCGCGGGCGCATGAGCGGGCGGCGCGAGATGAGGCCACAAGTCCGTGGCTGTGCATCGTCGCGCGGCGCGCCAACTCTTCGGAAAGAGAGGTGCGCCGAGCACCGCGGGCCTACGGGCCGCGCTGGCGACCGTCAGCCTTTCCGGCTGTCATTGCTTAGCCGATCCCGCGAAGGCCGCTAGGCGCTCGCCCTATTCGGTCGACCGCAGCGAAGGCTCGACGCTCGGCGCCCGCAACCTCACGACCGCCCCACCGGCCATCAGCGCGGCGGCGCTGGGGCGCGGATAGAAGGGGCGATAGCGAAGCGCGGCCGTCAGCCGTGGGCCGCCGCAAGTAAAAGAAGGCCGATGGCGACGACGGCGGCGACGACGACCGCGAAAGCCGCCCGATGGCCGGCATGGACCGGCGGCGCCGGCGGGATGTGCTCGATCCGATAGACTCCGCTCAGCGGCTGGCGGGCGCAGGGGCGGCCCGTCGCGCCCGTCGAGGCCGATCGCTCGCCGCCGATCGCCGATCGGCTCACGCGCGGCCGGCGGCCGTTCGCGCGCAATCGTCGTCGCGGTCTGGCCGCCGTGCGGCTGGCGGGCGCAGGGGCGGCCCGTCGCGCCCGTCGAGGCCGATCGCTCGCCGCCGATCGCCGGTCAGCTCACGCGCGGCCGGCGGCCGTTCGCGCGCAATCGTCGTCGCGGTCTGGCCGCCGTGCGGCTGGCGGGCGCAGGGGCGGCCCGTCGCGCCCGTCGAGGCCGATCGCTCGCCGCCGATCGCCGATCAGCTCACGCGCGGCCCGCCGCCAAGTTCACGCTCGGCCGGCGGCCGTTCGCGTGCGATGCGGCTTGCGGGCGCACGGGCGGCGCGTCGAGGCCGTCGAGGCCGATCGCTCGCCGCCGATCGCCGCCAGGCTCACGCGCGGCCGGCGGCCGTTCGCGCGCAATCGTCGTCGCGGTCTGGCCGCCGTGCGGCTGGCGGGCGCAGGGGCGGCCCGTCGCGCCCGTCGAGGCCGATCGCTCGCCGCCGATCGCCGATCGGCTCACGCGCGGCCCGCCGCCAGGCTCACGCTCGGCCGGCGGCCGTTTGCGCGCGATCGCGAGCCGCTGGCGCACATGCGTCGGGACGCGGCGAGCGCCGCCGCGCCCGTCGACCCGATCGACCCGGCGGCCGTTCGCGCGCAATCGTCGTCGCGAGCTGGCGCGCCGTGCGGCTGGCGGGCGCAGGGGCGGCCCGTCGCGCCCGTCGAGGCCGATCGCTCGCCGCCGATCGCCGATCGGCTCACGCGCGGCCCGCCGCCAAGTTCACGCTCGGCCGGCGGCCGTTCGCGTGCGATGCGGCTTGCGGGCGCACGGGCGGCGCGTCGAGGCCGTCGAGGCCGATCGCTCGCCGCCGATCGCCGATCGGCTCACGCGCGGCCCGCCGTCAGGCTCACGCTCGGCCGGCGGCCGTTTGCGCGCGATCGCGAGCCGCTGGCGCACATGCGTCGGGACGCGGCGAGCGCCGCCGCGCCCGTCGACCCGATCGACCCGGCGGCCGTTCGCGCGCAATCGTCGTCGCGAGCTGGCGCGCCGTGCGGCTGGCGGGCGCAGGGGCGGCCCGTCGCGCCCGTCGAGGCCGATCGCTCGCCGCCGATCGCCGATCGGCTCACGCGCGGCCTGCGGCCAAGTTCACGCTCGGCCGGCGGCCGTTCGCGTGCGATGCGGCTTGCGGGCGCACGGGCGGCGCGTCGAGGCCGTCGAGGCCGATCGCTCGCCGCCGATCGCCGATCGGCTCACGCGCGGCCCGCCGTCAGGCTCACGCTCGGCCGGCGGCCGTTCGCGCGCGATCGCGAGCCGCTGGCGCACATGCGTCGGGACGCGGCGAGCGCCGCCGCGCCCGTCGACCCGATCGACCCGGCGGCCGTTCGCGCGCAATCGTCGTCGCGGTCTGGCCGCCGTGCGGCTGGCGGGCGCAGGGGCGGCCCGTCGCGCCCGTCGAGGCCGATCGCTCGCCGCCGATCGCCGATCGGCTCACGCGCGGCCCGCCGTCAGGCTCACGCTCGGCCGGCGGCCGTTTGCGCGCGATCGCGAGCCGCTGGCGCACATGCGTCGGGACGCGGCGAGCGCCGCCGCGCCCGTCGACCCGATCGACCCGGCGGCCGTTCGCGCGCAATCGTCGTCGCGGTCTGGCCGCCGTGCGGCTGGCGGGCGCAGGGGCGGCCCGTCGCGCCCGTCGAGGCCGATCGCTCGCCGCCGATCGCCGATCGGCTCACGCGCGGCCCGCCGCCAGGCTCACGCTCGGCCGGCGGCCGTTCGCGCGCGATCGCGAGCCGCTGGCGCACATGCGTCGGGACGCGGCGAGCGCCGCCGCGCCCGTCGACCCGATCGACCCGGCGGCCGTTCGCGCGCAATCGTCGTCGCGGTCTGGCCGCCGTGCGGCTGGCGGGCGCAGGGGCGGCCCGCCGCGCCCGTCGAGGCCGTTGAGGGGGTACTCGCCGGCGGGCTCCCGAGATCGCCGGCAAGGGCGAGGTTCGCGATCGAGCGCACTATTCGGTGCGGTGGCACAGGCGCAGGGGCTCGGCGGGGCGCCCTTGACCTTTTCAACATCCTGCCACAAGCCTACGCGCACAAGGCCTCTTTGTGTCTCGCATCGTGTCTCACAACCAACATGCCAGGAATAGAAACTCGATATTATCGTTTAATTTGAAGGTGATAGCGCAATCGACTCAATCCGCCTTCTAAGCGGCAGGTCGCAGGTTCGAGCCCTGCCGGAGTCGCCAGTCTGACGCCGCGTCGCGAGACTTCCTTAAGGAGCCAACTCTGCAAACCGTCGCTTGCATCCGCTGGGGAACGAGATTTCCCGTCGATTACGTCAACCGCCTTTATCGCGGCGTCATGCGCAACGTCGCGCGGCCGACGCGCTTTATCGCGTTCACCGACGATCCGGCCGGCTTGGACGCCGGCATCGAAGCGAGGCCGATCCCGCCGATCAAGCTGCCGGCGACGGGCTTGGGCGGCAGCCCGTGGCGCAAACTGGCGCTGTGGTCGCGCGACATCGGCGTCGAAGGCGACATCCTGTTCCTCGACCTGGACGTCGTGGTGGTCGGGCCGCTCGATCCGTTCTTCGATCTCGACCCGGGCAAGCTCGCCATCATCCGGGATTGGGGATCGAAAGACTGCGGCAATTCCTCGGTCATGCGCTTTCCCGCCGGCGGCGCGCCGCATCTGGTCGACAATTTCGAACAGGCGCCTCTGGAGAAGCGCCGGCTCTACTCCAACGAGCAGGTCTATCTGACCCGCGAATCCGGCCTTCCCACGGTTTTCTGGCCCCGCGAATGGTGTCCAAGCTTCAAGGCCACGATGATGCCGCATTTTCCACTCAATCATTGGAAAAATGTGGCGATCCCTCCGCGCGCCCGCATCGTCGTTTTCACCGGCCATCCCCGGCCGCACGAAGCGGCGCAGGGGAAATGGCCGGCGCCCTGGTACAAGAAGGCCTACAAGAGCGTGCGTCCGGTAGCTTGGCTGAGCGAGCATTGGCGTTGAGGGGTCTTGCGAGTGCGCGCTGACGTCGCGAAGGCGGCAGGGGGCGAGATAGCACGGATGGATTTCGCGCAATGACGGCGGGCGCATTAGGCGTTTGGAAAGGAAGTGGGGACAAAGTGGCGCTTGGAATGTCTGCTGAGCCTAGCTTCCGCCAACGGCGCCTTTCTGGCGCGAAGCGGGCGTGTTTTCGTAATGTAGCGTTGGCGAGTTTGCTTCGATGATTGTCTCCGCCCGAATGTTTGGCGTCGAGGCGGGGCGTGTATCCTGGCGCCCGGCATGCGTCCTGGCGCTGCTCGCCGCGTCGCTGGCCGGCTGCGCGCAAGCGCCTTCCCAGTACGCCCGCCACGGCCACGAATATTTTTCGACGGCTAAATACGGCCCCGCGAGCGAGCGCGTCATCGCGGACGGACAACCAGTGCCGCATGGCGGCGGGCAGTATCTCGTCGGCCACCCCTACACGATCGCCGGGCGCACCTATTATCCCCACGAGGTGACAAATTACAGCGCCGTCGGCATGGCGTCCTGGTACGGCGACGCGTTCCACGGCCGACGCACGGCCAACGGCGAAATTTACGATATGCGCTCGTTCACGGCGGCGCATCCGACTATGCCTCTGCCGAGTTACGCCAGGGTCACCAATCTCGCCAACGGCTATTCGATCATCGTTCGCGTCAACGATCGCGGCCCCTATCACGGCGGGCGCGTCATGGACGTGTCGTCGCGCGTCGCCGACGTGCTCGATTTCAAGAACGCGGGCACGGCGAAGGTGAAAGTCGACTATGTCGGCCCCGCTCCGATCGAGGGCTCCGACAATTCGACGTTGCTCGCGAGCCTGCGCACCAACGGCGCGCCCGCCACGTTGGGCGGCCCCCCGGTGATGGTCGCCGCCGCCCAGGAGGCGCCGCCGCCGTCGTCGCCTTCATTCCTGCCGAGCTTCGTCAAACCCGTAGCGCCCCCGCCGCCGGCCCCCGAACCGGCTGCAGAACCTGTCCTCGCCACGAGCGCGCCCAATCCCAAATTGTTGAAAGCGCCGCCGCCGCCGCCGCGACCCTTCGACCTGGGCGCCATCGCCCGCACGATCGGGACGACGGTCGCCACGGCGCCGGCCATTCCGCCGCGACGGCCCGTTCAGCAGGCCCTTGCCGGCGATCGGGCGCTCTATTTCGCCGAGGGCGACGGCGCCGCGGCCCGCCTGCTGCGACGCGACCCGTTCGCAAAGCTGATCAAGCAAGGCGAAGCGCCTCGATCCGCGGCGTCTCCAGCCAACGATCGGTGAGCGCGGCGGCCGAGCCTCGCGCGATCGTTGATTTGTCTTCAAATGCGATGCAAGAACGGGCGGCGCCGCGTTCTTTCGCCGCGCCGATGAGGATCGGCCTTGCTCGCTCACCGCTTCGCCCTGGCGTTGTCCGCAACATTGCTGGGATTCGTCCTGACCGCAGCGCCTTCGCGCGCGCAAAACTTTCAGACCTCCGCGCCCTTCGCGCTGCTCGTCGACTACGAGAGCGGCGCGGTGCTGTTCGAGAAGAATGCCGACCAGGCGATGGCACCGGCGGCGACCGCCAAGCTCTTGACCGCGGAGATCGTGTTCCGTCAGCTCAAGGAAGGACGCCTGCATCTCGACGACAAGTTCGCGGTTTCGGAACACGCTTGGCGCACCGGCGGCGCGCACTCGCACGGGCCGGCGACGTTTCTCGACATCCATAGCGAAGTGAGCATCGACGATCTGTTGCAGGGCCTCATGGTTCAGAACGCGGGCAACGACGCGGCGATGACGCTCGCGGAAGGCATATCCGGAACGGAGGAAGCCTTCGCCGATCTGATGAACAAGCGCGCCGCCGAACTCGGCATGACGCACTCGATCTTCGCCAACGCGCGGGGAATCGGCGACGGCACGGGCGCAGGTGCCGCCCGCGCATGGCGCTTCTCGCCGCCCACGTCATTCGCGACTACCCCGACGACTACCACTACTTCAGCCAGAAGGACTTCACCTGGAACAAGATCCACCAGCTCAACCGCGACCCGCTGCTCAACATGGATGTCGGCGCCGACGGCCTGATGGCCAGATCCGCCGAGGGTGCCTATGGCCTCGTCGGTTCCGCACAGCAGAACGGCCAGCGACTGATCCTCGTCGTCAACGGGCTCAAGAAGGGGGCCGACCGGGCCGAGAAATCGCGCAAGCTGTTCGACTGGGGCTTCCGTTCGTTCGACCCGCGCGTCTTGTTCCAGCCCGGCCAAACGATCGGAACGGCGTCGGTCTACGGCGGCGCGCAGAGCGAAGTTCCCCTGGCTTGCGATCAGCCGGTTAAAATCTTTCTGCCGCGCGGCTCGCAAGATCGGCTGACCGCCAAGATCGTCTATGTCGGCCCGCTGACCGCGCCGGTCGCCGCCGGCGTCGAGGTCGCGCGGCTCGACGTGCTGGCGCAGGACAAACTCTGGCGCTCGACGCGCCGCTGAAGACCCAAGCCGCCGTTCCCCTCGGCGGCTTGAGCAAGCGGGCTCTGGACGCCGAAGTCGAGTTCGCCACCGATCTGATCCGCAGCGCCTTCAATCGCGCTTTCGCGAGAAACTGATGCCGCGCGCGCCGGCGAGGGGCCGGTTCATCACGCTCGAAGGCGGCGAGGGGGCGGGCAAGTCGGTTCAGGCGCGCCGGCTCGCCGAGCGTCTGCGGGGCCTCGGGTTCGCCGTCGTTCTGACGCGCGACGCCGGGCGGCTCTCCCGACGCCGAAGCCTTGCGCGAAGTCGTCCTGTCGGGCGCCGCCGCGCGTTTCGGCGCGGTGGGCGAGGCGCTGCTGTTCAGCGCCGCGCGGATCGACCATATCGACAAGACGATCGCGCCGGCGCTGCGGCGCGGCGATTGGGTGGTTTGCGACCGCTTCGCCAACTCGACCCGCGCTTACCAGGGCGCCGCCGGCCAGTTGGACCCGGAATTGCTCGCGAGCCTCGATCAGCGCGTCGCGGTCGGCGATTGCCGGCCCGATCTGACCCTGATCCTCGACTTGCCGGTCGACGTGGGCCTTGCGCGCGCCGCAGCCCGGCGCGGCGAGGGCGAAGAGGCGGATCGTTTCGAAGGCGAAGGCCTCGCCTTCCACGAGACGCTGCGCCAGGCGTTCCTGGCGATCGCGCGCGCCGAGCCGAAGCGCTGCGCGGTCATCGACGCCGGCGCCGCGCAGGACGTAGTCGCCGAGGCGATCTGGGACGTCGTGCGCGAGCGCTTGGCCGGCGCGCTGAAACGCAAAGCGAAGGCGCAATGAGCAAAGCCCCGTCGGACGCGCCACCCGAAAGCGACGCCTTCCCAGGCGCGCCGCATCCGCGCTTGGCGACGCGGCTGGTCGGCCACGCCGCCGCCGAAGCCGAAATGCTCGGCGCCTACCGCGAGGGACGGCTCGCTCACGCTTGGCTGATCGGCGGACGCGAGGGGATCGGCAAGGCGACGCTCGCTTGGCGCTTCGCCCAATTCGTGCTCGCCAACCCCGATCCGAACGCGCCGGCGGTGCGCGCAGCGACCACTTTGGCGGTCGCTCCCGATCATCCCGCCGCGCGCCAACTCGCGGCGATGGCTCATCCCGATTTCGCGTTGCTGCGGCGCGGATTGAATCCCAAGTCGAAGGCCTTCTTCACCGAGATCGGCGTCGGCGACATCCGCTCGGGGCTGCAACTGTTCCATATGTCCGCGGCTTTCGGCGGCTGGCGGGTCGCCATCGTCGACAGCGCGGAGGATCTCAATCGCAGCGGCGCCAACAGCCTGTTGAAGATGATCGAGGAGCCGCCGCCGCATGCGCTGATCTTGATCGTCGCGCATCGGCCGGGGCAGGTGCTGGCGACCATTCGCTCGCGCTGCCGAAGGCTGCTGCTGGAGCGGCTTTCGCCGGCGCAGATCGGCGAGGTCGTCGCCGGCCTCGGCGCGCCCTGGAACGCGGCCGACAGCCAAGCGCGCGTAGCCGCCGCCGAGCGCGCCGACGGCTCGGTGCGCGAAGCCTTGCGCCGTCTCGATCCCGAGGCCGAAGGCGTCGGCGCCTTGATCGACGCCGCGATCGCGCAATTGCCGAGCGCCGATCCGCGCGCGATCCACAAGCTCGCCGAAGCGGTGAGCGGACGCGCCGCCGGCGACGCGTTCGAGGCGCTGACCGCCGCGCTCTACGACTGGCTCGCCGCGCGGGCGCGCGCCGACGCTTCGCCCGCCGCGCGCGAAGCCGCGACGACGCTCTGGGACAAGCTGCGCGCCGCGACGCGCGACCGAGGCGCTCAACCTCGATCGCAAGCTGCACGTTCTCGCCGTTTTTCGAGGAAATCTCGGCCCGCGCGCAATTCCTTTGAGCGTGAGCGAAGCGCCCGCCGCGCATTTTCAAGCGGCGAAAAATGCTCTAGGACGGCGGGCATGAGCGCGAACCGAACCTTTTACATCACCACCGCCATTCCCTACGCCAACGGCGCGCCGCATATCGGCCACGCCTACGAGCGCATCGCCACCGACGCCATCCAGCGCTTCATGCGCCTGGACGGGCGCGACACGCTGTTCGTCACCGGCATGGACGAATATGGCCTCAAAGTGCAGCAGACCGCCGCGAAAGAAGGCGTGACGCCGCTGGCCTTCGTCGACGAAATCGCCGCGCAATTCGAGGCGATGGGCGAAGCGCTCAACGCGCGCGCCGACGACATCGTGCGCACCACGCAGGAGCGGCACAAGCGCTCCGTCCAGGCGATCGGGAGCGGTGAAAGCTCCGACGGCGACATGTACTCTCTCGAAATACGCCGGCTGGTATTCGGTGCGCGACGAAGCCTACTTCGACGAGAGCGAACTGCGCGACAGCCCGAACGGCGGCAAGCTCCGCCGAGCGGCGCGCCGGCGCAATGGGTCGAGGAGGAGAGCTATTTCTTCAAGCTGTCGGCCTACGGCGACAAGCTGCTCGCACACTATGAAGCCAATCCCGAGTTCATCACGCCGGAGACCTATCGCAACGAAATCGTCGCTTTCGTCAGGCGCGGGCTCGCCGACGTCTCGATCCGCACGAACTTCGACTGGGGCGTGCCGGTTCCCGACGATCCCAAGCACGTCATGTACGTTTGGGTCGACGCGTTGACCAACTACATCACCGCGACCGGCTTTCCCGACGGCGGCCCACGGTGGAAATTCTGGCCAGCCGACGCGCATGTGATCGGCAAGGACATCACGCGCTTCCACGCCATCTATTGGCCGGCGTTCCTGATGTCGGCGGGTCAACAATTGCCGCGCCAGATCGTCGTCCACGGCTTCCTGTTCAACCGCGGCGAGAAGATGTCGAAGTCGACCGGCAACGTCGTCAGTCCCGGAACGCTCATCGCCGACTACGGCGTCGACCAACTGCGCTACTTCTTCATGCGCGAGGTGCCGTTCGGCCAGGACGGCAATTATTCGCACGAGGCGATCGTGCAGCGGATCAACGCCGACCTCGCCAACGACCTCGGCAATCTCGCGCAGCGGTCGCTGTCGATGATCGCCAAGAACTGCGCCGGCGCCGTGCCGGACTGGCGCGACGGCGTGCCGAGCGCCGACGAAGGTGCTCAAGATGTTGGCGCAGGCCGACACCTTGGTCGGCGCCGCGCGCCAGCACATGCGGACGTTCCAGCTGCATCTCTATCTCGGCGCGGTGTTCGACGTGGTCGCCAAAGCGAACCGCTACTTCGCCAACAGCGAGCCGTGGAAGCTCGCCAAGAGCGATCCCAAGCGGATGCGCGCGTCGTGCTGTTCACGACCATCGAGACGCTGCGCATCGCGGCCGTCCTGTTGCAGCCGGTGATGCCCGCCTCGATGGCCAAACTGCTCGATCTGCTCGGCGTCGAAGCGGGGCGGCGCGACTTCGCCGCGCTGGACAACAGCGCCGATCAGGCCGGCTTCGAAGCGACCAGCCGCTTGCAGCCGGGCCACGCGCTGCCGGCGCCCGCGCCGGTGTTTCCGCGCTATCTCAAGCCCGAGGCGGCGAAATGAGGGGCGTCGCGAGGCCAGGCGCGCGCGTTGTAGCGCCGTACGAGCGCCTCGCGGCGTCGCCAACGCCTCGCGGGCGCGCCCCCCTCATCCGTCGTCCCTTCGGGACGACACCTTCCCCCGCGAGGGGGGAAGGGGGCGTGCGCCGCATGAAGCTGATCGACAGCCATTGCCATCTCGACTTTCCCGACTTCGCCGACGAGATCGAGGCCGTCGTCGCGCGCGCCCAGAGCGCGGGCGTCGAGCGGATGGTGACGATTTCGACCCGCGTCGCGCAAGGCGCGCGCCTCGCCGCGATCGCGGAGCGCTTCGCGCCGGTCTATTTCACCATCGGCGCCCATCCGCATCACGCCGCCGAGGAGGCTCAGACCGACGCCGGCGCGATCCGCGCCTTCGCCGCCCATCCCAAATGCGTCGGCATCGGCGAGACGGCTCGACTACCACTACAATTACGCGCCGGCGGACGTCGCCAAAAAGGTCTTTCGCGCCCACATCGCGCTCGCGCGCGAACTCGATCTGCCGCTCGTCATCCACGCGCGCGAAGCCGACGACGACGTCGCCGCGATCCTGCGCGAGAGGAATAGCCGACGGAAGATTGAGCACGGTGTTGCAGTTGCTTCACCTCGTCGCGCGCGCTCGCCGAGACCGGCCTGGAGCTCGGCCTCTTCCATTCGTTTTCCGGCGTGCTGACGTTCGAGCTTCCGGCGAATTGCGCGCGCTGGCGCACGACGTTCCGCTCGACCAGCTGCTGGTCGAGACCGACGCACCGTTCGCGCACCGTTCCCCATCGCGGCCAGCGCAGCAGCCGCGTTCGTCGGTCGGACGGCGCACGTTGTCGCCGCCTCAGCAGGTGAGCGAAGCCGGCTCGCAGCGCGACGCGCCAACGCGTGCGGCCTGTTCGCCAAGATGACGCCGGAGCGGGAGCCCGGCGCTTCGAGCCTGTCGCTGACCATACGGGCTGCGGATCGTCGGCCGGGCGTGCCACGCGTCGCGCAAGGCTCGGGCGCTTGCGATCCCGACCATCCGCGCAACCAGTCGCCGGCATTGTTCGGCGCTGATCGCGCGCCGAGACGGCGGCGGGGCGAACGCTGGCGCTGATCGACGCAGGGCCCGACTTCGGCTGCGACTGATCGACGCCGGCGTGGCATCTCGACGGCGTGCTCATACTTCATGGCCTGCCGACCACACCCACGGGATGGACACCTGGGCCGATCGTCATGGCGCGATGCACAAGCGCGTCGACCTCTACCTAGCGAACGACTTCGAGGCACTGGCAAGAAGTTCGCCTACGTTTTCGAAACCCCCCGGGAAGCCCTATCCGCCGATCAGTTGCGGAAAAGCGCCTGACGGCGGGCGGGCCCAGCGTGATCGAAGGGCAGGCGGCGCGATCGCGGCGACGCCCTTCGATCTAGAGCACGGCGACATCGCTTCGCTCGGCTTTCGCATCGGCGGCATCGCCTGCACGCCGGACCTCGATGGGTCACCGCTGGCGAGCCGGCGCTTTCTCGAAGGCCTCGAAGTGCGGGTCGTTCGACGCGCTCGCTCTACGCGCCATCCCTCACATTTCAGTCTGGAGGAGACCTTGGCGTCGATCGAGAAGCTGCGTCGCACCGCGCCGTCCTCACCGATCTTCACGCCGATCTCGACTACGAGACGCTGCGCGCGCGCTTTCCCGGCCAGAGTAGTCCCGCCACGACGGTATCCGCATCGAAGGATTTTGAAAGTCCTTGCGAGCGGAGCGCGCTTGACCGTCGATCGCTTCGGTCGGAGTTAACGGGCGAGACCTGCGAGA
>CAVXCA010000103.1:0-5025 GCA_963759955.1 uncultured Alphaproteobacteria bacterium
ATCAATTCATTTTGTTCATAGAAGCGCTTCGCCTACATATCCTCGCGAAGGTGAGGCCATGATCGTGAAAAGAATCGCGCGCGCGTGCCGGCGCGCTCTGCGTCGAAGCCGGCTCCTCCAGATCGGGCTGATCGTCGCGTTTTGGCTCGTCGGCGAGGCTTTGGCGCGCGCGTGCGCTTTGCCGATCCCCGGCGGCGTCCTCGGCATGTTCATCGTTTATGCGCTGCTCGCAAGCCGAAAGCTCAGCCTTTTCAGCGTCCGGCGCGGCGCCGATTGGTTTCTTGCGGAAATGTTGCTGTTCTTCATTCCCGCGGTGATGGCGGTCCTTGGACATCAGGAGATGCTGGGATGGCTCGGCGTGAAGATTGTCGCTGTTATCGTCGCGGGAACCATCGTCGTCATGATGGTTACGGCGCTGACCGTCGATTGGCTTTGTCTTTGGAGCGCAAACCGTGAGCCCGTTGGTCATGGCGTGGAATAACCCGGTCGCGCTGACCGTGGTGTGGTCGGGCGCGACGATCGCGCTTTATCAGCTCGGCAAGGCGATCCACCGCCGCACGCCACACTGGTGGACGGCGCCGCTCGTCGTGACGCCGACACTGTTGCTGGCGATCGCCCTCGCCTTCCATGTCAGCTACCGCGATTATTCCAGCGGCGCGCATTGGCTGGTTGCTCTGCTCGGGCCCGCCACCGTCGCCTTCGCGATCCCGATCTATCAACAGCGCGCGCTCGTTCGCCGCCATTGGCCCGTGCTGCTCGCCGGCGCCCTGGCGGGGAGCTGCGCGGCGATCGGATCGGCCTGGGCTCTGGCGAGTCTCATGGGCCTGAGCGGCGACCTCCGTCTGAGCCTGTTGCCGCGCTCCGTGAGCACGCCCTTCGCCATGACCGTCTCCAGCGACATCGGCGGCGCGCCCAATCTCACCGCGGTTTTCGTCGTCTTCACCGGCCTCTTTGGCTCGGCGCTCGGCGAAACGATGTTGTGCTGGTTGCCGCTGCGTTCGGCCCTGGCCAGAGGCGCCATGTTCGGCATGGGCGCGCATGCGGTGGGCGTCGCCAAGGCGCTTCAGGTCGGCGCCGACGAAGGATCGATCGCCGGCCTCGTCATGGTGCTCGTCGGGCTTCTCAACGTGCTCGCGGCGCCGCTGCTCGCGCAGGTTCTGGGCTGACCGGGGCGCCCCGAGCCGGACCGCAGCGGCCGAGCGCCGTCACGTCGGCTCGCCGGCGCCGCCCAGATCGGTTGCAACGTCCGCGGCCTCGGCTGAAGCCGCGCGACTTTTTCGCGGCGCCGGGCGGCGCATGGTCAGCGCGACCGCCAGCCAGATGAACGTGAGCGCGACGGCGAAGCCGAAGACGCCGCTCGCCCCGCTGTGCTGCAGCATCCAGCCGCCGCCGGCGCCGCCGGCGAAAATGCCGAGGAACTGCGAGGTCGAATAGACGCCGGTCGCCGCGCCCTTGGCCTCGGCGGGAGCGAACTTGGTGATCAGCGAAGGCAGCATCGCCTCCATGACGTTGAACGCGGTGAAGAACGCCGTCAGCGCGACCGTGGTCGCGAGCGCGCTCGCGCCGAGCGTCGCCAGACCCACCAGACTCGCCGCGATCGCCGCAATGGTGATGACGAACACCTCTTTCATCCGTCCGCGCGTTTCGGCGACGATGATCGCCGGGACCATCAGCGCCATCGCGACGACCATCACCGGCAGATAGAATTTCCACTGGGCGGCGCTGTCGAGGTCGAGCGTCCGCGACAAAATGGGGGGAATCACCAGGAAGCTGGAGGTGAGGATCGCGTGCAGCGTGAAGATGGCGAAATCCAGCCGCCGCAATTCGCCGTCGCGCAGCACCTTGAAGAAGCTCGCCGAGGCGAGCCCGCGCGGCGCGGCGTGGGCGGGGGTCGGGACGAGACCGAGCGTGACGCCGATGCCGGCAAGGCCGAGCCCGGCGGTGATCCAGAAGACGCCGGAGAGGCCCACCCCAGCCGCGAGCGGCGGACCGACCAGAATCGCCAGGGCGAACGAGAACCCGATGGTGATCCCGACCACCGCCATCGCGCGCGTGCGCACCTCGTCGCGCGTGAGGTCGGCGACCATGGCGAGGATCGACGAGCCGACTGCGCCGGCGCCCTGCAGGATGCGTCCGACCAGCACGCCCTGAATCGAGGTCGCGAGCGCGGCGACGACGCTGCCGGCGGCGAACAGCGCCAAGCCCCCGGAGATCACCGTCTTGCGCCCGATGCGGTCGGAAAGGAGTCCGAGCGGGATTTGCAGCAACCCTTGAGCCAATCCGTAGGCGCCGAGCGCCATGCCGATCATCTCGGGGCTCGCGCCCGGCAGACCTTTCGCAAGCTGCGCGAAGACGGGATAGACCATGAACAGCCCGAGCAACCGCGCCGCGAACACCGCGGCGAGACAAATCGTGGCGCGAAGCTCGGTTGCGTTCATCTGCGGATCCTGTTCGTCGCACACGGGAACGCTACGACCGGCGGCGACGGCAAGCCGGACGACGCGCCCCCAATAGCAAGATGGCGGCGCAAGGCCTAGGGGCTGCGGCACTTTGCGCCGAGCGGGCGATCGATGGGCGACGATCGCGGCGAGACCAAGGCGGGAGCGGGCCCAACGGCCGAACCGGCGCCTGGCGTTGCCGCCTCGTCGGTTCGAGGCCTAAAAGCAATCGTGTCGCGCGCGGCTTGCGGCGATGGCGAACCCCGGTTCTCCGTCGCCCCGGCCGCCGCGACCCGGCTTAAGCAAGGAGACGACCATGCGCTTCCTCGTCGTCGGCGCCGGCGCGATCGGCGGCTACTTCGGCGGCCGGCTGCTGGAGGCCGGGCGCGACGTGACCTTCCTCGTGCGCCCGCGGCGCGCGGCCGAGCTCGCGAGAGCCGGGCTCACGATCCGCAGCCGCTTCGGCGATGTGGCGCTGCCCAACCCGCCGCGCCTGCTCGCGCACGAGCTGAACGCGCCGTTCGACGCTGTCTTGCTGAGCTGCAAGGCCTATGATCTCGAAGGGGGGATGGACTCGTTCACCGCCGCGGTCGGTCCGGACACAGCGATTGTGCCGCTTCTCAACGGCATGCGCCACCTCGAGGCGCTCGATAAGCGCTTTGGCCGCGACCGAGCGCTCGGCGGATGGTGCACGATCTCGGCGACCCTCGACGCCGAGGGCCGGGTCATCCACCTCAACGAAATCCATACGCTGCGGTTCGGCGAGAGGGACGGCGCCCGCTCGCCCCGCGCCGAGGCCATCGCGACCGCCTTCGCCGGCGCCAAGTTCGACGGCGGGCTCAGCGAGACGATCGTGCAGGAGATGTGGGAGAAGTGGACGTTCATCGCCGCGGCCGCGGGGATCACCTGTCTGATGCGCGCCACGGTCGGCGACATCGTCGCCGCCGGCGCGGCGGACTTGGCGACGGCGCTGCTCGACGAATGCACCGCCGTCGCGGCGCGCCAAGGCTTCCCGCCCCGCCCCGAATTCCGCGAGCGGATCCGCAGCATGCTCGCCGCGCCCGGCTCGCCGCTCGCCGCTTCGATGCTGCGCGACATCGAACGCGGCGCCCCGACCGAGGCCGACCACATCCTCGGCGACCTCCTGCGCCGCGCCGAGGCCGCGGGCGGCGACCCCGCGCCTTTGCTCCGCACCGCTTACGCCCACCTGCGCGCGTACGAGGCGCGGCGCGCGCGGGAGCAAGCGGCGCGGGGGCAAGCGGCGAGCTAGGACGCTTGGTTGCAACTCAAGACAATGCGCTGCCGGGGCCGCTTCACGGGGCAGAGGAAATCCGCCGATGACGCCTTCTCTCGCAAGAGGAGAAGGGAGCCGCCGCTCAGCCGCGCCGTCCCCTGGTGAACGACCAGTGGGTCTGCGCGAGCTTCCACGTCTCGCCGCGGCGGCGGAAGACCTCGGTGCAGTTCCAGCACACCACGTTGTCGTCTCCGTCGTAACACACGAAGTTGAACGTCAGGACCGCGGCGTCGCCGATCTGCTGGACCTTCGGGTCAAGCATCTCGAATCGCGGCGCGAACACCTTGCCGCGCAGCGGTTCGTAGTAGGCCGCCAGCGCGGCGAGGCCGTCGAGGCGGCGATCGAGAAACGGGTCGAAGTAGACGACGTCGTCGTCGCAGATTTCCAGGAACCCCGAGGGGTCGCCGGCGCACCAGCGGCGTAGCGCCGCCTGCTCGATGGCGACGATTTGCGCTTCGGCGTCGTTCATGGCCCCTCCGAACGTTCGATCAGGATCGCGCGAAAATCGTTGACGTTGGTCAGCGTCGGGCCGGTGACGACGAGATCGCCGAGCGCTGCAAACATCGAATAGGCGTCGTTGTCGGCGAGCCGATCCTTCGCCTCGAGGCCGAGCGAGGCCGAGCGCGCCAGCGTGTCGGGCGCGACATAAGCGCCGGCGTTGTCCTCGCTGCCGTCGACTCCGTCGGTGTCGCCGGCGAGCGCATGGACGCCCGACGCGCCGTTCAGCGCCAGCGCAAGGGCGAGCAGAAATTCGGCGTTGCGCCCGCCCCTGCCCTTGCCGCGCACGGTCACCGTGGTCTCGCCGCCCGAAAGCAGCACGCAGGGGCCGTGCGCGGGCTCGCCGTGCCGCGCCGCCGAATGGGCGATCCCGGCGAAGACCTTGCCGACTTCGCGCGCCTCGCCCTCGATCGCGTCGCCGAGCAGCACCGGCGTCACTCCGGATGCCCGCGCGACGTCAGCCGCCGCGCGCAGCGAAGATTGCGGCGTCGCGATCAGCGCGTTGGACACCGCCTCGAAGCGCGGATCGCCGGGCTTCGGCGTCTCGGAGGCGGCGCTTTCCAGATGGGCGACAACGCGCGGCGGCGCGTCGATTTGATAGCGCCTGAGGATCGCCAGCGCCTCGGCCGAGGTGGTGGGATCGGGAACGGTCGGCCCCGAGGCGATGATCGCGAGATCGTCGCCGGGAACGTCGGAGATGACGAGGCCGACGACGCGCGCGGGCGCCGCCGCCAGCGCGAGCCTACCGCCCTTGATCGCCGAGAGGTGCTTTCGCACGCAGTTCATTTCGGCGAT
>CAVXCA010000104.1:0-102545 GCA_963759955.1 uncultured Alphaproteobacteria bacterium
ATCATCAGTTGTTTTGGAGTCGAGAGAGCCTCCAGTTTTGATAGCCCTGGAATCTTGGCTCGAAGACTGTCAATATCCAGTTCCCAGCGATCACAAACTCCTCGCAAAGCGAGTTTCCTTCTTCTGAGAGCACCTGATCTTCGTGAGCGCCGACAGGCAGCGAGTTTGATTCGTGAACTGAGCGGCGGCGCTGAGAATCGACTGGAGTTTCTTCTCGAATGAGTGTTTCTCCAGGCAGAAGCAGATGGCCTCCCATCTGCAATTCATAATCCCGCCTCGCTGGAGACGGCAGGGTTAGCGGACTGCGACCATAGCACAAGCGAGGCGGTTCAAGCTCGCCGCCGTCGCCGTCCCTGCCTGGGGTCCGACTCACGAGCCGAGTTTGAGCAGCGCCTCGCGGAACCGTTCGTGCCGCTCGGTGAGGTGAAGATAAAGCATTTCGTCGGCTTTGGACTTGCTGCGAATGATTCGGACCAGCGCCTCTTTTTCCTCGCGCTTCCAGGAGCGAAGGCCGGGAACCAGAGCCAGGAGCAGGGCAAAATTTTCGAAGTTGGCGCGTTCTGAAGCCGTCCACTGTGACGTATCCGTGGCGAGAATCCGCGCGACCTTGCGCACCGATTCCTTGCGCGCACACCGCGCTGCTGTTGCCTTCGAAATTCCCGCGCCATTTGCCGATTCACTTGCAGGCCAATATTGCGCGTGCTGAAGCGGTCCCACGCTCCCACTTCGGTGCCCGGCAGTTCATAGAACACGTGCCCAGATGCGAGGCGGCGCAAAGTTCTGGGGGCGTCCGGTATTTCGGGTCGGCGGCAATCTTCGCTTTCTCCCGTTCCGCCAGTCGCACCGGCGCGCCCCGGCCGGAAGCCCAGCTTCCGATAAAACGCGCGCCGGCGACGCGGGTCGCGGCTTCTCCGTGGTCGCTTCGGAAGTGCGCGCCCTGGCGCAGCGTTCGGCCGAAGCCGCCAAGGAAATCAAGGCGCTGATTTCCGCCTCGGCGACGCAGGTGGAGCACGGGGTCAAGCTCGTCGGCGAAACCGGCAAGTCGCTCGAGCGGATGATGGCCCAGGTGGTCGAGATCAACACGGTCGTCGGCGAGATCGCCAACGGCGCCAGGGAGCAGGCGACCGGGCTCGTCGAAGTCAACACCGCCATCAACCAGATGGACCAGATGACGCAGCGCAATGCGGCGATGGTCGAGGAATCGACCGCGGCGACCCACACGCTTTCGCAAGAGACCGCGCAACTCGCCGACCTGATCGGCCAATTCCGCATCGGCGGCGTCAACACCGGCGAGGCGCGGGGGAACGCGGCGCAGGCGGGGAGCCCAGCGCGGGCGGCGAAGCGGGTCGCCTGAGCGAACGGCCGGACGCGTCGGCTGCGGGGACCGGCGCGGTCGCCGAGCTTTAGCCGTCGAAAAATGCTCCCGCGCCGTTAAGGCCGCGACAGGTCCTCAGCGATGGCGTTGGGTTTCCCGAGCCTTCCTCTATGAGCCCCGCGCTCATCGAAGGTCGGTGTTTGCGACGGCCGTGGAACGCGTCCGCCTCGGCAATCCCAATCGTGCCGAGGCGAACGGGTCGTGTCCCCGGGCGTGGTGTAAGGGCGTCGGCATTACGGCGCGTAGCGCCTTCCCCTTTTGCAACCGCCGCCGGCTTGGGCGAGGGTGGACGCCTCGCCGCAGAGCGTGGACCGTCCGCAGCGCCAGCGCCAACCCAGGACGGAGCGCCGTCACTCGGTTGGCGTGTGTCGAGTCGTGGGCGCAATCCACGCTTGTCACGCCCTCAATGCGTGCGCATGTGGCCCAGAGGAATGATTTCGCGCGAAGGTCGCCTTCTGCCCGCGCTGCACTCGTGACGCGCCTGCGCCGAGGCTAGATCGAGGAAGTACATCAACAGCGGCGATCCTGCTCCCGCGAGCATATTCCTCAGCGTTGTCAGCATCATCACCGCGTAGTTGAGCCGGTCCTCCCGTTCGTGAAACGTCTTTGAATTTTCCATTGTGGCCCCCTAGGTTACGCAACTTATGCCGTTATCATTCGGCGGGTGGCGGATCACGCCGCAGTCGCAAAAGAAGCGCCACCCGTTCGTGATTGCGGTCGCATGGGTAGTATACACAGGCCCACGTGACAAAAATCCGTGATCGACAGTGTTGCGACGTTTTATTCTAATTGGGAGTTTGGCGTTCAATTAGCAAACGTTATTCCCCCGCGGGCGTAATTCCGATCGCGTCCCAAGTCGCGGCGCAACGGCGTCGGACTTAGAGCGCGCAGCGCCTTTCCCGTTGCAACCGCCCCCGGTCTGCGCGACGCTGGTCGCTTCGCCGCAGAGCGAGGACCGGCCGCAGCGCCGGCCGCCGGGGCGAGAGGAAACGAGGAGGCCAACATGGCGGTCCAGCATTTCGATGCCGACGCGTTGACGGCGGCGGCGCTTCGCAGCGTCGAGGGAGCGAAAGACCCGCGCGCCAAGGAGGTCCTGACCAGCCTCATCCGCCATCTCCACGGCTTCGTGCGCGAGGTGCGGCCGACGCCCGAGGAGTGGATGGCGGGGATCGAGCTCATGATCGAGACCGGCCGTTGGAGCGACGACAAGCGCAACGAATTCATCCTGATGTCGGACACGCTCGGCGTCTCGATGCTGGTCGACTTTCTCCATTACGGCAAGCCCGAGGGCTGCACCGAGTCGACGGTGCTCGGCCCGTTCTTCGTCGAGGGCGCGCCGGAGCTGCCGCTCGGCGCCAGCATCGCCAAGCCCGGCACGCCGGGCGAGCCATGCGTCGTCACCGGCGCCGTGCGCGATCCCCAGGGACGGCCGATCGCGGGGGCGCTTCTCGACGTCTGGGAGGGGGACGGCGAGGGCTTCTATGACGTGCAAAGGCCCGGCGGCATGAACCTGCGCGGTCGTTTCCGCACCGGTCCCGACGGTAAGTTCTGGCTCAAGTGCGTGCGCCCGACGAGCTATCCCGTGCCGACCGATGGTCCGGCGGGCCGGCTGCTGAAGGCCGCTGGACGCCACCCGATGCGCCCGGGTCATCTGCACACCATGCTCGCCGCGCCGGGCTTCGCGACGCTCGTCACCCATCTCTTCGTGCGCGGCGATCCCTATCTCGACTCGGACGCGGTGTTCGGGATGAAGGACTCGCTGATCGTCGATTTCGACCGCACGCACTCCGCCGAGGACGCCGCCCGCTTCGGCATGGCAGCGCCGTTCTATCGCGCGCACTACGACTTCGTGCTCAAGCCGGCGGCCGGTGCCGCGGGCGGCGCGCCTCGCCTGTCGGCGTTCTCGCCCTCTTAACGACATTGTCGTATATCCTGCGGCTCGACGGCGCGCTTGGCGTCGGGTTTCGCCGGCGGCTCGGCAGCGGTCCGGCGAGCGGAGGGGGACCTGCTGTGAGCCGAATCGTCTACGTCCTGAACGGCCCCAACCTCAATTTGCTCGGCAAGCGCCAGCCAGAGATCTACGGCGATGAGACGCTCGCCGAAGTCGAGGCCGCCTGCCGCCGCGCCGGCGCCGAATTCAAGCTCACGATCGAGTTCCGCCAGAGCAATCGCGAATACGAGCTCATCGACTGGATCCACGAGGCGCGCGAGCGGGCGGGCGGCATCGTCATCAACCCGGCCGCTTTCTCCCACACCTCGGTCGCGATCCTCGACGCGCTCGCCGCGTTCGAGGGGCCGATCCTCGAGGTGCACATCTCCAACATCCACAAGCGCGAGCCGTTCCGCCATCATTCCTACGTCTCCGGCGTCGCCTCGGGGGTGATCGCCGGCTTCGGCGTCCAGGGCTACGCGCTGGCGCTGCAGCGCATGGCGCGGCTCATCGACGACAAGAAGGGCTGACGCGCGCCCGCTGCGGTGCGCGCAAGCGTTTGCAACCAGGCGCCCGAAGAAGGCCGCGGGGCGCAGGACTCGAAGAAGCGCATATGAAAGCGATCGTATGCCCGCGGTATGGCCCGCCTGACGTTCTTCGGCTCGCCGAGGTCCCCACGCCGGTTCCGAAAGACAACGAGGTCCGCGTCAGGATCGGGGCGGCGGCGGTGACGTCGAGCGACTGTCACGTCAGGGGATTCAAGGTTCCGCTCAAGTTCTGGATTCCGATGGCGTTGGCGATCGGCGTCGCAAGACCGAGGCAGCCGATCCTGGGCATGGCGCTGGCGGGAGAAATCGACGCTGCCGGCAAGGACGTTCGACGATTCAAGACGGGCGACCGCGTTTTCGCCCACACGATGATGCGTTTCGGCGCCTATTCCGAATACGCGTGCCTGCCGGAAAACAGCGCCGTGGCGCCGGCGCCGCGCGCCATGACCGATGAGGAAGCCGCCGCCGTTCCTTTCGGCGGCCTGTTGGCGCTGCATTTTCTCAAGGGCAAGATCCGCAGCGGACAGAATGCGCTCGTTTATGGAGCTTCCGGGGCGGTCGGAACGTCCGCGGTGCAGCTCGCCAAATACTTTGGCGCGGAAGTGACCGGCGTTTGCAGCGGCGCGAATATGGAGTTGGCGCGAAGTCTGGGGGCCGATCGCGCGATCGATTACACGACCGACGATTTCACCAAACGAGCGGAGCGTTACGACCTCGTCTTCGACGCCGTCGGCAAAATCTCCAGTTCGCAGGGCGAGAAGGCGTTGGCCCCCGGCGGGATATTCATATCGGTGAATGGAAAGGGCAATCTGAAGCCGCCGAGCGGCGATCTCGTTCTGCTCAAGGAGCTGATTGAATCCGGGCGGTTCAAAGCCGTCATCGACAGGCGCTATCCCATCGAACAAATTGTCGAGGCCCACAGGTATGTCGACAAAGGGCACAAGAAGGGAAACGTCGTCGTCACCATAAAGTAGAGCGTGGCGAATTCAGTTGCGAACGTATCAGCGAGCAAGCTTGTCGCCGGGATTTGCCGCCCGGTCGACGACCTTGGCGCCGCGCAAGTTTGCCCAATTGCGCGCCTGTCGCAGCGCGCGCAATCGTTTACCGGAGTCCATACGAAAAAGTGGGGCGGCGGGCGAGCGGCGGGAAGAACCGACCGCGACGCCAATCGAACTTCGGCGTCGCGCCGCGGCGGGGCGGACGCCTTCGGCGGCGGATTTGCGGGCAGGGGATTGACGCCCCTAGCGCGGCGATATGATTTAGCTCGCGTCGGGCGGGCATAAATGCCGGGCCGCCTGCGGCCGCCGTTCGAGGCCGAGACGGCATCGGCGAGGCCTTGCGCCTCGGGGTTGAGGAAGATGGAGACGCGCAAGGAATACCGCATCTTCATTTCGTCGCCCTCGGACGTCGCCGCCGAGCGGCAGCGGGTCGAGCGCGTCGTCGCGCGTCTTGGCGGCGAAATTGGCGGCGCCGCGAAGCTGACGGTCATCAGGTGGGAATCTTTCTACTACACCGCCGATAAGGACTTTCAGGCGCAGATCGTCCCGCCTTCGCAAACCGACCTCGTGCTGTGCATCTTGTGGAAGCGTCTCGGCTCGCCGTTGCCGGTGAGTTATCGCCGCGATGACGGCTCGACGCCGACCGGCACCGAATTCGAGTTCGAGGACGCGATGAGGGCGACGCGCGAGCGCGGCGCGCCCGACGTGCTGACCTACCGCAAGACCGCCGAGGTGTTGTTGAGCGCCGAGCGGCTCGACCAGGAGCGTGCGCAGTGGCTCGCGTTCAATCGTTTCTGGCGCCAGTGGTTCGTCGGCGAAGCGGGCCATTTCATCGCCGGCTACCATGATTTCGTTACCACCGACGAATTCGAGGCGTTGGTCGAGCAGCACCTGCGCCAATGGCTGGAGCGCCATGGCGTCCTCGGCGGCGGAGCAGTGGTCTGGCCGGTCGAACGGCTGGGGTCGCCGTTTCGCGGCCTGGAGCCGTTCGACGAGGATCACGCCCCAGTGTTTTTCGGCCGCCGACGCGTCGTCGAACAATTGCGCGAACGGTTGAGCGAGGCCGAACGGCCGTTTCTGCTGGTGCTGGGCATGAGCGGCGCGGGCAAGTCGTCGCTGGTGCGGGCGGGGCTCGCGCCGCGCCTTCGCCAGCCCGGCGCGGTTCCCGGCGTCGACGTCTGGCGGCGCGCGACGATCAGGCCGACCGAATCGGGCGGCGATCTCCTTCTCGGCTTGGCGAACGCGCTCTACGCGCCCGAGGCGCTGGCCGAACTCGCGGCGGGCGACAACGCGACGCCGGCGGAATTCGCCGCTCTCGCGCGCTCCGCGCCGCTCGCCGCGGCCAACGCGGTCCATCAGGCGGTGAAGCGCATCGCCGCGGCGCTGCAGCGGGCGGAGGGGTTCGATCGGCCGGCGCAGGTTCGGCTGCTGCTGGTCGTCGATCAGCTCGAGGAAGTCTTTCAGTTCGCGCGCGAGGGCGTCGAAGCCTTCGCGGCGGCGCTCGCGGCGCTCGTTCGCTCCGGCGGCGTGTGGGTCGTGGCGACGATGCGCAGCGACTTCTATGCCGAGTTCCAATCGGTCGCCGAGCTGGTCGCGCTGAAGAGCGAGGGCCTCTCGTTCGATCTCGCGCCGCCGAGCCCTGCGGAGATCGAGGAAATCGTCCGGGCGCCGGCCAAAGCGGCGGGCCTGAGTTACAAACGGCGCGGGCCATCCGGCGAAGGCCTCGACGACGAACTCATCGCCGCGGCGCGCCAGCCCGGCTCCTTGCCGCTGTTGCAGTTCACGCTCGACGAGCTGTTCAACGACCGCGACCGCGCCGAGAGCGCGTTGACCATCGCCGCTTACGATCGCCTCGGCGGACTCGAAGGGGCGATCGAACGGCGAGCGGAAAGCGCGTTCGGCGCGCTCGACGCGAGCGCGCAAGCCGAGCTGCCGGCGCTGCTGCGCGAGATGGTGACCTGGGCGGGATTGGAAACCGCAAGCGGGCGTGTCGGCCGGCGCGAGCGGCTCGTCAGGCCGGAGGGCCGCGCGCGCCTGCTCGAGGCGTTCGTCGCCGCGCGCCTGCTGATCGCCGACGGGCCGTGGGTCCGTCTCGCCCACGAAGCGTTCATCAGCCGCTGGCCGCGCGCCGCCGCGCTGATCGAGACCGATCGCGAGTTCCTGCGCGCGCGGGCGCGAGTCGAGGCGGCCGAGACGCAATGGCGCCAGGAAGGGCGCCGACCTGAATTTCTGCTGCCGCGCGGGCGCCCGCTCGCCGAGGCCGCCGAAATCCTCGCCCAGCGTCGCGACGCGCTCGACGGCGCGGCGATCGCGTTCATCGAGGCGTCGCAGGACGCGGAAAACGCCCGGCTCGACGAGGAGCGGCGGCGCGACGCGGAACGGCTGCGCGCCGAAGAAGCGGCCAAGCGCAAACGTCTCGAACGTTTCGCGGCCATCGTCACCGCGCTGTTGCTGATCGCCGTCGGCGCGGCGGTCTATGCGCTCGATCAGCGCCGCGTCGCGATCGACCGCGCCGTGCAGGCGGAGCACAATTTCGCGCTCGCGCTCGACGCGACCTCCGGTCTCGTGGCGAGGGTCCAGGCAGGCGGCATCACCGTCGCCGTCTCGCGCGCTCTGCTGACCGCCGCCCAAGACGTGATCGATCGGCTGAAGTCGATCGAGGACGCGCCGGCCGTCGGCGAAGCGCGCATTCGTCTTCTGGACGCGTTCGCGGCTCTGCATCTGCGCGAAGGCCGCACGAGCCAAGCGCTCGGCGAGGCGCACGAAGCCGAGTCGATCGCGCGCGCGCTCGCCGCGCTAAGCGCGCCCGATCCCAAAGCGGCGCCGCTGCTCGCCGCCAGCGAAGAAAAGGTCGGAGAGGTCGAGATCGCCTCCGGCGCGATCGCGCAAGCCGCCGCCGAATTCGATGAGGCGCGGACCTTCGCCGATCCGGCCGCCGCCGCCGTTCCCGACGATGGCGCTCGGCAGGACTTGCGCGCGCTCGTCCACCGCGGCTTGGGCGAAGTCTCGGCCGCCCGCGGCGACATCCGCGGCGCGCTGGCCGAGTTTGGGGCCGCCGTGTCGGCGCTCGACCGGCCGGCGATCACGGCGTCGAACGACGCCTCTTGGCAGCAGGGCCTCGTCATCGCGCGGATGCGCCTCGCCGACGCGCTGCTGGCGCAGGGCGATTTCGCCAAAGGGGCCGAGGCGTACCGCGAGGCGGCGGACGCCACGCAGGCGATCAGCGATCAGTATCCCGCCCACGGCGGATATTCCGCCACGCTCGCCCTTGCGCGCCGCGGCCAAGGCGACGCGCTGGCGCGCTCTGGCGATTGGCAGGGCGCGATCAAGGCCTACCAGAGCGCGCTGGCGATCGAGAAGGTCGTCGCCGCCAAGGATCCGACCGCCGCGTTTCACCTCGGCAA
This sequence comes from uncultured Alphaproteobacteria bacterium, assembly GCA_963759955.1. Lineage (GTDB taxonomy): Bacteria > Pseudomonadota > Alphaproteobacteria > Rhizobiales > Beijerinckiaceae > Roseiarcus. The sequence goes on from CAVXCA010000104.1 coordinate 8,256, forward strand.
CTACGCGATGACCTACGCGATCCTCGGCGACGCGCTGCGCGAAACGAAGGATCCGACCGGCGCTCTCGACCAGTTGCAGGCCGCGATCGGCCTCCTGACGCCATTGGTCGCAGCCGATCCGGCGAGCGCGACACGAAAAGCGCAACTCGCCGGCGCGTTCCGGCTGCATGGGCTCGCGGAGCTGGCGAAGGGCGAAGCCGCCATGGCCGCGCGAGATTTTCAAAATGCGAATACGATGTGGCGCGACCTCGTCGCCCGCGATCCCGAAAACGCGTCCTGGCGGTTTGGCTTGGCCTCGAGCGAGGTCGGCGGGGCGACCGCCGCTTGGCGCGGCGGCGACCTCGCCGGCGCGCGCACGCAATTCGCAACGGCGATCGCGGCGTTGCAGGGCCTGACCGCGCTCGATCCGGCCAATGCGGGCTGGCGGCGCGCTCTGGAGCTTGGCCAGGTCAGTTTCGGCGAGGCCCTGGCCGGCGCGCAAGACCCCGCCGGCGCGCAGCGGGAGTTCGAAGCGGCGCTGACGATCGCGCGAGCGCTCGCCGACGCTCGCCCGGAGAATCGCTTGTGGCGAGACGAGGCCGACGCGATCGCCGCGCGATTGTCCGCCGACGCTGGCGCGGGATCGCCGCCGAAATGACGCGCGCCGGCGCGTCTGCGCGGGCGCCGAAAGGCGGCGGACGGACGGTCGCGGCGCCGACGATTCGGCCATCGGGCCACAAGGAATTGGACGATTTCCCACAAAATGGCACGAAATCGACCGCAGGATGTGTGGGTATTTGTTGACTTGCGTGGGCGCGTAGGGCATCCCCACCGCAAGAGGGCAGGCGCCTGAGCGCGCCTGGGGCCTCGCCGGCTGCGGCGCTTTCCCAGGGAGAACGGACATGGCGGACTTTCCGACGCAGGCGCAGGTCGTCATCGGCGGCGGCGGCATCATCGGGACTTCGACCGCCTATCACCTGGCAAAGCTCGGCTGGAGGGAAGTGGTCCTCATCGAGCGCCACAAGCTGACCTCGGGAAGCACGTTCCACGCGGCGGGCCTCGTCGGCCAGCTGCGGTCGAACGCCAACATCACCCAGTTGCTCGGCGAGTCGGTCAAGCTCTACCGGACGCTCGAAGAGGAGACCGGGCTCGCGACGGGATGGAAGATGAACGGCGGCCTGCGCCTCGCCTGCAACGCGGAGCGATGGACCGAGGTCAAGCGGCAGGCCACCACTGCGCGCTCGTTCGGCCTGGAGATGCACCTTCTCACTGCGAAAGAGGCGCAGGACCTTTGGCCGCTGATGGACGTTTCGGACGTCGTCGGGGCCGCCTTCCTGCCGACGGACGGCCAGGCCAACCCTTCCGACATCACCCAGTCCCTAGCCAAGGGCGCGCGGATGAACGGCGCGCGCATTATCGAAGACACCGAGGTCACGGGCTTCGAGGTCGAGCACGGCAGGGTGAAGGCAGTCCAGACCTCGCGCGGCCGCATCGCCTGCGAGGTCGTGGTGAACTGCGCCGGCCAATGGGCGCGCGAAGTCGGCGCCATGGCAGGCGTCAATGTGCCGCTGGTGTCGGTCCAGCACCAGTACATGGTGACCGAAGCAATTCCTGGCGTCACGCCCAACCTGCCGACGCTGCGCGACCCGGATCGCCTCACCTATTACAAGGAGGAGGTCGGCGGCCTCGTCATGGGCGGCTACGAGCCCAATCCCATCCCGTGGGCGCAGGACGGCTTTCCCAAGAATTTCAATTTCCAACTGCTGCCGTCGAATTTCGACCATTTCGAGCCGGTGATGGAGCTCGCCCTGGGTCGCGTCCCCGCGCTTCAGACGGCGGGCGTCAAACAGCTCATCAACGGGCCGGAAAGCTTCACCCCGGACGGCAACTTCATTCTCGGACAGGCGCCGGAGCTGTCGGGCTTCTTCGTCGGCGCCGGCTTCAACGCGTTCGGCATCGCCTCGGCGGGCGGCGCCGGCAAGGTGCTCGCCGAATGGATCGTCGGCGGGCGTCCGCCTTACGATCTGTGGCCAGTCGACATCCTGCGCTTCGGCCGCAACCATCAGGACGTGCGCTGGGTCCGCGAGCGCACGCTCGAGGCCTACGCCAAGCATTACACGATCGCCTGGCCGCAAGAGGAATACGACAGCGGACGCCCGCTCCGCCGCTCGCCGCTCTACGACCGCCTCGAGGCCCAGAAGGCGGTGTTCGGCGAGAAGTTGGGGTGGGAGCGTCCGAACTGGTTCGCCGGGCCGGGCGAGGAACGCAAGGACCGCTACACATTCGCTCGGCCCAATTGGGTCGACGCCGTCGCCCGCGAGCACAAGGCGACACGAGAGGCGGCAGCCGTTTTCGACCAGACCTCTTTCGCGAAATTCCTCATGGTCGGCAAGGATGCGGAGGCCGCGCTGTCGTGGATCTCAGCCAACGACGTCGCGCGCCCCGTCGGCAGCTTGGTCTACACCCAAATGCTGAACGCCAAAGGGGGGATCGAATGCGACCTCACCATCGGCCGGCTGTCGCCGACGTCGTATTACATCGTCACCGGGACCGGCTTCGCGTCGCACGACTTCGACTGGATCCGCCGCAATATCCCGCAAGGGTTGGACGCCCATCTCGTCGATGTTTCTTCCGCTTACGCCGTGCTCAGCCTGATGGGTCCGAACGCGCGGCGCGTGCTCGAGAAGCTGACGCGCGACGATGTGTCCAACGACGGCTTCCCCTTCGGCCAGCTGAAAACCATCCGCGTCGCCGGAGCGCCGCTGATGGCGCTTCGCATAACCTATGTCGGCGAACTCGGATGGGAGCTTCATCTGCCCGTCGAATTCGCGGTCACGGTCTATGAGGCCGTCATGGCCGCGGGCGCGGAGTTCGGCGTCCTGAATGCCGGATATCGCGCCATCGAAACTCTGCGGCTGGAAAAATTCTATCGCGCCTGGGGCTCGGACATCGGCCCCGATCACACGCCGCTCGAAGCGGGGTTGGGCTGGGCGGTCAAACTCAAGACGAACATTCCGTTTCTCGGCCGCGAGGCGCTCGAAGCCCAGCGGGCGGCGAAGCTGCGCAAAAGGCTCGCCTGCTTCACCGTCGAGGATCCGGAAGTCATCCTGCTGGGGCGCGAAACGATCTATCGCAACGGCGAGCGGGTGGGTTGGCTCACCAGCGGCGGCTTCGGCCACACGATCGGGAAACCGATCGGTTGCGGCTACATCCGCCAGCCGGACGGCGGTTTGGACGAGCAATTCGTCAGGTCGGGTTCATACGAGCTCGATGTGGCGACGCAGCGCGTGCCCTGCGCCGTGCATGCCGGCCCCTTGTACGACCCGAAAATGGAGCGGGTGAAGATGTGAGGGTGGCGCAAGCCATCGTCGGCGAAGATCGGCGCCTTGCTCGGCGCCCGCTCGAAACTCAAAACTTCGAAACATGGCGGTTGTCGGATGCGCGTGGCAGTGGGCGGCTTTCTTCATGAGACCAACACGTTTGCGGAAGCCCACACTACGTATGAGGACTTCGCCACCCCCGACGCGTGGCCGGGCGTCATCCGAGCCGACGAGATCGCCCCTGCCGTTCGCGGGCTCAATCTGCCGGTGGCCGGCTTTCTCGCGCAAGCGGAGGCGCTCGGCTTCGATGTGGTCCCGACGATTTGGGCTTCCGCCGCCCCGTCCGGCGTGGTGACGCGATCGGCTTTCGAGGCGATCGTCGGCGAACTCGTCGAGCGCTTGCTGGCCGCCGGTCGGGTGGATGCGGTCTTCCTCGACCTTCACGGCGCGATGGTGTGCGAGCACGTCGCCGACGGCGAGGGCGAAATCCTTCGCAGGGTTCGCGAGGCGGTGGGAGCGGAAACGAAGATCGTCGTCGCGCTCGACTTCCACGCCAACATCACGCGGCTGATGGTGGACGCGGCCGACCTGCTGGCGACCTACAGAACCTATCCTCACGTCGACATGGAGGAGACGGGGCGACGCGCCGCCGCGCTGTTGGCCGGCGCTTCTTCGCGGCCTCTGAAGGCGTTTCGCAAGCTCCCATTCCTGATTCCGCTTCATTGGCAATCGACGCTCGCAGAGCCCATGGCGAGCCTGATGGCGATCGTCGAAGCCGAGGAACGGCTGCCCGGCGTGACCTCCGTAGCCCTCGCGGCGGGATTCTCCCTCGCCGACTTCGACGAATGCGGACCGGCGATCGTCGTTTATGGCGACGACCGCAAGGCGGTGGACGCCTCGGCCGATCGTCTGGAGCGGTCTTTCCTCGACCGGGAGCCCGCCTTTGCAGGGGAATTGCTGGAGCCGTCGGAGGCGATAAGGCGCGCGCTGAGCGTCGACGGCGCGGTGCTGCTTGCGGACACCCAGGATAATCCGGGCGCGGGCGCAACCTCCAATTCGGTAGGAATTCTTCGCGCCATGATCGAGGCGCGCGTGCCGGACGGGGTGGTGGCGGTGATCTGCGATCCTGAAGCCGCTGCGGCGGCCCACGCGGCCGGCGAGGGGGCCGACATCCATATCGCCCTCGGCGCGAAAAGCGCGCGCTCCACGGAGGAAAGCGTCGTCGGGACGTTCCATGTCGAGCGTCTCGGCGACGGCAATTTCGACGCGACAGGGCCGTTCTACAGCGGCTGCCGGATGCAGTTGGGGCCGATGGCGCAACTTCGCATTGGGGGCGTGCGCATCGTCGTCTCCAGCCGGCGTCAGCAGGCCGCGGATCGCGCGATGCTTCGCCATGTCGGAATCGATCCCGCCCGACACAAGATCATCGCGCTGAAGAGTTCGGTCCACTTCCGCGCCGACTTCGCGCCGCTCGCCAAGCAGATCCTGATCGTGGTCGCGCCGGGCGAGAACATCGCCGATCCCGAGCGGCTCGGCTACTCCAGGCTGAGACCGGGCGTGCGCATTCAGCCTCTCGGCCGGCCCTTCGAACCGCGGCAAGGCGAGCGGTAGAAAGTCTGGAGGGCGAGGGCGCCCGGTCAGCGTGGCCGCCTCTTCTCAGCCCGATGCGGCGTCGTCCGCCGCTTTCCCGTCGCGATGCAGGCCTTTGGGGGTGACGATGCGCACCCCGGCGGCCTGGCAGCGCGAGGCGAAGTCCAGTGGCGGGTCTTCATCGGCGACGATCGCGTCCACCGCCGAAAGCTCACACACCTTGACCGGCGCTTCCCTGCCGAATTTCGTGCGGTCGGTTATGACCCAGGTCTCCTGCGCCTGCTTCATGGCGACCCGGGAAAACTCCGCCTCGAAGAGATGGAAGTCGACGAGATCGCCCGCCGTCGTGATGCCGCCGACCGACAGGAAGGCGTATTTCACCTGGAACTGCGCGAGGAACTCGAGAGTCGAAGATCCGAAAGCCGCCGCGTCCTCGCCGCGCAATTCCCCGCCGGCCATGAAGACCCGGTTGCCGTTCCGAGAGGCCAACCGGCAGGCGATTTCCGCAGAATGGGTCACCACCACCAAGCGCGAATGGTTGACCAAGGCGTCGGCGACATAGGCGGATGTCGTGCCGTTATCCAGGATGAGACTGTCGCCGTCGCGCACAAATTCGCGCACGATCGCAGCGACCGCCCGCTTGGCGTCGCGATTGACCTGCATCCGGCGCTGGAACGGCGGTTCCTCCGACTGTTCGGGAACCATGACGCCGCCATGGAAACGCAGAAGGGCGCCGCTCTCGACGAGCGCTTGGATGTTTCGCCTGATGGTTTCGGTCGACACCGACAACCGGTCGGCCAGATCGGCAATGCTGCAGCTGCCGTGTTCGCGCACCGCTTGGAGAATGTCGGCTTGGCGTTTGAGGGACATTTGTCGACTCTGAGGCAACCGCCTTTGCTCCGCCGAGGGATCGGCGTGAGGCGGCCAGACCGAGTACTAGCGAACCGAGGCCGCTCTTGCCAGCAGATTGAGGGAACATGTGCAATTGCAGAAGCAATACGCCACATCTCCAGCGCTGGTCGCGGCTGTTTGCGTGTGAGCGCCATCGTCGGCTCGCCCCTGGGGTTCCTTTTGAAATCTTGAATGGAGAGCCACCGAGACGCCGAACGCCAGTAGGGGCGCGCGCCGATCTTGACCGCATGGTCGAGGAAAGGGTGTGGTTTTCTGAGCAGATTGCCTGCCAAAGAGGCAATATTCCATATGATCTCGCAATAATGTTGCTGCGGTGTTGACATGCGTGGATATGGGTTTCATTCTGATGCAACGGCGTTGCCGTGCGGGGGGCAATGAACCGGGAGCGCACTGCAAGACCCGTTCAATCTGAGGGGAGAGAACCAATGTCGGGCGACGATGACACCGGAGAGGATCTCCGCCACGATGCCGAGATCCTGTTCACACCGGAGCACCTTGGCGACGAGAAGAAGGTCGTCGACGAAGACGTGAAAACCCTGCACTCCATGGGCTATTCGCAAGAACTGTCCCGGCGCATGCATGCGTTTTCCAATTTCGCCGTTTCTTTTTCGATCATCTGCATTCTGGCGGGCGGCATCACGTCGTTTCAGTCGGGCTTCTCCGCCCTCGGCGGTTTTGGCGTCGCGGTGGGCTGGATCGTCGGCGGCGTATTCGCGCTGGTGGTGGCCAACTCCATGGCCCAGATCGCTTCGGCCTATCCGACGGCCGGCGGGCTCTATCACTGGTCGTCGATTCTCGGCGGACGCGGCTTGGGCTGGGCGACGGCGTGGATCAACCTGCTCGGGCTGATTTTCGTCATCGCCTCCGTTAACGTTGGCGTCTACACGCTGTTCAACCAGCTCATCCTCGGCAACATCTTCGGCATCGACACGTCCAAGTGGCCGCTGTGGTTCTTCGGGCTCGACACCGCGGTGTGGGGCTCTTGGCAGCAACTCGTCGGTGTGGCCGTCATCACCTTGGCCGGCGCGCTGTTCAATCATTTCGGCATCCGCGTCACCACCAAGCTGATCGACTTTTCCGGCTACCTGATCTTCGCGGTGGCGATCGTCTTGACGATCACCGTTCTGGCGGGCGCCAAGTCCTTCGACTTCGGCCGGCTGGTGACGATCGTCAACAACACCGGCGATCCGGGCGGCGGCGTGTGGCCGCACACCGACAGCCTGATCATGGCCTTCGCGCTCGGGCTGCTGTTGCCGCTCTACACCATCACCGGCTTCGACGGCTCGGCCCACACCTCGGAAGAAACGGTCAACGCCCGAGTCAGCGTGCCCAAGGGCATGATCAACTCGGTGCTGTGGTCGCTCGTCTTCGGCTTCGTGATGGTGTGCTCGTTCGTGCTCGCCATGCCCGACACGAGCGCGGCGGCCAAGGACGGCGCCAACGTGTTCTTCAACCTATTGGCCAACCTGTCGGCGCCGGTCGCGCTGAAAAATGCGCTTTACATCGCCATCGTGCTGTCCAACTTCCTGTGCGGGCTGGCGGCGCTCACCTCAACCTCGCGCATGGTGTTCGCGTTCGCTCGCGACGGCGGCCTGCCCAAGCCGCTGCGCGCGGTCAGCCACAGCTACCGCTCGCCTGTCGGCGGCATCTGGGCCGCGGCCATTCTCTCGGTGCTGGTGACCATCTACTCCGCCGCCTTCTCGGCTTTGGCGGCCGGGTGCGCGGTGTTCCTCTATATCTCGTACGCCATGCCGATCGCCGCCGGCCTGTTTACCGAGGGCAAGAAGTGGACCGTATTCGGGCCGTTCCGGCTCGGCGCGTTGTCCAAGCCGTTCGCCGTCATCACCGTCGTCGGCACGGTCATATTGTTCGTGATCGGCATCCAGCCGCCCAACGACGTGCTGATCCAGTATTCGGTCGGCATTGTCGTGCTGCTGGCCGTGTTGTGGCTCGGCTTCGAGCGCCGCCGCTTCGCGGGCCCGCCGATCGGCGACGAAATCAAGCGTCGTCAGGCGCAACTGCTGGCCGAGGAGGCGGCGGTCGGCGAGGCCGCCCAAGGGTTGGCCGCCGAGGCCGCCAATGCCGGCTAGGCTGTAGGGAGTTCGGTCCGCCCTCGCGCTCTGGCGCGAGGGCGGGGTTCCCGCTGTGCCTGCCCGTGCGTTCGAGTGATGCATGTCTGACCACGACACCGACGAAATCGCCCGCCTGCCGTGCTGGTCCGGCGGAGTCGACATCGAGCCGCTGCACGGTGGCATCACCAATCGGAACTATCTGGTGACCGACCGAGTCAAGGGCCGCTTCGTCGCGCGCATCGGCCGGGACATCCCCGTTCACGGAATCATGCGCTTCAACGAGCTGGCCGCCGCTCGCGCCGCCTATGTGGCGGGGCTCTCGCCGGAGGTGATCGATGCCTCCGACGGCGTGATGGTCAGCCGCTTCATCGAGGGCCGGGCGCTGACGCCCGAGGCGGTGCGCGATCCCGCTAATCTGCCGCGCATCGTCGATCTGGTGCGGCGGTGCCACCGCGACGTCGCCGCGCACTTGCGCGGGCCGTCGCTGATCTTCTGGGTGTTCCAGGTGGTGCGCGGCTACGCCGGCGTTCTGCGCGAGCGCGGCAGCCGACTGGCGCCGCAAACGTCTCGTCTGCTCGCCATCAACGACAGGCTGGAAGCGTTGGTAGGGCCGGTCGCCATCGTATTCAGCCACAACGATCTGCTTGCGGGCAACCTCATCGACGACGGCGCGCGGCTATGGCTGCTCGATTGGGATTACGCCGGCTTCAACAGCCCGCTGTTCGATCTGGCCAACCTCGTCACCAACAACGGCCTGAACGAGCAAGAGGAACGCGAGGTTCTCGCCCGCTACGGCGGGCTATCCGGCGAATCCCTCGGCGCGGCGATGGCGGCGATGAAGTGCGCGTCGTTGCTGCGCGAGTACCTCTGGGGAGCGGTGTCCGAGCTGTTTTCGAACATCGACTTCGACTACGTCGCTTACGCGGACGACTACGGATCGCGTTTTGAAGCCGCCTGGAAAAGTGTAGAAGCCCGCATCGACGCGGGCCTGACCTAGGGCATTTGGGAGACGGGGCGTGATGGATCCGAGACAAGTGGCGACGGCGGACGATGTCCGCCGACTGCTGGAAGAGCGCGGCCTCAAGCAGGTCAAGGTCGGCGTGTTCGACGTCGACGGCCTGATGCGCGGCAAGTACATGGCGCGCAGCAAGTTCCTGTCCTCGCTCGAGGGCGGCGGCTTCGGCTTTTGCGACGTGGTGCTGGGCTGGGATTGCCAGGATCAGCTCTACGACAACACCACGCTCACCGGCTGGCACCTCGGCTTCGGCGACGCCCAGGTGCGGCTGCTGATCGATTCGTGTCGCGTGCTGCCGCTCGAAGACAACATGGTGTTCTTCCTCGGCGAATTCGCCGGCAAGCACGAGCCGCTATGCCCGCGCGGCGTGTTGCGCCGGGTGATCGACAAGGTGCGCGCGCACGGCTTCGAGCCTTACGCGGCGTGCGAATACGAATTCCTCGTCGTCGAGGAAACGCCCGAGTCTCTCGAGGACAAGGGCTGGCGCAGCCTCGCGCCGATGGGCGTTTCGAACGCCGGCTATTCGGTGCTGCGCAACTCGGTCAACACCGAATTCTATCGCGGCCTGCTCGACTTGTGCGAGGACATGGACATTGCGCTCGAGGGTCTGCACGAGGAAACCGGGCCGGGCGCGCTGGAGGCGGCCATCACCGTCGACAAGGCGCTGGCGGCGGGCGACAAGGCCGCGCTGTTCAAGACCTTCTCCAAGGTCCTGGCCCAGCAGCAAGGGCGCAACGTCTCGTTTATGGCCAAATGGGACCCGAAAATGCCGGGGCAGGGCGGCCACATCCACGTCTCGCTCAAGAGCCTGTCCGGCGAGTCGGTGTTCCACGACGCCTCGCAGCCCGACGCCATCAGCGAAACCATGCGCCACTTCATTGGCGGCGTTCAGCGCTTCGCCGGGCCGTGGCTCGCCCTGGCGGCCCCGACGGTCAACTCGTACCGCCGCCTGGTGCCGGGCTATTGGGCGCCGACGGCGGCCACCTGGGGCGCGGACAATCGCACCGTGGCGATCCGCGCCATCTCCGGCAGTCCCAAGGCGCAGCGGGTGGAATACCGCGTCCCCGGCGCCGACTGTAACCCGTATCTCGCGCTGGCCTGCGCGTTCGCCGCCGGCCTATACGGCATCGAGCGCAAGCTCGAACCGACGCCGCCGATGACCGGCAACGCCTATCTCCAGGACGTGCCCGACGCGTTGCAATTGCCGCGCACGCTGTGGGACGCGGCGCAGGCGCTCAAGGCCTCGCCCGAGGCCCGCGAAGCTTTCGGCGACGCCTTCGTCGACCACTTCGCGGCCACCCGCGAATGGGAAGAACGCGAGTTCCGCAAGCACGTGAGCGACTGGGAGCTCAAGCGGTATTTCGAACTGATCTGATCGGAGATTTTCAAACGTGAGCCGAATTCTGAAAATCGTCACCCCGGTGGACGGCAGCGTCTACGCCGAACGCCCCGCAGCCACCCCACAGCAGGTGGATGCGGCGATCGCCTTGGCCGCCAAGGCGCAACAGTCGTGGCGCCGGACGCCGCTGGCCGAACGGCTGGCGATCGCGACCCGCTTCGTCGACGCCTTCGTCGCCAAGGGCTCCGAGATCGCCCTGGAGCTGTCCTGGCAGATGGGCCGTCCGGCTTCGCAAACGCCCGGCGAGGTGCGCGGTTTCGAGGAGCGCGGCCGCGCCATGATCGCGCTCGCGCCAGAGGGCCTAGAGGACATCCGACCGGCCGGCAAAGAGGGCTTCGACCGCTTCATTCGCCACGAGCCGCTGGGCGTCGTGTTCGTGGTCGGGGCATGGAACTATCCCTATCTCATAACCGTCAACGCCGTGCTGCCCGCGATCATCGCCGGGAACGCGGTGATCCTGAAACAGGCGACGCAGACGCTGCTCTGCGCCGAGCGGTTCGCCGCGGCCTGGCGCGAAGCGGGCTTGCCCGAAGGCGTGTTCCAGGCGCTGCATCTCGGCGGCGCCGACGCCGAACAGGTGATCCGCGATCCGCGCGTAAACTTCGTCAACTTCACCGGCTCGGTGCCGGTGGGGCGGCGGGTGCAGCAGGTGGCGGCGGACCGCTTCATCGGCGTCGGCCTGGAGCTCGGCGGCAAGGACCCGGCCTATGTCAGGGCCGACGCCAACCTTGCGCACGCCGTCGAGAATCTGGTCGACGGCGCGTTCTTCAACAGCGGGCAGTCGTGCTGCGGCATCGAACGCATCTATGTCCACGAATCGCTCTATGACGGTTTCGTCGAAGGCGCGGCGGCGCTGACCCGCACGTATCGCCTGGGCAATCCGATCGAGCCGGACGTCAACCTCGGTCCGGTTGTGAACGCCGCAGCGGCGGCGTTCGTGCGCGCGCAGAGCGCCGAGGCGGTGGCTAAAGGGGCGCGGGCGCTGATCGACCCGGCTCTGTTCGCCGCGGACATGGCGGGCACGCCCTATCTCGCGCCGCAGATCCTGGTGGACGTCGACCACTCGATGCGCGCCATGACCGAGGAAACCTTCGGGCCGGTGGTGGGCGTCATGAAGGTGCGCTCCGACGAGGAAGCGCTGGCGCTGATGAACGACAGCGCCTACGGCCTCACCGCCTCGGTGTGGACCGCCGACGAAGAGGCGGCGCTGTCCATCGGCTCGCGGGTGGAGACCGGCACGGTATTCATGAACCGCTGCGACTACCTCGATCCCGCCCTGGCTTGGGTGGGGGTGAAAGATTTCGGGGCGCGGCTGTTCGCTTTCGGTGCTGGGCTACGAACACCTGACCCGGCCGAAGTCGTTCCATCTGCGTGTGAAGATCTGAGCGAGGACCCTTATGAGCGCTGTGCAATCCCTGCGGGGCAACTGGAACTATCCCACCACCATTCGCTTCGGCGCCGGGCGCATCGCCGAGTTGCCCGACGTTTGCCGCGAAGCGGGGATCGCCAAGCCCCTGCTGATCACCGACAAGGGGCTCTCCACGCTCCCGGTGGTGACCGAGACCCTCGCGTTGCTGGCGGCGGCGGGAATGCCGGCCGGTTTGTTCGCCGACGTGCGGCCCAATCCGACGGCTGCGGACGTCGAGGCGGGCGTCGCCGCCTACCGCGCCGGCGGCCATGACGGCGTCATCGCCTTCGGCGGCGGCAGCGGCCTCGACGCCGCCAAGGCGATCGCCCTGATGGTCGGACAGGATCGGCCGATCTGGGATTTCGAGGACCGGGAGGACTGGTGGACGCGCGTCAAAGTGGACGGCATGGCGCCCGTCGTCGCCGTTCCCACGACCTCGGGGACCGGTTCCGAGGTAGGGCGCGCCTCGGTGATCACCGACGAGAGCGACCACACCAAGAAGATCATCTTTCACCCGAGGATGATGCCGAGAATCGTCGTCGCCGACCCTGCGTTGACGGTGGGCCTGCCGCCCAAAGTCACCGCGGCGGTAGGGATGGACGCGCTCTCCCACAATCTCGAGGCCTATTGCAGCCCGTTCTACCACCCCATCGCCCAGGGCGTCGCTCTGGAGGCGATGAGCCTGATCAAGCAATGGCTTCCCGTCGCCGTGCGCGACGGCAAGAACATCGAGGCGCGCTCTCACATGATGGTCGCCTCGAGCATGGGCGCGACGGCGTTCCAGAAGGGCCTGGGGGCCATGCACTCTTTGTCGCATCCGTGCGGCGCGCTGCTCGACTCCCATCATGGCCTGACGATCGGAATCGTCATGCCCTACGTTCTCGCGTTCAACCGTCCGGCGATCGATGAGCGCATGACGGCGTTGGCGCGATACCTCGACCTGCCGTCGCCGTCTTTCCAGGCGGTGCTGGACTGGGTGCTGGCGCTGCGCCAAGAGATCGGCATCCCCAATCGCCTGGATGCGATCGGCGTCACCCGGGACATGGCGCCGCGCCTTGCGGAAATGGCCGCCAAAGACCCCTCGTGCGGCGGAAACCCCAGAGAGGTGAACGCGAAGATCCTGACACGGCTTTACGAGGACGCCGTCGACGGACAATTTCGCGCGGCTTGAGCGCAGCGCGGCAGCTGCATGCAAATCAGCGCCGTCGCGTGGGCCGCGGCGGCGGTTCTGCGCAAGCGGCCGATGCAGAAGCCAAACGACGACGTCATTGCATCCTGATCGGCGACGACCCGGGCTTCGCCGCCGATCAGATTTATGACAGTATATCAGTGAGTTTCATCGGCGCCGGCGGGGTTTCGCATTGGCGCTGGGCCCCGTCGCCGACATATGGCGACTGTCCGGGGCGCCGGAAGTCAAATCGTTGCGTGTTTGCGTCTTAATCCGCGGCGATCTGGTGAATATCCGTTAACCATTGCGAACTAAGCCTTGGGCATGACGTGTCGTTCGGATCGAGCGCAAGCGGCCGAGCGAGGGCATGACGCCGTACGTTCATCCCGGTGTCGATCCGGAATTGCAAAGTCTCCTTATGCGATACGGCGAAGCGCGCAGGGCGACGCGTGCGCCGACTTCGACGCGCCGCCCGGTTTGGACAGTTCGAAATGTTGAAGCAAATAGGCATGGCGTGGAAAATCATGGCTCCTGTTTGGGGGCAGACGCTCGTCCTCGTTTTGATGATTGGGATGACGGCTTGGTTTCAGGGAAATGTCGCCCGGGCAAATCGGAGCGCGAGCGCGGCCAGCGCCCAGGTGATTGAAGCAAGCGAAGTGCGCGCGCTTAGTCGCGCGATCCAGAGAGACTCCCTGAAGCTGACGATCGAGGTCTGGAACGACAGGCGTAAGGATCTCCGGGATTCAATCGATGCGCGCGGCCAGCAACTCCTCGTCAGAGCCCGCAAATTGGCTGAGATGGTCGGCCAAGACGACGTGGATTTCTCTCACGATTTCGTTGCGCTGCAAGAAACCGTCGTGAAGGAGATCGGCGCGGTCGAGACCGCAGCGCTGTCGAACGACGTCGCTGGCGCAAGAGAAAATTTCATTAAGCGAGTTCGAGCCTGCCGAGAAGGCCGCGTCGAAGAAGACGGACGCCTTCATCGACGCTGGCGAAGCGAGGGCTCAGGCCCTGGCGGCCGCGGCGGATCGCACCCAGACTTCGGCGCAATGGACCATCCTCTTGGTCGGCGTCGCGGCGGCGCTCGTCGGGTTGGGCGGATCGTCGCTGGTCGCATACGCCGGCATTATCTTTCCGCTGCGCCGGGTCATGGCGTCGATGGCGCGCGTTTCGGCGGGAGATCGTGAGAGCCCAATCGATGGCCTGGAGCGCGGCGATGAAATCGGCGATGTCGCCAAGGCCGTTGCCACGATTCGAGACGCCGAAATCGAGAGGGCGCGTCTCGAGGGTGAGGCGGCGGCGCAGCGCGCCGCCGCCGAACGGGAGCGCGAGCGCGCGGAGGAGGAGACTCGCCGAAACGAGGAGGAACAGTCCACCGTGGTCGACGCGCTCGCCGACAGCCTCGCAAGAATCGCGAAGGGCGATCTGACCGAACGCATCGAGGCCGAGTTCAAGGGACGCTTCCAACAAATCAAGACCGATTTCAACGCGTCTGTCGCAAAGCTCAAGAACGCAATGAAAGGCGTCGTGGTCAGCGCCGGCGCAATCACGTCGGGCTCGCAACAAATCTCGACAGCCTCCGACGACCTTTCGCGCCGCACCGAACAGCAGGCGGCGAGCCTGGAGGAGACCGCGGCGGCGCTCGGCGAAATCACGGCGACGGTCAAGAAGACTGCCGAAGGCGCATCGCACGCCCGCGCCGTTGTTGCCGAAGCCCGCGATGACGCCGAGAAGAGCGGCGAGATCGTGCGCCAAGCCGTCGACGCTATGGGCAAGATCGAGAAGTCGTCGCAAGGGATCAGCCAGATCATCGGCGTCATCGACGAGATCGCTTTCCAAACCAATCTGTTGGCGCTCAACGCCGGCGTCGAGGCGGCGCGGGCGGGCGAAGCAGGTCGCGGCTTCGCGGTCGTCGCGTCGGAAGTGCGCGCCTTGGCGCAACGCTCCGCCGACGCCGCCAAGGAAATCAAGGGGCTCATCGCCGCTTCGAGCAGCGAAGTCGGCAACGGCGTCAGGCTGGTGGCGGAGACCGGCGACTCGCTCGCGCGGATCGTCGTCAAGGTGTCGGAAATCAATTCGGTCGTCGGCGAGATCGCCGCCAGCGCGCAAGAGCAGGCCACGGGTCTCCAGCAGGTCAACATCGCGGTCAATCAAATGGACCAGACGACCCAGCAGAACGCCGCGATGGCCGAGGAGGCGACGGCGGCAAGCCGCTCGCTGTCACAGGAAACCGGGCAACTGTCGGGTCTGGTGGGTCAGTTCCAAATTTGCCAGACGGGCGAAGCCGTGGCCCTGCGCCGCGAACCGCAACAAGTCGCGCCGCGCGGCTTCACACCGGCGGTCAGGGCTTCGGCGTGACACGGCCCCGCGACCGCGCCCATCGACAGAAGCTGCATACGAAGTCAACGCCTCGGCGGTTCAGCCCGAGCTGAGACGCTTGGCTGGGGCGCCTGGATTCGAACCAGGGGATGGCGGAATCAAAATCCGCTGCCTTACCACTTGGCTACGCCCCACCGAGGCGCGAAGGCCGGGGCCGGCGTTCGCGAAGCGCGCGGACCATAGTGCGGGGCTTCGCGTATCGCAACACCCTAAACGGCCGCCGCCGCGAGAGCGGCGAGATCGGCGTTGGCGCCGCAAACGAGCACGCCGACGCGCTCCCGGGGGGCCGGGCGGTAGGCGCCGCTCGCCAGCGCCGAGTAGGCCGCCGCGCCGCCGGGCTCGGCGACGATCGAAAAATCGCGCCAGAGGGTGAGTTGGGCGGCGCGAATCGCCTCGTCGCTCACCAGCGCGACGTGATCGACCGCGCGTTGAGCGATCGCGAGATTGAGCGCGCCGACGTTGCGCGAGCCGAGCGAATCGGCCGCCACCGATTTCACGGAGACGTCGACGGGGCGCCCCGCCGCCAGCGCCGCGTGCAACGCGCACGAGCCCTCGGGCTCGACGCCGACGACTTTCACGCGCCCGTCGAACCACGCGGCGACGCCGGCGATCAGGCCGCCGCCGCCCACCGCGACGAGGATCGTGTCGAGCGGCGTCAGGCCGAGCCGGCCGAGGTCCTCTTCCCATTCGAGGCCGACCGTCCCTTGGCCGGTGATGGTTTCAGGCGTCGCATAGGGATGAATCGCCAGGGCGCCGCTCTCGGCGACATAGGCGTCACAAAGCGCCTGCGCGTCGAAATAGGTCGCGCCCCTGACGACGATCTCCGCGCCGTAGGCCTTGATCTTGGCGATCTTCACCGGCGCGGCGATCTCGGGCACGAAGATGCGCGCTTTGACGCCGAGCCGGCCCGCGGCGTAGGCGACCGCCGCGCCGTGGTTGCCGCCCGAAGCGGTCGCGCAGCCGACCGCCGGCGCCCGGCGCGTGAGCAGATTGTGGAACGCGCCGCGCGGCTTGAACGATCCGGTGTGTTGCAGGAATTCGAGCTTGAGCGAGATCGGCGGCGAGTCGGGGAGGGGCGAAGCCGCCTCCAGGATCGGCGTGCGCCGGACGTGAGGCAAAATCTGCGCGTGGGCGGCGCGAATCTCGGCGCGGCCGACGGTGGTCGACGGCGTCTGCTGGCGTTCGGGATTGGAGGTCATGATCGCTTTCGCTGCTTAAACGGGAACCACGTCGACCTCGACTTCGAGCTTGTGGCCGCCCGAAGACAGGATCACGCCCTCGACCGGCGGCACGTCGGAATAGTCGCGGCCGCGCGCGACGACGATGTGATCGTCACCGACCGCCAAAGCGTTGGTCGGATCGAGGCCGAGCCAGCCGAACGCCGGCCCGCACCACAGCGCGACCCAGGCGTGCGAAGCGTCGGCGCCGGTAAGGCGCGTCTGCCCGGGCGCCGCGATCGTGCGGATGTATCCGCTGACGTAGAGCGCCGGCAGCCCGAGCCCGCGCAGCGCCGCGATCATCACATGGGTGAAGTCCTGGCAGACGCCGCGACGCTGAGCGAACGCCTCGGCGGGCGAAGTCGTCACCTCGGTCGCCTTGGCGTCGTAGACGAAGTCGGCGTTGATGCGTCGGGCGAGTTCGCACGCCGCCTCGTAGACTGGGCGGCGCGGCGGGAAGCTTTCGCGCGCGTAAGTCGTCGCGGGCTCGAACAGCGGGACGAGCCGGCTCGGATAGATCGCGAAGGCGGGCAAATCGGCGCTGAGCGAGCCGGTCGCCGCGGCGAGCGCGGCGACGTCCTCCCACGGCGGGGTCAGTGCGGCGAGCGGCGCCGCCGGCTGCTCGACGACGATGCGCGCGCGCGACTCGATGACGAGTTCGCGGTGCGGCGTCTCGATGCGCATGTGCACCGTGCGATTGGCGAAGGAATCGGCGCGCTCGATGAAAGTCAGCGGGCGCGGCGTCACCTCGATTTGCGCGGTGACGACGCGCTGGCCGTTCTCGGAACGCGGCAGCAGGCGCAGAACGCAGGTGTTGACGGCGACGGGAGCGCCATAGCGATAGCGCGTGAGATGGGTCACGTCGTAGATCACGCGAGGCCCGTGACTTTCTCGGCCCGGCCGTGCGCCGCGCCCTGGAGGAAATAGCGCGAAGCGATCGCCTCCGCCAAATTCATCAGCCGCTGCTCGATCGCAAGGATGCGCGAATCCTCGAGCCGCTCGGGGTATTCGGTCGCGAGCTCCGCGCGCAGCAATGTCGCGAGACGGCGTGGCTCCTCGGGCACGCCGTCCTGCCGCAGCACGGGCAGCGCGCCGATCTGATCGTCGATGACATTGGCCTGAAACGCGACCGAGCGCGGATTGAACGGATCGAGCAATGTCATGTCGCGCACCGGCGCCAGCGCGACGCCGATCAGGGTGCGCGAGCGATAGGTGATCTGCGAGTCGATGAGGTCGAGCAGCATGTCGAGATTGTATTCGGTGGCGTCCTGGCTCGCGAACTGCCGCGCCAGCCGGCAAGTGTTGATGCCGCGCTCGATGCGCCGACCGAGTTCGTAAAAGATCCAGCCCGCGCCGCGGTTGAAATTCTCGTCGAACAGCCCGGCGAGGGCGGCGATCGTGTTCAACGCCTCGTCGATGCAGTCGAGGATTTCCGCTTCGGCCAGCGGATGCTGGGGCGCCTCGAGGATGACCGTTTCGAGCCGACCGATCAGTTGCCAGGTCTGCTGGGTCAGGCGCTCGCGGATCACCGAGGCGGCGTAGCGCGCCGCACGGGCGATCGATAGCGCGGAGCCGTAATTCGCGCTGTCGCGTAGGGCCGCCTCGCCCGCCTCGGCGGAACTTTCGCGCGCGGTCTCGGCATCGATGGCGCCCCAGGAGACAAGCAGGGTCTTCAATCGCTGGATCGCTTGGCGCGAGCCGTTCATCGGCGCATCGGGATCGACGGCGCGCGCGCAGAGGCAGCGCACCAGACGCAGCGTCCCTTCCTCGCGCTCGAGATAGCGGCCAAACCAGAACAGATTATCGGCGGCTCTGCTCGGCAGGTTGCCGAGCATGCGCACGATGCGCACCTTTTCCGGCGTCGGCAGCAGACTCGTGGCTTCGACCGGGCGTTCCGACAGCACCCAGACGTCGGCCGATTCGACGCCCTCGCCCATCGACACCGCGCGCGCATCGGGTTTGCCGGAGATGCGGCAAAAGCCGCCTGGCATCACGCGCCAGCCCTGCGGCGTCGCGGCGGCGTAGACGCGCAGCACGAAAGGGCGAGGGACGAGTCGTCCTTCCTCCCAGCGCGGCGTCGTCGAAAGCCGCACGATGTCCTGGCCGACGTAATCGACGCCCCGCGTCTCGATCGCGGCGCGCAAAGCCGCGCGCTCGTCGGTCCCGAGTTCGGCGCCCACAACGCCGCGGCGCCCGCCCAGGCCGGGCGCAGAATCGTGGAAGGCGCCGGCGATCGAAAAGGAGTCGAGCGAGGCGAGAACGCGCGCCCGCTCGCTCGGTTGCCCGCACCACCATGTCGCGATGTTCGGCATCGCCAGGTCCTCGCCGATGAGACGGCGGGCAAGCGCAGGCAGGAACGCCAGCAGCGCGCGCGATTCGACCAGCCCCGCGCCCGGCATGTTCTCGACCGCGACGCCGCCGGCGCGGATCGCGTCGACGAGGCCGGGCACGCCGATGCGCGAGGCGGCGTCGAGTTCCAGCGGATCGCACCATTCGGCGTCGACATGGCGCCACAGCACGTCACAGCGCTTGAGCCCGGTGATCGTGCGCACGAAGACGCGGCCCTCGCGCATGACGAGATCGTCGCCTTCGACGAGCAGGAAGCCGAGGTAGCGGGCGAGGTAGGCCTGCTCGAAATAGGTCGCGCTCAAGGATCCGGGGGTGAGGATTCCGATGCGCGGTTCGGTGCGCTCGCCGCTCGACTTGAGCCCGGCGCGCAGTTCGCGAAAGAACGGCGCGAGGCGCTCGACGTTCATCTGGCTGTAGAGGCTGGAAAACGCCTGCGAGATGACGAGGCGGTTCTCCAGCGCGTAGCCCGAGCCCGAGGGCGCCTGCGTGCGATCGCCCAGCACCCACCAGCGCCCGTCAGGCCCGCGGCCGATGTCGGCGGCGTACAGCCGCAGCCAGCGCTTGCCGGGCGGCGCGACGCCGCGCATCGCGGCGATGAAGTCGGTCGACCCGGTCAGCGCCGCGGCGGGCAGCACGCCTTCGGCGATCAGACGGCCCTCGCCGTAGACGTCGGCGAGCACGCGTTCGAGCAATTCGGCGCGCTGCGCGACGCCGTGCGCGATTTCGCGCCACTCGGCTTCGGGAATGACCAGCGGCATGCGGCTGAGCGGCCACACCCGTTCGGACGTCTCGCCCTGCACGCGGTACGACATGCCGCGATTGCGGATGCGCCGGTCGGCCGCGGCGAAGCGTTGCGCGATCTCGCCCGGTTCGAGCGCCGCCAGCGCTTGCAACAATCGCTGCCAATGCGGGCGGCGCGCGCCGTCCGCGCCGATGAACTCGTCGGGAATCCCCGGAAGCGGCGCGTAGCCGCGCGTCCACGCGGCGACGCGCGCGAGCGCATCGTCGTCATGCATCGCAACGGACCGGGCGCTAGCGGGCAATGGGCCTCCGTAGGTCCAACGTCATCGGGAATTCGCTCGACAACTCGTCGGGAGGGACGGGCGTCGCGCCCGCAGTATGGCCGTGATCCTGGAAACGCGCCAGTCGCCGCGCCTCGGCCTCGTAGGAATTCACAGGCGCGATTTCATAATTGCGCCCGCCGGGATGGGCGACATGGTAGACGCAGCCGCCGAGCGAGCGCCCGTTCCAGGAATCGAGAATGTCGAAGGTCAGCGGCGCGTGCGGCGCGATGGTCGGGTGCAGGCTGGAGGCCGGCTTCCAGGCCTTGAAGCGCACGCCCGCCACGGCTTCGCCCGCGCGCCCGGTAGGCTGCATCGGCAGCCGGCGGCCGTTGCAGGCGACGACATGGCGTCCGGCGATGAGGCCCTTGGCCTTGGCTTGCAGCCGCTCGACCGAGGAATCGACATAGCGCGCCGTGCCGCCGGCCGTCGCCTGCTCGCCGAGCACGTGCCAGGGTTCGAGCGCCTGGCGGATCTCCAGTTCGACGCCGCCATGGGCGACGCGGCCGTAAGTGGGAAAGCGGAATTCGCGCTGCGCCTCGAACCATTCGGGCTCGAAAGCATAGCCGGCGCCGGCAAGGTCGGAAAGGACGCCGAGAAAATCGTCCCAGACGAAATGCGGCAGCATGAAGCGGTCGTGCAGGCTCGTGCCCCAGCGCACCGGCGCGCCTTGTTGCGGCTCGCGCCAAAACCAGGCGACGAGCGCGCGAAGCAGCAATTGCTGGGCGAGACTCATGCGCGCGTCGGGCGGCATTTCGAACGAGCGAAATTCCACCAGGCCCAGCCGCCCGGTCGCGCTGTCCGGCGAATAGAGTTTGTCGATGCAGATCTCGGCGCGATGGGTGTTGCCGGTAACGTCGGTGAGAAGATTGCGAAAGAGCCGGTCGACGAGCCACAACGGCGCCGCTTCGCCCGGCGCCGGCGTCTGCGAAAGCGCGATCTCCAATTCGTAGAGCTGGTCGTCGCGCGCTTCGTCGAGGCGCGGCGCCTGGCTGGTCGGACCCAGAAACAGCCCGGAAAACAGGTACGAAAGGGCCGGGTGGCGTTGCCAGTAAAGGATCAGGCTCGCCAGCAGGTCGGGCCGGCGCAGAAAAGGCGAATCGGCGGGCGTCACGCCGCCGAGCACGACGTGGTTGCCGCCGCCGGTGCCGGTGTGGCGCCCGTCGGCCATGAACTTGTCTGTGCCGAGCCGCGACTGGCGCGCGTCTTCATAGAGCGCGGTCGTCGTCTCCACCGCCTGGCGCCAAGACGCGGCGGGATGGATGTTGACTTCGACGACGCCGGGGTCGGGAGTCACTTTGACGCAATCGACGCGCGGGTCGAACGGCGGCGTATAACCCTCGATGCGAATGGGAAGCTTCTTTTCGCGCGCGATCGCTTCGACCGTGCCGAGCAATTCGAGATAATCGTCGAGCTTCGGCGTCGGCGGCATGAAGACGCACAGCACGCCGTCGCGCGGCTCGATGGTCAAGGCGGTGCGCACCGCGCCTTCGGCGGCGAACTGTTCGACCTGCGTCTGCTGTTCCGCGCCGGGCTGGGCATGCGCGACTTGGCGGAATTGCACGGGCTCCGGCAATTCGCCGCGCGGGTCCATCGGGTCCTGTTCGCTGACGAACGGATAGTCCGACGGTTTGACGTGGGGCAGGGTCTTCATCGGCAAGCGCAGGCCGACCGGCGAGTCGCCGGGCACGAGAAAGAGCTTGCCGCGTCTGAGCGGCCAGCGCTCGGAGCGCCATGCGGGGTTTGCCGCCGCGTTCCAGCGTTGCACCGGCAATACGAAGCCGGTCGGACGCGACAGGCCGTGGTCGAAGGTGCGCACCATGCGCGCGCGCTCTTCGGGATCGTCGATCTTCGGGTCGCTGGGATCGACGTTGACGGGCAGCGCGCTCTCGCGGAGCAGCCAATAGGGCGCGTCCTCGTATGCGGGGATGACGAAGTCGGGCTCGATGCCGAGACGCACGGCGACTTCGCCGGCGAGCGCCTGCGCGTCCGCGCCGGTCGCCGCCGCGCTCGCGCCGGCGCCGGCGATCAGCGAAGGGTCCTGCCAGATCGGCTTGCCGTCCTTGCGCCAATAGAGCGCGAAAGCCCAGCGCGGCAGGCCCTCGCCGGGATACCACTTGCCCTGGCCGTAATGCAGGAAGCCGCCGGGCGCGAAGCGCGTTTGCAGACGCCGGATCAGGGTCTCGGCGCGCGCCTGTTTGTTTCCGCCGACCGCCGCGGTGTTCCACTCCGGGGCGTCGTAATCGTCGATCGAGACGAAGGTCGGCTCGCCGCCCATGGTCAGGCGCACGTCCTGCGCGACGAGGTCGCGATCGACCTTTTCGCCGAGCGCGTCGAGCTTGTTCCACGCGGCGTCGGTGAAGGGCGCCGTCACGCGTGGCGCCTCGCGCAGCCGCGTCACCTTCATGTCGAAGCCGAACGTGACCTGCGCCGGCTCGACAAGGCCGGTGATCGGCGCCGCCGAGCGGTAATGCGGCGTCGCGCACAGCGGCAGATGGCCTTCGCCGCAGAACAGGCCCGAGGTCGCGTCCATGCCGATCCAGCCGGCGCCGGGAACATAGACCTCGGCCCAGGCGTGCAGGTCGGTGAAATCCTTGTCCGTGCCGCGCGGGCCTTCGATCGGATCGACGTCGGCCCTGAGCTGGATGAGATAGCCTGAGACGAAACGCGCGGCGAGGCCGAGCCGGCGCAGGATCTGCACCAGCAGCCAAGCCGAATCGCGGCACGAGCCCGAGCGCAGCGCCAGCGTCTCGTCCGGCTCCTGGACGCCCGCTTCCATGCGGATGACGTAATGGATCATCCGCTGCAGTTCGGCGTTGAGCGCGACCAGAAATGGTATCGTGCGGTCGCGCCGCGTCGCGGCCTCCGCGACGTATTTCGTCAGCAGCGGGCCGGCGGACTCGGGCGCGAGATAGGCGGCCAGTTCGGTCGCCAGCTCGTCCGCATAGGCGAACGGAAATTGCTCGGCGTAGGGCTCGACGAAAAAATCGAAGGGATTGATGACCGCGAGTTCGGCCGTCAGATCGACCTCGATCTTGAATTCCTCGACCGGCTCGGGAAAGACGTAGCGCGCGAGCCAGTTGCCGTGCGGGTCCTGCTGCCAATTGACGAAGTGGTTGGCCGGCGTGACGTTGAGCGAGTAGCTCGGCACCCGCGTGCGGCAATGGGGCGCCGGACGCAGTCGGATCGATTGGGGGCCGAGCGCGACCGGACGGTCGTAGCCGTAACGGGTGACGTGATGCAGGCCGACGAGAATCGCCAAAGGGAACGCCTTTCGAGAGGGGACGCGCTTGCTTGCCTGCAAGGCGCGGGCCGCGCCACAATTTGGAGGCGTAGGCGGCTGGCGTGTCAATGGCGAGTGGCGAGAACAAGGCGGACTTGCCCAATTGCGTGGCGCTCGGCGAGCGGAGTGATTAAGGGATGGGCGCACGGCGTGCGTGAAACTCCGCCGATCGCGACGTTCAACGCGGGACTCGCGTCAAAGCACGCCGCGCTTGCATCGACGTCCGGGTTGCGGCAAAAGGGGCGCCGCTAGGAGTGTAGCTCAATTGGTAGAGCACCGGTCTCCAAAACCGGGGGTTGGGGGTTCGAGTCCCTCCTCTCCTGCCATTGGCGCCGGTCACGGCCGTTGCGCCTCCCAAATGAGAAAGCCCTGACGCGGGGGCTCGTCGCTCGGCCGTTTCGACGAGGCCTGCGCGATGCGCGCAAGCCGAGATGCGAACGGGCTCGTGCGGAGGCGTCGGCGAAATCTCTCGGACCCTGAAATTTCATGTAGCGCGCGGCTTCTTCAGGGGCGGGCCGCGTCGCTCGCCTAAGCGCCGCTGATCTCCACATTCGTGCGTCTGGCGCCGGCGCGCGAACGCGATCTCGGGGCTATGCAACGCAGATGAAGATCGGCGCCCGGCGTCCCGGTTGGCGCCGTGGACGGGCCTGCGCGGCGCTTCTTCGGCGTCGAGCTGTTCGGGGCAGGGCTCCCGGCCCCCAAGGCCCTTCAAGAAATGGAATGGCGGCGTGGCAGCCCTCTCGGGCGTCGAGAAGCGATCGCCCGAGAAGAGGGGCTTGGCGCCGTCTTTGCTTTATGTCGTTAATCGTACAAATGGCTTAGTAATATCCTGATACTACAAGCTATTGACGGCCTTATAGCTTCTGCTGAGCCGAATTCCGGGCCGCAGCGCGACAAATCGCACCCTTGACAAATGCGTCAAATTGTCGCTTACTAAAAGTTAAGATGGCTATAGTGTGGCGCCAAAATGGCGAGGGGCGCTGGGGTAGCAGGTGTCCTGGCCGGGCGGAACGATTTTGAACGAAGATCAGTCGTAAGTTCGAGCAAATCAAAATTTGGTCTCGCAGTTGGGTCTGGAAATGAATTCCGGGTCCGGATGAGGGCGTTCGTGCGCGTGGAGCGTTGCGATGTCAGGTTCCGATCGCTCTGGGGCCCATAAAGCCCAAAACACGCATTTCGGCACGGTCGGCACCGTTGTGGGGTCCGGGCAATGGCCGTTGTCGGTCCGTTACGCCAGCGACGTCGGCGTGCCCATGGGACCGAGCGCGACCTACGAATACAGCTTCGGCCGGAGCGAGGAGTACGCCAGCCCGCTGACGTCGCGCGTCAATGCGGCAAAATCGCTGCTGTTGATCGACAGCGTCCGACTGACGCGCGAGTGCTTGTCGCACTTGCTGATGACGCAACTCGCCGATTACGAAATCGTTAGCGTCGCGCGCGCGCAACAAGCGGGGGAATGCGGCGCCTTTCGACCGGACGTCGTTCTGCTGAACGCCGGTTCGGCGCGCCTGACCGAGAGTTCGTTGCTCGACGACATCGCCGCGATTTTCGCTGCGACGCGTCGCGCCCCGACGCTGTTGCTGTCCGAACATGGCGAGGCGTCCGAGGAGAGCCAGGCGGCGGAATTCGGCTTGGTGGGGCTCTTTCCTTCGACATTCGGCGTTTCGCTGCTGGTTGCAGCAATTCATCTCGTGGCTGCGGGCGGTCAGTTTCACATACCTACGACTCCAATGAGACACATGCATTCTCGTCTTGAAGGCAACGGCGCGCGGCGCTGAGGCGTCGGCGAGCGGCGCGACGTCGGCGTCCAGTCTGGCGATTTGTGGCAGTCATCGGTTTATAGCGGTGAAGGGGGCCGGAACGCATGGCATGCTTTGTTCCGAAACCGTCTTGGCGCCCAGCCTGGCGGATTCCTGAGGCGTTATGCGCGGGGCGACGCGGGCGGTTGGTGTTGATCGAATCGCACGGGCTGCTGCGCGATAGTCTTGCGCACTTGATCTCGACCCACATCCGCGAGGCCGTTGTGGAATGTTATCGCGGCGTCGAGGACGTCGTCGCCGGCCCCGCGGCTCTTGTGCTGATTGGCGTCGACCCTCGTCGCGAAGGCGAGGTCGAAATCGATGCGCGCCAAGTTCGAAATCATGCGAGAACTGTGCGGCGAAGCGCCGATTGGAGTCGTTCTTCCCCATGACGATGCGGAGCTGCGGCGCACGCTCGGCGCGCTCGGCGTCGCCGGCGTCATCCAGCATGAGGCGAGCCTCGACGTCGCGATCGCCGCCATCCAGCTCATGTGGGTTGGGGGATCCTGTTTCCCGGCGGAGCCGTCGGGCGATGAAGAGGTCGCCGCTGCGCGGTCTTCGCCGGCGGAAGCCCAGGAGCCGGCGCCGGCTGTGGCGGCGCAGGAGCCAAGTCGCAAAATGGCCTATTGCGAAATGGCGTTGACTTCGCGCGAATGCGACGTGCTCAGAATGCTGCGGGAAGGCCGTCAGAACAAGATCATTGCATTCGAGCTCGGCATCTCCGAGAGCACGGTGAAAGTGCATCTTCGCAACATGATGAAAAAGTTGCACGCGTCGAACCGCACCCAAGTCGCGCTCGGCGCGAACTCGGAGGGGTGAAATCGCGCAAGCCTCGTGCGACGCGGGAGCAGCGCGCAATGTACGTGCGGCTACGCGCAACTCGCAAGGAGCGATGCGGCGCTCCTTGCGAGTTTTTGCATTGATATGCGAGCCGGCGGCCCCGAGAGTGGGAACCGCTTCGGCTTGAGTTACTTGTGGCCGTTGCCGTTGCCGTTTCCGTTGCCCGAACCGGCGTTGCCGTTGCCATTGCCGTTGCCGGCGCCGGAGGCGCCGTTGCCGTTGCCGTTGCCGTTGCCGTTGCCCGAACCGGCGTTGCCGTTGCCGTTGCCGTTGCCGTCGTTGGCGCCGGTGTCGCCGTTGCCGTTGCCGTTGCCGTTACCGTTGCCGGTATTGCCGTTGCCGTTGCCGTTGCCGTCGCCGATGCCGGGGCCAGGACCGGGGCCAGGACCGGGACCGGGGCCAGGACCAGGGTTGGTGCCCGGACCGCCGCCCGTCAAATGGCTGCCGTTGCCCGAACCGCCATAAGTGGTTTCCTCTTCGATTGCGGCGGGGTACTCGTCCGTCACCAGCAAATACAGCGGCGGACATTTGCCGTTTTTGCCGACCGGCACGCTCGGCCCCGTGAGCGGCAGCGCCGGCTTGCAAATCCCGGCGCTGGGTTTAGCGGCGCTGAGTTGAGCGGCGCTGAGTTGAGCGGCGTAGGATTCGGTCGGCGTGAGCATCGCCACGACAGATACGCCTGCCATGGCCGCGATAGTCAGTCCCGAGGGACGAAGGAATTGCAGAATGTTCATGGCGCACCTCGCATTTCGCAATACGGCGCTCATTGTGATCATCCGGACCGATCGCAATAGTTGGCTCTTCGGGCGACAGATATCGTCGCGCAGCCGAGCGCCGGCTGCGCGCGCGAACCATCGCGAAGTTCTTCTAGTCCGAATGAGGTAGTTGCTCCCGTCGCCTTGCAGGGGCAAATTTCACGTCGACGCGAGGTTCACCCGGTGGGCGTCACTAAGGCGCCGCGAACGTCGTCTTGACGCAACGAAAGGCGAGCAATGCACTTAAGTCGCTTGGCTGCTGCCTCCTTGTCGGCCGTCTTGGTTTGCGGCTGCAATCCAGACACGATGGGAGGTTTTCTCGAGCCGCCAGGCGGCGTGACCCGAAATGCCGAGACTGTCGCCGTGGCGAAAGGTCAAGCGGCGAAGATCGATTGGTTCTACTCCCTGAATCTCGATTGCACCGAGCTCCCGGGCGTCTCGGGCCGACTTCGTCACTAGGCCCGCGCACGGGACCGTTGCGATCGAGCACAAGCAGGGTTATCCCAACTTCGCCCCCGACAATCCGCACAGTCATTGCAACGAGCAGCTCGTTCCCGCCTGGGTCGTGACCTATACGCCGGCCGCCGGCTTCGTCGGCCAGGACGGGTTTTCCTACGACGAAGTCTTTGCGAACAGCCCGCAGGTCCAGATGGACATCACCGTCGACGTGAAATAGCGCGCCGATCGGCCTGCGGAAGCGCGGCGTCCTCACGGATATTTTCGTATCGGAAATCGGCGCAGGCCCGAAGCTCGCCTCGTTGCTTTGGGGGGAGGCGGGTCTGCGCCGGCGATCGACGCCCAGCCGCTGTTCCGGCTCCAATCCGATGTCCGCCGCCAAACGCTCCAGCGCCGCGTCGCCAAATTCCTGTGCGCATCCGCGGGCGGGGTTTCGCGCGCGCTTGACGACGGCGTCAACTCGCCCTAAACGGCGACCTGATTTCCAAGTCTAAAGGCGGAGCTGGCTTGTGAAAACCGAGGAACATTCATCAAACGGTGGTATTGCGCTTAGTATTTATGGTCTTTGCGTGAATTTGCATTTCCCGCCTCGTGGATAAGATGCGCGTCAATGATCCGGTAATTGGCTCGGACCGAGCGCCCCACGCATGAAACTCCGTCTTAACCTTCATCAGTCATGGTTCGCTCATGCGTCCACTGAAGGGCACCCCATGTCCGCAACCATAAAATCGCTGGCCGCGATGGTCGTCACGGCGCTGACGCTGAGCGCATGCGCGCAAGCGCAAACGGCTCTGAGCCCCGCGCCGTCCGCGATCGGCAACGCCAAGTCCGTCGCCGCCAATGCGTGGTCGCTCGGCAAAGACAGCAAGATTCAATTCGGCCAGCTCAGCGGCGTTCCGAACGGCTATTACGACATGTGCGTGAGCCACCCCAATTTGTGCCGTGTCCGCGGCGGACGTCTTGCGGCGACGCGGGACGGCAGCGTCGTGTTCACGAGCGCGACGATGGGTGAACTCAATGCGGTCAATGCGCAGGTCAACGCGACAATTCGTCCGGCCTATCGAGACGAATGGACGCCGGAACAACCGGTCGGCGACTGCAAGGACTTTGCGATGACCAAGCGACAGCGACTCATCGAGTCGGGCTGGCCGTCGTCCGCTCTTCCCGTCGCTATCGTGCGAACAAACTTTGGGGAACAGCACCTGATCCTCGTCGCGCGCACCAGCCAGGGCGACTTCGTGCTCGATAATTTGACGGACGCGATCGCGCCTTGGACGAGCGCCTCCTATTCGTGGGAGAAGATCCAATCGACGACCGACGCTTTGGCTTGGCGCGCCCTGAAAACATCCGCTGATTAGTCGCGGGCTTGGCGGCGGCGGCGCCGAATTCTCGCGCATGCCGGTTCTCCAAGCGGACGCAAAGCGCGATTTTCGCGCTTGCCGTTCGCGAAGGCGCGTTCGTGGGGCCTCGAGCGGGAAGGCTCGTTGCGGAGCCGACCGCCTGGATAGGGGCGGCGTCCGAGAGCGCTTCGAGCTCGGCGACACCCCCGCGAGCGAGGGCGAAGTCAAACTCGACGAAATCCGAGTGCGAAGTTGATCCAACCGATCTCTCCGCTCGGCGTCGACGGCAATTGGCGCCCCTTACGCGCGGCGTCGCAAAGAGCGACCCGTCGCTCTTTGCGAGTTCCGCGTGTGAGCCCATTTTACGACTGGCGTTAGCCGTGACTTGCCGCGACCGTTACTTGTGGCCGTTGTTGTTGCCGTTGTTGTTTCCGTGATTGCCGTTGCCATTGCTGCTGCCGCCGTTGTTATTGCCATTGCCGTTGCCGACATTGCCGTTGCCGTTACCGTTGCCTGTATTGCCGTTGCCGTTGCCGTTGCCGACATTGCCGTTGCCGTTGCCGTTTCCGTGATTGCCGTTGCCGTTGCCGCTGCCTGTATTGCCGTTGCCATTGTTGTTTCCAACATTGTTATTGCCGTTGTTCGCGCCTTTATTGTTATTGCCGTTGTTATTGCCAACGTTGTTGTTGCCGCCGTCGTTGTTGCCGATGTTGTTGTTGCCGCTGTCGTTATTGCCTCTGTTGTTGTTGCCGCTGTCGTTATTGCCGATGTCGTTGTGGCCGGTGTCGCCGACGCCGACGTTGCCGTTGTTCGAAGACGAATTGGCCCCGCCGCCGGGATTGCCGCGGTCTCCTGAAAGGATGAAACCGAAAAAGTTGATCGCCGTGGGATCGTCCGCCTCGACGAGCACATAGTTGGGAGGGCAATGGCCGCCCGCGCCGGCCGCTACGGTTCTCGCTGCGTGCGGGGGCGCCGGCTGGCAAGTCGCCGCGTAAGACTCGCTTGGCGTAAGCAGCATAGCCGCGGTCGCGCAAGACAGAACCGCAACGGACACGCTGCTGGAAAGAACGAAGTGCTTGATGTTCATGGCATCCCCCGCGTTGAGCTGCCGTAGTGACGCGCCGTATCGTCTCCTGGTCCAGTAACGGAATTGTAGCCGTTCTATTAGTCTGGGTACCGCGTGTGGGGACGACGGACGACCCGTCGCATTTGACAGTGAGGCCTAGGCAGAAGACTGCCGGCTGGCGTAGTCACGCGGTAGCTGGCCATAAGGGTTAGGGAATCCGCGGCATGACGGTCGGAGCAGGGCCGTGCGCCGGCGGCTTTATTGGGACATGGTTAATTGCCGCCACAGAAGGATCATCTTACGCCGAATTCTAAGCCTTTTGAGTTAGGCGAGATCCTATGGGAACAACGACGGCTGTTCGATGTTGGTAGGCGTCGCCCGACGATCGGTTCGCGCCGAGCCGCGAACGTCGCGACGCGCGACGCAGCCAAGGTCTTCGCGGCCGTCCGAGCGTCGATTTCGGCGCGATCGGTTATGCAAGGGCGCGCCGGATCGACGGCTTCGATCGCGCGACGTCTAACGGCTTGAAGCCAAAATCGCCGCGATCCCGCTACAGCGCATTTTCGACGCGAAGGCTCGGATCGTTCCGCGCCGCCTCGGGCTCGAGCGACATCGCATCCCAGGTGCGACGCCTCGAGCGCGCCGATCGAGGGACGCGCGGGAGAATGGCGCGAACTCGTCGAGGCTTCGGCGTACCGCAAAAGGTGTAAGCATCGCCATTCGGCGAGACTGTAATCGCCAGGCGTCCAGCTTTATCCGCAAGACCTTAAGGCGCGCCGGCGGCCGCCCTCGTTTGCGCCGAAGTTTCCCTCACCCGTATAGCCAGCTTTCGCGATCACTGAGGCCGGCCATACTTACCGCGGTACGCTGGGAATGGTTCCTGCGTAGCCTTCAAGCGTGATCGAAACGTCGCTCGGCGTGGAGATCGGGGCTTGTTCTCAACGATCAACCAAAGAGGAACGTCATGAAAAAGATTCTGGCTTCCACCGCCGCGCTTGCGCTCGTGATTGCCTCCGTTTCGTTCACCCCGGCCGCGGCGTTCAGCGTCGGTTCCGGCAACGGCAACGGCAACGGCAACGTCGGCATCGGCAACGGCAACGTTAACGGCAACGGCAACCACGGCGCCATCAACGGCAACGGCAACGGCAACGGCAACTTCGGCGTCGGCAACGGCAACATCAACGGCAACGGCAACTTTGGCGCTGTCAACGGCAACGGCAACGGCAACTTCAACGCCGGCATCGGCAACGGCAATGTCAACGGCAACGGCAACGTCGGCCTCGGCAACGGCAACGGCAACGGCAACGGCAACTGGTGATCGCTGCTCGCCAACCGGCGGAGGGGCCGGCGTCGCGTTTCGGCGCGCGCCGGCTCGGCCGCTTTCTTCGACGGCGCCGGCCCGGGCGATTGCCTGAGCCGGCGTCGGATTCCGGCGCGGGAGATGCGGGGACTGGCCTTGTTTCACGGCGCGCCTCGAACAGCGGCGCTTCCGGTCCGCAAAGAGGCGCCAATTCCCCATCTTCCCCGCCGGAATAGTCATGACGGTCGTGGAAGGTCGTCGATCCTAGCGTGACCGTACGCGTACGTTGTTCTGGAGTTGCGGCGCCGCTTTACGCAACAGGTATCCCTGCGCAGAACGTATACATGTTTCGTAAGTGGCGCCGTAACTCAAGCAAAAACGGAATTGAATCGAACTATACGTCGAATTCAGGAGGAATGGGTCATGAGAAAGCAACTTCTGGCTTCCGTCGCCGTTCTTGCGCTTGCTTTCGCGGCGGCTTCGTTTGCGTCCGCATACGCCAGCGGCAACGGCAACGGCAACGGCAACGGTAATTCGGGCAACGGCAACGGCAATGGCAACGGCAACGCCAGCGCCGGCGTCGGCAACGGTAACGGCAACGGCAACGGCAATACCGGCAACGCCAACGGCAACGGCAACGGCAACGGCGGCGCCTCCGGCGTCGGCAACGGCAACGGCAACGGCAACGCCAATTCCGGCAGCGGCAACGGCAACGGCAACGGCAACGCGAGTTCCGGCGCCGGCAACGGCAACGGCAACGGCAACGGCAACTCCGGCAACGGCAACGGCAACGGCAACGGCAACGCGAGCTCCGGCGCCGGCAACGGCAACGGCAACGGCAACGGAAACTCCGGCACCGGCAACGGCAACGGCAACGGCAACGCCAGCTCCGGCGCCGGCAACGGCAACGGCAACGGCAACAGCGACGCCGGCAACGGCAACGGCAACGGCAATGGCAATGGCGACAGCGGCAACGCCAACGGCAACGCCAACGGCAACGGCCAATCAAGCAGCGGCAACGGCAACGGCAACGGCAACGGCGATTCCGGCTCCGGCAACGGCAACTTCAACGGCAACGGCGTCCACACTCCGGGCCAGAATTGGGGCTACGGCAACACAGGCACCAACAATATCGGCGCGTTCAACGGCAGCAACGGCAACATCGGCGCCTTCAACGGCAACGGCAACGGCCGCGGGACCGACGGCGACGGCAATATCGGATCCTTCAACGGCAACGGCAACGGCAATGGGAACACCAGCCCGACCAGCGGGAACGTTGATGGCAACGGCAACGTCGGCGCCTTCAACGGGAACAACAACGGCAACCACAATGTCGGACCCTTCAGCGGTAATTTTAACGGCAACGGCAATGTCGGCGCCTTCAACGGCAACGGCAACGGCAATGGCAATGTCGGCGCCTTCAACGGCAACGGCAACGGCAACGGCAATCGCTGAACGATGAGATCGCGGGCGGCGCTCGGCGCTCGAAGCTTGGAGGATGCTATGGACAATCGGCGCTATCTGACGATCCCATGCCTCGTTCTCGCTCTCGGCGCGTCGACGCCGCTCGCATTCGCAGGAATCGGCGCCGGCGCCGGCGATCTCGGCGCCGGCATCGGTATCGGCGATCTCCGAAGTTGCGACGGCGATTGGGGCTTCTTCAACGGAAATTCCAATTTCGGCTCGAACTGGGGCGCCGATTGGAATGGCGATTATCGGGACAATTTTGTTCGGCCTCCGCCCCAAGACTATGCGTCGCAAACCGGCGCGGCCGCCAACTGCCAAGATCTATAGCGGCTAATCTCGCGAGGAGGGACGCGCCTCTCCGCGTGAATTTCGCGCATCGGCTTGGCGCCGCCGAGGGCCTCTCGAAGTCCCGGGGCGTCGCGAACTTCGCGGCAACTCCCTGAAATGCAACGTTGATATTGCGCGATCCGCATTGTATGACGTCGCGCTCGGCGCAGGGGGGATTTCTCGTCTGTGGCGATCGACGCGCCGGTCGCGGCGGGCCGACCTCGGCGCGGCCGCCTCGCGCGCCATCGTCACATTTTGCTTGGCGATCGGCCCCTCGATCCTATATGAGGCTGGATTGGCGCGGCGCCGAGAGGTTCCGCGCCGCGAATTTTTCTGGCCGGGCGCGTCGCTTCTCGAGAGCGGCGCCCCAGCGCCGACGGAACCGGGAACCATGGCCAATCCGTTTGAATTCCTCCAGCAGGTTCGCTCCGAGGCGTCGAAGGTCGTCTGGCCGACGCGTCGCGAGACCTTGATCACGACGGGCATGGTGATGCTGATGGTGGTGTTCACCAGCGTCTTCTTCCTCGTCGTCGACGAAGTGTTGCGGGTCGCGGTCAGCTTGGCGCTCGGCCTCGGCCGCGGCGGCTGAGCGCGGATTTATCGCGGCGAGGCGGAGCGGCGCGTTCGCTCGCCTCGACTTTGAGAACGTTTTTGGGATGCCGACATGAGCATGCGCTGGTACATCGTCCACGCCTATTCGAACTTCGAGAAAAAGGTCGCCGAATCCATTCGCGAACAGGCCGTCCAGCGCGGCCTCGAAGACAAGTTCGTCGAGATCATGGTGCCCACCGAACAGGTCGTGGAAGTGCGCCGCGGGCGCAAGATCAATTCCGAGCGGAAGTTTTTCCCCGGCTATGTCCTGGTCAAATGCGATTTGACCGACGACGTCTACCACCTGATCAAGAATACGCCGAAAGTGACGGGCTTCCTGGGCGCCGACAAGAAGCCGATGCCGATTCCCGACAACGAGGCGGAGCGCATCAAGGGTCAGGTCGCCGACGGAGTCGAGCGGCCCAAGGCGTCGATCCGCTTCGAAATCGGCGAGAACGTGCGCGTCGCCGATGGTCCGTTCGCTTCGTTCAACGGCGTCGTCGAGGAAGTCGACGAACAGCGCGCACGCGTCAAAGTGGCGGTGTCGATCTTCGGCCGCGCGACGCCGGTCGATCTCGAATACGGGCAGGTCGAGAAAGTTTGACGCCGCCGGCGTAACAAACGCCGCCCTCGCGCCGAAGTTTGGGCCTAGACACGAGCGCCTTTCGCTCTTGTCCGCCCCCTGTTCGCTTTCGAGCAGGAGCAGCTTCGCGAGGTTCAGGCATGCGCTATCATCGTCGCCACGGCTGGGAAATCGGCGCCAGCGAAACGACGCCCGAAGCGATTTTCCTCGATCGACGCGCCTTTGTCGCCGGCGCCGGGGCGCTTGCCGCTTACGCCGGGCTCGCGCGGCAGGCGCGCGCCGATGAACCCAATCCGTCCGACTCGCTTTATCCGGCCAAGCGCGACGAGGCTTACACGCTCGATCGCGACGTCACGCCGGAAAAGATCAACCTGAACTACAACAATTTCTACGAATTCAGCACCAGCAAACACCTTTCGGCCGATGGGCTGAAGATCCGGCCGTGGACGGTGACGATCGACGGTCTGGTCGAGAAGCCGCAGACCTTCGCCATCGACGATCTCATCAAGACGATGGGCCTCGAAGAGCGCCTCTATCGCCACCGCTGCGTCGAGGCCTGGTCGATGGCCATTCCGTGGACGGGATTCCCGTTGCGCGCGCTGGTCGAAAAGGCCCGACCGCTGTCTTCGGCCAAATACGTGCGCTTCGAAAGCTTCCTCGACAAGAAGGACGCGCCGGGCCAGCGTTCCTTCATGCCTTGGCCCTATATCGAGGGGCTGACCATCGCCGAGGCGACCAACGATCTCGCCTTTATCGCCACCGGCGCCTATGGCAAACCGCTCGCCAAGGTGCAGGGCGCGCCGATCCGGCTGGCGACGCCGTGGAAATACGGCTTCAAATCGGCCAAGTCGATCGTCAAGATCAGCTTCGTCGACACGCAGCCGGCGACGTTCTGGGAGTCCGTGGGCCCCGACGAATACGGTTTCTGGGCCAATGTGAACCCGAACGTGCCCCATCCTCGGTGGAGCCAGGCGAAAGAGACCTTTCTGACGGACGGCGAGTTGCGGCCGACTCTGCTCTTCAACGGCTATGCCGAGCAGGTCGCCGGACTCTACAAGGGTCTGGAAAAAGAGCCGCTCTACATGTAGCGGCCACGCCGGGGCCTGGCGCTCAATAGCGCCAGCGCTGCGCCTTGGAGACGAGGAAGTCCCGGAACGCCTGCACGCGCGCGACGTTTTTCATTTCTTCGGCGTAAACGAGGAAGCAATCCATCTCCGGCATGTCCGCCTGGGGCAACAGGCGCACCAGGCCGGAATTGGGCAATACGCAATAATCCGGCAGCACCGCGATGCCGACGCCGTGCTCGACGGCGCGAATGATCGCGGAGAGATTGTTGACGGCGATATGGGGCGCGCGGGGATTCTTCGGATCGCGCCCTATCATCAGCAGCGAATTGAGGTCGTAGAGGAAATGCGTCGCGGTCGGCGCGCCGAACGCGACCAGGCGATGATGGTCGAGATCGCCGATGGATCGCGGCTGGCCGCTCTTCTTGAGATAGTCGGCCGACGCATAGGCGTGAAAATGCACGGTGAACAAGCGCCGGCGAATCAAGTCCGGCTGCATCGGCTCGCGCAAGCGAAGCGCGACGTCGGCTTCGCGCATGCCCAAGTCCAGTTCGTCGTCGGACAGCAGAAGCTGCAATTTCACTTCCGGATAGAGTTCGACGAATTCGCCTAAGCGGGGGGCCAGCCAATTGGCGCCCAGCGCCAGGGTGGTGGTGACGCGCAAGTCGCCATGCGGCTTTTCGCGGGTGTCGATCAGCCGGCTGCGCACCGCGTCGAGTTTGAGCACGACGTCCTGCACCGCTTCGCGCAGCATTTCGCCTTGCTCGGTCAGAATAAGGCCGCGGGCGTGGCGATGAAACAGAGGCGCGCCCAGATCCTGTTCGAGCGCGCCGACCTGCCGGCTCACCGCGGACTGGCTGAGCCCGAGGGTCTCGCCGGCGTGAGTGAAGGAACCGGCGTCGGCCGCTGCCTGAAAAATGCGCAGCTTGTCCCAGTCCATCGCTTCCTCTTCAGCACGCCCGGCCATTCCGATGGCGGGCTTGGGGACCGCGACGCAGGATGCGCGACGGCGAACTCGCGAGTTCTAGATTTCGTATAACAATTTTTGCGACCAATTACTCCGCCGCTTTGCGCGCAGGCTCCTGCGCGGCGAGCCAACGTTCCGCCTCGAGCGCCGCCATGCAGCCGAGGCCGGCGGCGGTGACGGCCTGGCGAAAGACGTCGTCTGCGACATCGCCGGCGGCGAAGACGCCTTCGACGCTCGTCGCGGTCGAGCCCGGGGTGGTCAGCACATAGCCGTTCGGCTTGAGCGCGAGCTGGCCGCGCACCAGTTCGCTCGCCGGCGCATGGCCGATCGCGACGAAAATGCCGTCAGCGGCGATTTCTTCGCTCGCGCCGGATTGGGTGTCGCGCAGCCGCACGCCGGTGACCTCGGGGGGATCCCGCCGGCCGAGGATTTCGTCGATCGCACGGTTCCATTTGACCGACACGTTGGGGCGCGCGGCGAGCCGCTCGCGGAGAATCTTTTCCGCGCGGAACGAATTGCGCCGATGAACCACGGTGACCTCGGCGGCGATGTTGGAAAGATACAGCGCTTCCTCGACCGCGGAATTGCCGCCGCCGACGACGATCACCTTCTTGCCGCGGAAAAAGAAGCCGTCGCAGGTTGCGCAGGCCGAGACGCCCAGGCCCTTGAACGCCTCTTCGCTCGGCAGGCCCAGCCATTTGGCCTTGGCCCCGGTGGCGAGAATGATCGCATCGGCGGTCAACGCCCGGCCACTGTCGCACTGGATGCGGAAAGGGCGCTGCCCGAGGTCGAGCGCGGTGACGTATTCGCTTTCAATGCGCGCGCCGACATGCTCGGCTTGCGCGCGCATCTGCTCCATCAGCCAGGGGCCCTGGATCGGCTCGGCAAAACCGGGATAGTTTTCGACGTCGGTGGTGATCATCAGCTGGCCGCCCGGCTCGAAGCCGCTGAGCAGCAGCGGCTCGACCATCGCCCGCGCGGCGTAGATCGCCGCGGTGTAGCCCGCGGGGCCAGAACCGATAATGACGAGACGCTCATGGGCCGCGGAGGAGTGGGGCATGCGAACCTCTTTATCGAATCGGCGGATGCGCGTTGCGGACACGCTGCGGGGAGATGGGGAAATCCGCCGCCATATATGGGCGCCGAGGGGGTTCCGGCAATACGCGTGAGATCGAGAATGACCGGCGCGCGTGGGTTGCAATCGCGGACAAAATGTCGCGTCATGCACCGTCCACGGAGGTTCCAATGCTCGTCTTGCGATCGTCGCCCGCTTCGCCTTTCGGCCGCAAAGTCAGGATCGCAGCGGCGATTCTCGGCCTGAGCGAGCGCATCGAAGTCGTCGCGGCCGACACTAACGATCCCGCCGAATCGCTGCGGCGGCAGAATCCGCTCGGCAAAATTCCCGCTCTGATCATTGAGGACGGCGAAGCAATTTTCGACAGCCGCGTCATTCTCGAGTATCTCGATTGGCTCGCGGGCGCGGGCGCGCTCATCCCGGGCAATTCGGCGATGCGGTTCAAGGCGCTGACGCTTCAAGCCTTGGCCGACGGGATCATGGACGCCGCAATTTTGCAGGTCTACGAATTGCGCTTTCGCGAACCGGCGCTGCGATCGGCCAAGTGGCTCGATTATCAAGCCGACAAGGTGACGCGGGCGCTCGCGGCGCTGGAAGAGCGTCCGCCCGAGGCTTCCGAGCGCCATGTCGGCGCGATCGCGTTGGCCTGCGCCCTGGGCTACCTCGACTTGCGTTTCGAGGGGCTGTGGCGCTCCGGCCATCCCCGTCTAGCGGCTTGGCTCGAGGCCTTCGCGGCCGGGGTTCCGGCGTTCGAGGCGACGCGCTTTCACGCATGACGGGCGATGCGGGCGACAAAAAAAAGCCCGACGGGTTTCCCCGTCGGGCTCGCGAACCAAGAAACGGTCGGCTCAGAACTTGTAGTTCAAGCCGGCGCGGATCAGCGACAGGTTCGTATCGTTCTTCACGCCGTCGTAGGTTTTGTTTTCGAGCGGCGCATAGAGATATTCAGCCTTGGCCGAGATGTTGTTGGTGAAGGCGTATTCCATGCCCGCGCCGATCACGCCGCCGTTACGCCAATCCGACTGCGAATAGGTTCCGGGAAAATTGACGTGGTCCTCCGCTCCGGCATAGCCGCCGGTCACGAAGAGCAGGGCGCGGTCCAACGCGACGCCGGCGCGGGCGCGCGCGGTGAAGAGGGAGTCGATGCGCGTGCTGTACGCGCCTCCCGTGTTGACGCCGCTCTTGGTCAGGTCCGTCCAGTCGAGGTCGCTTTCCACGCCCGCGACGAACTGGCCGATCTGATAGTTGTACCCGGCCGTGCCGCCGATGAGGCCGCCCGACGGGTTGCCGAAATTCGAGTTCGACGCCGTGCCGATGCCGTAGCCGCCGTTCACGCCGACATAAAAGCCGGTCCAGGTGAAGACCGGGGGAGCGTAGTACGGAGCGGGCGCCGGGGGCGCCTTGCGGTTGGGCAGGTCCGCGGCGAAAGCGCTCGTTGCGACGCCCGCCAGCAGCGCGGCCAACAGAAATTTCTTCATCATAATCTCCTCGTTACAAACCATAACGGAGGGAACTCCAACCACCCCGCCGGCATGGGAGTCATATAGAGGAAATCTTGGCGGAAGTCTGTTGCCGTCAGATCACAAACCAGCCCGCCAATGTGGCGAGAATCTGGCAATAATCGGTAAGTAATTTGATTGCAAATTTAGCGATTTTGCGATCGTAGTGCAGTGCAACAACGTTGGTTTATTGAAAGAGAATTCCACAAATAGCCAAGCATAGGCGCAATTCAAATTGGTAAACAATTTATTTACATCGAATTCTATCCTGAAAATCGCCGCATTTGCCCGGCCGATATGTTCGCAAAATCCGCCGCGTCGTCACATTGGCGACCGCCGCCGTGGAACAGAGCGGGAGCGCGAACCCGCGCGCCGAGACGAAAAATATCCTGTCGGGTTCGGCCCCGGCGGACGCCGCACCGTCGCGGCTGGGCCGAGCGCGTGGCACGCGAGAGGGGCGGATCGCAGCGATCAGTCCGCCGTCGGCAACCGGCGCATGACGAATTCGATCTGGCCGTCCGCGCGTTCGCGCCAGAACTCGATTTCCGTCATGTAGGCGGCCTTGGGATAACGCTCGAACCATTCGCGGGCTTTGGCGCGCGCTTCCGGACGCGGCAGGCAGAAGGATTCTCGCCGCCACATATCCGCGTCCAGACTGCGGTTCTGGCGTTGGGCGCGCCGCTTGGCGACGCGGGCGACAAGGTCGCTAGGCCGGTCGCGTTCGATCGCCATGCTCGCCTCCTCGTCTCGATCCTAACGCGCTCCGGCGCGCTTGGGGAGTCGCAAAGGCTTGTCGCCGCGGCGATTCTCGATCGACGGCGTTAACGCCGGGCGCGAGCGAGGAGCGCATTCGGCAGGCGTCCGTCGATGAACGCGAGGCCGAGGGCGATGAGCGCGAGGCCGGCGAAATGGCGCGCCGCCAGCCGCTCGCCGAGGATCGCCGCCCCGAGCAGGATCGAGGTCGCCGGCGCCAACAGCGTCACCAGCACGGCGTTGGTCGCGCCCGCGCCGGCCAGGATGCGAAAATACACGATGAACGCCAGCGCCGTCGAAAGCGAGGCGATCGCGATCACCGCGACCGTCGCGGCGAGGCTCGGCGCCGGCAATTCCCAGGGGCGGTCGACGGCGAGCGCGAGCGGAATCAGCATCGTGCTCGACGCGGCGAGCTGTCCTCCCGCCACGTCGATCGGCGCGAGGCCGAGACCGCGAAACCGGCGCGCGAAGATGCTCGCCAGGGCGTAGGACAGCGCGGCTCCAAGCACGGCGACCTCCGCCGCGACATTGTCGGCGAGGCCGCGCGCAAGATCGGGCCCGATCATCCACGCCACGCCGATGAAGCCGCACAGGGCGCCGGCGAGCCGGCGCGCGTTGAGCCGTTCGCTGACGGTGAGAAAATGCGCGGCGATCACGGTGAAGACCGGCGTCGTCGCGTTGAGGATCGAGGCGAGGCCGCTCGCCAAATGCGTCTGCCCCCAGACGATGAGCGTGAACGGAATGGCATTTTGGACGAGGCCGAGGACCACGAGGGCGGGGGCGCTGGCGCGAACCGCGCGCGCCGACAGGCCGGTGAGCGGCGCGGTCAGCCACAGCAGCGCCGCGGCGAGCGAGACGCGCGCCGTCACGATGGTCAGCGGCGGCAGTTCCTTGACGGCGACGCCGATGAAAAAGAACGAGCCGCCCCAGAGCAGCGAAAGCAGCAGCAGCAACCCCCACTCGGCGGGCGTCATCGCGCGTTGGGGAACGGCGGCCATCGCATCGTCCTCTTGATTGGTCGGAGGCGCGACTTAGACGCCGGCGCGCGCTCTTGTCCGCCCGTTTCCTGCGATGGCCGAGGAGTGGGCCGCCGTCTTCAGCTCGCCGAGCCGCTTCGGTCCGTTTCCGTTTCCCGCGGCGCGACGCGCGGAAAACGCGCCATCGCCTTGATGTCGTAGACGCCCGGTCGCGAGGGAAGGAGCCCGGACATGAACGAAGCGCGTGAGGGCGAGCAAAGCTGGCTTGCGCAATAGGCGCGCTCTAAGACGACGCTGTTTTCCGCAAGGGCTTGGAGATTGGGCGCCTTAACGATCCTGTGGCCGTGTATGGGAAGAAATGCGGGCGCGAGTTGGTCGACCATGACCAACCGGATGTTGGGCGGTTTGATGGTCATGCTTGCGATGCTCGTCGCGCGAAGACGGCTCCGCTGATTTGCCGGCGCGCAGGCGCGCCCATTCGGCCTGCACAGCGCTCGCCATGCGTGCGTCATAGGCGCCTTCGGGCCACAGGCGTTTCAGCATCTCGTTCTGGGCGCCGTCCTGCGCGCCGACGAGGCGAGCGGCGCGCGCGTCACGCGCGGCGATGTCGGGCCGTAGCAGGAAATCGAGCAGCGCGTAGGCCTCGTCCGGAAGGGGCGCGTCGCGCGGAATCGCAAGAGCGTCGATCGACAGCGCCCCGCCCTCCCTGGGCAGAGCGAAGCGGATGTTCGCCGGCGCGCCGCCCTCCCGGCTACGCGCGCTGGCGGCGCCCGCTTCGCCGGCGTCGCCGATGGAAAGGCACGCCGCGCCGCTCGCCAATGCGCCGACGACGTCGGGGGCCGGGAACGCCCTCGCGCTGAGCCGCGCGCGATCGATCAGCGCGCTCGCGCCCTTTACGCCGGCCGCGCCCATGCGCGCAGGATTGACTCCGAGCGTCTGCCAGGCCGCGACGAACAGCGCGTCGCGGTCGTCGGGCAGCACGAGGCCGCAATCGGCCATTTTGCGCGCCTCGGCGGGCGCGAACAGGTTCGCCCACGAGACAGGTGGGCCGCCGAGCCGTTTGGCGGCCTTGTCGGCGTCATAGAGAAGTCCGGTCGCGAACCAGCCGACGGGAACCGCGTAAGCGCCGCCAGGGTCGTAGGCGGCGAGCTTGGCGGCGGCAAGCGGTTGGATCGCGTGCGCATCGGGAATGCGCGCCTTGTCGAGCTTTCTCAGAGCGCCCAGAGCGATCTCTCGCGCCAGCGTCGGCCCGGAGAGGACCACCAGATCGTAAGGGCCCTCGCGCCATTTGTCGGCGACATCGGCCGCTCCGGCATAGGCGTCATAGGCGACCTGGTAGCCGCTCGCGCGTTCGAATTCCTCCAGCGCCTGGGTGTCGAAATATTCGGCGGGCGCGAGCAGCCGCACGATTTTCGGCTTAGGGGCGGGGGGCGGGATGAACGGTGAGGCGCTCTGGGCGAACGCGCCTTGAGCGAACGCGATCGCCGCCGCCAGGATAAGCGGCCGGATCACGAAACGGGCGCCGGTATAACGACGGCGCTCAGACGATCGAGCGCGCGATCGAGCGTCGCGTCGCGCTTGGCGAAGCAAAAGCGCACGACCGTTCGAACGGGATTCTCGGCGTAAAACGCCGACACTGGGATCGCCGCGACGCCGTGACGTTCGACCAGCCAGCGGCAGAACGCGACGTCGTCGTCGCGCCCCAGCGCGGCGATGTCGATGTTGAGAAAGTAAGTTCCCGCGCTGTCCAGCACGTCGAAGCCCCGCGCCTTCAAGCCCGCGCTGAAGCGGTCGCGGCTGC
Source organism: uncultured Alphaproteobacteria bacterium (assembly GCA_963759955.1). GTDB lineage: Bacteria > Pseudomonadota > Alphaproteobacteria > Rhizobiales > Beijerinckiaceae > Roseiarcus. Next base: position 50,068 of record CAVXCA010000104.1, read on the forward strand.
GCTGGAACGCGGCGCGCGTCTCCGCAAAATAAGCGTCGTCCTTCATCAGCCCGTAGGCGACCGCGGCCTGCAGGTTCGGCGGCGTGGTGAAGGTGATGAACTGATGGGCCTTGGCGAGGACGCGCAGAATCGGCGGGCTCGCGCAGACGAAGCCGACCTTCCAGCCCGTCAGCGAAAAAATCTTGCCGGCCGAACCGATCTTGACGGTGCGCTCGCGCATCCCCTCCATTGCGATCAAGGGAATGTGCCGGCGCTCGTCGAAAATCACGTGTTCCCAGACTTCGTCGCACAGCGCGACGACGTCGTATTTGACGCAGGCTCTGGCCAGGATTTCCAGCAATTCGCGGCCGTAGACGACGCCGGTCGGGTTGAGCGGATTGTTGAACAGGACGACGCGCGTGCGCGGCGAGAACGCCGCTTCGAGATCGGCCTCGTCGAAAGTCCAGAACGGCGGCTTAAGCGTCACGAACTTGGCGACGCCGCCGGCGCGCCGCACCAGCGGCAGATAGGCGTCGTACATCGGCTGGAACAACACCACTTCGTCGCCCGGCTCGATCAATGCGAGCAAAGCGCCTGCGAGCGCCTCCGTCGCGCCGGAGGTCACCATGACCTCATTGGCGGCGTCGAGATCGAGGCCTTGAAAACGCTTGTAGTGGGCGGCGACCGCTTCGCGCAATTCGGGCAGGCCCAGCATCGGCGGATACTGGTTCCAGCCCTCCAGCACAGCCTCGGCGGCCTTGGCGCGCACGTCGCGGGGGCCGGGGTCGTCCGGGAAGCCTTGGCCGAGATTAACCGCCTCGCGCTCGCGCGCCAGACGCGACATCGCTTCGAAAACGCTGGTGCCGAGTTCGGCGAAAATCGAATTCATCGTGACCCTTCGCATGCCGTGCGCGGCTTCGTTCTAGCATCGGCTTCGCCAGGCGGGAAAGCGCGCGTTGCGTCGCGGCGCGGCGCGTGACACCAAGAGGGATGGATCCGTTCGTCGCCCCTGCGGTCGAATGCCGCGCCGCGCTGGTTCTCGGCGGCGCGCGTTCGGGGAAAAGCCGCTACGCGCTGGCGCTCGCCGAGGCGAGCGCGCCGGAGCGGCTTTATGTCGCTACGGCGGCGGCCGGGGACGCGGAAATGGCGGCGCGGATCGCCCGCCATCGCGCCGAGCGCGGAACCGCCTGGCGGACGCTGGAGGAGCCTCTGGAACTGGCCGCCGCGCTACGTGCCGAGGCGCGAGAAGGACTAGTGATTCTTGTTGATTGTGTCACCCTGTGGCTCAGCAACGTTCTGCTCGCCAACCGCGATCCCGCCAAGGAACTCACTGATTTAATTGAGACAATCGCGACGCTCAAAGGGCCGACGGTGTTCGTTTCCAATGAGGTTGGGGCGGGCGTCGTGCCCGTCACCGAGCTCGGACGGACGTTCCGCGATTGGCAGGGCCGGGCGAATCAGGAACTGGCGCGCGGCTGCGGCGCCGTGGCCTGGGTCGCCGCTGGCCTGCCGGTCTTGCTCAAACCGGCACCGCGCCCAAATTTGCGGCTGCGCTAATCCGCCAAAACCTGCGAAAACTCTAGCGACTCAACATTAGCCTGCGCTAGCATCCCCACTATGCTGCGCCTCTTTGAACGCCGAACGCCAGCCGCTCCCGTCGCGCATATCGAAGTTGCGCACGCTGGGGAGGTGTTTCGCGTCGCCTTGAAGCGAATGTCGACTTCGCAGCAATTCACTTTGCGCGTGCGCGCCGCCACCCGCGACGTGTTGTTGACGATGCCCCCATACAGCTCGCTCAAGTCGGCGCGCGAATTCGCCGAGCGCTATGCAGCGTGGATCGGCGCGCGTCTGGCGCGGCTGCCGCAGCCCGTCGCTTTTGCGCCCTCCGCGGTGCTGCCGTTGCGTGGCGTCAATCACACCATCGTCCACCGTCCCGGCGAGCGCGGCGTCGTGTGGACGGAAAAGAGCGCGCGCGGCCCGCTGATCTGCGTGACCGGCGAGAAGCCGCATATTGCGCGCCGCGTCGCCGATTTCCTCAAGCGCGAGGCGCGCAAGGACATCGAGACGGCGGTGACGCGTCACGCCAAGCGGCTCGGCGTCGCGCCGCGCCGCGTCACCTTGCGCGACACCGCGAGCCGCTGGGGCTCGTGTTCCTCGACGGGCGGGCTGAATTTTTCTTGGCGGCTGATTCTCGCGCCGCCGGAGATTCTCAATTATCTCGCCGCGCACGAGGTCGCGCACATCCTCCACATGGACCATTCGCCGACGTTCTGGAAAGTGACGCGTCGTCTGTTCCCCGAGACCGAGCGCGCCGAGGCGTGGTTGAAGGTCCACGGCGCCGGTCTGCATCGCTTCGGCGCGAGCACGGATTGAGACCGCCTTACGCGAGAGCGTCGATCGCTTCGAGCAGCAGGGCGAGATCCTGCGGTCGCGACAGCCGATGATCGCCGTCCTTGATCAAAGTGAGCGTCACGGGATCGCCCGCCATGTGCTCGATGAGGGTCAACGCATGGCGGTAGGGAACATCTTCGTCGCGCATGCCTTGCAGAATCCGCACGGGACAAAAGCTGCGCACGGTTTGACCGAGCAACAGATGCCGACGCCCGTCCTCGACGAGATCGCGGGTGATGCGGTAGGGCTCCTCGGAATAAGCCGAAGGGCGCTCCCAGAAGCCCTCCTCGATGATCGCGCGCCGTTCTGCTTCGCTCGCGCGCGCCCACATCAGCGCCTCGGTGAAATCGACCGCCGGCGCGATGAGGACCATGCCGGCGAGGCGCGCCGTCTCTGCCGCGGCGGCGAGCGCGCGCGCGACGAGAAGCGCGATATAGCCGCCCATCGACGACCCCACCAGGATTTGCCGACCGCTCGTCTCGGCGCGGATCACGGCGAGGCTTTCCTCGAGCCAGCGCGAAACGGTCCCCTCGTCGAACCTGCCGCCCGATGCGCCGTGGCCCGAATAGTCGAAACGCAACAGCGCCTGGCCGCGCTCGGCGCAATGTTCGTCGAGCGCGGACGCCTTGGTCGAACTCATGTCCGACTTGAATCCGCAAAACCAGACGACGCCCGGCAGGCCCTCGCGCACTGGCGCGCGACGGCGAAAGGCGATAGGGCGACGCTGCGGCCCCTCGCCGACACTCAAGAATTGCGGTTCGTCTTGGTTCACGCTTCGATCGTCCCCATGATTCGTCGGCGCCTAGCCGCCCACGGCTTGGCCGAGCGCGCTGCGCTCGTCAATGCCGGCGCGCGTGCGCCTGCCGCGGCGGGCCGATTCCCGCGACGGCGGGTGGCGGCGTGAGCGCCGAGACCCTCGCCCCCTTCGGCCGCGCCGAGCGCGCCTCGCTCGCCGGCCGCACGATCCTGCAGATCATTCCGCGGCTCGACGCGGGCGGCGCCGAGCGCACCACCATCGACGTCGCGGCCGCTCTGGTGCAGGCTGGCGCGCGCGCGCTGGTGGCCTCCGAAGGCGGACGGTTGGCGAGTGAGCTGCAAGCGGTCGGCGGTCTGCTGACGCCGTTTCCGGCCGCGACCAAGAATCCGCTGGCGATGGCGCTGAACGTGCCGCGCTTGGCCCGGCTGATCGTCGAGGAGGGCGTCGATCTCGTTCACGCCCGTTCGCGCGCGCCGGCCTGGGTCGCGCTCGGCGCGTGCCGCAGGGCAGGGCGGCCGTTCGTCACCACCTATCACGGCGCCTACAGCGGACGCTCCGGGCTCAAGCTGCTCTACAATTCGGTGATGGCGCGCGGCGACTTCGTGATCGCCAATTCGCAGTACACCGCCGATGAAATCGCGCGACTCTATCCGTTCGCCCGCGGGCGCCTGCGCGTCATCCCGCGCGGCACGGACCTGGCGCGTTTCGCGCCGGGCGCGGTCGAGCCGGCGCGGGTGGCGCGGCTGCGCGAGGCCTGGGGCGTCGCGCCGCACGAGCGCGTGGTGCTCGTCGCCGCGCGCCTGACGCAATGGAAGGGCCACAAGGTGCTGATCGAGGCGGCGCGCCTGCTCAAGGAGCGCGGGCTCGAAGAAGTCCGCTTCATCCTCGCCGGCGACCCGCAAGGGCGGGAGGCCTATGCGCGCGAGCTCGATGCGCTGATCGAAAACGCGGGGCTGACCGGCGTCGTCTCGAGGGTCGGCCATTGCGTCGATATGCCCGCGGCGCTGATCGCCGCGAGCGTGGTCGCCGTGCCCTCGACGGCGCCGGAAGCGTTCGGACGCAGCGCGGTCGAAGCGCAGGCGACGGGTGCGATGGCCGTCGTCTCCGATTCCGGCGCGGCGTCGGAAACCGTGCTCGCGCCGCCGCAGACGCCGGCGTCGCAGCGCACCGGCTGGCGCGCCCCGCCCGGCGACGCGCGCGCGCTCGCCGACGCGCTGCAAAGCGCGCTGAGCCTCGGCGCCTCGGCGCGCGAAGCGCTCGCCCAGCGCGCGCGCGCCCATGTCGAGCGCCATTTCTCGCTGGAGAAAATGACCGGCGACACACTGGCGGTCTATCTCTCGGCGCTCGGCGGCTAGTGCGCCCGCCGCGCGCTATTTGATGAACGTGCCGTCGCGCAGATCCGTCAGCGCCTGACGGATTTCGGCTTGGGTGTTCATCACGATCGGCCCGTGCCAGGCGATCGGCTCGCGCAACGGGCGGCCGGAGACGAGCAGGAAGCGGATTCCCTCCTCGCCCGCCTGAACGCTCACTTCGTCGCCCGAGTCGAACACCACCAGCGAGCGGTTGCCGACTTTATCGCGCACGATGACCTCTTCGCCGCCGACCAAAGATTCGCGCAACGCGCCGAAAGGCGCCGAGGCGCCGGAAAAGGAGCCCGAGCCCTCGAAGATGTAGGCGAAGGCCTGGCGATAGGTCTCGACCGGCAGGGTCTTGCGCTTGCCCGCGGGCACGAAGACGTCGAGATAGCGCGGGTCGGCGGCGACGTCGTCGACCGGGCCCGCCTTGCCCCAGAACTCGCCGCAGATCACGCGCACGCGCGTGCCGTCGTCGTCGACGATTTCGGGGATGTCGAGGCTCTGCACGTTCTGATAGCGCGGCGCCGTCATCTTCCGGTCCGAGGGCAGGTTGGCCCAGAGTTGGAAGCCGTGCATGCGGCCCAGATTATCGCCCTTGGGCATTTCCTGATGCAGGATGCCGCTACCCGCGGTCATCCACTGCACGTCGCCGGCGCTGAGAACGCCGGTGTTGCCGAGGCTGTCGCCGTGCGCGACGGAGCCGGCGAGCACGTAGGTGATCGTTTCGATGCCGCGATGGGGATGCCAGGGAAAGCCGGCCATGTAATCGCTGGGATGATCGCCGCGGAAATCGTCCATCATCAGGAACGGATCGAAATCGGAGGTGTCGCCGAAGCCGAACGCGCGCCGCAGCCTGACGCCGGCGCCTTCCAGGGTGGGCTTCGATTGGGAAACGCGCTTGACGGGGCGGATGGACATGGAGCGACCTTTCGGGCGTTGCGGAGCGCCCGATTTGGGGATCGGGCGAGCCGAATTCCAGCACGGAAGTTTGCGTCCTTGCAAATTCTAGTTGTGCGCTCCGCTTATATCCAGACGCCCGCCGAGGATTTCCGTCGCCGCGGCGCCGGCGGCGGCGGCGCGCGCAAGGCAATCCTCGATCGCCAGGCCTTTCAACCGCGCCGCTAGGAACGCCGCGACGAAGGCGTCGCCGGCGCCGGTGGTGTCGAGCGGCTTTGCCGGGAGCGCGGCGACGCGCCAGCGGAGTTTGCCCTCGAACGCCTCGCAGCCTGCGGCGCCGCGCTTGACGACGACAAGGGGGTAGTGGGCGTTCAGGCGCGCGCCTTGCTCTTCCGTGTCGTCGGTTCCCGCGAGCACGGCCGCTTCCTCGGCGTTGGGAAACAGCATCGAAGCGCCGCGCGTCCAAGCGAGGAAATTCGCCGCGCCGACTTCGCGCAGGAGTTCGGCCGAGGCGGGGTCGACGCCGACGGGCTTGCCAGCCGCGCGGCGCATCACGTCGAGCGCCGCCGCGCGCGGGCTCGGCGCGAAAAAGGAATAGCCGGAGAGGTGGATGAGCGCCGCGCCGGCGATCAGCGCGTTGGCGACATCGCCGGCTTCGAGCGCGTCGTTGGCGCCGCGATCGGTGAGGAAGCTGCGCTCGCCCGACGGGTCGACCAACGCGATGAGGCGGCCGGTCTCGTGGGCGCTATCCGCGGCCAGATGCGCGTCGACGCCGGCTCGGCGCAGCAACGCCGTCTCGCGCTCATGGTCGGCCGCGCCGACGCGAGCGACGAAATCGACCTTCACGCCAAAATGGGCGAGCCACACCGCCTGGTTGGCCGCCGATCCGCCGGGCCGGTCGACGATCTTCGCGCGCCGATCGGAGCCGACGGCGATCGGTCCTTCGAGACGCGCGATGGTGTCGACCATGACGTCGCCGATGACGAGGACTCGCGGCGCGCGCGCCGCCGGCGCGCTCATCTTTAAAGGCGCGACAGTTCGACCGCGAGTTGCGCCGCGAGAATGGCGTTGCTCTCGACCAGCGCCATGTTGGCCTCGAGGCTTTGCCCGCCGGTCAATTCGACGATCCGCCCAAGCAGGAACGGGGTGACGTCCTTCTTGGCGACGCCTTGCGCCTTGGCTTCGGCGACCGCCTCGGCGATGCGCGCCTCGATCGTCTGGGCGTCGAGCGCCTTGTCCTCGGGGATCGGGTTGGCGATCAGCAGGCCGCCGGGGCCGATTTCGCGCTGCAGGCGAACCATGCGCGCAAGATCGTGCAGGCCGTCGCAGCGATGATCGAGCTTGACGCCGCTCGAGCGCGCGTAAAACGCGGGGAATTCATCGCAACGAAAGCCGCAGATCGCCACGCCCTGGGATTCGAGATACTCGAGGGTCTTATCGATATCGAGGATCGATTTCGCGCCGGCGCAAACGACGGCGACCTTGGTGCGTCCGAGTTCGACGAGATCGGCGGAAATGTCGAACGTCTCTTCGGCGCCGCGATGCACGCCGCCGATGCCGCCGGTGGCGAAAATCTCGATCCCTGCGAGTTCCGCGAGGTACATCGTCGCGGCCACCGTCGTTCCCGCCGCGCCGTGGCGCGCGGCGACCGCCGCCAGATCGCGCCGCGACGCCTTGACGACGCCTCCCGAAAGGCGGCTGAGCGACTCCAGTTCGGCGCGGTCGAGCCCGACCTTGAAACGGCCGCCGATGACGGCGATCGTCGCCGGCGTGGCCCCTTGCGTGCGCACCGCGTCTTCCAGCATGAGCGCCGTCTTGAAATTCTGGGGATAGGGCATGCCGTGGGTGATGATCGTCGATTCCAGCGCGACAATCGGCCCTTTGCCGGCGAGCGCCTTGGCGGCGTCGTTCGACAAATCCAACAACGCCTTGGCGGCCATGCCTTTCGCCTTCGTTTTGCCGCGCCGAAGCGCGAGGAACGTCCGTCTTGATTACCAGCATTCGCACGCCGCGATCAAACGCGCCGGGCGCATCGCGCCTGTGGAGGGGCGCCGGCGTTCGCCCGCTTGCTTTGCGTCAAGCCCTTTACGGGCCGCGTCGTTGCGTTAAACCTAGGTGCCGAGGACGCCAGAGTCGCGATATGGAAGAGCGAAAATCCGATCGTCTCAAGTCGATCCCGCCGAGCTTGCAGGCGGCGATTCGGCGCGCCCGCGTCGAGAGCGCCGAGCAGGGCCAGGCGGTCGCCGACCTGCGCCAGGCGGAAGTCGCGCGGCTCGAATTGCTGCTCGACGCCATTCGTCCGGTGCTCGATCAGACGCCCGAGGGCGTCGAGCTGTTCGATCCCGGCATCGCCCACGGCGAGCGGCCGAGGCTGTTCCTCGACATGATCGGCTTTGTCGACATGGGCCACGATCGGCGCACCTATCGCTTTTTTCAGGACACGCGGCATGGCCGCATCATGATCGCGGAAAGCCCCCAGATCGAGCGGATCGTCGCCGCGATGACCAATTACATCGCGCGGCGATTGATCGAGCGCGAGCAGGCGCTCGCCTCCGACTGGCGCAGCGGGGAGGCGAGCGCAAACGACGCCACGTCGGACGCCGGCGTTTCGCCACCGGCCGACGCGGCGCCGGCAACGGACGAGTCGACGCCGCTCCTCGAGGCCCCCGCGCGGCTCGCCCCCGCGCCGCTCGTCGCGTCGACGGCCCCTGTGGTCCGGCCTCGGCGATGGCTGGTCATGGTCGGCGATCTCTTCAGCTTTCTGCTGCTGACGCTCGGTTCGATCTCGTTCGTCGCGCTGGTCTGCATCGGCGCGTATCTCGCCTGGAACGACTGGGGCCGCGCGCTATGGACGGCCTGGATCGGCCCGCCGCCGATCTAAATCGCCAACGCCTCGCGTTCGCCGATTTCGCCGCTGCCCGGCAGCATGCCGCGCGCGCGCGCGCCGACGCGCCAGAAATCGCCGGCGCGCTCCAGGCGGATCAAGTGGTAGGCGGCGCGGTGGCTGAGGTCCCGCGACGCAGCCGCGGCGGACGGGACGCCGAGGACGGGGATGCGCCCGCCGTCGACGCGCGAGGCGGGCGAGGGGAGAAAATGAACCATGCGCTTGTGCGTGTGGCCGTGCAGGATCGCTTCGGCGCCGAAACGGCAGACGACCGCTTCGAGCGCGCGCGCGTCGGTCAGCTTGCGCAGCGCCGAGCCGCCGCGCGAAAGTGGGGGATGATGGATCAGGATGACGCGGGCAAGCCCGCGCGACCCGGTCTCCTGGAGGAGGCCGCCGAGTTCGGCGATCTGGCGCGCGCCCAGCCGGCCGGTCGCCATCAGCGGTCCGGTCGGCACGCCCGAGTTGAGGCCGATCAGCGCGACTTCGCCGCGAACGCGCAGGAAGGGAAACCGATCGGTCCTGTCGACGCCCGCGTCGCTCGATGTCCACGGCGCGAACGTGTCGGCGAGACATTCCACGGCGTCGCGCACATAGGCGTCGTGATTGCCCGGCGTGAAACTGACGTTGGCCGGTTCGCCCAAGGCGCCCATCCATTGCGCGGCGCGGCGGAATTCGGCGCAGAGCCCGATGTTGGCGACGTCGCCGGTCATCGCGACGTGGTCGGGCGATTGCGCGCGTAAATCGGCGACGAGCCGAGCCAGCATCGCCATGTCGTTGAGGCGCTCGCGCCCGCGCTTCCAATTGACGTAGCCCATGAAGCGCTTGAGCCGCATCTCGCGAAGGTCCGGAAAAGGGGCAGGCCCGAGATGGGGGTCGGAGAGATGCGCGATGGTGAAACTCATGGACGAGTCGATTCCCGATTTGGCCTTGCGCTCACGGGGGCTGGCGTTCGCGCCGGAGCGCGCTAGGTTCCGACGGCCAAGAGACCCTTAGGGAGACGAATTTGCCGACGCAAGGCCAAAACCGCCTCTTTCTCGGCCAGCGGCTGACGTCGCGGCTCGCGCATATCAGCTTTCTCCTGATGCGGCCGATGACGCTGGGGGTCCGGGCGGCGGTCATCGACCGCGACGATCGCGTGCTGCTGGTCAAGCACACCTATGTCGCGGGCTGGCACTTGCCCGGCGGCGGCGTCGAGGCCGGCGAGACCTTGGAGAGCGCGTTGGCGCGCGAGCTCGCCGAGGAGGCCAACGTCGTCCTCGAAGCGCGCCCGGCGCTGCACGGGCTGTTCTTCAACGCCCATGTTTCCCGCCGCGATCACGTCGCGGTCTTTGTGGCGCGCGAATTTCGCGTTACGGCCGAGCGTGCGCCGGACCGCGAGATCGTCGCGGCGCGCTTCTTTCCCCGCGACGCGCTGCCGCCCGACGCCACCCAAGGGACGCGCGCGCGGCTCGACGAGATTCTCGGCGGCGCGCCGATCTCGGCGCTTTGGTGAACGCTTGAGGCCCGCCCTTCCGCGCGCGGCCGCCTCCGTGCTACAGCGCCTCGCCTTTCCTCTCGTCCGTTAAGAAGCTCTCATGACCGAATTGTCGCTAGTGCTCGAACCGGAGACGCCCGCCGACGGCGAATTGATTCTGCGACTCAACGAGCGGGTGTTCGGGCCGGGCCGTTTCGCGCGCACCGCCTATCGCATTCGCGAGACGACGCCGCCGGACCTGTCGCTAAGCTTCGTCGCGCGCGTCGGCACGCTGCTCGTCGGCGCCAACGCGATGACGCCAATTCTCATCGGCGCGACGCCGGCGCTGCTGCTCGGGCCGCTGATCGTCGAGCCGGTGTTTCGCAGTCAGGGCATCGGAGAGACGCTGGTGACGCGCTCGCTGGAGGCAGCCCGGGCGGCCGGCGCGAAACTGACGGTTCTCGTCGGCGACGAACCCTATTACGCGCGCATGGGCTTCAAGCGCGCGCCCGCCGGCCGCATCGACCTGCCCGGTCCGGTCGACCCAGCGCGCGTGCTCTACTGCGAATTGCAGCCGGGCGCTTTCGAGGGGGTCGGCGGCAAGGTGCGGGGCGCGTGAGGGGCTGGGGCTGAATATCTGACGTTTGGGTTATCGGGGTCTGCGCGACGGGCGGCGGGTGCAGTGGCCGAACTGGCCGAGGCCGGCGCCATTGTCGGGCTCGATAGTTTGTTTTCAACGGCTTGCGTGACGATTTTCCGCCGCCCCGCCGCGCGGCGAGAGCTTCGCTAGCCACCCGACGCCGGCCCAAAAAGTGGCGGGAGAGTAAGCCGCTTCGGTAATCCGGAAATCGTCCTGGTCAACGCCAAGGAGTTACACTACGCAATGGGGCGCGGTCTTGCGGGCTCCGGAAAGGGGTGAAATGGATCAGAATTCGGCTGAAGTCGCCCGGCGCGCCATTTCCCTCATCGATCTGACGAGCTTGAACGACGACGACACGGACGATCGGATCGCGAAGCTCTGCGGCGCAGCGACGACGCCGTTCGGCCCGGTCGCGGCGGTCTGCGTTTACCGCCGATTCGTTCGGACGGCGAAGAAGCGACTCGATGGATCGGGGGTCCGGGTCGCCGCCGTCGCCAATTTCCCCTCGGGAACGGCGTCCGTGTCCGATACGAGCGATGAGGTTCGAGAGCTCGTCGCGACCGGAGCCGACGAGGTCGACGTCGTGCTGCCCTACCAGCAGATGCTGGCCGGCGACGAGCGCCCGGCCGTCGATCTTCTCGCGGCTGTCCGGGAAATCTGCGGCCCCACGGTGACCCTCAAAGCGATCCTGGAAACGGGCGCCTATGGAGAGGATCGCGCCAAGCTGACGGCTGCGGCGGAACTCGCCATCCGTGGCGGGGCCAACTTCGTCAAGACGTCCACGGGCAAGATCTCCGTTGGCGCGACGCCATTCGCGGCGTCCTGCATCTTGGAGACGATCCGGCGCGTCGGTGCGAAAGTGGGCTTCAAGGCTTCTGGAGGCATTCGCTCCGTCGCCCAGGCGGTTGAGTATCTCGAACTGGCGGATCGCATCATGGGGGCCGACTGGGCCACCCCGGCGACTTTCCGCTTCGGCGTCAGCAGACTACTCGACGATCTCGTCGCCGAACTCGAGGCGCCGCCGAGGTCGGCCTAGCTCGCTTTCAGCTTGGTCAGCAAGGCGTCGACTTCGGCTCGTTTGGGCGTGGCGGGCGCGCGCCCCGGCGGGCCGCTTTGCTGACGGCCGCAGTGCAGCCGTAGCGCGTCGCCCTGACAAGGTTATCGCCTTCGGCGAGATCCGTTACGAAAATGCCCCTGAGGACGATCGGCCGTCCGGCTGTGGCTTTCTCCTCGGCTCAGCCGACCACGCCCTTCTTGATGATGAGGCAGCCGTAGGTGCGCTGCTCGCCGGTGGCGACGATAGCAAAAGCCTGGCGCGAGCGCTCGTAGAAGGCGTGCCGTTCGATCCCGACAAGGGGCACGTGCCGACCTTCCCACTTGTCGATCGTCTGCTGGCAGATCTTCTGCACCTCAGGCGTCTCCTCCGGCGCGCCGACGACTTCCATGCGCAATGCCGGGTCCTTGACGAAGGTGTCGAGCGGCATCAGCTGAAGGCAGGCCGACAGCACGTCGGGCAGGTCGGCTCCGTCGAGGCGCACCAGACGACGTGCGTTGTACGCGGCGGGGAAATTGCTGTCGACGAGGGCGAGTTCGTCGCCATGCCCCATCGAGGCGAGCGCGTGAAGCAGCTCGGGCGTGTGCAATTTCGTCAGAGTCTTCAGCATGGTCTATCCTCCCCAGCGTTTCTCGAATTCTTCCCGATTTATAGGCTGCCACGCCGACGAAGCCGCAACTTGACCTGCGTCAAGGCCCGCGCCGGAAAGATTGCTTTGTGAATTCTGTAGCTTGTCGGTCCGCTTTGGCAGTGCGCGACAGCCTCATCGTGGCGTCCCTCTCGACCCTGCTGTCGTCGCTGCTGGGCGTTGCGGCCGCTTACGCCCTTGGCGCGGCCGGCGGCGCTCGCGGTCGGCTTGCCAGCCTTCATCTTCTCCTGGAGCGAGTTCTTCTTCGCCATCATCCTCGCCCGCGCCAAGCGCCAGACTTTTTGCCGCTAGCCGACCGCGCCGCCCCCGCGCAGGTCCGCGATCTCGCGCGCTGACAGGCCCAAGTCGCTCAAGATCGCGTCGGTGTGCTCGCCTAAGCGCGGGGCGGCGGCGTCCGCCGCGGCGGGTTGGCCGTCGATGACGAGCGGCGAGCGCACCGACGGCGCGGCTCCTCCGCGCGCGCCGGTCGCGGGAAGATCGAGCCGCAGCCCACGCGCCTTCACCTGCGGGTCGGCGAAGACTTGGCCCACCGAATTGATCGGCCCGGCCGGCACGCCCGCCTTTTCGAGCGCTTCGAGCAGCGCCGCGCGCGGCATCGATCGCGCCGCCGCGGCGAGGGCGGTGACGAAAGGCTTGCGATTGCGCACGCGGTCGGCGTTGGTCGCGTAAGCGGGATCGGCTGCGAGCGCTTCGAGGCCGAGGATGCGGCAGACGTCGCGCGTCTGGCGATCGTTGCCGGCGGCGACGATCAGCGGCCCGTCCGCCGCCTCGAACACCTGATAGGGCACGATATTGGGATGGGCGTTGCCGAGCCGGCGCGGCGATTGTCCCGAGACGAGGAAATTCAGCGCCTGGTTGGCGAGCACGCTCACCTGCGTGTCGAGCAGGGCCATGTCGATCTCGCCGCCGAGCCCGGTGATCGAGCGGCGGATCAGCGCCGCCTCGATCGCCGCGACCGCGTAGACGCCGGTGAAGATGTCGGCGAAGGCGACGCCGATCTTCTGCGGCTCGCCGTCGGGTTCGCCGGTCAGGTCCATCACCCCGCCCATGCCCTGGACAATGAAGTCGTAGCCGGCGCGCGCCGCGTAGGGGCCGTCGTGACCGAAGCCGGTGATCGAGCAATAGACGAGACGCGGATTGAGCGGCTTCAGGCTCGCGTAGTCGAGCCCGTACTTGGCGAGCCCACCGGTCTTGAAATTCTCGATCAGCACGTCCGCGCGGGTCGCGAGTCGCCGCACGATCTCGCGGCCCTCGGGCTGCTCGAAATCGACCGCGAGCGAGCGCTTGCCGCGATTGCAGGAATGAAAATAGGCGGCGTCGAGCCGCTCGCCGTTCTCGCCCTCGACGAAAGGCGGGCCCCAGCCGCGCGTGTCGTCGCCCGAGCCCGGCCGCTCGACCTTGATCACCTCGGCGCCGAGGTCGGCGAGCGTCTGGCCCGCCCAGGGGCCGGCGAGAATGCGCGCGAGCTCCAAGACTTTCAAACCCGCGAGCGGCTTCAACGCACTGGCTCCATCAAAACCGGCGCCGTCCCGACGGCGCGCATGCGAGCGCTAGCCGATCCGGACACGCGAGCGCAAGCGCTCGCTTTCGTTCAGCGGCGCAAAGGGCGCGCAGCAGGGTTGACGACGCCGCGCCCTTCGTCGCTTGATGGCGTGCGGGGAGTCGCGGCGCTTTGGAGGGATCGAGCGATGGATTTGCGCTTCACCGAGGAGGAGATCGCGTTCCGCGACGAGGTGCGAGCGTTCGTGCGCGCCGAGTTGCCGGCATCCGTTCGCGCCAAGGTCGCCGAGGGGCGCCATCCCAGCAAGGACGACATGGTGCGCTGGACGCGGATCCTCGCCGCCAAGGGCTGGTCGGTTCCCCATTGGCCCGTCGAGTGGGGCGGCACGGGCTGGAGCCCGATCAAGCTTCTGATCTTCAACGACGAATTGCAAAAGGCCAATGCGCCGGAGTCGCTCGCTTTCGGCACGAGCATGGTCGGCCCGGTGATCTACACCTTCGGTTCGCAGGCGCAGAAGGAGCGCTTCCTGCCGCGCATCGTCGATTTGAGCGAATGGTGGTGCCAAGGCTTCTCCGAGCCGGGCGCGGGGTCGGACCTCGCGGGGCTGCGCACCACCGCCAAGCGCGACGGCGGGCAATGGGTGATCGAGGGCCAGAAGACCTGGACGACGCTCGCTCAATACGCCGACTGGATCTTCGTGCTCGCGCGCACGGACGCGAACGTGAAGAAGCAGGAAGGCATTTCCTTCCTCCTCGTCGACATGAAATCGCCGGGGGTGACGGTCCGGCCGATCCAGACGATCGACGGCGGCTACGAGGTCAACGAAGTGTTCTTCGACGCCGTGCGCATTCCCCTCGACAATCTCGTCGGCCAGGAAAACAAGGGCTGGGACTACGCCAAATTCCTGCTCGGCAACGAGCGCAACGGCATCGCGCGCGTTGGAATATCGAAGGCCCGGCTCGCGCGCATCCGCCAGCTTGCCGCGCTTCCGACCTACAACGACCAGCCGAAGCTCGCCGATCCCATCTTCCGCATGAAGCTCGCCGCCGTCGAAGTCGAGCTGAAGGCGCTGGAAATGACCCAGATGCGCGTGATCGCGGGGGAACGCCGCGCCGAGAAGGGCAAGCCCGATCCGGCCTCCTCGGTGCTCAAGATCAAGGGCTCCGAATTGCAGCAGGCGACGACCGAACTGTTGATGGACGTCGTCGGGCCTTACGCGCTGCCCTTCGAGTCGGAGCGCGAGGACGGCGAGCGATGGAACGAGCCGCCGGTCGGGCCCGACTGGGCCGCGAGCGTCGCGCCGAACTATTTCAATATGCGCAAGGTCTCGATCTATGGCGGGTCGAACGAAATCCAGCGCTCGATCATCGCCAAAGCGATCCTGGGGCTTTGACAAATGGACTTCGATCTCAACGAGGAACAGCGCCTCCTCGCCGACAATGTCACGCGGCTGATGAAGGATCGATACCGCTTCGAAAGCCACAAGGCCTACCGGGCGACGCCGCTGGGTTTCAGCGAGGAGCTGTGGCGTCAGTATGCGGAGCTCGGCCTGCTCGGCGTTCCCTTCGCCGAGGAGGATGGCGGTTTTGGCGGCGGCGCCGTCGAAACGATGCTGATCATGGAGGCGTTCGGCCGCGCCCTCGCTCTGGAGCCCTATCTCGCCACCGTCGTTCTCGCTGGCGGCCTGCTGAAACGCGCCGCGAGCGCCGAGCAGCGCGCCGCGCTGATTCCGCAAATCGCGTCGGGCGATCTGCGCCTCGCTTTCGCGCACGGCGAACGCCACGCGGGCTGGGACCTCTTCGACGTCGCATCGAGCGCGCGCAAGGACGGGGCCGGCTATGTGCTCAACGGCGAGAAGGGGCTCGTGCTGCACGGCGACAGCGCGCACAAGCTGATCGTCTCGGCGCGCAGCGCCGGCGGCCGGCGCGAGCGCGCCGGTCTCGGCCTGTTCCTCGTCGACGCGTCCGCCCCGGGCCTCGCGCGGCGCGGCTACGCCACGCAGGATGGGCAGCGCGCGGCGGAGGTCACGCTCACCGACGTGCGCGTCGAGGGGCGCGACGTCATCGGCGATCCCGAAGCCGGCGCGCCGGCGATCGAACGCGTCGTCGACGAGGCGATCGCCGCGCTTTGCGCCGAAGCAGTCGGAGCGATGAGCGAAGCGCTGGAAATCACCGTCGACTATCTCAAGACGCGCAAGCAGTTCGGCGTTCCCATCGGCTCGTTCCAGGCGCTGCAGCATCGCGCCGCCGACATGGTGGTGGCGCTCGAGCAGGCGCGCAGCATGATGATGCTGGCGACGATGATGGCGGGGGAGGGCGCCGCCGCCGAGCGGACAAGAACGATTTCCGCGGCCAAGGCGCAGATCGGCCGCTCCGCCCAATTCATCGGCCAACAGGCGACGCAGTTGCACGGCGGCATCGCGATGACCTACGAATACAAACTCGGCCATCTGTTCAAGCGCATGACGATGATCGACATAACCTTCGGCGACATGGACGCCCATTTGCGGCGTCTGAGCGAAGGGGATAGCCTGTTCGTTTGACGGGACGGGGTTCGCGGCGCGTCGTCCGAGGAAGACCTCGTCGTTTCGCCAGGAGCGCTGGGGGGAGTCGCTTGCAAGCCAGTCCGCGATTGTTTCTCGGCGTTGACGGCGGCGCGACGCGCTGTCGGGCGCGCCTTCGCGATGCGGCGGGCGCGGTGCTCGCCGCGGCCGAGGGGCCGGCGGCCAATATTTATGTCGATTTCGACGGCGCGATCACCACCGTGCGGGCGCAGATCGACGCGGTTTGCGCCAAGGTCGGTCTCGCCGCGGGTGATTGCGCGCGCTTCGCCCTGGGTCTGGGACTCGCCGGGCTTTCCAGCGCCGAGGATGCTAAGCGCGTCGAGGCGCGCTTCGAGGGACTGGCGGGGGTGCGCGCCGCCAACGATGCGGTGACGGCGTGCCTGGGCGCCCATGGCGGCGCCGACGGCGCGCTGGTCATCGCCGGCACCGGCTCGGCGGCGATCGCGCGGGTGGGCGGGCGCGCAACCGTGATCGGCGGGCGCGGCTTCCTGCTCGGCGACGACGGCTCGGCGGCGCGCGTCGGCGTCGACGCCGTTCGCGCGGCGCTACGCGCCTACGACGGGCTCGGCCCGACTTCGCCGATGACGCAGGAAGTCATGCGGCGCTTTCGCGACGATCCTATCGCCGCGATCCAATGGGCGATCAGCGCCAAACCGTCGGGCTACGGGGCGTTCTCGCCGCTGGTCTTCCAGCGCGCCGCGGAGGGAGACGAAGTCGCGCTGCCGATCGTGCGCGCGGCCGCGCGGGCGGTCGACGCGCTGATCGCGGCCGCGCAGGCCCTCGGCGCCGAGCGCGTCGCCCTGGTCGGCGGCCTGAGCGAGCCGATCAAGCCCTATCTCGCGACGCCGTCGCAAGCGGCGTTGCGCGAGCCGTTGTTCGACGCCGTCGACGGCGCAATCCTTTTGGCGGGCGGGGTTCTGCCCGCGAGCGAAGGCGGCAAGACATGAGCGGGGAGAGCGGACGTCAAGTCCTCTATGGCGCGCGTCTGTTCGACGGCGAAGCGCTGCGCGAGGATTGCGCGCTCGTCGTCGAGGACGGCGTGGTTCAGGAGATCGTGGCGGTCGCCGAGCGCCCGCGCGGCGGCGCGCAACACGATCTCGGCGGCGGCGTTCTCGCGCCCGGCTTCATCGATTGGCAGGTCAACGGCGGCGGCGGCGTGCTGTTCAACGCGACGCCGACCCCCGAGGCGATCGGCGCGATCGCCGCCGCTCATCGCCACGAAGGCACGACCGCGATCCTACCGACGGTGATCACCGACGCGCCCGAAGTGCTCGCCGCCGCGCTCAGTGCCGCGCGCGAGGCGGTGAAGAGCGCACCCGGCGCATTCGGGGTGCATGTCGAGGGTCCCTTTATCGACGCGCGGCGCAAGGGCGTGCACAGCCCCGAATTCATGCGCAAGATGCGCGAAAAGGACGCCGACCGGCTCATCGCGGCGCAGGCGGGCGCGATGGTGGTGACGGTGGCGCCGGTCGCCGCCGGCCTCGATCTGATCGCCAAGCTCGCGCAGGCCGGGTTGATCGTCAGCCTCGGCCATGCGGAGGCGAGCGCCGAGGAGGCGACGGCGGCCTTCGCCGCCGGCGCCGGCGCGGTGACGCATCTCTTCAATGCGATGACCCAGCTTTCCTCGCGCGCGCCCGGCCTCGTCGGTGCTGCGCTCGCCGATCCCCACATCGTCTGCGGCCTCATCGCGGACGGCCATCACGTCCACGATACGGCGATGCGCGCCGCTTTCAACGCCAAGGGGGCAGGGGGAATCGCGCTCGTCTCCGACGCGATGCCGCCCGCCGCCGGCGGCCCGCCGGCGTTCGCGCTGCAGGGACGGCGCATGACGCGGACGGGAGGGCGTCTGATCGACGAAGACGGCACGCTCGCCGGCGCGGCGATCACGATGCTCGACGCGGTGCGCTACGTCGCGCGCAGGCTCGACCTGCCGCTTGCCGACGCGCTGCGGATGGCGACTTCGACCCCGGCGCGGCTGTTGCGGCTCGACGACCGCATTGGGCGGCTGGCGCCCGGACTTCGCGCCGACCTCGTCCATCTCACCGACGATCTCGGCCTCGCCGGCGTCTGGATCGGCGGCCGCAGAGACCACGAGGTCGAGCGATAAGATCGCGCCGCTCGCGTAGATCCGCTTGCGTTTGCGCGGCGACAGTGTGCAATATCAGGCAACGCGAAGGCGCCGGCGCAACGATGTCAAATCGCCGGCGGCGCCGAAAATCGCGGCAAAAGAGTTCAGGGAGGAGTGTCCATGGCGACGCACGTCAACGCTCGTCGATTCGACCGCCGTTCGGTTCTCAAAGGCGCCGCCGGGCTCGGCGCTCTAAGCATCGCATCGCCCTTCGTCATCGCGGCGCGCGCGGAAACGCCGATCAAGATCGGCATGATCGATCCGCTGACCGGCGTCTATGCGGCGGTGGCGCAAAACGAAGTGATGGGCGCCAGGCTCGCGGTCGACCAGATCAACGCCGCCGGCGGCGTGCTCGGGCGTCCGCTCGAACTGCTGGTCGAGGACTCGGCCAACGACGTCGGCACCGGCGTGCAGAAAGCGCGCAAGTTGATCGACCGCGATCAGGTGTCTTTCCTGATCGGCGACGTGAACTCGGGGGTTGCGCAAGCGATCGCCCAGGTCAGCAACGAGAAGAAAGTTCTCCACATCGTCTCGGGCGGCCACACCAACTCGATCACCGGCCCCGATTGCAAATGGAACGTCTACCGGGTGTGCAACACCACCACCATGGAGGCGAATTCGGTTTGCAGCCTGCTGTTCAAGCAATACGGCAAGAAATGGCATTTCATCACGCCCGACTACGCCTTCGGCCATACGCTGCAAAAGGCGGCGGCCGTCGATCTGGCGAAGCTCGGCGGCACGGTGACCGGCAACGAGCTCACGCCGCTCGGCACCACGGATTTCTCCGCCTATCTCATCAAAGCGCAGGCGGCGAACCCCGACGTCATCGTGGTGCTGCCGCAAGGCTCCGACATGGTGAACTGCCTCAAGCAGATCGTGCAGTTCGGCCTCAATCAGCAAATTCACATAGCGGGCCTTCAGCAGGAGCTCGAATCGCTCGAGGCGATGCCTCCGGAAGCGCGCATCGGCATTTGGATGTTCGAATGGTACTGGAAACAGCCGGGCGTTCCCGGGGTCGACAAATTCGTCGCCGACATGCGCAAGGTCAACAACGGCAAGGTTCCGACCGCGCGCCATTGGTTCGGCTTCACCTCGGTGCACACGCTCGCCGGGGTCGCCAACCAGCAGAAGACCATCGATTCGGTCGCGCTCGCCAAGGCGCTCGGCAATTTCGAGCTGCCGCCTGAAATCAAGCTGCAACCCAACAAGTGCTACTATCGCCCCGGCGATCATCAATTGATGACTTCGGCCTTCGTCGGCGAGGCGCAGTCGCACGGCGCGGGCGATCCCGAGGATCTGTTCCGCGTCGACCACGTGATCGCCGGCGATCAAACGGCGCCGCCTGAAAGCGAGACCGGCTGCAAGATCCAGTGGCCGGCCTAGGCCGCGATGACGCAGCTTCTGCTCTTCAACGTCACCAACGGGCTGATCATCGGCGCGTTCTACGCGCTGATGGCGCTCGGGCTATCGCTGATCCTCAATCTGAGCAACGTCATCAATTTCGCCCACGGCGGGTTTCTCGTCATCGGCGGCTACCTCGCCTATACGATCACGCCCTATGTCGGCTTCTGGGGCGCGCTGCTGATCGCGCCGCTGCTCACCGCAGTCATAGGCTTCGCCGTCGAGGGCGTTCTGATCCGTCCACTCTATGGCCGCGATCCGCTTTACAGCCTGCTCATGACCTTCGGTCTCGCCTTCATCATCGAGGACGGCACGCGCTTCATCTGGGGCGCGCAAGGTAAGCCGGTGACGATTCCGCCCGTCCTCGCGCGGCCGTTGAGCCATGAGTTCTTCTTCATCACCGGCTATCGGCTCTTCATGGTGGCGACGGTCACCATCGCGGTGGCGCTGATTTTCGCGCTGCTGCGCTACACCCGCCTGGGCATTCGCATACGCGCCGCGACGCTAGATATGGAGACGGTCGCGGCCATCGGCGTCAACGTGCGGATGCTGCGATCGCTCAACTTCGCCGGGGGAATCTACCTTGCCGGCCTAGCCGGCGCGCTGGCGGCTGGACAGCTCGGCCTCGAGCCGACCATGGGAACCGGCCTTTTGATGCCGAGCTTCATCGCCATCATCATCGGCGGCGTCGGCAGCTTGACGGGAACCTTGATCGGCGGGTTGCTGATCGGCGTCGCGTCAGGCCTGACCGCGGTGTTCGCGCCCGCCGCGAGCGAAGCGGTCATGTACGTGCTGATGGCGATCATCCTGCTTGTGCGTCCGCGCGGCTTACTGGGCGAAGAAGGCATGATGACGTGACCGGGGCTCTCTCGACCCGCAAGCTCGCCATGCTGTTGGCGATCTGGGCGCTGCTCGCGTCGGCGCCGTATTGGATGCCGCCGCTCGGCGGCTACACCGCGCTCGGCACGCGCGTGCTGGTGCTGGCGCTCGCCGCGATGTCGGTGAATTTCCTGCTCGGCTTCACCGGCGTGCTGTCGTTCGGCCACGCCGCCTATTTCGGCCTGGGCGCCTACGGCGCCGGCTTCGCCCTGAAATTCCTCGCTCCCAGCACCCCGCTCGCGCTGCTTTGCGGCATGCTGCTCGGCGGGCTCGTCGGCGCCGCGCTGGGATGGGTCATCGCGCGCCGGCGCGGCGTCTATTTCGCGATGGTGACGATCGCGATCGGGCAGGTGTTTTATTATATCGCCTTCCAGTGGAGTTCGCTGACCGGGGGCGACGACGGCTTGCGCGGGTTTTCGCGCCAGCCGATCGACTTCGGCCTGTTCAAGCTCGACATCGTGTCGAATTCGCAGTCGTTCTATTATTTCGTGCTCGCCTGCTTTGCTCTTGTCGTCGCGATCATGGCCTTCATCCTGCGCTCGCCGTTCGGGCGCACCCTGATCGCTATCCGCGAGAACGAGCGGCGGGCGCGGTTTCTCGGCATCCCTGTCGATCGCCATATCTGGATCGCGTTCTCGCTGTCGTGCTTCTTCATGGGGCTGGCCGGCGCGCTCTACGCGCTGGTGAACAATTTCGCCGATCCGCGCGGCCTGCATTACAGCCAGTCCGGCGACTTCGTCATGATGGCGGTGATGGGCGGAATGCGCAATTTCTGGGGCCCGCTGCTCGGCGCCGCCGTGTTCGTGGTGCTGCAGGACTATCTCTCCAGCGTCACCGTCAACTGGATGTCGGGCGTCGGCGTGCTGTTTGTCCTCATCGTGCTGTTCTTTCCGCGCGGCCTTCTCGGCTTCCTCAAACGCAAGAGCCAGGCATGAGCTCGGCGCCGGACGCGAAGACGCCGAGCGGCGCGGCCTTGGAGCCGCGCGCCAAAGTCTTGGAAGTCGCCAATGTCGGCAAGCGCTTCGGCAGTCTCGCAGCGGTCACCGATGTTTCGCTCGCCGTCACGCGCGGCGAATTGCGCGCGATCATCGGGCCGAACGGCGCCGGCAAGACGACCTTCTTCAATTTGATCAGCGGCTTCTTTCCGCCCAGCACGGGCCGAATCGTGTTCGACGGGCGCGACGTCACGGCGATGCCCGCGCATCGGCGCGTCGCCATCGGCATGGCGCGAACCTTTCAGATCACCGAAATCTTTCCCGAACTCTCAGTCTACGAAAACTTGCAGATCGGCGCCGAGGTCGCCGCCGGCTATCGCCTGCGGCCGTGGATCAGCCGCGCCGAAAGATCAGCGATCCGCGGCCGGATCGACGAGATCGTCGAACTCGCGGGACTGGCGGGCAAGGTCGACCGGCTGGTCGGCGAACTCGCCCACGGCGATCAGCGCGTGGCCGAAATCGCGATGGCGCTGACCTTGCGGCCGCGTCTGCTGCTGCTCGACGAGCCGGCGGCCGGCATGGGCGATCAGGAGACTTACGCGGTCACCAAACTCATTCGCGATCTGCATCGCGGCGGCCAGATGGCCATCGTGCTGATCGAGCACGACATGCGGGTGGTGTTCGGCCTCGCCGACCGTATTACGGTGCTCGATCAGGGCCGGTTGCTCGCCGAAGGCTCTCCCCAGGAGATCGCCGCCAACGCGGCCGTGCAACAGGCCTATTTGGGGAAGGCGGCATGACGGTGGCGCTCGCGGCCGAGGGCCTTCACACCTATTACGGCAAGAGCCACATCCTCAACGGCGTCGACATCGAGGTCGCTGAGGGGAAGATCACCGCGTTGTTGGGGCGCAACGGCGCCGGCAAGACCACGACGCTGCGCAGCCTGATGGGTCTGACGCCGCCGCGCAGCGGCAAGATCACCATTTTCGGCGAGGAGACGACGCGCTGGCCGACCTATCGCGTCGCCGGCTCGGGCGTCGGCTATGTGCCCGAAGGGCGACGGGTCTTCGCCAATCTCAGCGTCGAGGAAAACCTAAAGGCGCCGATCGAGCGCGAAGGCCCTTGGACGATCGAGCGCGTCTATCAGCTCTTTCCCCGGCTTTCGGAGCGCCGGAGCAACCGTGGGCGTCAGCTTTCGGGCGGCGAACAGGAGATGCTCGCGATCGCGCGCGCGCTGATGCTCAATCCGCGACTGCTGATGCTCGACGAGCCCTCGCAGGGGCTTGCCCCGCTCGTCGTCAGTGAAGTGTTTCGGATCGTCGCTTCGATGCGCGATGAGGGCATATCGATTCTGCTCGTCGAACAGAACGCCCGCATGAGCCTGGAAATAGCCGACATCGCCTACGTGCTCGACAATGGCGCGATCGTGCATTCCGGTCCGGCGCGAGATCTCGCCCGGGACGAAGAGCGCGTCCAGGCGCTGGCCGGCGTCGGCGGCGGGGACTGGACGCAGATTTAGCGCGCCGCCGGCACCAATTCTTCGGCGGCTTGCGCTTCTCGCGGCTTCGCGGCCCTATGAAAATGTGCGAGCGTGCCGCCGCTTCACGCAACCGTCGCACAATTCGTCGACGAAGGGCGTGGACGCTTCATCGACGGAGGGATCGCTTGCGAGTGCTGGCCTTGGCGTTCACGCCGCGATTCATCGTCCTGACGCTGTCGATCCTCGTCACCGTCGCGCTCGCGGCCGCGATCGGCGCGTCGATGGCGCCGGGGTGGAGCACGGCGCTCACTATCGGCGTCGTTTTGTTCGGCGGTCTTTCGCTGCTCGGATTCCATGACCTCGCGCAGGCGCGCCACGCGGTGCTGCGCAATTATCCGATCTCCGCGCATCTGCGCTTCCTGCTCGAGGAAATGCGCCCCGAAATGCGGCAGTATTTCTTCGAGAGCGAAACCGACGGGCTGCCGTTCTCGCGCAGTCAGCGCGCGATCGTCTATCAGCGCGCCAAGATGGCGCTCGACAAGCGGCCGTTCGGCACTCAGCTCGACGTCTACGCTCAGGGCTACGAATGGCTGCGCCATTCGATCGCGCCGAAGGAGGTCGCGAGCGAACCGTTCCGGGTCGGGGTCGGCGGGCTCGAATGCGTGCGGCCCTACTCCATTTCGGTGTTCAATATTTCGGCGATGAGTTTCGGCGCGCTCAGCGCCAACGCCATTCGCGCGCTCAACAAGGGCGCGGCGCTCGGCGGCTTCGCCCATGACACAGGGGAGGGCGGCTACAGCCCTTATCACCGCGAGAGCGGCGGCGACGTCATCTGGGAAATCGGCTCGGGCTATTTCGGCTGTCGCACGCCCGACGGCGGCTTCGACGCCGACAAGTTCGCCGCGGCCGCCGCCAACGATCAGATCAAGATGATTGAGGTCAAGCTCAGCCAGGGCGCCAAGCCCGGGCACGGCGGCGTGCTGCCGGGCGCCAAGGTCACGGCGGAAATCGCCGCGATCCGCGGCGTCGAAGCGGGCAGGGACTGCTTGTCGCCGGCGCGCCACGGCGCCTTCTCGACGCCGATCGAGATGATGAATTTCATCGCGCGATTGCGCACGCTGTCGGGCGGCAAGCCGGTCGGCTTCAAGCTCTGCGTCGGCCACCCCTGGGAATTCCTGGCGATCTGCAAAGCGATGCTGGAGACCGACATTCGTCCCGATTTCATCGTCGTCGACGGCAAGGAGGGCGGCACCGGCGCCGCGCCGCTGGAATTCTCCGATCACCTAGGCATGCCGATGCGCGAAGGGCTCGTTTTCGTCCGCAACGCGCTGGTCGGCGCGGGCTTGCGCGACTCCATCCGCCTCGGCGTCTCCGGCAAGATCGCCAACGCCTTCGACATGGCTTGCGCGATGGCGCTCGGAGCGGATTGGTGCAACGCCGCGCGCGGCTTCATGTTCTCGCTCGGCTGCATCCAGTCCTTGAGCTGCCACACCGACCGGTGCCCGACCGGCGTGGCGACGCAGGACAAGACGCGCTCGCGCGCGCTCGTCGTCGAGGACAAGACCGAACGCGTGCGCAATTTTCACCGTTCGATGCTGCACGCGCTCGCGGAATTGACGGCCGCGGCGGGGCTCGACCATCCCCAGGATTTTCGTCCCGTGCATTTCTCACGCCGCGTCAGCGCTCGCGAGGTCATGACGTTCGCGCAACTCTATCCGACGCTCGAAGCGGGCGAGCTGATCGCCGGCGCCCGCGACGAATCGTTGCGCAAGCTCTGGGGGATGGCGCGCGCCGACAGCTTCGCGCTCGCGATGTAATCGGTTCGGGGCGCAACGGGGCTCAGACGCTCCAGCGCGGCTCCAATGGCAATCAATTAATCAGCGGGATCAGGTCGTCGCGGCCGAAATTGACGGCAATGGGCGCTCCCCGGGCGGGCAGGTCGTCCGCGCCGCTGTTGAAGGTGTCGACGACGATGGCGGCTTTCTCGAGCCGCACGCGCACGCGCACCACTGCGCCGAGAAAGGCCACGTCTTCGATGACGCCGGCGAGCGTATTGCGACCGTCGTCGCCCGCGCCCAGGCGCAACGCCTCGGGCCGCAGCGCCATCGGCAGGACGTCGCCTGGCTTGGCGCCGTTGAGCTTGCGCCGCGTCGTCGCGCGTTGGCCGTCGATGTCGACTGCGCCGGAGGAAGCGTCGACGATTCTGCCGTCGAGAAGATTGAGCGTGCCGACGAACGACGCGACGAAGCGGGTGCGCGGCGCGTTGTAGATTTCGCTCGGCGTTCCCACTTGCTCGATCGCGCCCTCGTTCATCACGACGATGCGGTCCGACATCGACAGCGCTTCTTCCTGGTCGTGGGTGACGAAAATCGTGGTGATGCCGAGCTTGCGCTGAAGCGAGCGGATTTCCTCGCGCAGCGATACGCGGATGCGCGCGTCGAGGGCGGATAGCGGTTCGTCGAGCAGGAGAATTTGCGGGCTGGGGGCCAGCGCGCGGGCGAGCGACACGCGCTGCTGCTGGCCGCCGGAAAGCTGGTACGGAAAGCGCTCGGCGAGGTGCGGGAGCTTGATCATCGCCAGCATCTCGCCGACCCGCGCCTTGATTTCCGCCGCCGGCTTGCCGGCGACCTTGAGGCCGAAGCCGACGTTCTGGGTGACAGTCATGTTGGGGAACAGCGCATAGGCCTGAAACACCATGCCGATCGCGCGCCGGTTGGCGCGCAGATGGGTGACGTTCTTGCCGTTGATCGCGATCGTACCCTGCGTCGGCGCCTCGAAGCCGGCGATCATGCGCAGCGTCGTCGTCTTGCCGCAGCCGCTGGGGCCGAGGAATGTCACGAATTCGCCGCGCTCGACCGAGAGGTCGAAGTCCTTGACCACGGTGTGCGGGCCGAAGGCCTTTTGGATGCCGGTCAGGTTCAGGAATGACATCGCCGAAAATCCTAACGCTTGCCGGAGGAGTTCGGCGCGCCGCCGCCGAACAGTTGAATGAGTCCCATGCAGCCCCAGGTCAGCGCGAAAGCCATGATGGCGAGCGCGGAGGGCTCATAGGCGCGTGAGGCGCCGATCAATTGCAGGTAGGGGCCGAAGGCAGGGCGATCAAGCAGGCTGGCGAAGGTGAATTCGCCGATGACGATCGCGAAAGTGAGAAACGCGCCCGACAGGATGCCGGAACGGATGTTGGGCAGGATGACATGAAATAGGATCGTGAACACGCCCGCGCCCTGGCTCTCGGCCGCCTCGGTGAGGGTGCGCACGTCGATCGAGCGCAGAGCCGTCTCGACCGAGCGGTACATGTAAGGCAGGCCGAGGCCGACATAGCCGAACATCAGCAACGCATCGGCGCCGAGCGAGGTGGCGGTCAGCGGCAGGATCGAGGAGCTGCCGTAGAGCCTGATGTAGCCGAACACCAGCACGATCGCCGGAATGACCAACGGCAGCAAGGTGGTGAACTCGACGATCCCGCGCAGGTGCGGGAGCCTCAGCTGCACCCAGTAGGCGGTCGGCACGACAATGAGAATCGCCACGATGATGGTGACAATCGCCAGGACCGTCGAATAGAGGAAGGACGCCTGGAAAGTGTCGCTGGCGAAGACGACGCGATAGGCGTCGAAACTGTATTCGCCGCGCCGCATGCGCAGCGAGAACTCGAAGGTCGCGACGAGGGGCGCGAGGAAATAGGCGACGCCCAAGGTCACCGCCAGCCAGGCGCCGAATTTGCCGCTCTTCATTTGAGCCACCGATCGGAGCGCGCGCGCAGATAGAGATAGGCGATGTTGGAGAGGCCGGTGATCGTCAGCATGCCGAACGCCAGCGCGTAGCCGAGATTGGGATCGTGCAGCACGTCGCCGCGGATCTGCGCGTAGAGCAGGATCGGCACGATGTTGAGAAACGAGCCGGTCAGCGCATAGGCGGTGGCGATGGCGCCGAAGGCGTTGGCGAACAACAGCAGCGAAGCGCCCAGGATGCTCGGCCATAGGATTGGCAGGACGATCATGCGCCAGTATTGAAATTGGCTGGCCCCGAGAATCTCGGCGGCCTCGCCCCATTCGCGCTTGATGCCGTCGATCGCCGGCGTGACGACCAGCACCATCAGCGGAATCTGGAAATAGAGATAGGTGAGCGTCAATCCGGTGAAGGTGAGGAGGTTGAAGCCGGCGGCGTAGATGTCGACGCCGACGTTCTTCAACAGAAGGGTCACGAAGCCGATGCGCCCGAGCGTCGCCATGAAGGCGAAAGCGAGCGGTATGCCGGCGAAATTCGACGCCACCCCGCTGAAGGTCATCAGGGTCGGCCGCAGCCAATCCGGCAGGCCGCCGCGCAGAACGGCGAGCGCCAGCGCGAGGCCGATCAGCGCGCCGAAGAATGCCGAGGCGACGCTGATTTCGATGCTGAGCTCATAGGAGTGAAGGATCGACGGCTGCCAGAGCCGCAAGATGTTCGCGAAGGTGAACGCGCCGTCGTGATCCTCGAATGCGCCGACGAGCAGCGACACCGTCGGCACGATGAGGAACATCATCGCGAACAGGAAGAACGGCGCGACGCCGAGCCATGCCGCCAAATTGGGAAGGCGGACGGAGCGGGCGGGCGTTGCGGAGACGGCTGTCATTCGCGTCCAATTTGCTCAGGAGGGAGGCTAGGCCCTCATCCGGCCCTGCGGGCCACCTTCTCGCGTGAACGGGAGAAGGAATAAGGCCCCTCTCCCGTTGACGGGAGAGGGGTTGGGGTGAGGGGCTGCGCCGGTTACTTCGCGACCGTCGCGCCGACGACTGTGTCCCATTGCTTGGCGATCACGTCCTTGGCCGCGGCCTGTTCGGCGAGCGTCGGGAATTTCGCCTTGGCGTAGCCCGCCGCCGGCGGCAGCGCGGCGAGGAGGTCGGCGGGCACTTTCTTGGACTCGACGAGGTTGTTGAAGCGGATCGGGTGGCAATAGCCCTTCAGCCAGGCGAGTTGGCCTTCGTCGGAATAGAGATACTCGAGCCACAGCTTGGCGGCATTGGGGTGCGGCGCGTAGGCGCTGATCGCTTGCACGTAGACGCCGGCGACGACGCCGCTCTTGGGCACGATCACGTCGACCTTCGGGTTGCCCTTCAGGCTGTCGCGCCAGGCGAGCGCGTTGTAGTCCCAGGCGACGAGCACCGGGGTCGATCCTTGAGCGATCGAGGCCGCCTTGCCGATGACGGGCACGAAATTGCCCTTCTTGTTGAGGTCGGCGAAGAAGGCGAGGCCGGCGGTCGCGGCTTTCGTCGCCTCCACCGAACCGTCGCCGAGGCCCGCGGCATAGACCGCAGTCGTCGCCTGGTTGGAGACGCGCGGATCGCCAGCGAGTGCGACCGAGGCCTTGTATTCGGGCTTCAAGAGATCGGACCAGTCGGTCGGCGCGTTCTTCACGATGTCGGCGTTCACCGCGAAGGACAGCACGCCGTAATAGTCGCCGGTCCAATATCCGTCGACGTCCTTGGCCGAATCGGGAATCGTCGCCCAAGTCGAGACCTTGTAGGGCGCCAGCAGGCCGTCGGCCTTGGCGGAGGGGCCGAACGACAGGCCGACGTCGATCACGTCGGGCGCCTGCGGGCCCTTGTTGCCCTTGTTGGCTTTGATCGCCTCGACTTCGTCGCCCGAACCGGCGTCGGGGTTAAGCTCGTTGACGGCGAGGCCGTATTTCTTCTTGAAGCTGTCGATCATGGGGCCGTAGCCGCACCAATCGCGCGGCAGCGCGATAACCGTGAGCTGACCCTCTTTCTTCGCGGCGGCGACCAGATCGTCCATGGGCGCGGCGAACGCGGGCGCCGCCAATACGAGCAGCGATCCCGCGGCGATCGAAGCGAACAGCGTCCTGCGATAATCCATCAAAGCTTTGCTCATTGCGAATCCCCAATTGTGCCCGCGCGTCGGCCAACTTCACGCGATGACGGGCCCTACGCCCGCGCTGTGACAATCGCGTGTCGCCGCTGAAGCGCCGTCCTTGCGTCCTCATAGCGCCAAACAGTCTCCCGCGCCCGGAGACGGATTGCAACCTCCCGCCAGCGTTCTACCGCGATTAGACGCGGTCGTTGCGTTGATTTTTTTGGGAGTTGCGCCGTGGGCGAACAAGAAGCGCCGTCACCGAGCCGATGAACGCGACTCGGCCGATTCAGCGGTTTCGCTCGCGCGGCGATCGGTAAATCTCAGGGCAAAGCGCTGCGACGCGTTCGAAACGCGGTCTCGATCACGCTCCCGCCCAGCTTCGGCTCGCGCCCGGCGTTCAGGGCTGCAAACAAGACCACGCGCAAGGCTGACTTCTCTTCGCCGCCGCGATCGCGTTCAGACGCCCGCACGGACCATGCATCGCCGCTGCGTTCAACGGCCTCGAGGCTTGCCGTCGCGAGCCGCTTACTTCTTCTTGCCCGGCGAACCCGCCAGCGGTCCTTGCTTGGCAAACCCGCCCGCAGCGGCGGCGCCGGTGGCAGCCGACTTCGCCGCCTTGTCCTTCTTCGGCTTTTTCGCTTCCTTATGGCTTCGCAATTGTCCTTTAGCCATCACGCGTCTCCCGCGTCCCCCAACGGCCGACTCGCCGTCGATCATCGATCGCAAGATTTATTATAGCGCCTTTCCTTGTGAGTCGCCATCGACGGACGATGCGGGCGATCTCGCCGGCGCAGTCTTTCGTTCGATGAATTCGGGCGCGTCATTTTTGTTGTCATAACGCCACCATCACGCCTTTTTATGGTCTAAGGTGCAGGCGTCGAGCGGCACGCTCCAAACAATCAATCGATCTCATCCCTTGCGCATAATTCTGACGTTTCTCGCGGTCGTGCTGGTTGTGGCGCTTTCGGCGGCGCTGTTCGCGCCGTTTTTCATCGACTGGTCGAGCCACCGCGCGCAAATCGAGAACGAACTCAGCGAGGTTTTGGGCGCGCGCGTCGTCGTCTCCGGTCCTATCGACATCCGGTTTCTGCCGACGCCCTACCTGCAACTGAAGACCGTTTCGATCGTCGACGTCCGCGGCGCCGACGCCCCGACGTTCACCTGCGAGAACGTGCGATTGGAGGCGGCGCTCACGAGTTTGCCGAGCGGACGCGCGCGCTTCACGCTGGCGCGTCTCGATCATCCGGTGTTGACGGTGTGGCGCGGGCCAGGCGGGGCCCTTCTGCTCCCGCAATGGCGCGTCAAGGCGCAGGCCGACCGCGTCGCGCTGGACCGCATCGTCGTGACCGCGGGCCAGCTGCGCGTCGCCGGCGACGACCGGTTCGCGCCGCTCGACATCTCGGCGATCGACCTCGATGCGGCGGCCGGTTCGTTGATCGGGCCCTACCGCGGTTCCGGCTGGGTCTCGACTCCCGGAGGCCTTAACGCCGAATTCCAGTTTGCGACTGCCGCGCTGGCGAATTCCGCGTTGCCGCTCAAACTCGAAATTGATCCGCCGAAGGGCCTGCCGAGCGGCGTCTTTGACGGCGCTCTCACGCTCGGGCGTCGCGCCGCCGACGCCGGCCTCGAGCTCGCCTATTCCGGCGCCGCGAGCATTTCCGGCTTCTCGGCGCTCACCGAGTCGGAGCCGCCGGCGCCGTGGAGCGTTTCGGGCGCGCTGCACGCGGACTTTGGCGGCGCGACGATGGAAAATCTCGTTCTGCGCTTTGGCCCGGACGAGCGCGCGCTCGAGGCGAACGGAACCGCGAGGCTCGAAATGGGCCCGCTCGCGCGGCTGTCCGTGGACCTCAAAGCCAAACAACTCAATGTCGACGCGTTGCTGCGTGAGAAGGGCAAAGACTCGGTTTCGCCGGCGCGCGCTCTGGCGGCGTTGGAAAGGGTCCTGTCGCCGCTGAACGCCGGAAGCCGATCGCCCCTGGCGTTGCGGATCGCCTTCGCGACCCCGATGGTGATCCTGGGCGCGCAGACGCTGAGCGACGTCGCCCTCGACGCGAAGGCGGCGGCCGGGGCGCCGATCGAAGGCGATCTCGAGCTGGGCTTGCCGGGAGAATCGACGCTGCGCCTGTCGGGGGCGCTGGAGTTGGGCGCCGCGGCGCAGTTCAAGGGCCGGCTCCAGGCGCGCCTGGGCGATTTCGCGCAGCTGCGCGATTGGGCGATGCAGGACGAATCGGAGTTCGCCCAGCGGCTCTCGGCGCTCAGCGACGCTTTGCCTTATCGCAACGCGTCGGCGATCGGCGATGTCGAGGCTTCCGCGGTCGGGTTCTCCGCGCGCAACCTCGAGCTCGTCGTCGACCGCACGACATTGAACGGCGCGATGGCCTTCACGCGCCCGCTCGGCGGCGAGCGCGGCCGCTTGTTCATAGACCTGCGCAGCGACGCGCTCGACGTCGACGCGCTGCCCAATTTGAGCGCGAGCGCCGGCCTCTTCGGCGATATCGATCTTTCGCTGGCGCTGGAGGCGGCGAAGTTGCGCGTCGCGCGCGTCGGCGAGGCTGCCCTCGACAGCGGTTCGCTGTCGTTGAAGGTGACGAAGACCGGCGCCGATCTTACGCTCGACCGACTGTCGCTCGCCGGCCTCGGGGGCGCCGCCGTCGAGGTTCACGGGGCCTCGGGGCCGCAGGGACGATGGCTCACGCTGAAGCTCGATGCCGAGAAATTGCACGATTTCGCCGCTTTGATCGCGCGCGTCGCGCCGGGACGTCTGAGCCGGTTGCTCGTCCAGCGCGCCGACGCGCTGTCGCCGGCGAAGGCCACCCTCGAAGCGCGCGCGACGGGCGCCGGCGCCGCGGGCGTTGTTGCGCTCGAACTCGGTGAAGGCGCAGGGCTCGGCCGGTGAAAGCCAATTCACCTTCAGCGCGGAGCGTTCGGGCGACGCGGCTGGCGGCGTCGCCGCAACTTTCACGCTCGACGCGCCGGAGGGCGCGGCGTTGTTGCAGCAAATCGGCTTGAAGGCGGCCCTTGTCCCGAGCGGGCGCGCCCGGATCGAGGCTTCGGCGAACGGGCGATGGGACAGCGGCTTCGACGCCCGGATCGCCGCGGCGATCACGGGCGCGAACTTGACTTGGCGCGGGCGGGTCAAGCCGGACGTGAAGGTCGACGACGACGCCGTCCTGTTCGGCGCTGCGAGCGTCAAGGCGGACGACATCATGCCGCTGTTGGCGGCGCTCGGCCTGGGAGCGCCTGTCGCCGCGCCGGTCGTTTCGGTGGATCTCTCTGGCGATTTGGTCCTGCGCGGCGCGGAAGTCGGCTTTCCCCGTGTGACGGGAACCGTGGCGGGCGCAAAAGTCACGGGACAATTGCACTGGCGTCCGGCGATCGAGCCGATCGCGGCGACCTCCCTCGATCCCGCCGTCGCGCTCGCCCAGTCGATCACGGGCGAACCGCAGGCCGCGCCGACCGCGCAGATCGACGGCGAGCTTTCGCTCGATCACGCGAGCCTCGCCGCGCTGCTCAGCCTGTCGCTGGGGGCGCCGCAATCGGCCAGGCCCGGCGAGAAGTGGTCGGAGGCGAACTTTTCGCCGCCGCTGATCGATCCGCCTCCATTCGACGTGCGGCTGAAGATCGGCGCGCTCGACGTCATCGACGCGTTGCAAGCGCATGACGCGACGGCGCGGCTGACGATGGATCGAGGACGGTTCGATATCGACGAATTCGCGATGAGCGTCGCGGGGGGGCGCGCTTCCGGCCGCCTCGCGCTGCGGCGCGACGGGGCGGTGGCGACGCTGACCGGGCAAGCTTCGCTCGACGCCGTCGCCGTGGACCGCGCCGCCTTGCGCGGCCGTCTGGGCGCTTCGCTCGCCTTCGCTGGCACGGGGCAGAGCCCGAGCGCGCTCGTCGCGGGATTGGTCGGCGAGGGACAGGTCGAGACCTCCGGCATGGCGATCCCGCGAACTCGATCCAACGGCGCTGGGCCGCGTCCTCGCCACGGCCCAGGCGCCCGACGCTGCGATCGACGAGACCAATGTCGCGCACGCGCTGGGCGTCGAACTCGACCGGCGCCCGATGAAGTCTTGCCGACGGGACGGCGCCGGCGCTGCTGAACGCCGGCGCCATCCATTTCGGTCCGCTCGATAGCGCGGGGCAGGGCGGCCGCGTTTCGACCAGCGCGGATTTCGACCTGCGCTCGCAGGTGTTGACGATCCGCGCGACGTTCGCCACGGCCGCAGGCGGCAAGTTTTGGAGCGGGCCGCCGCCGAGCGTCGCCGTCGCCGTGACCGGATCGCTCGACGCCCCGATTCGCCAAATCGACGCGGCGGCTTTCGCGGCGGGGCTCGCGGCGCAGGCGATCGCCCGCGAGAGCGATCGAATCGACACGCTCGAGGCGGACATCCGCGAGCGCGCGTTCTTCAATCGGCGCTTGAAGGCGGAGCAATTCGAGCGTCAGCGCGAAGAGGCGCTGGCGGCCTATGAGGCCGAACAGGCGCGAATCAAGTCCGAGCAGGACCGCAAGCGCGTCGAGGACGAACGGCTCAAGGCGAGCGAGGAGCAGCAAAAGACGGAGGCGCCAGTCGCACCGGCGCCCGCGATGACCCCCGCTCCGCCTGCGCCGCCGCCGCGCGCCGTTTCGTCACGCGCGCCGCAACCCGCGGCCTCGGACGAGACGACGAGCGCGAGCGTTTCGCCGCCGCCGCTTCCCCCGGCCAAGCCCAAGGCGGCTCGACAAATCGATCCCACCGCGAGCGGGCTCTATTGAAGCGCGCATTCGAGCACGAAGACACGAATCGCCGATGAGAGATTGGCGTCTCCGCGCGAAGCGTCGATTTCGGCGATCAGCGCGCTGAGCGAGAGCGCGCGTTCCGCGGCGAGCGCCTTCAATCGTCGCCAAAACGCGTCTTCGAGGGAAATGCTGGTGCGATGGCCGGAAATCGTCAGGGAACGCTTGACGATTCCAGCGCGCGGCGCCCGCGCGCCGGCGGCGGACGTCATTCGCGCTCGCCCGGATCGACGAGACGATGGCCTTCAAGGCGCCGCTCGGCGAGTTCGCGTTTCGCCTGCGCTTCCCGCTTGGCCGCCTTGGGCGCGCCGAAGGCGGCGCGGTTGGCCGCCGCGGCGGCTTCCTCGCTCTGGCGTTCCCTACGTTTGCGAGCGCGGCGGAGATTGACGATTTCGCCCATCGGCGTCGCTCGGCCTCGGCTATTTCTTGCGGAATGCGTCGATGGAGACGACCTTCGCGGCTTCGCCGTCGTTCGGCTTGTCCGGCTGCTTGGCCGGAGTTTCGGCGGACTTCGGCGCCGCGGCGAGCTGGCTCGGCTTCGGCTTCGGCGCCTCGCCGGCGGCGGGCTGTGCCTCGCCCTTTTTGCCCGCCTCGCGCCCGAGCGGCGTCGGCTTGGCCGGCGCGGGTTCGACGGGCGTCCGCGGCTCGAGCTTGAACCCGAACGGCACGGAAGGGTCGCTGAAACCGGTAATGGCGTCGAAAGGAATGGTCAGACGCTCCGGCTTGCGGGAGAAATTCAGGCTGACCTCGATCGCCTCGGCGGTCACCTCCAAGTCCCAGAATTCGTGCTGCAGGATGATCGCCATTTCGTCGGGATAGCGCTGGCGCATCGCCGGCGGGATGACGACGCCGGGCGCCTGGGTCTTGAACGCTATGTTGAAATGGTGATCGCCGGGAAGGCCGCTGCGCGCAGCCTCGCTCACCACCTTGCGCACCACCGAGCGCAACGCGTCCTGCACCAGCAAGTCATAGCGGATGTAATCGGTCGACATGGAAATCCGCGCTCGGAAGCTTCCCCCGAAGGCTAGCCGAGTGACGTCGCCATTGCAATTGTCGGAGCAGGGAGGAAAGTGGAGGCTTCTGTTGCCAGGCGCCTCCGGACCCCGCCTAAAGGAGCAAACCCTTAGGACTTAAATCCCAGTACCAGCGCTGCATTACGCAGCGAGGGCCACCGGAGCATAGTTGTCATTCGCAACTATAGGTTTGACCCGATAACGGCGGTATCATGCCGAGCGAAAGAGCACCCTTTACATCCCCCGTCGAACCTATTTCGCCCCCGCCGAAACCCGCATCGCCTGCGGGCTTGGGTGGAGGCGCCGGGTACCGCCCCCGGGTCCGAAAGACTTATTCCGATGTCCGTTTATCGCCGTAGCCGCCTTGCGGCGGCGACCCCAATATAGGGGTTGCGCTCGCATCTGGAAAGGTGTAGCGCGCAAAATCAAATGGCATTTCGCGCAAGATCAAATGGCAGCACCCTGCGCGGCGGCGCGGGCGGGGGAAAAGGGAGCTTAAAATAACCTTTGAGGTGTCACTCCGCCGGGGCCTCGTTGATCGCGTCGGCGGCCGCCTCGAGCCTCTTGACGATCTCGCCGGGGGCGACGTCGTCGATCCAGACGATCTCGGCCAAGACGTAGTCCTCGCTCGAATAGACCGACAGCTCCCGGCTCGAGCCGAGCGCGCCGATCAGTTCGAGTAGCTCCGCGCCCTTGTCCTTGACAGGAGCATGGCCGCTTTTTCCGCCTCGGATAGAACCCGATATTGATGGCGAACCGCGTTGTTCGCCGTGCGCTTGTCCGATGCGCTGTCCACTTCACTCATACCTTCAGCTCCCCCTCGATCTTCGTCACCAGTGCCTTGTCGTCGAACTCGTCCTCGACCTTCTTGATCGTGAAGCTCACATCGTCGTCGTCGCCGAAGCCTTGCGTCGTCACCACGCCGCCGGGCACGGGGACGGGCGCCGGCGCGCGCAGCGTCGCCGACAGCGTCTTCTTGCCGCGCGCGAACGCGCTGGCGCGCCCGGCGCTCGCCTTGGTCGCCTCGGCCGTCGAGCCGAAGGTCTCGGGATAGGCATAGTCGGGGCCGCCGTCGCCGGCGTCGCCGGTCAGGTCGGTCGACGTCGCCGTTTTCCGGTTCCACACCTTGGCGTGGCTCTTGCCCCGGACCGCGCGGTCGCTGTCGTGGATCGAGAACGCCTCGCAGTCGTTCGGCGCGATCGTGATCGCCGCAATGCCGGCGCCGCTCGCGGTCGTTCCCGCGCCCTTGGGGACGAAGGCGAGCTTGCCGGAAGCGAACTTCGCCACCGCGTCGAAGCGGCGCGCCAGGCGCATCACCAGGTGCATGTCGCTCTCGCCGGTCTGGGCGAGGATCATGTCGATCGGCAGCGCCGCCAGCGTCGCGTCGACCGCGGCCGCCAGGCCGTTGTCGCCGGCGACCTCGTTCAACACGTCGCCGAGCGTCTTGGGCGCGACCCAAGCGCGCGTCTTCTGCGTCTTCAGCGTCTTTTTCAGGTCGGCCGATTGGCCCGTGACGTGGAACTCGGCCGGCACGCCGTTCTTCGTCACATCCTGGATGATGTAGGCGCCGCGGTCGCTGGCGCCGCCGAATTCGACGAAGCCGAGGCCGATCGAGAGCGTCGCGCCGCGCTGCGGCTTGGCGAGCATGCCGTCGTAGTTGGACAGCGTCAGCTCGAGCGCGTCGGCCTTCTCGCCGTCGGTGCGGGTCACCCGGCCCTTGACGACGCGCGGGCCGACCGCGCCCGAGACGTCCTGGCCGCCGATCGAGATCTGGATGATCGGGGTCGCCATCTCAGTCCCAGAGGTTGATCGTCTGCTTGGGCGGCGGCGCGATCGCGGCGACGTCGGGCAGGAGAATAGTGATGTTCTCGGGCAGCGCGGGCGGCTGGCTCGCGAGCCCGGGATTGGCGGCGAGGATCGCCTCGGCCGCGCCCTCGACATAGCCGTAGTTGAGCCAGGCGATGGCGTCGACCATGTCGCCCTGGGCGGTGATGTAGGTCGAACTCATGGCGCCCCGCTCCGCGCCGCGCGCGCCTTTTCCCAGCGCCCGTCCGTCCAGCCGTCGACCCAGGTCGGAAACTCGGCGGAGCCCTGCTCGTAGGGGACGCCGAGAGGGCTCTCGCCGGCGAGGCCGGCGGCGTAGCCCTCGTCGTAGGCGCGCGGCGCCGGGAGCGGCGCTTTCTTCGGCTGTTCCGAATTCGTCGTCATGGCCAGACGCTCCAAATCTGCCCGGCGCCGTCGTCATGGGCGGCGAAGGTCAAGGCGTAGCCGACCCTTCCGGGATTGCCGTTGGCGTCGTGGAAGCTCTCCTCGGGGTCGATCGACTTCGAGCCGGTACGGCCCCGAGACGGAGCCCGAGCCGGTGACCAGGCAGTAGACCTCGCCCGCCAGGCACGCCGCCTCCAGCGCGGCGACCTGCGCGGCCGCCCCGGCGCCGTCGTCGTTGGGGAACGTCACGCCTGATATCGTCAGCGTGCATTTGTCGGGGCCGAGATATTGCCCGGCCGGCCGGCGGCCGATGATCTCGTGGTCCTTCCAGCGCGCCTTGGTCTGGCGCGTGAGCTTGTCGAAGGCCATCGCGCCCATTTCGAAGACGTAGCCGCCCCAGGCCATCAGCATGGTCAGCGCGCCTCCGGCCCGTCGTGCAGCGCGCCGGCATAGGACGCGCGCCGCGAGATCCCGGAGAGGCCGCCGTTGATGGTGCCGATCAGGCTCGCCATTTCCCTGAGCTTGGCGAGCGCGGCGTCGAGTGCGCCCGAATCGACCTTCGGCGCCACCGTCGCCGCGCCGAGCGCCTTCAGATCGTCGCCGGCCTGCTTGGCCTTTTGCGAAGTCTTGTCGATCGCCGACGTGTCGACGTCGGGCGAAAGCGCGCGCGCGCGGTCGGCCGCGATGCCGGCGCGCCACGCCTTGAGGTCGAAGACCTTGGGCTCGGGAGGCGCGGGCACCTCGGCGCCGAGATTGGACGGATCGAAGCCGTACCAGCGCTTGAAAAAATTGTCGATTGGCGTCGTCAGCCCCCAGAAGTTGCCGTTCGGGTCCAGCTTGTCGGCCGCGTCCTTGACGAAGGCGGCCACGAGCCATTCCGGGGCCAGGATGCGGCCAAACACCCGCGCGGCGCCGCTGACGGCTTCGCCGCCGGCCGCGATCGCGGGGCTCTTGAGCAGGTTGCCGGCGGCGGTCTCCATAATGCCGAATGCGGACGCGGAGTAACGTAGGATCGCGGCGACGGTCATCCCCGTGGCGGCGCCGGCCGTCGTTGGATAATCCGCCGCCTTCCGGCTCAATCCCGAAAGGGCGCCCGACAGGAGATCGAGCCCCTTGGCGAGACCGCCCATCATCGGCTCGGAAGCGACGCCGGCGAGCGTCTCGAACGACGACTTCACCGATTGCCAACCGACCGTCGGATCGCCCTTGAGCTGGTCCGCCGCGTCGAGCCCTTGGTTGAGCGGGTTTTCGATGAGAAGTCTGGTCGCGCTGAAACGCCGCCTTGTCGTTGACGGCCATGTATCCGGCTTTAAGGTCGTTGCGGTTGGACAGCGCGGTCGCCAGCAACGCGTCCCGCTCGGCCGGATCCTCCGTCGCCTTCTCGATCGCCGGCCACAGGACGTCGTTCACCCATTGCACCGGGTCCTTGGCGAGGATGCCGACCCCCTTGATCGCGCCGGCGTCGATCGAAGCGATGCTGCCGTCCTTCTTGCGGTGGACCTTCTTTTCGTCGAGTAGCCCGAGCTTTTCGAATTCGCGCAGCGCCGGCCCCATGACGTGGCCGCCCTCGATCGCCATGCCCAGGGTCGCGACCATCGTTCCGGTCGCGTCGCCGCCGAGCGACGCGAGAAGATGGGGCAGCTCGTCGCGGATGAAGTGCATGTTCCACTGGCGCGCGAACGCGCCGCCGCGCTGGAACACCTGCTGATAGTCGTCGGCGGATATCTTCGCGCCGAACACGTTGACGGCGCGCTGAAACGCCTCGAACATCTCGTGCGCCTTGCCGGGTGTGTTGTTGGCGCCCGCCTCCTCGACCGCGCGCATGAACGGGTAGGCGGTGCTGAGGCCCTGGCCCGGATGGGCGCGGTCCGCGAGCGCCGCCATCTTGAGGTAGTCCGCGAGCGCGGCGTGGGCCTCGTCGTCGGTGTTGAAGATCGCGCGCGCCTCGCGCGCCTCTCCGATAATATCCGTCAACGGAAACTGCGGGAACTTCGCCTGCGCGTCGGCCGCCAACGCGCGCGCCTCCTTGATTTCGTCGGGGGTCATGCCGGCGATCTGCTGGGCGATCGTCTCGCTTCTCAGATGCGCGCCGGCTCCGACGATGTCCTCGATCGCCGTCGGGCCCCAGAACATGGCGAGCGTCTCGCCGAGCCGCCACGAACCCGCGGGCTCGCCCCCTGGCGCGCCGCCCGCGCCTGGCGCGCCGGGCGCGCCGGGCGCGCCGGGCGCGCCGCCGCCGCCTGCCGCCGGCTTCCTCGCCAGCGCGTCGCTCTTCTCGAGATAGCCCTCGAGCGCGACGGTCGCCTTGTCGATGTCGCCGGCCATCGCGACCCACGGCGCGCCGCCGATCTTCTTTTCGGCGTCGGCGGCGTCGATCGCCGAGGTCGCGAAGCTCTTGGCCGCCTCCGCCGCGCCGACGATCGCGCGGCCTTCCTCGATCCACTTGTCCGGGCGAAGGCCGGCGTCGGCGCTGCCCGCCTGGCGCGCCGCCGCGCCGAACTGTTCGAGGCCTTCGACCGCCTTGCGCGCCGGCCCCGTCAGCTCGTCGACCATCTTGAGCAGGACTTCGACGGTCATGTTCGACATGGGTCAACGTCCATAGAGCCGGTCGAGATGGCGCGCCGCGCGCGCCGCGAGCCGCGCGATGACGGGCATCGGCTGCGCCAGCAGCCATTCGCGGCTATAGGGGAAGCAGAGGCCGATGTCGTCGAGGACCTCGTCGAGGTCTAGCGGACACCGGCGACGAATTTCCCCAGCTCGGCCATCAGCCGCGCGTAATCCGAGCCGTGCATCGCGTCGAGCGCCTTGGCGTCGGCGTCGACGAGCGTCTTCGCCAGCACCCGGAAGGTGCGCACGGGCGCGTTGATGTAGGCCTCGATGTCGGCGCCGGTCGGCACCCGGAACGAGACCTTCTTGAACTCCATGCCGGCGAACTTGAAGGGGTGCTTGAGCTCGAAATCCTCCAGCCCCCAGCCCTTCGACGCGTCGACGATCTCTAGCTCGGCCATGCCGCTTCACTCCCGTTTGAAAGCCGTTTCAAGAGCCGATCGCGCTCGCGATCATCGCCGCGACGTCGGTGCCGTTCCAGGTGTTGACGCCGTTTTCGATGTCGATGTCGAAGATCGAAGCGCCGTCGACGGTCAGGTTGAGCGCGTCGAGCCCGATCTTGAGCTTCATCATCGCCTTCTTGCCCGCCTCCCACTCGCCGAAGTCGTTTTCGATCACTTCGCCGCGCATGTAGAGGTAGAGGCTGTGCGTCGTGGCGTTGTCGCCGTCGAGGAACGCGCGCACCGAAAACGTCACGCCCTTGGCGGTCAGGAACGCGCTCTGGGCGATGACCTGCGGGTTGACCGCCGAGAGCGAGCAGTCGAACTCGAATTCGTCGTAGCCGAGCGCGTAGTGGCGCGGCGCGACCATGCCGCCGCCGCGATATTTCTCGATGTGCTTCTTGATCTTCGGCAGCGAGCACTTCTCGCCCGAACCGGCCATGCCGTAGCCGTCGATGGCGAGCGAAAACCCCTGGAGGATGTAGTCGAGCTGGTTCGAAGCCATGGCGCCCTCAGCCGTTCTGCGAGATCATGTTGGCGAGCGCGGCCACCTCCTGCGTGTAGTAGGCGGAATTCCGGCTCGCGGTGTAGATGATGTGCTCCATCGGCGCCGGCGCTTCCGGGTCGATCGACCAGTTCCATATCCCTTGCGCGCACTGCGAGGCCGGGTTGAGCTCGGGGTCGAGCCAGCAGCGGCCGCCGACGAGGAAGCCGACCGCTTGGCCCCACTTGAAGAAGTCGTTGGCGCGGCAGGTCATGTCTTGCAAGAGCTGCAGGCTCGGCGGCTTGTCGACCGCCCACAGCGTCACCTCGTCGAGCGCCTCGTAGACCATGTCGAGCGCGGTCCTGACCGCCTCGAACCGCCAGTTGGCGTCGGCCGAGAGGTTGCGGTTGCCCCAGCGGCGGAAGCCGCCGTAGTTCAGCCCCGCCTGCTGCGCCGCGTTGATGATGGTGGTGATGCTCGCGGCGTTGAGGACGTTGGCCTCGCAGTCGGGATCGCTCATCGCCCAGTCGACCGGGTTCGACACCCCGCCGACGCCCTGCAGCGGCTGGTTGGACGGCGAGAACCAGAAGCCGAGGGTCTGGTGGACGTAGGCGGTGAGGCCCGCCATCGAGGCCGAGGCGGGCAGCGCGACGTAGGCCGAGGTCGCCGTGTCCCACACCATCACGGAGGGATAGAAGATCACCGCGCGGTCGGAATCGTAAAGCTCGGCGGCGGCGAGCGCGTCGGCGTCGCCGGTGATCGGCGCGTCGAAATAGACGCGGCCGCGCAGCCGCGTCGCGACGGGGAGCGCCGCGGTGACGAAGGGGTTGGCGAGAAAGCCGCCGCCGGTCGCCGGCGGCAGGATCGAGGAATAGCCCGGCGCGATGATGGTGCGCGGCGGCACGCCGACGGAAGCGCGCGCCCCGAGCAGCGCGTAGAGCCCGGTCTTGGCGGCTTGGCTGCCGATGATGTTGGAGAGCACGTTGTCGGGGTCGGTGTCGTCGGCGACGCGCACCACCACCACCTGGCCGGCGCCCTCGGCGTAGCATTGCTGCACGGAGGAGAGCAGCGTGCCCGTGACGCCGAGGCTCAATGCCTGGGTCGGCTGCGAATTGAGCAGCACCGGCGTGTCGAGCGGCCACGCGGAGTCGTCGGCGTCGTCGGCGGTGCCGATCAGGCCGATGACGCCCGAAGGGTTGAACGAAATCGGCTGCGTCGCCGACTCGACCTCGTCGACCTCGACGCCGTGCAGGAAAGTCGTTGAGCTCATGTCGCCCCTCGGGAAAGAGTTTTAAGACCGCTTGACGGCGCTGCGAAACGCGGCCAACTTCGCTTGGCCGGTCGGCCCGGCGCGAGGGTGAAAGGTTTCACCCTCAGCGCCCGACCGCGACGAACGCCGTGACCGCCGAGCGCGGCGCGACGCTGCGGGCGACCCGGCCGCCCCAGTTGCCCGACAACAGCACGATCGAGCCGTCTGCTTCGATCCCCTCGACGAAGCCGACATGCCCCGCCCAGCCGCGCCGCGTGCCCATCACCGCGAGCGCGCCGACTTGCGGCCCCGCGAGCCGCGGCCCGTACCGCAGCGCGTCGGCCGCCAGGCGCCCGGCGAGCGGCCTCAGCCCGACGCGCCTCAGCACGAACGAGACGAAGTCGGCGCACCACGGACCGACCGTGCCCGTCGGGTTGTGCGCGCCGAGCCAGCGCGCGGCCTCGACGAGCGCGGCGCCTTGCGTTGCGAAAGGGATCGGCGCGGCGGCGGCGGACGGCGGCGCCGCGGGCGCGCGCGCGCCGCCGCAGCACG
Source organism: uncultured Alphaproteobacteria bacterium (assembly GCA_963759955.1). Lineage (GTDB taxonomy): Bacteria > Pseudomonadota > Alphaproteobacteria > Rhizobiales > Beijerinckiaceae > Roseiarcus. Next base: position 92,188 of record CAVXCA010000104.1, read on the forward strand.
CGAGCGCCGGGCCGGCGAGGCCGAACGCGAGCAGGGTGGCGAGGAGGGCGGCGGAGCGGCGAAGCGGCATGAGGCGTCCTAGTCTTGAGGGAAAGCGCCGGGGGCGACCCGGAAGGCGCCCTCGCACGCCGCCGCGAAGCCGCCCGACGCCTCCCAGCGGCAGCGCCACAGGCCTGCGGCCGCGGCGGCGACGGCCATCGTGTATTGCCCCGGCGCCGGGTTGGCGAAGCCGGTCGAAAAATCGCTCTCGGCGCCGCTCGGCGCGACGAGGCGCAGCTTCAAAATCGTCGCGCTCAACCCGGCGTTGGTCGCGGGGTCGCTGAATGCGGCGGCGACGGTCACGGTCTGGCCGATCAGGTAAACGTTCATGGTCTGTCGCTCGCGAAGGAGAGGACGAAGGCGCGGTCTTGCGCAACGGCCCGCGTCGCCGCGGCGTCGGCCGCTACGGCGAGGGCGGGGCCCTCGCCGCCGGCGAACGCCGCGAGGTCGAGGCTCTCCGAGGCCGCCAGCGCGCCCGCGTCGATCTCGCCGCCGGCGAACGCCGCGAGGTCGGGGATCTCCGTGGCCGCCAGGGCGCCCGCGAGGACGGGAAGCGCGAGCGAGGGAAGCGACGCTCGCGCCGGCAGCCGCGGCCCGGCGTCGCGCCGCCCGGCGAAGCCGGCTCGGTAGAGTTCTTCGACTTCCCAGGGATAGAGGGCGCGGCTGTAGACGCGCACGTCGTCGATGATTCCGTGGGCGTAAGCATCACCCCACACGCCCTTGCCGATCGCGCTGCCCGTTCCACTGTAGGCGAGCGTTCCGCCGCTGCCGGTATACGATCCGCCGGCGTTGGCTCCATTTATATAAATTTGCATGTTCGACGCGCTGACCATGGTCGCACACAAAAAATACCACGTCCCCGCGGTGATCGCGGCGGTCGAGACCTTGGATTGGCGGCTGTTCCCTCCGGGAGCCCCGCCGTTGCCGAAATCGCACTCCACAGTGCCCGTCGTAGCCGTGATCTTGATCTTGGCGCCGTAGTAATTGACCGCGGACGCATCGGTCGTGACGATCGTGACGTTATTTGTCAGATTGACGAGGTTGACCCAAGCCGACAACGTCAGCGGCAGCGGCGGTTCGAGCAAGGGAGCAGAGCCCATGGAAACATAGCTGCTGCTTCCGTTGAACGTCAGAGCCGTCCCGACTTGCCCCTGCGCCAGCGATGTCGCCGACAGGGCGTTCAGCGTTCCCGTATTGCCGTTCCCGCTCAGGTCGAACGCCAGCCGTTGCCTGAAATCCAGGCAGTCCGGATCGAACCCCCAATAACCGACGAGGCCGTTGGGAACGGAGAGCAGCGCCGGCGGCACGGGCCGCACCTGGCCGCGCGTCAGCAGCCCGCGCGGCCCGGCGGCGAGCGGCGCGCCCACTACTGCACCGAACGGTTGTAGGTTCGCATCTGCACGGCGTTCCCCGAGGCGGCGAGGGTCGCGCCGGCGAGGTTGTAGAGCCCGAATTTGAACTTGCCCGGCGGCAGGGCGATTCCGCCGACCGTGCCGGTGACCGCGCCGGTCGCGGAGACCTGGCACGGGACCGCGCCGACGTAATATTGCGACGGCATCGGCCCGGGGGCCGAACTCGACCAGTCGCCCGGGCCGTAGCTCGATCCGTCCTCGTTGAGCGGAAAGAGATAGAGCCAGAGGGAGGGCGCGCCAGAGCCGGTCGCGATCGAGCCGAGCGAGATCGACACGTCGGCGAAGACGTCGAGCGCCGCCGAATTGTCGATCGCGCCCGACGCCATCACCGCATTGCCGCTGACGAGCGAGGCGATCTCGCTTCCGAAGCCCGCGCTGCCCCACGTCAGGCCCTGGAGAGAACCCGCGATCCATTTTTCCGTCGCCATCAGACGAGCCCTCCCGCCGCCGCCAGATCGCCGGCGCCGATCGGCGAGGAATAGCCGGCGGCGCGCCACCACGGCGTCGTCGTCGCGGCGAGCGCCAGCAGCGCCGCGGCGTCCGCGGCGCTCAAGCCGCTGGCCGCGTCGCCCGCCAGCGCGCCCAGCATCGCTTCCATCTGCGCGTAGACGCCCGGCTGCGACATCGCGAAGCTCGGCGCGTTCGAGCCCATCGCCAGCACGGCGGCGAGGTTGGCCGCCGCGACGCCCGCGGCGCTCGCCGGCGGCGCGGCCGCGTACTTGAGCAGCGCCGCCAGTTTGCCGGCGAGCGCGAGATAGGCGACGATCGCCGACGGGGCGACGTCGACGTTCGGCCCGGCGACCGTCAGCGCGTCGATCGCCGCGAGCTTGTCGGCCGTCGTTCCCGTCAGCGTCGCCCATTCGGCGACGAGCGCGTCGTAATAAGCCATCGCAGTCCCCTTCGGTTACGGGTGCGTGATCGCGCCGCCGGTGATCTGAACCGTCTCGCCGGCGACGATCGTCGTCGCGGCGAGCTCGATCGCGGCGCCCGAGCCGACGGCGCCGACCGTGAGGCCGGAGACGATCGTCGTTCCCGCGCTGTCGCGCAGCTCGGCGAGCGCCGCCGCGCCGCCGGCCGACGCGGTCGCGGAAAGCGGGACGCCGGCCAGCGTCGCGACGCGGGCGGCGATCGAGAAGCTCGGTTTCGCCAGCGCGATGGTCGCAAGAACGCCGGTCGCGCCGGACAGCGTCGCGGCGCCGACGACGAGCTGGCCGGCGCCGGCGGCGCCGTCGACCGACTGGCCGGGGGCGCCGGTCGCGGTGAGGGCTGCCGCGAGGCGCGCGGCGGCGGCGGCGGTGGAATATTCGACATTGGCGGTCATCTGTTTCCTCGTTAGCCGTCGATTCCGGGAATGACGATCGGCGCCGGCGGGGCGACCGGGCTCGGCAGCGCGGCGTCGAGCGCGGCCGCGACGGCGCCGATCGCCGTTTCGAAGGCGCTCAGCGCGCTCGCCAGGTCGGCCGGCGTCGCTGCGGCGGCAGCCGAATTGGAGAGCGTCGCCAGCGCGGCGCCGAGCGTCAGGCTCGCGCTTTGCGCGGCGATGACAAAGCCGACGAAAGCGGCCGGCGGCGCGCCATAGGCCGCGGCCAGCGCCGCGAAGGCGCTCGCGAACGGGCCGGACGCGGGCGCGGCGCCCCCGTTGCCGTTGATGATCGAAGCGGCGTTCTGGAACGCCGCCTGGTGCGCCGGGTCGGGAAAGACCTGCGCGACGATCGCCGCGCAGGCGGCGCTCGCGGCGCCGACGACCTCGCGCGCCAGCATCGGCAGCGTCGGCGCGGGAGGCGGCGCGGGCGGCCCCGGCGGCGTCGCGCTCAGCCCGAGCGCGGTCGGGTCGCCGAGCGCGGCGATCGTCACCGGCGCGCCGTTGGCGGCGTACCAGGTCTGGCCGATGAAGTCGGGCTGCAACGTCCAGGCCCCGTCGGCGAACGCCGCGGCCTGGTTGGTCCCGGCCGCGGGCGGCGCGATCGTCGTCGAATTGGCGGGGTAGAGCCAGACGCCCGGCTCCAGCGGCGACGGGTCGGCGACGCCGGCGCCGAGATAGGCGCCGTCGGCGCCGCTGTAGTTGTAGATGACGGGCGCGGCGGCCATCGGCTTTCCCCTCAGTATTTGACGCAGGCGAGCAGGGCGACGTTCTTGGGCGCGGTCTCGGCGCCGCCGGCGGACTGGATCGAGACGCCCGTGGCGGCCGAGTTGATGGTGACGCCGGTCGCCGACGAGCCCGTGCTCCAGGATTCGGTGCCGCCGGATAAACCGCCAGTAGCCTTGTTGCCGCCGTAGTTCGCGCCGTAGTTCGCGTAGCCGTGCGTATGTCCGGGATCGGTGACGCCATGGCTGTGCGTGGGGTCGGTGACGGCGTGCGCATGGCTCGCGTACATGTCCGCTTGGTAGGAGCCGAAGACGCGGCTCGGATCGAGGCCGCGCCCGTTGTCCCAGCCGCGCAGGAAGACGCCCCGCAGGTCGGGCAGCGCGAAGGTGGTCGAGCCGTCGCCGGCGCCGAAGGTCGCGCCGATCGACGAAAACAACGCCGCATATGCGGTTCGCGAAACGAGCGCGCCGTTGGCGGCGAGCCAGCCGCTCGGCGGCGACGCGGTCGCGAACCAGGCGACCTCGCCGGTCGTTCCTGCGCTCCCGGCCGGCCCTTGTGCTCCCGTCGCCCCGGTCGCCCCCTGCGGTCCCGTCGGCCCCGCCGCGCCGGTCGCCCCGGTCGCGCCGGTCTCGCCCTGCGGCCCCGCCGCGCCGGTCGCCCCGGTCGCGCCGGTCTCGCCCTGCGGCCCCTGCAGCCCCTGCGCGCCCGCCGCGCCGGCCGGTCCCTGCGGTCCCGTCGGCCCCGCCGCGCCGGTCGCCCCGGTCGCGCCGGTCTCGCCCTGCGGCCCCGCCGCGCCGGTCGCCCCGGTCGCGCCGGTCTCGCCCTGCGGCCCCTGCAGCCCCTGCGCGCCCGCCGCGCCGGCCGGTCCCTGCGGCCCGGCGACGGCGACGACCGGCGTCGCGGCGGGGGCGGCGGCGACGCTCGCGGTCGCGGGCGCCGCGGCGATGGTCAGCGGGGCCGGCGCGGCGGCGATCGTCAGCATGTGACCCCCTCGACGACGGTCACCGTCAACGGGCCGTTCTGGCAGAAGTTGACGATCGCCCCGTCGCCGCTGGCGACGAGGTCGGCGACATAAGGACCCGGCGCGATCTGGCCGACTTGCGCCGCCGGCACGAGCCACGAAAGCACGCCGCTCGTGCCGCCGTTGATCAGCAGGCCGTTGTCGGTCGAGAGGTCGAGCGCGATCTCCTCGCTGCCCGCCGCCGGCCTGACCTGCATGCGGAACGAAATCCCGGTCAGGTCGAGCGCCCCGCCGGCCGCCGACGTGAACGCGAGCGCCGCGCGCAGATCGGAGTTGGTCGCGATCGTCAACGAGCCGGAGAGCTGCGGCAGGGCGAGGACGTTGGTCATCGGTCAGAGCTTGATGCAGACGAGCATGTTGACGTTCTTCGGTCGCGTTTCCGAGCCGCCCGTCGCCCCGGTGTTCTCGGAGCCCGAGCCGGCGGCCGTTGACATTTGTGTCCCACTCTCCGCTTGTCCCGCTTTGATGCCCATGGCGTGAGCGTGGGCGGCGACGCTATCCGCCTGATAAGTGCCGAGCGTACCGGCGCGGTCGCCGTCGAGCCCCGCGCCGTTGTCGTAGCCGCGGATGAACACGCCGCGCGCATCGGGGATGCGGAACGTCGTCGAGCCGTCGCCGGGAGAGAAGCCGCCGTTCGTCCAGGCCGCGTCCGAGGCCGCCATGACGCCGCTCGCCTGCGCGAACGCCCACAGCGCCGCCGTCGCGCCCGTGCGCGACAGCAACGAGCCGTCCGCCGCCTGCCAGCCCGCAGGCGCCGTCGGCGTCGGGAAGGTTACGACCGCCCCGGTGGGGATTCCCGAGACGCCGGCGAGCGCGGCGGCGACCGCCGCGTCGACGTAATGTTTGGTCGCCGCCTGCGCCGAGGCGGTCGGGTCGGCGGCGAGGACGAGCGCGCCCGTCATCGTGCCGCCGGACTTGAGGAGATAGCCGGCGAGCGAAGACGGTGTTCCTGGCCAACTCAGGCGGCGCCTGGGACAACGCCAAGAAGCTCGTCGAGGAGGGCGAGCACGGCGGCAAGGGCTCAGAAGCGCACGCCGCGACCGTCGTCGGCGACACCGTCGGCGACCCGTTCAAGGACACCGCAGGCCCCGCGATCAACCCGCTGCTCAAGGTGATCAACCTGGTGTCGCTGCTGGTCGCGACCAGCGTGGTGAAGTACAGCAGCAACGTCGGACTGCGCACCGGGGTGGCGGTCGGCGCGGTGGCCATCGTGGTCGCCGCGATCGTGATCTCCAAGCGGCGCGCCCATCGGCATGGGCGAGGAGGCGCCGGCGGCGCCGAGGTGACCGGCGGCCGTCTCGCCCGCGGTCGAAGGCGCCACCGCGCCCGCGGTGGAGGGCGCCAGCGCGGTGCCCGACGTCACCAAGGCGACCGCCACGGACGACGCCGAGGACCGCGCGGCCGCCGTTAAGCGAACGGAGTAGCTGCGCCAGCGCCAAGCGCATGAACCCCGGGTTTCGCGCGGAGCCCGGGGTTCTTGCCGTCCCGGGCATCGGGCTAGGGCCGGCGGCCACGTCGTCGCTGGAGATGCCGAGCAGGTACAAGATGGCGTCCAGGTAGGGGACGCTCAGCGAGGTGTCGGCCGCGTCGCGCACCATGGGCTTGGCGTTGAACGCGACGCCGAGCCCGGCGGCGGCGATCATGTCGAGATCGTTGGCGCCGTCGCCGATCGCCACCGTCTGGGACAGCGGAACCTCGGCGTCCGCGGCGAACCGGCGCAGCGCCTCCGCCTTGCCGGCCCGGTCGATCACCGGGCCGGACAGCCGCCCGGTCAGCTTCGCGGCCGCTGATCTCGAGCTCGTTGGCCGCCACGTAGCCGATCCCGAGCTCGTCGGCCAGCGGGCCGATCACCTGGACGAAGCCGCCGCTGACGATCCCGACTTATAGCCGAGGCCGCCCAGCGTCCCGATCAGCGTGCGCGCGCCCGCGGTCAGCCGCAGGTCGGCCCGGACGTCGTCGAGGACCCCGGCCGCGAGCCCGGCGAGCAGCGACACCCGCTCGCGCAGCGACGCGGCGAAGTCGAGCTCGCCGCGCATGGCGGCCGCGGTCACCTTCGCGACCTCCTCGGCGCAGCCGGCCCGGGCGGCCAGCAGGTCGATCACCTCGTCCTGGATGAGGGTGGAGTCCACGTCCATCACGATCAGCCGCATCGCGCGCCGGTACAGGCCGCCGCGCTGGACCGCCACGTCGATGCCCTGCTCGACCGCGGCGCGGGCCAGGTCCTCGCGGAGCATCGCCGGGTCCCCGCCGGTGACGTCCATTTCGATGCAGGTCACCGGCTGCTGCGCGAGTCTGCCGATGCGGTCGATGTTCGCTCCGCTGGCGGCGATCCGGCCGGCGATGGCGGTAATCGCGGCCGGTGCCAGCGGGCTGCCGAGCAGCGTAACGTGCAGCCGCCCGGCCCGGGCGCGGCCGGTTCGGACGGGGTGACCCGGTCGAACCGGTGGTGATCTCGGCCTCCAGGCCGAGATCACCGGCGAGCGCGCTGACCGCGGCGTGGATGCCGGTCAGGTCGGGCGGCGAATCGCAGCCGAGCAGCACGCCGAGCACCAGCCGGCCGCGGATCACCACTTGCTCGACGTCCAGGACGCTCAGCGGGTGCCGGGCGAGGATGGCGCAGCAGCCTGGAGGTCACGCCGCGGCCGGTCGCCGGTCAGGGTGATGAGCAGGGTGGCCCGCGGTGTATTCATGGCGGCGCCAGGCTACCCCACCTCCGTCAGGGCAGCAGCAAGTGCACGTCGCCGAACTCGTGCCATAGGTACCCGGCGGAAATCGCCGCCTCATAACACCGGCTCAGCAGGTCGCCTCCGGCGAACGCGGCCAGCATCCGCAGGTGCGAGGACCGCGGCTCGTGCAGGCCGGTCAGCAGCCCGTCGACCACCTTGACCCCGGTCTGCGGCGTGACCACGTGCGACGTCCAGCCCGCGGCCGCCGCCGCCGCTCCGGCAGGCCCAAGCCCGAGCGCGGCCGTCTCGAGCGCGCGGACGACGGTGGTGCCCGCGGCGATGACCCGGCCGCCGTTCGCCCGCACGTGGTTGACCAGCCGGGCTGTCGGGGGCGGGACGTCGTAGGGCTCCGGGTAGGATCCTCGCCGGCTTCCAGCGAGGACACCCCGGTGTGCAAGGTGACCGGGGCGATCAGCACCCCGCGCGCCACCAGCTCGGTGACCAGGGCCGGCGTGAACGGGCGGCTGGCGCTCGGCATCTCGGCGCTGCCCGGTGCCTGCGCGAACACCGTCTGGTAGTACGGCAGCGCCCAGTCCCGGCGCACGTAGGAGTACCTGATCGGGACGCCGTGCCGGAGCAGGTAGGGCACCACCGCGACCGACAGCCTGGCCCGCCAGAGCCGGGCCGTGGCGCGGCCCTCCAACCTCAGCGCGGCCCCCGCGGGCAAGTCGATGACCTGGCCGGGGTACCCGTGCCCGTTCGGCATAGAGATCTTGTCTTTGATCTGGCGCAGCTCGATCAGCCAGGCGCCGCCGGGCAGCGGGGTGGAGAAGTGAACGGCCAGCCCGCCGCCCGCCCGGACCTGAGCCGGCAAGGTGCCGGTGTTGTTGATGACCAGCAGGTCGCCCGGCAGCAGCAGGCCGGGCAGGTCGCCGAACGCGTGGTGGCTGATCTCGCCGGACGAGCGGCGGCTGACCAGCAGGCGGACCTGGTCGCGGGCCACGCCGCGGGCCTCGGGCGGGTCGTGGGCTTCCCGCTCGGCGGGCAAGGTGAAATCGATGACCACCGGACTACCGCCCGGCCGGCATGAGGTGGGCCGCGCGGTACCGGCCGCTCGGCAGCCGCTGCGTGATGAGCCGGACGAACGCGGGGACGACCGACTCGGGCCGTGGCCGGTCCGAGATGTCCTCCCCGGGGAAGGCCTGCTGGTGCAGGTCGGTGCGCAGGTCGCCGGGGTCGGCCCACCAGACGCGGATCGCGAGCTCCTCGGCGGCCAGCACGTTCGACGCCTGCTCCAGGGCGGCCTTGGCGGCGCCGTACCCGCCCCAGCCCGCGTAGGCCTCCACCGCCGCGTCCGAGGTGATGTTCAGTACCGCGCCGCCGTCGGCGCGCAGCCGGGGCAGCAGCAGCTGGGTCAGCGCGATGGGGGCGATCACGTTGACCTCGAAGGCCGCCCGCAGGTCGCCGGGCGGATAGTCGGCCAGCGCGGGCAGCGGGGTCGCGCCCAGCGTTCCCGCGTTGTTCACCAGGACGTCAAGCCGGCCCGCGGCTGCCGCGGCCCGGCCGAGGGCGGCGCGGTGCCCGGGGTCGGTCACGTCGCCGCTGATCGCGGTGACGACCCCGCCCGCGGCCCGTACCTCGTCGGCCGCCGCGTCCAGCGCGGCGGCGTTCCTCGCGTCGATGATGAGGGCGAAGCCCTCGCGGGCCAGGCCGGCGGCCAGCGCCCGGCCCAGCCCGCGGGAGGCCCCCGTGATCAGTGCGGTTGGCGTGTTCATGTCTTCGCACGCTAGGCGCCCCGCCTTCGCCGCGCATCAGTCCCGGGCCCGGTCAGGCCCGGGACATTGGTCCTAAGACCGCCAGCTGATGCGATATTCGCGCCGCCCGGCTACCGTCAGGGACGTGAGCGAGCCAAAGGGGCGCCGCGCCGCCTGGACTGAGGAGCGAGGAACGAGCGACGAGGGAAGGCGGTGCCTCAAAGGCGCCCCGGAGGCGAGAAGGAAACACAGTGAGCGATGGGCTGGATGAGCTCTACCAGGTGAGCCAGGCGGTGCTTTCCGTCACCAGGCAGATGTCGGTCCGCGACGTGCTGCAGGTAATCGTGCGGTCCGCCCGGTCGCTGGTCGGCGCGCGTTACGCCGCGCTGGGGGTGCCCGACGAGGGCGACTCGTTCGCCGAGTTCATCGTGGACGGAATGACCGCGGCGCAGCAGCAGGCCATCGGCCCGATACCGCGCCGGCACGGGATGCTCGGCGTGCTGCTCAACCAGGGCAAGCCCGAACGGCTGACGGATATCCGCGAGGACCCGAGGTTCGAGGGCTGGCCGGCCGCCCATCCGCAGATGTCGCATTTCCTCGGCGTGCCGGTGCGCGACGGCGACCGCGTCCTGGGCATCATCTTCGCGGCGACCAAGGTGCCGGCCGCGGCGGCCGGCCGCGGCTTCACCGAGCGGGACGAGGAGATCCTCTCGCTGTTCGCCGCCCACGCGGCGATCGCACTGACCAATGCCCGGCTCTACGAACGCAGCCGGGAACTGTCGGTCATGCAGGAGCGCTCCCGGCTGGCCAGGGACCTGCACGACGCCGTCACCCAGAAACTGTTCAGCATCAGGGCGCACGCGCGGGCCGCCGCGGTCCTGGTGCAGCGGGACCCGGTGGACCCGGCCCGGGTCAAGGCCGAGATCGACGTGGTCGGCGCGCTGGGCGCCGAGGCCCACGCCGAGCTGCGCGCGGTGATCGATGGCCTGGCCCCGCCCGACCTGGAATCGGCCGGGCTGGCCTGTTCGTTGCGCAGCTATGTGCAGCTGGCCGGGCGAGCGCACGGCGTCCCGGTGGCGTTCTCCGCCGCGGACCTGCCCGGGCTCGGGGCGCCGGTTGAGGCCGCGCTGTACCGGGTCGCGCAGGAAGCCCTGCACAACGCGCTGCGGCACGCCGGGGCATCCCGCGTCCGCGTCACCCTGGAACGGACCCCGCGCCGGGTCGTCCTCGAGGTGGCCGACGACGGGCACGGGTTCGTGCCCGAGATGCCGTCAAGCGGACTGGGGCTGGCCTCGATGCGCGAGCGCGCGGCCGCGGCAGGCGGCGTGCTGACCATACGTTCCGGCCGTTCGGGCACCGTCGTCCGGATGAAAGTGCCCG
>CAVXCA010000105.1:0-8537 GCA_963759955.1 uncultured Alphaproteobacteria bacterium
ACGTCAGCGCCGCGATCAGGCCGCTGACGGCCGTGAACGCGCCGGCCACCTGTTGCAGCGTCGGCCACGGCCAGGCGAAGCCGCCGGTCGTCGGCGCGCCGGCCGCCCATTCCGCCGCCGAGGCGGGGCGCCCTGCGCCCATCGCCGCGCCGCTGCCGGCCGGCGAAACCGGGTCGGCCGGCTGCGCGGCGGCCGCGATGCCGAAGACGCGATAGAGCCAGCCGTTCGACTGGAGCGTGTCGGTCTTGGTGAGCGGCGCCGTGCAGCCCGGCAGGCTGGCGTCGTAGGCGGCGATCACCTGGCCCATCGTCGCGTAGCCGCCGGACGGCGGCGTCAGCGTCACCTGGCCGACGCCGGAGGCGACCGCCGCGATCCACGCGAGGTCGGAGGTCTGGCCCTGCGACGACACCGTCTTTTCGAGGTTGGTGATCCCGACAATGCAACAGGCGCCGGTCGCGTCGAGGATCGCGAATTCGGTCACATTGAACGGCCCGATCTCGGCGCCGCCGATCGCCGCCGGGATGTCGCAGCCGATGTCGAGCTGGGCCGGGTTGGACGGGTCGACGCTCACCGACGTGATGGTCTGGCCGCGCCACACCTCATGGGTGACGCCGTTCGCCGCGATCAACGCCGAAAGCGCCGGCACGATCCCGTTGCCGTCGCCGGCGACCAGCGTGCCGCCGGCGATGTTCAGCGCCGCGCCGCCCGCCTGCGCGGCGGCGATCGCGTCGAGGTAATATTGGGTCGGCTGCGTGCCGTAGATCTGCGTCGTCATGAGGCCCCCAGGGGAAGGACGGTGAGCGTCGGCAAGATCCGCGTCGTCGCGCCGACGACGAACTGCGGCGCCGGCGGCGCGGCGCCGATCGGCAGGATCGTGCCGCGCGGCGCGACGCAGGTCGCCGCGGCGACGCTCAGCGCCGCCGGCGGCTGCGCGCTGACGAAGCGCACGCGGGCGAGCACGTCGCGCGGGTTGCGGCGCGCGAGCGCCGAGGCCGCGATCGCGGCGAGATCGGGCGCCGGATCGCCCGGCTGAAGCGCGACGTCGACGGCGAAGTCGGGCCAGACGAGGCCGGCGATCTCCCAGAACTCGCGCACCATGACCGGCAATCCCGTGTCGAGCGCGATCTCCTGTTCGAGCGCGCTCGCGCTGCCGTAGGCGCCGTGGTCGGCGAAGGACGAGGCGATGCGCGCGCGATTTCCCGCGTCGTCGCCCGGATTCCAGAAATGGATCGAGCGCTCCCAGGCGAGCGGCGCGATGAACGCTTCGTCGCAGGTCGCCGGCTGGCGCTCGGCGCGGATCGCGTTCGCGTTCGCCGCGAGAAGCCGATTGTCCTCGGCGCTCTGGGCGCTCTCGAACGGCGTCGCGTTGGGGGGAAGAAGGTCGGTCGCGCTCATGACGACCTCGGCGCCCAGACGACGCGCGCGCCGGTGAGGATCGGCGCCTGCAGCGGATCGCCGCCGACGCTCGCGGCTGGGGAGCGCACGGCGACGTCGTAGACGAGGCCGGGCGCGGAATAGCCGAGCACCGATTCGACGTTGCCCGGCGTGACGGCGGCGCCGATCTTTCTTCGCGCAGCGGCGAAGCTATTCAGCGCCGCGGTCTGCGCCGCGACGATCGTCGCCGCGTCGGGGCCCGGATTGAGATAGAGCGTCGCGTCGACCGAATAGGGCGCCGGCTGGACGCCTTGCACGATCACCTGGTCGTTGACCTTGCGGCCCGCGCGCGGAAACGCGGCGCGCGCGGCGGCGAGCGAAGCGGGCGCCGGGACGCCGTTGGCGGCCGCCCCTACGCAGACGATCAGCACCTGGCCGGGGAGAACGCCGGGCGCGTCGCCGTAGCCGTAGACCGCGACGTCGACGAGGTCGACCGGCGCCGCCGAGAGCGCCTTGTAGCGATAGCCGCCGTAAGTGCCGCCCTGGCTCAACGCCTCCCAGGCGAGCTGGGCGCGGGCCTTCAGCGAGGCGTCGAGCTCGCCGGCGGCGCGGATCGTGCCGTAGTTCGCCGCGACGACGTCGACGTCGGCGCCCTGCGCCCAGGCGAGCGAAGTCGCCAGCACCGCTTCGTTGATGCGCTGGTAGACGAGGCCCTCGCGATAGGCGCCCGTCTCCTGCAATTTGACCGCCGGCTCGCTTTCGAGCGCGCCGGTGTCGTAGGCGATGCCGGCGGCCGCCATGCGCTGCGTGAAGTCGGAAAGCCGCGCCTGCACGATCGCGGCGAACGCCCATGTCTGAACCGCCGCGGGCTGCGGCAGGGCCGAGAGGTCGATTTGCGCGAAGGCGCCCATCAGAAGATCGCCGGCAGGGGAACGTTGACGGTCTGCATCGGCACCACGATCGAATAGTCGCCGCGGTAGCCGTTGGGGTAGTAGTCGCCGGCGAGCGCGAAGCCGGCGACGCCCTCGGGCCCGAGCCGGGTCGGCGTCACCTGCTTGAGGGCGAAGCCCGGCTCCCATTTTCGCAACGCTTCCGCGATCGCCGAGAAGTGGGCGACGATCGAGGGCGGGCTCTGCGGCCGGTCGATCAGGTTCGGCGCGTTCGAGCCGTAAGCGCGGGCGATCACGCGGGAGCCGATCGCGGTCGAGACGATGTCGAGGATCGACTGGACGCAATGGCCCCAGCCGGTCAGTGCCGCGCCCGTGTTGCGGTCGATCCCGGTGCGCATGTCAGCTCGCAGCCTTCGCCGCCTTGGTCGAAGTCGCGGACGTCGTCGAGGCGGAGGACGCCGACGAAGTCGACGAAGCCGACGAGGCCAAGTCGCTCGACGAGGCCGCCGAAGCGGCCGTACTCGAGGAAGCCGAAGAGGTCGCGGAACTCGTCGAAGCCGACGTCGCCGCAGCCGGCGCCGCCGCCGGCGTCGGCGCGATGACGCCCTCCAAGAGCAGGAAGCGGACGTGGCGCGGGATCGCCTCGAAGACGTCGCCCTTCTGGCGGCGCTTGCCGGCGATCTTCAGCGCGTTGGAGATCGTCTTGACCACGGTGTAGCTGACCTTGGTCATGTCGACCTTGCCCTTGCCGACCGAAAGCCCGGGGCGCGGCCCGGCCCGCTTGATCACAGCCATTTCAAAAGCCCTTTCATTGGGTGAACGCGACGGAGGAGAGGTTGGTGATGTCTTCGTTGCCGCCGGTGTCGAGTGTGCCGAGCATCGCCAGCGGCTTCGACGCGGAAGCCCCGCCGAGCTTGATGTTCGAGGAGGCGAGCACGATCGTCGCGGCGGTCAGCGTGATCGTGCCGTCCTGCACTTCGACGCTTGATGCGCCGCATTCGAGGAACGCCGCCGTATCGGTGGTGCGCAGCCGAGCCGTGCCGCGCTGGGCTTCGATGTCTTCCGTCGCGCTCGACGACGGCGCCGGGTTCTTGTCGTGGAAGCCGCCGGGCAGCGCCACCGCGTTGGCGAGATCGCCGTCGGGACAGAGCAGCGTCACCTGCTGGCCGGCCTTCATCGGCCGCCAGCTCTTGCCCGCGCCGGCGTGGGTGAAGACCTGCACGGGGTGCGTCGGCACCGGCGCGTCCGCCGTCCCGATATTGGCGACGATCGCGTCGGCGGTCGGGTCGTAGGAGATGACGACGCCGGGGCGGATGAAGTTGGACTGCCGGCGCTTGAGGTCGGCGATGTGATATTCCAGCGCTTCGACGCGATCGATCAGGCTCATGGATTGTCCCCCGTATCGAGGGGGTCGGCGCCGGCGAGGCCGCTCGCCGGCCTGGCGGGCGGCGTCGGCGCGGCCCAGGTCGCGACGCCCTCGACCAGGCACTTGGTCAGCGCCGCGATGACGACGTCGCCCGGCTCGCCTTCGGCGCCGAGCAGCACGCCCGAGGTCCAGGTGACCTGCCATAGCGCGACGCCGAGATTGTCGAGCGGCCCGGAATATTCCGAGCGCGCCTCGACGTCCTCGGGCTGGTTGACCCCTTCGAAGCCGAAGCGGTTGGAGGCGATCGCGAGCTCGATCGCGCTCGCGAGCAGCAGCGCCGCCGCGTCGCGCGGAACTTTCTGCGCCCCCGTCGGCGCCGCGTCGCGGGTGACGATCACCGCGGCGAAGCGCACGGGCACGCGCCAGCGCCCGTCGGCGAAGCGCGAAGCGCGGCCCGCGCCGACGATCGCCACCCGCACCGCCGGGGCGAGGGTCGCGAAGCGCTTGATCTCGGCGAGGTCGAACGTGCCGCCGTGGCTGTCGACGTCGACCGACGCGCCGAGCTTGGCCTGGAGCGAAGCGACGACGCCGCCGCGCAGCGCGAGAAGGTCGCTCGCCGGCGTTCCTGCGGCGGCGGCGGCAGCGGGAGGCGCGCCGCGCCGCGGCTTCGGCAGTTCCCCGACGGCGCTCTGCGCGAGGCCCGCGTAGTAGAGATCGGCGTCGGCGAGCGCGCGGCTCATTGGACGTACCTCTCGATGAACTTCGCCGCCGCGGCCTCTAAGTCGCGCGCGTTTTGCGCGGAGACGCCGAGATAGGGCCGCGCCGGGATCGTGACCTTTTTCGCGAAGACGTCTTCGCCGCCGAACATGAAATGGAGCGCGCGCGCGTCCTTGGGGACGATCGTCGCGCCGAACTGGTGAACCTTGGCGCCGATCCAGCCCGTTCCCCACCGCGCTTCGGTCGCGCCCGCCGCGTGGTCGATCGAGAGATAGAGATGCGCGCCGGTGACGAACAGCGCCGCGCGGCCGTCGCGCGTCAGCGGCCACGCGGCGCCGTCGGGCGAGGTCTTTTCCGTTTCGATGCGCCGCTGCGTCTGCTGCTGGCCCTTCCGCGCCAGGCCGTCGAGCAGCTCGTGGAATTCGATCCGGCCGAGCGCGTTGAGCCGCCCGAGCGTCTCGGGAAGGCCGACGACGTCGATCTTGACGCCGATGCTCATAGGCGCCTCATGCGGTCGCGCGCCCCGCCGCGCCGGTCGAGGAACAGCACCGGCTCGTTGGGCGCGACGGGCGGCTCGCGCGAGGGCGCGGCCATGAGAGGGATCGCCGCCTTGGCGTCGGCGACGTCGCGCAGGAAGGCGAGCGCGCGCTTCTCGGCCTCAGTGACGATCTCGTTGCGCGTGCCCGGCGTATTGGAGAGCTGCCCCATCGCGAGATCGCAATTGAGATTGGTCAACAGCAGCGCGCCGTCGGCGCTGGGCGAGAGCGGCAGCGCGTAGCGGCGCGCGAGATAGCCGTCGATGATGGCGGAGCCCGCCGCGAGCGCGGCGGCGACGCGGGTCTCGGAGCGCGCGCCGATCGCCGGGTCGTAGGCCGCGAGCGTGACCAGCTCCGGCCCCCATTTGGCGTCGAGATCGCTTTCCGCGGCGTAGGGCATGAGGACGCTCCGAAAGCGCCCGAGGCGCGGGGCCTCGGGCAGTCAAGGGAGGAAACGCACATAGGTCCGTCGAAGACGGACCGTCTGACGACGGTCCTATGAAGGGCATCCTCCGCGCGCGCTTTGGGAACGCGAGCGGAGCTTTACGAGCGCTTGACGCTCAAACTCGGGTCGGCCTCGATCGCCGCGAGCTGCGCCGGCGTAATCGTCGAAAGGTCGAC
This sequence comes from uncultured Alphaproteobacteria bacterium, assembly GCA_963759955.1. Taxonomy (GTDB): domain Bacteria; phylum Pseudomonadota; class Alphaproteobacteria; order Rhizobiales; family Beijerinckiaceae; genus Roseiarcus. The sequence goes on from CAVXCA010000105.1 coordinate 5,505, forward strand.
GACGATTTCGGTCGGGCCGAACCACATGCCGCCGCGCCAGCGCCCGTCGACCGGGCCGCGCACCGTGATCGTTTCGCCCTTCTTGCCGGCGGATGCGGGCGCGCCGGCTTTGCTCTTGGGATCGTCGGCCATTGAACCCTCTCTCGGAAAATGCGGCGGGGCGCATCGGCCCCGCCGAGACGACGCCGGAGTTCCGGCGCCGCCTCTCTGCTATTCGTCAGCTCAGCCAGGGGCTCATGAAGACTTCGACGATGTCCTGGTCGGTGTTGTCCATGACGCCGACCGCGCCGACCAGCGCCGGCTCGCCGGGCGCGCCGTCGACCGCCAGGAACTTCGACTTGATGAGGTCGCGCGCCGTCTGTTCGAGCGACGGGCCGACCGCCAGCACGTTCGGCTTGACGCCGAGCGGCCGCCCGTAGTCGCCCTTGAGGTTGATCATCGCCGCGCGCGCGGCGCGGAAGTTGGCGCGGTTGAGCGGCGCTTGGCTGCCGAAGGCGAACTGCCAGAAGCCGTAGCCGGCGTTGCACCGGCCGTCCGCGCCGTAGAGATATTCCTTTTGCATGAACACGTGGTCGGAGGCGCGCGCGTCGGTCTTGGCGATCAGCTCGAACGGCCGCCGCGGCTGATAGACCAGCGGCTGGACGAAGCGCGAGGTGTCCATCAGGAACCACGCGGGCCCGGCGCCCGTCTGCACGTTGGAAACCGGCTGCGGGTTGCCGTTGGCGTCGAGCACCGGGTGCTCGGGATCGAAGAAGTTCTGGCCGTCGTAGCAGGGCGACGAGAAGCCGGCGTCGAGCAGCGGGAAGACCAGCTCGTCGGGGAACAGGCCGACGGAGCGGCCCATTTCGGAAAACAGCGGCGCGAACACGCCGTAGGTGTCGTCCTCGATCGACTCGCGCGGCACGCCGATCGTCGTTTCGAAGGTCCGGTTGGCGATGCGGTAGCCGTAGGCCTTGATCGCGTTGACGACGCGGTCGCCGATCCATTCGCGGATGCGCGGGACCTGACTCATCCAGCCGTAGTTCTCGGCCGACGCGCTCGACGGCACCTCCATCGCGACGCGCTTCCACTCCGGCGTGACGCCGGCGAACGCAAGGCTGAACTTGGTGTTGAAGCCCTCGAACATCGCTTCGAGGAGAGCGGGGGTGATCGGGCGAGGCGGCATTTGAGAACTCCGTTAGGCCGCGTTGCGGCGCGAAAAGATCAGAGGAAGCGGACCCAGACGCCGCCGCTCGGGTCGAGGTTCCAGAGGTAGCCCGCCTGCGGCTGCGTGAGGCTGCCGGAAGCGGGAGCGCCGGTCTTCGAGACCGTGTTGTCGTCCTGGGCGTAGCAAGGCGAGCCGATGTCGCCGAGCGCGAGCGGGTCGGTCGCGCTGTTGTTCATCAGGAACGTGCCGACGGAAGCGTCGACGGTTGTCGCGCCAGCGGCGCCGGTCAGGTTGTTGCCGTCGGCCTGCGCGACGCCGACCACCTTCAGCGCCGCGTTGGCGCTGGCGGGGACCGCGACGGCGGCCGAGCCGGCGCCGGAGAGGGCGACCATGCCGCCTTCCCAGCACGCCGTCGCCGCGGCGACGGGGAAGCGCCGCGTGGTGACGGGCGCGAGTTGCTTGATCAGACGGGAGGCGACGAGCGCGGTCATGCGGGCTTACCTTTCAAACGGGTTTCAAGCGGCGGCTTCGGCGCGCGCGGCGGCGCGTTTGGCGATGTCGGCGGCGAACGCCTTCGGGTCGAGCCCGAGCGACTTGGCCACCGCGAGCTGCTCGGCGTTGAGCGCGACCTGGTCGCCGCCGCCGCCGGCGCCGGCGCCGACGACGATCTCCTTGAACGCGGTCGGGGCCGAGGCGACGAACCTCTCGAAATTGGCGAGGCCTTCGACGGTCGAACAAGTCGCGAGATAGAAGTCCTTCGACGCCGGGGCGACCTTGCCCGCCTTGACCGCGCCGTCGATCGCAGCTGAGACCTTGGCCTCGTGGGCGGCCTTGGCCTGGAGGCTGAGCGTGTCCTCGGCCGCCTTGGCGCGGCCCAGCGCCAGGTCGTAGTCGGCGCGCGGCACGAAGCGGGCGAGATCCTGCGCGTTGAGCGCGGTCGCGGTCTTCAGCGCGCCGATCGCGGTCACGATCTCGGGCGCGGTCGCGGTCTCGGCGAGGCCGAGCGCGGCGGCGATGTCTTTCAGCATGGAGGACTCCTGCGCGTTGAGGGCGGTCATGACGAAGTTCGGCCGGTTGACCAGGCTGGCGCCGATCAGCGCCTGCACCGAACCGTCGGCCGGCGCAAAGGTGAAGGCGGGCGAGATGAAGCGGTATTCGCGCGCGGCGATCGCAGCCTTGGCGCGAGCGGTCCAGTCGACGCGGCCCCAGATTTCGCCGTTGCGGACTTCGAGCTGCTCGACCCAGCCGGCGGCGGGCGCTTCCTGCCCATTGACGGCGAGCTTGTCCTGGGCGTGCTCGTAGTCGACGACGAAGGGAGGGTCGAATTCGGCGGCGAGGCGATTTACATCGTCCAGTCTCCACGAGCGGCCGTCGCGGCCTTGCAGCGAGGGACCGGCCGGCAGCAGCTGCGCCCACTCCGGCGCGCCGCCCTCGGCGGAGAGCGCGAGCGCGATTCCGGCGCCGGAGTTCGGCGGCAGGTCGCGGAGGGGGGTTGCGGTTCGAACGGGCATGTGGCCAATTGACCCGAACGCGCCGCCTCGCCGCTTTGGTGAAACCTTTCACCCCCCCCCTCGCCGAGACGCCCCGCCGCCCCTTCCCGCCGACCAGCCTGCGCCGTCGTCGACCGTTGGCCGCCAGGATCGACGTTGAAAGGCCATTTTAAAGCGTGGGCGGCAAAGTCCGGCCCATGCCCTACGTCGGGATAGGCGACCGGCCGAGGGGCCCCAGCGGGCTTTTAATCGGCGCTCCCTTCTCCCGCTCGCGGGTGTCAGGCGAACGTCTCGTTCGCTGAGAGGTGGCCCGAAGGGCCGGATGAGGGCTCTTACTCGCCCTCGACCCGCTCAAGGCTTTCGAGATAGAGCGCGCCGCCGGCCAGCAATACGTGG
>CAVXCA010000106.1:0-25456 GCA_963759955.1 uncultured Alphaproteobacteria bacterium
GTTAGGTTATGAGGCGAGTGCCGAGGCTTCGCTCAAGCCCGAACATCTTCCGTCCCAACACGAACCGGCGCATGTAGAGATTTGCCAGCAGCGGTGAGATGGGTGAGCCCTGCGGGATGCCGCGCCGCTTGTCCCGCGCCTCGGTCGTGCGTGTCCTCCGTCGTCGATCGTCGGTTTCTTCCACGGGGCAATCCAGCCACATCTTGATCAGATGCAGCACGCGCCGATCAACGATCCGGCGCGATACCGTCGTAACCGCGCTCACCCTCCTCATCGGATGTTCAATTGCCCATGCAGGCCAGATGACCTACACGCCGACTACTGGCGGGAAGCCAGTGACGTAGAAGTCCGTCAGCATCCCGCTGCGTATTCTCGGCCCACTCTACCAGAGCGCAGTCAAACGTTGCGACGCCACGGGCGATTGCGACGATCAGCAGGCGCTCTTTTGGGTTGCCAAGGTTAACGAATGCGCCGCTACACCGGGTGGCGTGGTTTGCCCACGCTGAACTGGGGCGTCATTAGATACCGGCGACCGCCTCAGGGGCTCAAAAGGTCGCAGACCGGCGACTTTCGAGTAGTGATCGCGGTAGGGACGCGAGTTACCCCGCGCCCCCCGCACAGATCCGGACAGGCCCAACTAAGGCATCCGGCTCCTGCCTCGGGTAACTGGCGACAAGTTGCATGACACCGCGTCCTGTCGCATGCGGTCCAGCGCCTGTGACACGCTTACCCGGTCCTGTGCCCGGCACGTGCTTTGCTGGCCCGCTCTCCCCTTGGCCCCCGTCCTTGGCTCCACCGGCTCCGCGACGGATCACTCCGCTTTGTTCGTCGGCTTCGTTGCTACTATGACGGAGTCAGACTTCTCGGGTTCGTGCATCATCGGCTTCGACTCCTCGTGCTGCGGGCGACCGCGGCGGCAACAACTGCGAGATAGCGAGGGCGCTCGGCGTCAATCGCAAGACTGCGAAGACATGGCGCGAGCGCTTTGCTCAACAGCGCTTGGATGGCCTCGTCGACGAACCGCGTTGCGGCGTGAAGGCGGACACGTCGGAGATGGGCGAGGGATGGAGCGACAGCGCGATCTCGAGACGAGCATCAACAATATCGGTCGGCTTCGGCGACAACTCGTCGAGGAAGGGTTCGAGGCGTGCTGAGCCGCAAATACAATCCAAACTCCGCCCGGCCGCGTATTTTCGATCGGACGGCGGAGGCGAAATTGATCCCTTCGGTAGATCGCTCGGTCGAAGCAAGATATCGGCAAATTTATCGAACCGGGAATGTGGCCGGCAGCGAACTCGTGCGGTTCGCGGACGTCCACGACCGTGACCTCGCCCACGGTGACCGCCTTCGCGAACGCGTCGAGATCGAGATCGGCGGCTTCGGGCGCTTGGGAAAAGAGGTTCTTCGACATCGGATCTCCGTCGGGTCAGGCGGCGACTGCCAGTGTCCTGGCCGCGCTTGGACTCTGCGGACAGCTTCGAAACAAAGTCCTTCACTGCGTACGAGGGAAACTTGAACAGCTTGGGGCTGACACCCAGCGCGGTAACGTCAAGCGAGTAGACGTTCAGGGGCTTTCTGGAACTCAAATGGCTGAGAAGCGCTCCTTTCGGCGCGACGCAAATCCTCCGCATCGTCATCGGAGGGCGCTCAGCCGCCGGCTTCGGCCTCTCCATCTCGTGGTCCGGGAAACGGAGTTTTGCGGGCAGAGACTGGCGGGCGATTTCAGGCGCAGAGCGCGGGAGAACGGCCGGAATTCGGTTCGCAGACCGCGACACGCCTCACTAACCGACCGGAATTGCGAGGGTTTCTGCTGGCCCGGAAACGGCGTCGGTTTGCCAGGACTGTATGGTGGCGGACGCAGTCCGGCGGAACCGGTCTCCGACGGGCTGCACGCCCGTTTGCAGCTATACGTTTTTTCGGACGGGCTTGCGTCCAGTCCTCTTACTCAGGGGAGAGGCTTAAACGTGAGTCCGACCAATCACTTAGCGACGACACACCGATGGAGGGTGTGGCTAGGCGACCTGCAAACCGGCTGCAAACCGGCTGCAAACCGGCTGCAAACCGCTGCAAAGAGTGCGAAGCGCCACAGCGCAACGAACATCCAACAACATTCTGAATTATTAGAGTTATTCGGCGCTGACTTTCCGCGGCAAGGGTCCAAATCGGTCCGAACCTAATTTGTCCCATAATCCCATAGTGACATGGGTGTACGCCGCAGCTTCGTATAAATCGTGCTGTTTGGCGCCCCGCAGAGCACGGCTGAGACAATGATAACCAGCGGAATCGCCTGCAAATTTAGGCGATTCCAAGAGGACAATCAAAATACCCACAAGCAATAACGATTTTTAACAGGATGATGTCTTTGTGATTTTGCCCGCCAGAGGAGCCTGGTATCGGGCCTGGCCCGAGTTTATAGGACGGACCTCGTGCGTAATAAGAAAGTCGCTGCGATCGCCGAGATTTTGAAAATGCGAGACCAGCTCGTTGTTATGCGCGAGCGTCTGTTCCAACTGACCGCGGCCACTGCCGCCCGGACAAAGAAGGTCGATGGCCTCTTGATTGATTGCGCGGGCGCCGGCCGCGTGTTCGGGGTGCGGATCGGTCTGCCAGATTGGAACAACGTGCTCGCCATGCCGGGCCATCAGAGTCCATCATCAAAATACCCAAAAGAAGACCTCGAGTCCAAATGTTAAGGAGAAACGGAAGGCCGGAACCCGCGCCGGCCTGACCAAGGCTGCGATCGCCGCCGCCGCCGCCAAGCTGATCGAGAGCGTCGGCGCAAATGGATTCAGCCTGCGCAAGCTCGCCAAGGCGCTGGGAGTCGGCCCGACCACGATCCATTTCCATTTCGAAGGCGGCGTTGGAGCCGTCTTTAGCGCGGTCGCCCAGCAGGCGCTGGCCGGCGTCACCCGGCCGTTCAAGCCGAAGGAGGAGCCCGCCGCTTACCTTGCCGAATTGCTCCTCAAGATAATGGAGGCGCCGCACGCTCGACCGGTCGTCGCCAAGCTCGTCGTCCACTGTCGTCGAACCCCATTCTGGAGCCCCTGCTCGCCGAGCGGTTGCTCTTGGCTCTGGCCGCGCTCGGCGTGTCGACGGAGGCCCGTCCAAAAATGTACCAGCGGGCGATGGGCGTCATCTTCGAGATGATCTTGGCGGAGTGCGGACGTTCCAGCGCGGCGGACCAGAAGGAAGCCTCGGCGCAGATGCACAAAACGATTGCGACCTTGCCGTCGACGGAGTTTCCGAACTTGACGGAATTGCGCGAGGGTATCGTCGCCGAGACCGTTCAGGCCGGAGCGGCGAAGCCGTCTCCTGAGGTCGCCGCAGAATACGCGGCCGGCCTTGCGCAGGCCGTCGATGAAGTGATCTGGACCGGCGACCACAGCCGGATGGTCGCCAGCGCGGCGAGGACCCGAGCGATACTGAAACTCGGGTTGATGGCGAACCCCGCCTGAACCTCGGAATGCGCTTCAGGGGGCCGCCCGAGACGCGCCAAAGCGGCCGCCAGAAGGAAATGCGCGGATGGATTGTTTGTATTCGTTTCGAGGGACTGGCGCAGCCAGGCGACCGCCTCATCGTCCTTGCCGAGGTACAGTTTGGCGATCCCGGCGAACATGCACCAGAGATAGACGAGCGTGTCGCGGGGACTGAGGTGTAGCGCCTCCTGAATGTGAGCCTCGGTCTCCTCGGCCCGGCCGAGGAGAATTTTGGCGTTGCCGATTTGTCCGTGCGCGTTAGCCAGATTTCGATTGAGCTCCAGTGCCCGCTCGCATTCCCGAACGCCCTGAGGGACGCGCTCGGTGTTGACTTGGACCACGCCGAGGCAGATGGGCGACTGCGCTTGCTGCTTCAGCGGAGGCAAGGCGCGCGCCTCGATCATCCGCTAACGCGTTGTAAAGACGAGTGTTTAAGCCGCTACGAGAGTGCCAGGGGCGCAATACGGGGCCGCAGGGGCATTGCAGGGGAGCGCCTGCGAGAGGGATGCCCCCTCGCGTTCGCGTGCGAAGCCCGCTCCAGCCGTACGGGTCGGGGCTTGATTAGATAGATCGCTGCGCTATTGGAATAATGCGCAGATCTACCGATTCGCTTGGGCGTCTGCCTTTTCCTCCTCGTCGCGAGCGTCATTGTGGCCATCATCACCATACCCAAAAAGAAGACCTCGGGTCCATATGTTAAGGAAAACCGGAAGGCCGGAACCCGCGCCGGCCTGACGAAGGCCGCGATCGTCGCCGCCGCCGCCAAGCTGATCGAGAGCGTCGGCGCAAACGGGTTCAGCCTGCGCAGGCTCGCCAAGGCGCTGGGAGTCGGCCCGACCACGATCCATTTCCATTTCGAAGGCGGCGTTGGAGCCGCAGTCGCTGGCCGGCGTGACCCGGCCGTACAAGCCGAAGGAGGAGCCCGCCGCTTACCTTGGCGAATTGCTCCTCAAGATCCTGCAGGCGCTCCACGCTCGACCGGTCGTCGCCAAGCTCGTCGTTCTTCAGCTGTCGTCAAACCCCCTTTTGGATCCCCTGCTCGCCGAGCGGTTGCTCTTGGCTCTGGCCGCGCTCGGCGTGCCGACGGAGGCCCGTCCAAGAATGTTTCGGCGGGCGATGGGCGTCATCTTCGAAATGATCTTGGCGGAGTGCGGGCGTTCCAGCGCCGAAGATCACAAGGAGGCCTCGGCGAGAATCCGCAAGACGATTGCGTCCTTGTCGCCGACGGAGTTTCCGATCTTGACGGAATTGCGCGATCGGGATCGTTCGTCGCCCCGGAGTTGTTCTGGTCGAGGCTGCCGGCGGCGGTCCGCCCATGCGGCTCGGCGGCCGAATTGTCCTTCGGCCGCCGCGCCAAGCTCTTGGGGCTCAATCGCATTGGGATCACGCGCTGGCCGCGAGAGTCGCGACGGCGCGGTAGACCGATGTGCGCCCGTTCTCGCCACGCTCCAGGCGGACCTCGTAGCCGCGATGGCGAAGGCCGGTCAGCGCGGCTCGCGCGGTATGGGGCAACCACCCCGTGGCGGCGATCAGCTCATCCAACCTGGCGCCCTGATCGCGTTGGAGCAATTCGACCACGCGCGCGATCTTCGTGCCTTGCCGGGGCGCCGGCGAAGTTGGCGCGGTCGTATTGTTCCTGGTCGCCGCGATATTCGTTGCGATCTTCGCTTTCGGCGGACCCTCGTTCGTGTTCGGCAAAACGGCCGGTACGGGCTGCGACTTGCGCTCATCGGCCGCGATTGCCTTCAGTCCCGCGTCGGTCAATTTCAACGAATACGCTTGGCCCGTTTCCTCGTCGCGACGCCAGGCTTCCTTTCCGATCTTCGCTTTGATCTCGCGCACGAGGCCGGCCGTCAGAAACTTGGCCGCCAGCTTCTGCGCCGTGCCGCCTTTCAGGGTGCTCGGCGCGATGAGGCAGCGATCCTTGCGTTGTGACGCCTCGTCGAAGCGGCGACCAATCGCAACGCCAACCCGGCCGCCAACCTGTTCGCCTACGAGGCGATAAGGCTGGTCGGGCGGCATCTCGCCTGCGCGATCGAGCGCCCCGGCGATCTCGAGGCGCGCGGCGCGATGCAATGGGCGGCGGCCTTCGGCGGCGTCGCCATCGACAATTGCGGCACGGCGATCGCGCACGCGTTCGGCCACGCGATGGGCTCGCTCAAGCCGATCCACCACGGCCGCGCGGTCGGCGTCGCGATGCTCGCGTGCCTGCCGTGGAACGTCGAGGGCAACGACGCGTTCGCCCCTTGCGCGGCCGCGCTCGGCGCCGAACCGAGCGCCAGCGGCTTCATCGCGGCTTACGAAAAGCTGCTGCGCGCGTGCGGGCTGAAACTCTCGGTGGCCGAGGAATTCGCCGGCGTCGGCGCCGAGGCGCTCGCCGCGCAAGCCGCGCGCCCGGAAAACGCCGCGATGCGCGATTCCAACAAACGGGCGTCGAGCGACGCCGATTTGCTCGAACTTTCCAAAAGCATTCTTTCTCTGGCCTAAAGGAGGCGAAATGCTCGACCGACCCACTTCCAAAGAGGGCTGGCTCGCCCGCGCCGCGGCGCTGAAGCCGGAAGGCCGGGCCTTCGTTGACGGCGCCTATGTCGGCGCCCTGAGCGGCAAGACCTTCGCAAGGACCTCGCCGATCGACGGCAAGGTGTTCGCCCATGTCGCCGATTGCGGGGCCGCCGACGTCGATCGCGCCGTCGCTTCGGCCCGCCGCGCCTTCGAAAAGGGCGAATGGCGCGACGCCGCGCCGACGCGCAAGAAGCAAGTCTTGCTTCGTTTTGCCGAACTGATCCGCCGCCACACCGACGAAATCGCGCTGCTGGAGACGCTCGACGTCGGCAAGCCGATCGCCAATTCGATTGCAGTCGACGTGCCGTTCTGCGCCGATTGCATCCAGTACTACGCCGAACTCGCCGACAAGCTCTACGACGAGGTCGCCCCTGTCGGCGTGCGCGACGTAGCGCTCGTCCGCAGGGAGCCGCTCGGCGTCGTCGGCGCCGTCGTGCCGTGGAACTATCCCTTGATCATCGCGGCGTGGAAGTTCGCCCCGGCGCTGGTCGCGGGCAATTCCGTGGTGCTCAAGCCCGCCGAGCAATCGCCGCTCGGCGCGCTGGTCCTCGCCGGCCTCGCCAGGGAGGCGGGCCTGCCGGACGGCGTCCTCAATGTCCTGCCCGGCTTCGGCGAAAGCACGGGCAAGCCGCTCGCGCTGCACCCCGACGTCGACATGATCACGTTCACCGGCTCGACCGAAGTCGGTAAATTGATGCTGGTCTACGCCGGCCAGAGCAACATGAAGCGCGTTTCGCTCGAATGCGGGGGCAAGAGCCCACACGTCGTCATGGCCGACGCGGACATCCATGCGGCGGCCGAGGCGATCGCCTGGGGCATCTATTACAACCAGGGCGAGACCTGCCACGCCGGCTCGCGCGTCATCGCGCATGCCTCGATCCGCGCCGAGCTCGTCGAAGCGATCGGCGAAGTCCAGCGCACGCAGATTCCGCTCGGCCATCCCTTCGACGCCGCCTCGCAGCTCGGGGCCGTCGTCGAGGAGCGGCACATGGAGCGCGTGCTGTCCTACATCGAACTGGGCGTCAGGGAAGGCGCCAGGATCGCTCTGGGCGGCAAGCGCGCGATGCAGGAGACGGGCGGCTACTACATCGAGCCGACCATCCTCGACGACGCGCGCAACGACATGCGGATTGCGCAGGAGGAGATCTTCGGCCCCGTCGTCGTCATCATTCCCTTCGACGACGAGGCCGAGGCGGTTCGGCTCGCCAACGACACGATCTACGGCCTCGGCGCGGCGGTGTGGACTTCGGACATGGACGCGGCCCATCGGCTGACACGCGCGATCCGCGCCGGCACGGTGTGGGTCAATGGGTACGACCGCTCGTCGCTGACGACGCCGTTCGGCGGCTTCAAACAATCCGGCTTCGGCCGCGACCGCTCGCCCCACGCAGTCGAGAAGTATATGGACTACAAGACGATCTGGACGGCGTACAAATAGCGACGCCCGCGGCTAATCACCCAGGCCCCTCACCCTGCCTCTCCCCGCAAGCGGGGAGAGGGGAAGATAAGGCGCGGCGCGCCCCTCTCCCCGCAAGCGGGGAGAGGCAGGGTGAGGGGCCTGGGTGATTAGCCGCAAGCGTCGCCAGGGAGGGACGCCACGAGATGGAGTGTTCAATGTCCGAACCTTTCACGCCTCTCGCTCACGCGCCCAAGGCGATCATCACGGCGATCGAGATCACGCGCCACCGCCTCGAATTCGACCCGCCGTTTCGCGCCAGCTGGGACTCCAAGCCGCGCACCTTCTGGGACGCGGCGATCGTGCAGGTGCACACCGATCTCGGCGTCACCGGGATCGGCTCCGGCGACATGATGCTCGGCTTCGAGGGTCACGAGCCGTTGTTCGTCGGCGAGGACGCGCTGGCGCTGGAGCGCCATTGGCGCATTCTCGCCAACATCAGCTTCCACTGGGGCCGCTGCTGGCCGCTCGACCTGGCGCTGTGGGATCTGGCGGGCAAGATCACGGGTCAGCCCTGCTGGAAGCTGATCGGCGGCCTGTCGAACAGCGTGCGCGCCTATGCTTCGTCGGGAACCTTGCGCGGCCCGGCGGAACTCGCCGACGCGGCCGAAGGCTACATCGCCAAGGGCTTCACGGCGATGAAGATCCGTTTCCATCGCGGCGACTGGCGCGCCGACATCAGAGCGCTGGAGGCGGTGCGCGCGCAGGTGGGCGACCGTCTCGACCTGATGGTCGACTGCAATCAGGGTTGGCGCATGTCGTGGGACGCCTACGCGCCCTGGACGCTCAAGGACGCGATCGAGGTCGCGCGCGAATTGGAGCGGCTCGGCGTCTATTGGATGGAGGAGCCGCTGCATCGCGGCGATCGCGCCGGCATGCGGGCGCTGCGCGAGCGGGTCGACGTGCGCATTGCAGGCGGCGAAATGACCAGGGAACTCTACGAGTTCCGCGATCTCATCGCCGAGGGCTGCCTCGACGTGTTGCAGCCGGACGCCGCGCTGGCGGGCGGGCTCACGGGCCTACGCCGCGTCGCGCTGATGGCGCAGGAGCACAATCTGATCTTCACCCCGCACACCTGGACCAACGGCATGGGCGTCGTCGCCAACGCGCATCTGGCGGCGGGCCTTTGCGACGCGCCGTTCCTCGAATTTCCCTACGATCCGCCGGAATGGGATGTGGACCGCCGCGACTACATGATGGCCGAGCCCTTGCGGGTGAACGACGCCGGTCATATCGTATTGTCCGATAAACCCGGCATGGGCTACGAGCTGGCGATCGACGCGCTCGCGAAAACGCGAATCGCCTGAGGTCTCGCGCCTCGTCCCGGGGGGAGGGACGATGGATCGCAAATGGTTGCCGCTCAACGCGCTGCGCGCGTTCGAGGCGGCCGGGCAGCACCTGAGTTTCACAGCCGCCGCCAACAGCCTGACCGTCGCGCAGAGCGCGGTGAGCCGGCACGTCATCGTGCTCGAGAACTTTCTCGGCGTCTCGCTGTTCGAGCGCCGGCCGCAGCAGTTGGTGCTGACCGAGGCGGGGCGGCACATTCTGCCGGTGGTGTCGAAATCATTCGACCGCATCGATCAGGCGCTCGGCGAAGTCATCAAGGAAAAGGGCCGGCCCAAGCGCGTGCTGAAGGTCGCGCTGCCGACGTCCTTCGCGCATCGCCTGGCGATTCCGATCCTGCGCGATTTCCGTGCGGAGAATCCCGGCATCAGCCTTGAAATCGTCTCCAAGCCGACGACCGGCTCGGACGTCGACGGCGACATCGACATCGCCATCGTCTATTCCGAGCCGCGCGTCACCGACGCGATCCACGACCTCCTGTGGATGGTGCGCTCCACCATCCTGTGCAGCCCGAAGCTGTTGGAGACGATCGACCGTTCGGAGCCGGCCAAGCTCATCGACGCGAGCGATCTCCTCCACGTCAAGATCGACGGCCGTCCCCGCTTCTTCTTCTGGGAGATGCTGGCGCGCTCGATCGGCCGCCCCGACCTCGCCGTCGATCGCGGCCTGGTGTTCGACACCCAGCAACTGGCGGTCCAGTACGCGATGCTCGGCGACGGCCTGGCGCTCGCCGACCCGCTGCTGTTCAACGAGGAAATCAAGGCCGGACGGCTGGTGCAGCCGTTCGACCTGTGGCTCGACGAAGGCTACGGCTATTATCTGACCACCCACCCCGAAGACCTCAGCAACGAGGCGGTGGCGCTGTTCCGCTCGTGGCTGATCGCGCGCTTCAGCGCGGCTTCGGCGGGCAAGCCGCCCGAGCCCGAAAACGGCGGCGCGGAAGCTGCGAAGGCGCGCGCCGCCAAGTAACGGCGGACGCGGATGTGATTCGGGCGGTGGGCACGAACCAGCTGCAACCGCGATAGGGGGCGTCGTTGTCGCCAAACGCGAAAAGGGCCTTAACTCTGACTGTCCTGATGAGCATGGCGAGCATCGTTTGCGCCAGCGCCCAAGATTCAGATCGTGATGCGGCGTTGAAGAAACTCAAAGAAGGAATGCCATATGGGGGCTTGAGTGCGCCGAGTGCATGGCGCATGACGTTCTCTTCTTCGCCTGTGGACGATAGTCAGGAGGTTTTTGCGGAGAACTTTCCTTCTGTGTCAGCCGATTCGGATTCATCAGGCGCAATCAAAGAGCTTCTTGCATTCTGCAAAGACCATAAAACCGGATTGGTTTTGAACACCAATGGGTTTTGGGGGATACCTGTATATGGAACGCGATTCAGCGTCACGTATCGGATGAACAACGGTGCCGCTGTCAAACAAGGATGGCCTGCGGCGACCAGCGCTGATGGGGCCTTCTATCCCGGCAATCCAACCAGCTTCTTGTCGTCGTGGGCTGACGGGGATCGAATGTTCTTTCGGATCGTCGACGCGACGGGTCGTGAACATGAAGCGACTTTCGACACGACGGGTACCCGCTCGGCCGCGAAAATGATCGAGCTTGGGTGCAAATCGAAGTCCGGCCATAAGAGCTGAACGTGTTAGCGTGACATCTCCGCATTGAAATGGGGCGCGCGACATAGGCGGGTTGCGGGCGATCAGGCGCGCCAAATTTCGCGGGGATGAGGTGGCTGAAAAACTTCGGGATTAACGGCGTAGGAGCGGGCGGCGGCTGAGCTGAAAGGGCCAACTTCGAACGATGTTCGATGTGTAGTCGATTTATTGTGACGGACGGCCAAATTGGCATGTCGCGATGCTATTTTCGCGCGAGGCGCCGTCGGAATCGCCCGCTACAGTCGGCATTGCCGCCGGAGCGCTGCGCATTTCGGTGTGAGCGCCCCCTCTCCCCGCGTGCGGGGAGAGGGAAGGGGTGAGGGGCCAGGTGATTATCCGCGCCAATGCGGCTGATCCCCCGGCCCCTCATCCTAGCCTTCTCCCCGCAAGCGGGGAGAAGGGACGCGGCGCCGCAACAAGTTCGACGTGAGGCGCAAATGTCCGCTGATCCGCTGAGCGAGGACTCCTCGCGCCGCCGCCGTCGCGGCGAGCGTTCGACGCCGATGGCGGGGCCTGCGCGCGCGCCGCAGCCGCGCTTGCCGTTCGCCCCGGTCGAGTTTCTTTCCCGCGACGAGGTCGAATCGATCCACCGCGCCGCGCTGACCGTGTTGCAGGAGATCGGGATCGATTTCCTGCACGACGAGGCCAAGGCGATCCTCGAGCAAGCCGGCGCCGACGTCGATCCCGCGTCGAACCGGGTCCGCTTCGACCCGATGCTGGTCGAGGCGCAGATCGGCAAGGCGCCGCGCCAGTTCACCCTGCATGCGCGCAACCCGGAGCGAAGCGTCGTCGTCGGCGGCGCGCACGTCGCCTTCTGCTCGGTCGCCAGCGCGCCCAACGCGTTCGATCGCGAGGGCGGCCGGCGGCCCGGCAACCAGCGCGACTATCAAAACTTCATTCGCCTGAGCCAGAGTTTCGATTCGATCCACGTCATCGGCGGCTACCCCGTCGAGCCCGCCGACATTCACGCTTCGGTGCGCCACCTCGACGCGCTGTTCGACATGCTGACGCTCACGGACAAGCCGATCCACGCCTACAGTTTGGGGCGCGAGCGCATTCGCGACGCGATCGAGATGGCGCGAATCGCGCGCGGCCTCGACGATGCGACCCTCGAGCTCGAGCCCTCGCTGTTCACCATCATCAATTCGTCCTCGCCGCTCAGGCTCGACACGCCAATGCTGGAAGGGCTGATCCAGATGGCGCGGCGCAATCAGGTCGTGGTGCTGACGCCCTTCACCCTGGCCGGCGCGATGGCGCCGGTGACGCTGGCGGGCGCGCTCGCCCAGCAGCACGCCGAGGCGCTGGCGGGCTTGGTCCTCGCGCAGATCGTGCGGCCGGGTTCGCCCTTCGTCTACGGCGGCTTCACCTCCAACGTCGACATGAAGTCGGGCGCGCCGGCGTTCGGCACGCCCGAATACATGAAGACCGCGATCATCGGCGGGCAGTTGGCGCGTCGGCTCGAGCTGCCCTATCGCTCGTCCAACGCCAACGCCGCCAATTCGCTCGATGCGCAGGCGGCGTACGAAAGCGTGTTCTCCCTGTGGGGCGCGATCATGGGCGGCGTCAATCTGTTGATGCACGGCGCCGGCTGGATGGAGGGCGGCTTGCAAGCCTCGTTCGAGAAGATGGCGCTCGACGCCGATCTGCTCGCCATGGTCGCGGAGTTCTTGAAACCGGTTGGGGTCGACGAGGGCGAGCTCGCGCTCGAGGCGATGCGCGAAGTCGGCCCCGGCGGCCATTTCTTCGGCGCCGCGCATACGCAATCGCGCTATCGCCACGCGTTCTTCGCGCCGATGATTTCAGACTGGCGCAATTACGAGAGCTGGCGCGAGGCCGGCGCGCCGACCGCCTACGACGCCGCCGAGCGCGTTTACAAGGAACGGCTGAGAACCTACGCTGTGCCCGATTTCGAACCGGAGCGCCGCGAGGCGCTCGCCGCCTTCGTCGCCCGGCGCAAAGCCGAGGGCGGCGCGCCCACGGACTTTTGACGAAAATGCCAAGCGAAGGGTCGTTCCTAGCGGCGCCGCCGCGCGACGTCCGTGTCGCCCGCAGGCTCCCCCACATGCTCGCGGGCCGTCCGCTCGGCGCGGTCGCCGCGATGTTCTTCGCTTTTGGCGTTGGACTGGGGGCGTGGTCCGGCGCGTCGGCGGCGATTCTCTTGCGCGCCGGCGTCGGCGCGGCGGCCTACGGCGCAGCGCTGACGCTGTTCACCGGCGCCTATCTCGTCGCGATGTCTTCGGCCAGCGCGTTCGCTCGCCGGTTCGGAGTCAAGCGCACGCTGATCGCAGCGGCGCTCGCGACGGGACCGGTTCTCGGCCTGCTTCTCATCGCCGGCGACGCCTTCGCGCTGTTCGCCGGATTGGTCGCCTACGGGTTCTTCGCCGGGCTGGTCGATCTGACGATGAACGCGGCGGGCGCGCGCATCGAGCGCGGCCTCGGCCGCCCGATCCTCGCGCGCCTGCATGGCGGAGCGTCCGCGGGCATTGCGGTCGGCGCGGTCTCGGGCGGCCTCGTCGCGGCGAGCGGATGGCCGTGGATTGCGAGCCTCGTCGTCGTGGCGGCGCTGCTCGTCGCATCGGCGCTCGTCGCGTCGGCGGTTCCCGCCGAGCCTGTGGCCGGGGTGGGGGCGCTCTCGGTCGACCGCGCCGGCTTGCTGTCGCGCACGCTGGTCGTCGTCGGGCTGGTGATCGGGGTCTCCATCGCCTGCGAGAGCGCGGCGATGTCCTGGGCGGCGCTGATCCTGCAGCGCGAGGCGCCGCAATGGGCGGCCCTTTCCGGTCTCGGCGCGGCGTTTTTCGCCGCCTGTCAAGCGTCGCTGCGCTTCAACGCCGATCGGCTGCGTGCGCGGATCGACGACCGCAGGCTCATCGTCGCCTCGCTCGGCGTCGCCGCGGCGGGCTTTCTGGTCGTCGCGGCCGGCGCGGGCTTTATCGTCAGCGTCGTCGGTTTCGCGGTCATCGGCTTCGGCACGGGAGCGGTGGTTCCCTGCGGCTTCGCGCTGGCGGCGTCGCGGCCAGGCGTCTCTGCGGCGGCGGGGCTGTCCACGGCGGCGTTCTTCGGCTCGTTCGCGCGCCTGCCGGCGCCGCTGGTCACCGGCGCGGTCGCGGACGCTTTTTCGCTGTCCAGCGCTTTCGCGCTGTTCGCCGGCCTGCTCGCGGCGGCCATCGTCGCGATGCTCGTTTTCATTCCGTCGCCGGCGCGCGCGCCGTCGTCGTGATCCAAGCGGAGGGTTCGTCATGAAGTCGCATTGTCGGGTCGCCGTGATCGGCGGCGGCGTCGTCGGCGCGAGCGTGCTCTATCACTTGACGAAAGGCGGCTGGAAAGACGTCGTGTTGATCGAGCGCGCCGAACTCACCTCCGGCTCGACGTGGCACGCGGCCGGCGGGATGCACACGCTCAACGGCGATCCGAACGTCGCCAAGCTGCAGCAGTACACCATCGACCTCTATAAAGAGATCGAGGCGATCTCCGGCGTTTCCTGCGGCATGCACGTCACCGGCGGCCTCAATCTCGCCGGCACGCGGGAGCGGCTCGACTGGCTGAAGATGGCGCGCGCGCGCGGCCGCTATCTCGGCATGAATCTCGAGATCTTGTCGATCGACGAAGCCGCCAAGATGTACCCGTTCATCGACAAGAAGCATTTCGTCGGCGCGATGTTCGATCCGGTCGAGGGCCATATCGATCCCTGGGGCGTCACCCAGGCCTACGCCAAATGCGCGACGCTCGCCGGCGCCGAAGTCGACCGCTTCACCCGCGTCGTCGACCTGCAGCCGCGCCCCGACGGCTCCTGGGACGTGATCGCCGACAAGGGCAATCTCGTCGCCGAGCATGTCGTCAATTGCGGCGGCCTGTGGGCGCGCGAGGTCGGGCGCATGGTCGGCTTGGAATTGCCGGTGCTGGCGATGGAGCATCACTACCTCATCACCGAGGACATCCCCGGCGTCGTCGATCCCAAAGTCGACAAGTTCCACGTCATCGACTTCGAGGGCGAAATCTACATGCGCCAGGAAGGCGGCGGCATGCTGATCGGCACCTACGAGCAGGCGTGCCAGCCGTGGAGCGAGCGCGAGACGCCGTGGGATTTCGGCCAGAACCTGCTGCCCAACGACCTCGACCGCATCGCCCCGAGTCTGGAGACCGCGTTCGAGCACTTCCCCGAACTCGGCAAGGCGGGCATCCGCAAGGTGGTCAACGGCCCCTTCACTTTTACCCCCGACGGCAATCCGCTGATCGGGCCGGTGAAGGGCCTGAAGAACTTCTGGGTCGCGTGCGGCGTCATGGCGGGCTTCAGCCAGGGCGGCGGCGTCGGCCTGTCGCTCGCCAACTGGATGATCGAGGGCGATCCCGGCCACGACGTCTGGGGCATGGACGTCGCGCGCTTCGGCGACTGGGCGACCTTGCCCTACACCAACGCCAAGGTGCGCGAGAATTATTCGCGCCGCTTCCGAATCCGCTTCCCCAACGAGGAATTGCCGGCGGGCCGGCCCTTGCGCACCACGCCGATCTACGATCGCCTGGTCGCGGAAAACGCCGTGTTCGGCGAATATTGCAGCCTCGAAAGTCCTCTCTGGTTCGCGCCCAAGGGCACGGCGCCGAGCGAGGACGCGACGTTCCGCCGCTCCAACGCGTTCGAGCACGTCGGCCGCGAATGCCGCGCGGTGCGCTCAGGGGTCGGCATGACCGAGATCGCCAATTATGGAAAGATCGAGGTCGAGGGGCCGCGCGCCGCCGAATTTCTCGCGCGCGTGATGGCCAACAGATTGCCGCCCGTCGGGTGCTTGGCGCTGTCGCCGATGCTCAACGAGCGCGGCAAGCTGATCGGCGATTTCACCATCGGCCGCTACGCGCAGGACAAGTTCCTGCTGGTGTGCTCCTACGCCGCCGAGGGTTCCCACATGCGCTGGTTCGAGCGCTATTTGCCGGCGAGCGGCGTTTCGTGTCGTGCGGCGTCGATGGACTATCCCGGCCTGTCGATCGCCGGTCCGAACGCGCGCGACCTCCTGCAGAAGCTGACGCGCGACGACGTCTCGAACGAGAAATTTCCCTTCTTGTCGTTCTGCAGGATGGACGTCGGCATGATCCCGGCGCTGGTCGGCCGCGTCAGTTTCACCGGCGAACTCGGCTACGAAATCTGGGTTCGCCCCGAGTATCAGCGCGCGCTCTACGATCTGCTGCTCGAAGCCGGCGCGCCGCTGGGCCTGACGCTGTTCGGCATGCGCGCATTGATGTGCCTGCGCCTTGAAAAGAGCTTCGGCACGTGGGCGCGCGAGTACCGGCCGATCTACGGCCCCTACGAGGCGGGGCTCGGCCGCTTCGTCGATCTCAAGAAAGCGGATTTCATCGGCCGCGAGGCGGCGCTTAAGGAAAAGGAGAGCGGCGGCAAGCTGCGCCTGCAGACCTTCGCGGTCGAGGCGGTCGACGCCGACGCGATCGGCGACGAGCCGATCTGGCGCGACGGCAAGGTGGTGGGCTGGGTCACCTCGGGCGGCTACGGCCACTGCGTCAACTCCTCGCTGGCGATGGGCTACGTCGAAAAGGAATTGGCCGACGCCGCGACGGGGTTCGAGATCGAGATCATCGGCGAGCGCCGCCCGGCGATCCGGCTCGATACGCCCGCCTACGATCCGGCGGGCCTGGCGATGCGCGGGTAGGGGGCGGGCGGCGAAAATCCGACGTTTGGCCCCGACTTCGCGGGATGATCGGACCCGACCCTGAGCGCTCAGACGCCGCTTCGCAAAATTCAACGCTTGTGCGACGCCGGCTATCGGATAGCTTGGTCCAATTGCATGAGCAGCGCCGCCCGCAAGAGGCGCCTCGACCCGCGCGGCCGATCGAGCGCAGAAGCGGAACCGGCGATTCCACGATCGAAAGGGAGGGCGAGAGATGCAGTTCGCAATCATGACCTGGGTCCCGACCGGCGACAACGCGATGATCGGGACTATTTTCGGCATCCTGGACAAAGACGCGCCGGGCGATCTTCCGGTGCTCCCCGGCGGCTACTGGGAGCATTATCACATAGCCGACGAGCGGACGCTCAAGTTCGCGCAGGAAGCCAAGAAGGCGATCGCTCAGCACGGCTATTACCTGCTCGGGGCCGGCGTGACGCCGAGCGAGGCGTTCGGCGCGCCGTAGCGAACGCGAATTGCGCTCCCGTCGCGCGCATGGAAATTCGAGTTCACTCGTCGCATCTTGCCAAGCTCCTTGGGTCGGGCCAGATTTGCGGCGAAATCAGCGGCCGGTCGTTGGGGGAATTTCGGCATGAACGGAACCGTTTCGATTTGGCTCGTCCTCATCCTGGCGCTGAACTTCGGGATCTCGTGGTGGAACGCGCGGACCTGCGGCAGGGCTTGGGTGGAGTCCAAGGCCGTGGGCGGTTCCATAAGGGTGTTGGTGTGGTGCGGCGCGATCCAGAGCGCCGTCGGTTTCAGCTCGGTTTTCCTTTTCCCGTTGCTTTTCGTAGCGAACGCCGCCTTCCCCGAGTATTTCACTGCCGACCAACTGAATGGGGCGCTGAGCCTTTGGTACGTCACCATAATTTTCCCGGCGCTCGGCACGGGCTTTATCATCACGATCGAGTCCTGGATTGCGGCGTACCGCGAGCATAGTTTGATGAATATTGGCGTTGCCGCCTACAATACGTTTGCGGAAGTCCACAACACGATGAGCGCGATCAACGGCCTCGGCCCGGCGTTCCAGTCGGTCGGCAAGATGTTCGCTTCGGTCGCGAGCGGTCGGGGCGACGCAAAGGGCAAAGCGGCAATGTTGGGAGCGATGATCGCGATCGCGGTCGTCGTGTTCGCGCTGAGCGCCGGGGTCATTTTGACCGCCGTGCTGATCCACCGTTACGCAGGGACCGTGCCTTTGCCGACCGCCTCTTCCGCACTTCCGACACGGGCCGCCTGACATCGCGAGTGCGGTCGTTGCTCGAGGCAGGCTGTAAACCGCACGGGGATCCCGACGCCGATCGGCGCTACGGCTCGACGCGCTTGGTCGTGATCCGGCCGGTTTGACGATGGGTGGGGTAGGGGAACTGGGCTGGGTTCGCCGCCGCTCCCGCGAGGCGATGACGCGGCCTCGCGGGGGAGCGAACCTTCGCGCTTACGCCGCGCCGGTGCGCGCGGCCTCGCGGGCGATTGGCTCGATGTCGGCGCGATCGATGCCGAGGTCGTGCAATTCGCGGTCGGTATAGGACGAAAGTTCCTGCATCACGGACCAGTAAACACGCCGCTCGCGGAAAAATCGCCGAATGAAGGAAAATCTCATGGCGGTCTCCATCTCGTTAGGGGCCGACGAACTTGGTCATTTGACCTTTTCGTCGGCGCGAATCCCTCAAGCGTTCCTTCTCCATGACGCTGCGAACATAATTTGGTGCGGCGCAAAAGTCAATGTTGCAGCGCGGTAAGTCATGCGACAGTCGCATGAAAGAATCGTGACGAATGGCGGCGAGTTCGCCGCATTCTTGCAAAAATATTGCGCAAATCGGCAATTTATGCCGGTATCTTGCGCTCTGGGCGGTCGCAGCCGCCTATCGCATGCTCTGCGCGCATGGCTGGCATCGTCATCCGGCGCCGCCGCTCACGCCGGTTTGATCGTCGCGCCAATCCGCTTTTGCCTTCTCGACTTGACCGCGCCGGACTTGAAGCTTGGCGATTGCGGCGACGGGTTCGACCCCCGGATGGCGCAGCGCCCAATTTCAGTTTGACAGCGGGCCGATTGCGCCCTACTTGAGCCGCGACGGGCGCGCCCTCCACCAAAGGGGCGCGTTCGTCGTTTGACGCACCCGTGGCTCGAGCCTAGCTCGGCGAAAGCCTGTCGGCGGTCGGTTTTCTCGCTTTCGAGAAAGCCCGGCGCAGAGGAGGGCGCGTTCCCTGACACACGAACCAGAGGAACCGCGATGACGAAGCGCGCAGAAGCCAAGTACAAGATCGATCGCCGCATGGGCGAGAACATCTGGGGCCGCCCCCGCAGCCCGGTCAACAAGCGTGAATACGGCCCCGGCCAGCACGGCCAGCGCCGCAAGGGCAAGGCCACCGATTTCGGCACCCAGCTCAAGGCCAAGCAGAAGGTCAAGGGCTACTACGGCAACATCTCCGAGCGCCAGTTCCACAAGTACTACGTCGAAGCGCTGCGCATGAAGGGCGATTCGAGCGCCAATCTGATCGGCCTCCTGGAGCGCCGGCTCGACGCGCTGGTCTACCGCGCCAAGTTCGTGCCCACGGTGTTCGCCGCGCGCCAGTTCGTCAACCACGGCCATCTCACCGTCAACGGCCGCCGCGTCAACATCCCCTCCTATCAGGTCAAGGTCGGCGACGTCGTCGCGATCAAGGAATCCTCGCGCCAGCTGGTGGTCGTGCTCGAAGCCGCGGCGCTCGCCGAACGCGACGTGCCCGATTACATCGAAGTCGATCACGCCAAGGGCACGGCCAAGATGACGCGCATCCCCGGCCTGTCGGAAGTGCCCTATCCGACCCACATGGAGCCGAACCTGGTCATCGAATTCTATTCGCGCTGAGCGAACGGTCCAGATTGGGAAGAATACCGGAGCCGCCTCGTCGAGGCGGCTCTTTTGTTGGCGGACGCGCGATTTCCTTGCTGTCAGTTCGGCGCAGTCGCCAGCGCCGCAATCCGAGCCTTTTGATCGGCGTCGAGAAGGCGGGCCGGGAACCCCAGGGGTTGCCCGTCCCGAATCCAAACCAACAGCGAGCCGCCTTCGATCGTGACCCCTTTGACCGCGCTACGCGAATAAAACCCCCGCGCGCCTGGACGCCGGGTGGACAGACCGTTGGCGGTCACGAGGAGCGAGCCTCGCCACGCCCAAGCGCGCATCCTGTCGCCTCGATGTCGCCTGTACCAGATCGCAGGGCTCCACATCCCGATGAAGAAGCTGGCGAAGATGAGAACCGCGACGAAGTCGGCGCCGCGCGCGGGCGCCGAGCCGGCATAGAAGGCCGCGAGCGAGCCGATCAAAGCGACGAGGAATCCGGTCGCATAGACCCCCCACGCGAGATTCTCGCCGCCGCGGTGATACTCCCTCTCGACGATCTTCCGGAAGGCGGCCAGTTCCTCGTCGGAGTAACTGACCTCGATGAGAAAGCGTTCGCCCATAGTCCCCCCGCTCTTCGGCCCCACATCCGCTTACGGGCCGCTACGCCGAAGACGCCTCCGTCTTCGCCTCGCGCCCGCCTCGGCTCTTCGCTTTGATCGTCAGAAACAGCCCCAGCGCGACGATCGCCGCGCCGAGGAAATCCGCCGCGCGCAGCGGCGCGCGCAAGATCAGCGCCGAAAGCAGCGCGCCGAAAATCGGGTTGAGCAGATGATAGGAGGAGGCCGCCCCGGCGCCGCTGGTGCGGATCAGGATCATCCAGAGGCCCATGCCGCCGATCGTCACGACCACGGCGAGATAGAGGATCGCCAACACGCCGGGCAGGGACGACGCGCCGAGCCCTCGTCCTTCGATCATCGCGATCGGCGCCAGGGCGAGGCCGCCGGCGATCGATTGCCAGAAATTGAGCCCGGCGATCGGCAGCCGCGTCGCCCTCGCGCGAAACATCACGGTTCCCAAAGAAAACGCCGCCGTGCCCGCAGCGGCCAAGGCGATTCCGGTCAGACCGCCTTGGCCGAAATCCCAGCCCGCGATGACGACGACGCCGCCAAAGCCGACGACGACGCCGATGAGTTTCATGCCGTCGAGGCGCTCGACTCCGCTTAGCGCCGCCACGAGCGCGGTGACGAAGGGCGCGCAACTGACGATGACGACGACGACCGCGGGCCGGACGAATTGCAGCGCCGAAAACGTCAGGCCGAGATAGGCGGCGTTGTTGAGCAGGCCGAGCAGCGCCGCGGCGCCGATGGTCTCCCGGCGCCAAACGCCGCCGCCGCCGGCCATGGCGATGGGAAGCAACAAGGCCGCAGCGAGGGCGAAGCGAAGCGCCAGGATGGTGAACGGATCGAAGTCGACGAGCGCGATCTTCGCCACGACGAAGGCCGAGCTCCAGACCAGGCTGAACAGCGCGACGAGGGCGGGGAACAGGAATTGTCGCATAGCTCGTTCCACCCGCGCGGGCGAAGCGCTCACCGCGCCCTGATCCCGAACGCGCTCGCGAGGAACAGCCCGCCGTGGCGCAGGCCGCCGGCGTCGATGCCGTGGCCGACGCCGAACGAAAGGTGCCACTGATTGGGGATTTCCGCCTTGGCGAGATCGTCCATCGCCATGAACATCGCCTCCACCGGAATCAGCGGGTCCTGGTCGCCGTGGACGAGCAGGATCGGCGGCCGCTCGCCGTGCGCGTTGCGGGCGCTCGCTTCGCTCAGATGCTCGGGGCCGACCAGCAGCCCGGAATAGCCGACGATCGCGGCGGGGGCGCGGGCGCGGCGCAGGCCGACGTGCAGCGCCATCATCGCGCCCTGGCTGAAGCCGACGAGCGCGAGGCGCGAATCGTCGAGGCCGAGGCGGGCGAGCTCCGCGTCGAGGAACGCGTCGATCGCGGGCCGCGCGGCGACGGCGCCGCGCCAGCGCTCCGCCGCGCCGCGCGGGTCGTCGGGCGCGGCGCTGCTCAAGGCGAACCATTGCCGGCCCATCGGCGAAAGCGGGCAGCGCTCGGGCGCGTGCGGCGAGACGAACGCCGCCTCGGGCGCCAGCGCGCGCCACTGCTGGCCGAGCGCGATCAGATCCTCGCCGTCGGCGCCGTAGCCGTGCAGGAAAACCACGAGTTGCTTAGCGGGACCGCGCTTGGGATCGAGACGCGGTCCGGTCAATTTCGCCGGCATGAGGGGCTCCGAGGACTTCTGTTCGCGCGGTCTAGCGCGAACGCGCCGCGCGCGCCAATCCTATTGGCCGACGACGCCGGCGCGTTGTTTGACGCCGCGGTAGTAGGCCCACAGCATGCGCGCCGCGACGCCGCGTAAGGGTCGCCAACGCTCCGCGATCCTCTCCAGCCGCCGCGCGTCGGGGCGGGCCTCGAGGCCCAGCGCGATCCGCGCCGCCTCCTGCAAGGCGAGGTCGCCGGCGGGAAACGCGTCGGGGTGGCCGAGGCAGAACAGCAGGAAGAGATCCGCCGTCCACGGCCCGACGCCTTTCACCGCGATCAGCGCGCGATGCGCGGTCTCGGCGTCGAGCGCGCCGAGCGCGGCAAGGTCGAGGCCGCCGGCCGTCGCCTCGGCGAGCGCCCGCAGCGCGCGCATTTTTGGCTGCGACAGACCGCAGCGTTTGAGCGCGGCGTCGTCGGCGGCGATGACGCTCGCCGCGCCGAGCGGCGCCAACTCCGCCTCGAGGCGGCCAAAGATCGCGTTGGCGCTCGCCACCGAAACTTGCTGCGAAACGATGATCGCCGCCAAGCCGGCGAAGCCCGGTTCGCGCCGTCGCAGCGGCGGCGGCCCGCCGACCGCGACGAGGCGGCCGACGAGCTCGGGGTCGAGCGCCAGCAGCCGGGCGCTCGCTTCTTCGAGCGCGGCCTGACAGTCGATCGGCGGTCCGGGATGATAGAAATTTGCCGATTGGGCCGCCGCCGGGCGGGCGCGCCGGCGTTTGGCCGTCGCCTTGCGCGGGGCCCGCGTCTTCGCGCCCTTGCCGCCGCCGCGCTTTTTGGAAACAGTGCCCGCCATCGTCCCTTCCGCCGATTCCTCATGTCCGAGCAACCGCAGCGCCCGACCTTCCGCTTCGCGCCCTCGCCCAACGGGGCGCTGCATCTCGGCCACGCCTATTCGGCGTTGATGAACGCGCGCCTCGCCGCCGAGACCGGCGGCCGCCTGCTGCTGCGCATTGAAGACTTGGATCAAACCCGCTGCAAGCGCGAATACGAAGCGGCGATCGTGGACGACCTGACCTGGCTCGGCCTCGCGTTCGACGGGGCGCCGCGTCGCCAGAGCGAACATGGGCAAGATTACGCGCGCGCTCTTGAGCGTCTGAGCGCGCGCGGCCTCGTCTATCCCTGCTTTTGCAGTCGCGGGCAAATCGCCGCGGCGGCCGGAGCGGCGCGCGATCCCGACGGCGCGCCGCTCTATCCCGGCTCCTGCCGCGCGCTCTCCAAGCGCGAGGTCGCGGCGCGCCTCGCCGCCGGCGAACGCGCCGCGTTGCGCCTCGATGCGGCGCGCGCGCTCGCCGAGGCGCCGGGCGATCTCTCGTGGCGCGAATACGGCGAGGGCGCGCAGGAGGCGCTGCATCGAGCCGACCCGGCCGCCTGGGGCGACTTCGTGCTGCGCGGCAAGGACGCCGCGGCGAGCTATCACCTTGCGGTGGTCGTCGACGACGCGTTGCAGCAGATCAGCGACGTCGTGCGCGGCCGCGATCTGCTGGCCGCGACGTCGGCGCATCGGTTGCTGCAAGCGCTGCTCGCTCTCGAGCCGCCGCGCTATCGCCACCACCGGCTGGCGCTCGACGCCAAGGGCGCCAAGATGTCGAAGAGCGCGTCGTCGCCGCCGCTTCGCGCGTTGCGCGAAGCGGGCTATTCGGCCTTCGAGGTGCGCGCCGCGCTGGGTTTTGAAACGCTCGAAGAGCCGCGGCTCACTGTGCGATTCAGTTGACTTTCGCGGTGACGGCCGGCGACGCCGGCGTGGCGTTGGGGGCTTGCGCCATCAATTGATCGATGCGGTCGCGTTCGCGCTTGAAGGAGGCGAGCATCTTGCCGTCGAATTCCCGCGTGCGCGCGAGCTTGATCGCCATCGGGTCGACGAAATTGCCGTTGATGATCACTTCGTAGTGCAGGTGCGGGCCGGTCGCCAGTCCCGACTGACCGAGATAGCCGATCACCTGGCCTTGCGTGACATGCGCGCCCGCGACGATGCCGCGCGCGAAACCCGACATGTGATTGTAGGTGGTGACGTAGCCGTTGGCGTGCTGGATTTCGACGCGCCGGCCGTAGCCCGAGGTGAACTCCGCCTTGATGACGACGCCGTTGCCCGCCGCCATGATCGGCGTGCCGATCGGCGCGCCCCAGTCGACGCCGGTGTGCATGCGCGAATAGTGCAGGATGGGGTGATAGCGCATGCCGAACGGCGAGGTCATTTCGCCGCCGGCGATCGGCTTGCGGATCAGGAACTTGCGCGTCGATCGGCCGTTCTCGTCGTAATAGTCGACCAGACCGTCGTCGGGCGTCTGGAAGCGATAGTACTTGAACGTCTGGTCCCGCACCGTCATCGTCGCGAACAGGAGTTCCGGGTGCGGATCGATTTCGTCGGGCTCGGAGATGAACGCCGCGACCGAATCGCCGGGTTGCGCGGAGCGTTGAAAGTCGACGTCGTTGGCGAAGGCGTGAACCATTTCGTCGATGATGGGGCGCGGCAGGCCTTGCTTGAGCGCGGTCTCGTAGAAGCTCTCGTAAAGGGTCATGCCGCCGTTGTCCGCCTCGTCCGAATCGGCGCTCTTGGGCGCGGGGGCGTCGGTGCGAAGCGTTACCGGCACATAGTCGCCTTCGTCGTTGATCGCGATCGTCGACTTGAGCTGTTCGTCCGCGTAGACCGAGACGCGCGCGATCGGCGCCGGCCCGCCTTCGGCGGACGGCTCGTCATAGACCATGAGGATCTTCTGCCCCTCGGCGACCGGCGACTCGCCGCGCTTGGCGCCGAAGGCGGCGAGGATCGCGGCGGCGGCCTCCTTGCTCGCGCCGTTGGCGCGCAGCACGTCTTCGAACGTTTCGCCGTGACGCATCTGCACCAGACGTTCGCGGCCGCTGGGATCAGGGCCGGCGGGCGCCTTGACGGCGTTGGTGACGTTTTCCGGCACCATGCGCACCTCGATCGATGCGAAGGGCGTGTTGGCGCCGACGGCGCCGGTGTTTGCGTAAGACAGGGTGCCGAGCGGATCGATGCCCGCTTGGCTCGTGCGCATCAGAAGCATTTGCGAGGGGAGCGCTGGCGCCTTGTCGCCCGCGGCGGTCGCCTTGATCATTTCCACCACTTGCGCCTGCGCTTCGGCGAGCGTCAGTTCGCCCGTCGCCGCCGCAGCGTCCTGGATCGTCAGGTCGCGCTGCGAAAACGCGACCTCCGCGTCGTCCTGCATTGGGCCGGGATCGGGCGGCGCATCGGCTTTTTCAGCCGAAGCGTTGGTGGCCTTGAGCGGGTCGAACGGCGGGACGGCGTCGGCGAATCCGGTCGGCGTCATCGTCAAAGTGGTCGAGAGCGTCGTGAACTGCCGCGTCTTGACCACCTCTTTGTCGCCGATCTTGATGGTTGTCGGCGCTTTGAAGGTCTGTTTGGCGGCGACGATGTCGATCGGCCGAACCAGTCGATCGCCTTTGCCCGGGTTGACGCCCTCGTCCTCGGCGCTGTCCTTGTGCGTCGCGACGGCGAATTCCGGCGCCTCGGCGAATGTCGATTGACGATCGAGGTCGAGATAGAGCGCCGAGCCGATCAGCGCCAGGCCGCTCAGGCCGGTGAGCGCGACGCCGGCGAGCCAGCGCAGCGGAATGCCGCGGCGCTCGCGCCCCTCCATCCGCGAACCGCCGACTTCGATCGGCGGCTCGTGGCCGAGTTCGACGCTGAAGCGCGCCCTCTCGAATTGCGACGACGAGCGAGCGAATCGGGCGGCCAAAGTCGTCACGGTTTGCCTTGTCGCTCGCTCGAAAATTCAATCATGCGATAATCCGACTGATAGCGGTCCGACCCCGCCCGCGCAATGTGAGAGGAGCGGCCGCGCCGCGATTGCAGCGTCCTTCTGCGAAAACCATGGCTGTTATGCGGCAAGATCGAACGAAAAATCCGCTGCGCACAAGCCGGTTATCCCCAGGCGCGCGCGTGGCGACGCGGGCGATTGCGACTCTTTTGCAAAAAGAATTTGACAGCAGCGGCGCCGTTGCCTATACCACGCAGACCGACGGCGTTGGCGCTTTGGCGGCCGATGCGGCGTCGGGACTTCGGGACGACC
This sequence comes from uncultured Alphaproteobacteria bacterium, assembly GCA_963759955.1. GTDB lineage: Bacteria > Pseudomonadota > Alphaproteobacteria > Rhizobiales > Beijerinckiaceae > Roseiarcus. The sequence goes on from CAVXCA010000106.1 coordinate 25,351, forward strand.
TCGAGACGCGCTCCTCCCTACTGAGAGGTGGGGGTGGAGGTTTTCGGTCGTCTTGGCTTTTGGCTTTGACCAGGGGCGGCTCGGCGAAGCGACGTCGTCGGGCGTG
>CAVXCA010000107.1:0-11291 GCA_963759955.1 uncultured Alphaproteobacteria bacterium
ATGGTCTCGGCGGCCTCCTCCGGCCGCTGGAAGCCGAGACGGCGCAAGGTCTCCAGGGTCTCGGGATCGTCGGCGACACCGGTGAACACCAGGCTGCCCGCCTCGGCGTCGAGCGTCGGCGCGTCCTCGAACAGGCGCGCGTAATGCCGCTCGACGCCGCGCAGGCAGCGCGTCATTTCGGCCGAGAATTCCTCGAGCCGCGCGTAGCCGCAGAACTTGGCGAAGCGCGCGAGCGCGGCGGGCTCGAACGGCAATCGCTGCGTCTGCTCGTCGGCGATCATCTGCAGGCGATGCTCGGCGCGGCGCAGCAGCGTATACGCGCTCGTCAGATCTTCGACCGCTTCGGCACCGACCCAATGTTCGGCGTGCAATTGGCGCAGCATTTCGAGCGTCCGCGCGCCGCGCATGACCGGGCGCCGCCCGCCGAAGATCAGCTGCTGCGTTTGAACGAAGAACTCGATTTCGCGAATGCCGCCACGGCCGAGCTTGAGGTCGTGACCGGGAACCGTCACCTGTTCGTGGCCGCGCACGGCGTGAATTTGGCGCTTCATCGCGTGAATGTCGGCGATCGCCGCGTAGTCGAAATATTTGCGCCAGATGAACGGCGCGAGATCGGCCAGGAAGCGCCTCCCGAGGTCGAGATCGCCCGCCGCCGGACGCGCCTTGATCATCGCGGCGCGCTCCCAGTTCTGCCCCAGCGTCTCGTAATAGGCGCTCGCGCTGGCGATCGACAGCGCGACCGGCGTCGAGCCGGGATCGGGGCGCAGGCGAAGATCGACGCGAAACACGTAGCCGTCCGGCGTCCGCTCCTGCAAGATCCGGGTCAGCGCCTTGACGATGCGCACGAAGAGCGGCGTCGGCTCGACGCCTTGCGGAATCGCAGCGGCGCTCGAATCGAAAAGCGCGACGAGATCGACGTCGCTCGAATAATTGAGCTCGCGCGCGCCGTGCTTGCCGAGCGCAAGCACGACGAGGCCACACCCCTCATCGATCGCTTGGAGATCGGGATCGAGGTTCAAACGACCCTCGCGCGCGTTCCGCCGCAACAGGAACCGCAGCGCCGCCGATATCGCGGCGTCGGCGAAGCGCGTCAGCGCCTCGGTGGTCGCGGTCAGATCCCAGACGCCGCCGACGTCGGCGAGCGCGACCAGCAGCGCCGACTCGCGCTTGGCGCGGCGCAGCGCCTGCATCAATTGCGCCTCGTCGTCGTCGCGGCGCGCATCGAGCGCCGCAACGAGCTCCTGAAGCGAGGCTTCGGGCGGCGCGCCGAGCAGGCGCGCGAGGCGACCGGGGTCCTCTTCGATCAGCCGCCAGAGATAGGGAGAGTGATCGGCGAGGCCGAGCAGCAGGTCGCGCACGGGCTCGCGCCGGGCGAGCGCCGCCGCCCCGACTGCTTCGCGCTCGCCGAGTAACGTCTCGAGGCGCCGGTGCGCGTCGGCGGGAGAGGCGAGCCGCGGCGCGGCGCAAAGACGATCGGCGAGGCCGGCGCTCATGCCGCCGCCTTGGCGAGCGGCGGCAAAGCCGGAGCGGCCGCCGGCAACGTGACGGCCACCCTGAGGCCGGGCGCGTTGTCTTCGAGCCGCACCGCGCCGCCGTGCATGCGCACCACCGCCGCGGCGAGCGACAGGCCGAGGCCGGAACCAGGGCGCGAGCGCGCGCCCTCCAGCCGCACGAACCGATGAATCGCGCGCGTGCGTTCGGCAGCCGGGATGCCCGGCCCATGGTCGGCGACTTCGATCGCAACCGTCGCGCCTTCGCGGCGCGCGGTCACGGCGATTTCGCTTCTGCTCTCCGCGGGCGGCTCTTTCGCGTGGCCGGCGCCGTACTTGAGGGCGTTGTCGATGAGATTGGCGACGGCCTGACCGATCAATTCGCGATTGCCGACGATCGTCAGGCCGCGCGCGGCGTCGACCTTGAGCGCGACGCCGTTTTCCTCGGCGAGCGGCTCATAGAGCTCGGCGACGCTCTCCACTGTTTCGCCGACGTCGAACGCGCTCATGCCGGCGCGGTCGGCGCCGGCCTCGGCGCGCGCGATCATCAGAAGCGCGTCGAAGATCTTTATCAACCCGTCCGACTCCTCGATCGTGCGCTCCAGGGCGGCGCGGGCGACCGCCGGATCGGGATCGCCCCGCAGCGCCTCCTCGGCGTGATTGCGCAACCGCGTCAGCGGCGTGCGCAAATCGTGGGCGATGTTGTCGGAGACTTCGCGCATGCCCGCCATCAGATCGTCGATGCGCGCGAGCATCTCGTTGAGGCCGCGCGCGAGGCGATCGAGTTCGTCGTCGGAGCCGGAGACGGGCAGACGCCGCGTCAGATCGCCGGCCATGATCGCGCGCGCCGAAACATTCATCGCGTCGATGCGCCGCAGAACGCGGCGCGCGACGAACAGCGCCCCGAGCGCGGCGAGCGCGGCGAAGAAGATCAGCGAAATCGCCATGGCGTGAACCATCACCGCGCCGATGCGCGCCCGGTCGCCCAGATCGTGCCCGACCAGCAGGTGAAAGCCGCCCGGCAGCACGAAGATGCGCGCCAACGCGCGACGGCCGGGCGAGGATTCGCCGATGGTTTCGTACGGCGTGTCGACGAAGCCGGCGCGATCGAGGACGCCCGGCGGCAATTGCGCGACGTTGCCGGCGAGCGGTTCGCCGGCGCTGTTGGTCAGGAGATAGAGGGAAGACCCGGGCTGGCGCGAGCGCGCCTCGATGATCTCGCCGAGGCGGCGAACGCCGCCGATTTGGTACTGCTCGGAAAGGCCGGCGGCTTCCGCTTGGATGGTCTGTCGCGTCTCGTCGTCGACCAGCTTGATGACCTGCCACGCGACGACGCCGAGCACCAGCGCCGCGCCGATCGCGCTGAGGCCGAGAATGGCGAGCGTCAGCTTGAACGCCGTGGCGCGGAAGAGCTTAACGAGAGCCGTCACGGATCATGTATCCGGCGCCGCGCACCGTGTGTAGCATCGGCGCGTCGAAGTCTCGATCGATCTTGGCGCGCAGGCGCGAGACGTGCACATCGATGACGTTGGTCTGCGGATCGAAATGGTAGTCCCAGACGTGCTCGAGCAGCATGGTGCGCGTCACCACTTTGCCGGCGTTCTGCATGAGATATTCGAGCAGGCGGAATTCGCGCGGCTGCAACACGATTTCCTCGCCGGCGCGCGTCACCTTGTGGGAAAGGCGGTCGAGCGTGAGGTTGCCGAGCCGATAGGCGGTCTCCTCGGGCGCGCCCTTGGGGCGGCGGCGCGCGAGAGCCTCGACCCGCGCCAGCAGCTCGGAAAAGGCGTAGGGCTTGGCGAGGTAGTCGTCGCCGCCCGCGCGCAGACCCTTGACGCGGTCGTCGACTTGGCCGAGCGCGGACAGAATCATCACCGGCGTTTCGATCTTCTGGGCGCGCAGGGCGCCGATCAGCGACAATCCGTCCATCTTGGGCAACATGCGGTCGACAATGGCGACGTCGTAGGCGCCTTCCTGCGCCAGATCGTAGCCGCTGACGCCGTCGGCGGCATGGTCGACGCTGAATCCGGCCTCGCGGAACGCCTTGACGAGATACGCCGCCGCGTCGCGATCGTCTTCGATGATGAGAATCCGCATGGATGACATATAGCGGCTTCCCGGCTTTGCGCCAAAACTATGACGGCAGGCCGTGGGGGGAACGGCCTGCCGCCGATTCGCCGGCGTCGCGCAGGGGCGGGGGACGGGAGCGCGACGTCCGGCGGAAATGGCCTCGCAGGGGAGGCGAGGCCAAGCTCTTGAAATCAGGACGCCGCCTTCGCCGGCAACGCCAGAAAGCGCACCGAGTCTCCTGACTTGACGCGTAGCAACACCGATTTGCGGCCGTCCGACTTGGCGGCCTCGAAGGCCTGGGCGACTTCGCCGGGACGCGTGACCGGCTTGCCGCCCGCCTCCAAAATGACGTCGCCGGCCTGCAGGCCGTGGTCGGCCGCCACGCCGCTGGGATCGACGTCGGCGACCGCGACGCCCTCTCCGCCGCGCGCGCGCTCGAGGCTGAGCCCGAGTTTGGCGAGGGGCGAGGAATCCTCGGCCTTGGCGGGCGCCTCGGCGCTGGCCTCCTTGTCCATCGGCATGACGCCGAGCGTCACGGCGATGGTCTGCGGCGCGCCGTTGCGCCAAATCGCGAGATCGGCGGACTTCTTCGGCCCGAGCGCGGCGATGCGCCGGGCCAGATCCTTGGGATCGGCGACCGTTTCGCCGTTCACCGCGGTGATGACGTCGCCGACCTTCACGCCGGCCGTCGCCGCGGGCGAGCCCGTCGTCTCCTTGGCGACCAGCGCGCCGGAGGCATTCTTGACGCCGAGGCTGTCGGCGAGGTCCGGCGTCACCTGTTGAATCTCGACGCCGAGCCAGCCGCGCTCGACGACGCCATTGTCCTTGAGCTGCTGCACCACGTTCTTGACGACGTCGCTGGCGATGGCGAAGCCGATGCCGACGCTGCCGCCCGAGGGCGAGAAGATCGCGGTGTTGACGCCGACCACCTCGCCGTCGGTGTTGAAGGTCGGGCCGCCCGAATTGCCGTGATTGACCGGCGCGTCGATCTGCAGGAAGTCGTCATAGGGACCCGAGCCGATGTCGCGGCCGCGCGCCGAGACGATGCCCGCGGTCACCGTGCCGCCGAGGCCGAAGGGATTGCCGACCGCGATCACCCAGTCGCCGACGCGCGGCGATTGGGAAGCGAAATCGACGAACGGATAGGTTCCCTCGCCTTTCACCTTGAGCAAGGCGATATCAGTCTTCGGATCGGTTCCGATCACCTTGGCGGGCATGGTCTTGCCGTCCGAGGTGGTGATCGTCACTTCGGTCGCGTGGTCGACGACGTGGTTGTTGGTGACGATGTAGCCGTCAGCGGAAATGAAGAAGCCGGAGCCCTGCGCCATCGACAGGCGCCGCTGCTGGCGATGCGGCATGGGCGAATCGCCCTCGTTGTCGTCGGGCAGGCCGAATTGCTTGAAGAAACGGTCGAACGGACTCCCCGGCGGGAAATGCGGCGAGCCCTGCAAATCCATCTCCGCGTCGCCGCCGTCGGCGACCTTGACCTTGACCGAGACGACCGAAGATTTCACGCGATCGACCACGTCGGCGAAGGACGCCGGGCCGGCCGAAGGCTGCGTCGTCGCGGCGACGGCGTAGCCAGGGGAGAACGCGCCGTTCTCGAACGCCACGGCGCCGAGCGCGACGACGGCGACGGCGCCGAGCAACGCGGCGCGCAGCGAGCGTCGAGGGGGGTGCGGGATTGGGACGAGTGACACGGGGGAAGGCTCCATCGGGATCGTTGCGCCGGCGCTTGGCGCGGCGGCTTGGTCGGCAAGATGGCGCACGCCGCCTAACGCCGTGATGGCGCGCAGATGAACGGTTGGTAATTATCGCCCTCCTTGGGGCGCCCGGCGGATCCCCGAATCGTGACCGACGGCTCGGCCTCAGTTTTGTCACGCTGACCGCACGCCTCTTTCCTCCCGCGCTATCCATCTGGTCGCGAACGCATATTTTCGTGGGGCGACGTATTGTTATTCGATAGCGGAGCGATCGTGGCCGACAGCCTCGCGTAAGTTTTGTCACGCAGGGTGATTCGGCTATCTCGTTGTCGGATCTCAACCGCCAGCCCCGCGCATGGATGCTTTGTCGTCGCCGGAGGCTCGATAGCGCAAACGTTCGACCGAGGGGCCCAGGTATGACGAACTCCACGCAAGCCGACGGCGGCCTGAAAGCCCGCCTCGATTTCATCGGTTTCGATCGACAATCGCTGTCGACGCTTGCTGCTCTCCAGCCTTTCGTCGGCAGGGCGATACACGCCGCGCTCGAGGCCTTCTACGACAAGGCGAGGGCGACTCCCGAAATGCGCAAGCTGTTCGCCGACGAGAATCATATCGCTGCGGCGAAGAAGCGTCAGGAAACGCATTGGACATCGATCGCCTCTGCCCGATTCGACGAGAGCTACGTCGACGGCGTGCGCAAGATCGGCCGAACCCATGCGCGCATCGGGCTCGAGCCCCGATGGTACATCGGCGGCTACGCGCTGATCGTCGAGCGACTGATCCACGCCCTCGTCAAGGAACAATGGCCGAGCCTTCTAACACTGGCGAAGGGGCGCCCCGAGGGCGTCGCCGAAGCGCTGTCGGCGCTGGTCAAAGCCGCCATGCTAGACATGGATTTCGCCATTTCCGTCTATCTGGACACCCTCGACGAACAGCGCCGTCGAGCCGAGGAAGAGCGGGCGGCGGTGGAGCGCGAGGGCGCCATTGCGGTCGACGCGATCGCTGCGGGCCTGGCGAAACTGGCGGCCAAGGATCTGACGAGCCGAATAACATCGGACCTGCCCCCGGCGTTTCGCAAGACGCAGCAGGACTTCAACGGCGCGATCGAACAAATCGCGGAGGCGATGCTGGCCGTCGCCAACGCCACCGACGCCGTCAATACCGGGGCGCGCGAGATTGCGACGGCTTCCGACGAGCTCGCCCGCCGCACCGAGCAGCAGGCGGCGAACCTCGAAGAGACAGCCGCCGCGCTCGGCGAAATCTCCTCGACCGTCAAGAAGTCCTCCGACGGCGCCAACCACGCCCGCGAAGTGGTCTCCGCAGCCGACGAGGACGCCAAGAAGAGCACGGTGGTGGTGCGCGAGGCGGTCGCGGCGATGGACGAGATCGCGCAATCGTCGCAACAGATCGGCCAGATCATCGGCGTCATCGACGAGATCGCGTTCCAGACCAATTTGCTCGCGCTCAACGCTGGCGTCGAGGCGGCGCGCGCCGGCGACGCCGGCCGCGGCTTCGCCGTGGTCGCTTCCGAGGTGCGGGCGCTGGCGCAGCGCTCCGCCGAAGCAGCCAAGGAGATCAAGGGCTTGATTTCGAAATCGGCGGCGCAAGTCGATCGCGGGGTCAAGCTCGTCGCCGAGACCGGCGAGTCATTGGGGCGCATCATGCAGCAGGTCGCCGAGATCAACGCGGTCGTCGCCGAGATCGCCAACGGCGCCAAGGAGCAGGCGACGGCGCTCGCCGAAGTCAGCGTCGCCGTCGCCCATGTCGACCAGACGACCCAGCAGAACGCCGCGATGGCCGAGGAGGCCACGGCCGCGAGCCGCGCCGTTTCCCAGGAGACCGAACGGCTGTCGGAATTGGTCGGCCAATTCGAGGTCGGGAACGCCAGAGGCGAACCCGCGATGCGCCGCGCCTCGCGAAGGGACGATCCGCCCATGCTGCGGCGGGCGGCCAATTCGTAAGACCCCCATCCGGCGCTTCGCGCCACCTTCTCCCGCACGCGGGAGAAGGGTTGGCGTGAGGGCGGCGAGGCGCTACTTCTTCTGCGACTTCACGTAGGCGATGTAACCGCGCACGTCGGCCGCCGGCTCGGCGTAGGCGGCGCCGAGCGTTCTCTCCATCGCCGCCATGTATTGCTTCGCCCAAGCCGGCAGCGGGTAATCGATCACGGCGAGGAATTCGAGCGTCGCCGCGAGCCGGATGTCGGCGATCGACGGCTCGGCGCCGCCGATGAACATCTTGCTGTCCATGTAGAACTTGTGGAAGACGTCCAGCGGCTCGGCGATCGCCGCGGCGGCCGCTTTCTGCGCCGCGTCCTTGGCCCTCGCGTCGGCCTCGCTGGCGCCGACCTCGCCGGGATATTGCGGGAAACCGAGCGCCGGATAGGTCGCGCGCGCGACGTATGGGTAGAGAGTGCCGATGATATAAAACATCGCGCTGTCGATCATCGCGCGCGCGGCGGGCGCCTTTGGGTAGAAGCGCTCCAAGTCGTGCTTGTTGCAAAGATACTGCATGATCGCGCAACTTTCCCACACCACGCCCTTGGGCAGATCGGGGGCTTCGATCATCGGCGTCAGATGCGCGGGATTGCGCGCCAGGAACTCTTCCGAGCGTGTCTTTCCCCAGACGTCGTCCTCGGTGAAATCCAGCTTCGCCGCGCGCACGAAGACGCGCGCCGTCATGTTGTTCACGCTGGGCTTCAGCACATGCAGCTTGATCGCAGACATTCGTTCCTCCCGTCGTCTTGGCGATGTCCGTATGACGTATGATTTCCCTCGGCGGGCGCGCCGTTCAGCGCGCATAGGGATTCTTGGGCGTCCGATCGACCGAGAGGCTGCCGCGCGAGCGCGCGACCAGCAGCTCGATCGCGTCGGCCAGGTGAACCTCGGCGATGGCGGGGTCGCCGGCCGCGACGCGCAGCTTGTGCGCCTCGAACAGCACGTCGGCGTGGTTGAAGCCGAACGGCGGCTCGAACTTGTAACAGGACAGCTCGATCAGCAGACCAAGCGGGTCCTCGAAATAGATCGCATGGAAAATCTTGCGGTCGCGCACGCCGGTATGCTTGACGCCGCGCGCGTCGAGCCGCTCGACCGCCTGCATGAACACCGCGCGCGAGACGTTGAAGGCGATGTGATGGACGCAGCCGATATCGGTGGGTGTGCGACGTTGCACCGGCTTGCGGTCCTCGCGGGTGAAAACGGTGATCAGCCGCCCGTCGCCGGGATCGAAATAGATGTGGCTTTCCGAGGGATCGTCGAGATTGGGCTGCTCGAACACAAAGGGCATGCCGAGCACGCCCTCCCAGAAATCGATCGAGGTCTGGCGATCGGCGCCGACCAGCGTGATGTGATGCAGGCCCTGAGTTTGCAGCTTCTTCATCGACGCCTCCGTTCACGCCTTTTCCACGAGATTGGACTTGTATTCGCTGCGCGGCAGGGTTCCCGACGCGATCAGTTCGATGTCCGTCGTCACCAGCAGCGTTTCGCGGATGCGTTCGCGAATGCGCTCGGCGAGGCGCTCGCTCGCTCCATTGACGATCTCGACGCACACCCGCAGGGGCGGCTCTTGCCGCACGCCGGGCGTACGCGGCCGGATCATGATTACGCCGGTCACCTCGGGGGCGAACTGATTGACCACTTCGCGCACCGCCGACGGGAACACGTTGACGCCGCGCACGATCAGCATTTCGTCGGTGCGCCCGATGCAGCGCACTCGCGGCGCGGCGCGCCCGCAAGCGCAGCGCCCAACCCAGAGCCGCACGTGATCGCGGGTGCGAAAGCGCAGCAACGGCGCGGAGCGGTTGACCAGATGCGTCAAGACGAGCTCGCCCTCGGCGCCGTCGCGGATCGGTACAGCCGCGCCGCTCGCCGGATCGATCAGCTCGAAATGGACGAAGCCGCGACCGGAAAAATGCATGCCCACCTTGGCCTCGCATTCGCCCCACAGCGAAACCGAGATGTCGCCGATGCCCATTGCCTCGGTGACGCTCGCCCCCCATGCCGCTTCCAGCCTGGCGCGCGTCGCGCGCTCGCCGCCACCCGGCTCGCCCGCCACCAACAGCCGCTTGACGCTGGAGGCCGGCAGATCGAGACCGCGTTTCTCGGCCCATTCGGCGAGGTGCAGCGCATAGGAGGGGGTCAGCGCGACGGCGCTCGGCTTCAGCGTCTTCACCGCCGCCATCAGCCGTTCCGAGTTGCCGGCGCCGACCGGGACGTGACAAAGGCCGAGCCGGGCGAACGCATCGAGCGCAACGCCGGCGACGAACGGACCGGCGTTGTAGGTGGAGACGAGCCGCTCGCCGCGCACGACGCCGGACGCCGCGTAGGTGCGCGCCGAAGTGCGCACCCAGACTTCGAGATCGGACGCGGTGAGCGGAATGTAGCTCGGCGCGCCTGTGGTGCCGCTGGTCGAATAGATGCGCACGATCTCGCGCGGCGAGGCGGTCAAATGGGTCCCAATCGGCTCGTCGGCGTTGCGCGAGCGGCGCAATTCGTCCTTTTCGGTGAACGGCAGTTCGGCGATTTTCTCGAGCCCGCCCACCGCAGCGGGCGTATCGAAGCCGGCGCGCGCGAGCTTGTCGCGATAGAAAAAGGAGCGCCTCAAGAGATAGGCGATCTGGGCGCGATAGAGCGGATCGTCGCGGCCGGCTTGCTCGTCCCAAGGCGCGGCTTCGATTTCCGGCTCGACCATCGTCATGGCGGCGTCTCGCCGACATAGCGGATCGCCGCTTCGGCCCGCGAGGCCATCAAGAAGCCGATCGGCGTCTGCGCCTCCTCGCCAAGATGGGCGATCAGGCCCGCCGTGCGCGCGAGGATCGGCACGCCGCGAACGAGCGATGCGGGAACGTCGAGATCGCGCAGCGTCGCGGCGATCGCCATCGAAACGTTCATCGGCAACGCTTTGCCCCAGACCCGCGCGACGGCGCCGGTCAGGCGCGTCGCGCAATCGACGCCGCGTCCGGCGACGCCGTGCTCGCGCGCCAGCGCGATGATGCGCTCGGCGCGCGGATCGAAGGGCTTGTGGAGGGGATGGCCGAACCCCGGCATGGGCCGGTCCGCCGCGCGCCGGTCGCGCGCGACCTGCTCGGTCGCTTCGTCCGCCGACGCGCCGGCGTCGATCCGCGCCAGGATTTCGTCGATCAGCGCGCGCGCGAGGTCGGCCGTTCCGAGAATCACCGTGCCGCAGCCGAGAATGCCGGCGGCGACCGCGCCCTGAAGCGCCCGAGGGTCGGCGGCGTAAGTCATGCGCGCGGCCTGCACGCTCGGCGTGAGGCCGTGCTCGGCGAGAGCGACCAACGCGAGATCGAGAAAGAAGCGCTGCTCCGCGCTCGGCATGCGCCCGGTCGCAAGAAAGAAGAAGAACTCGGTGAAGCTCGTCGAGCCCATGAGATCCCCGGCGAGGTCGCGACCGCGAATGGTCACGCTCTCGGAATCGGCGATGGAAATCGCGCTCGAAGCCGCGCCGGGCTTGCCGATCAGCATGACCGCCTCCTCCGCGCCCGCGCGCGCCTTTGCTCGGCCGCTGCGATGGCGGCGGCGGTCAAGCGCTTGGCTTGCCGTCGCCCTCTTTAGATTGTAGGACAATATCATCGGCGCGGCGGCGGTCAAGCGCGCTTTCGGCTTGCGCTTCATGGCGTCGTGGCGACGCGACGATCGCGGCTCCTCGACTCGGACGTTGCGGCCCATGAGCCACTCGACAACGACATCGCAGGCAAGCGGCGGCGAGGACGCGGGGGCCCCGGCGCACGGCGCGACGGTCCCGCATATCGTCGAGCGCCTGCGCGACGACATCCTCGCGCATCGCCTATCGCCGGGCGAACGGCTGGTCGAATGCGAGCTGACCTCCCGCTTCGCGGTGAGCCGAGGCCCGGTGCGCGAAGCGTTGCGGCGGCTCGCCGCCGAGGGGCTGATCGAGCACGCGCCGCATCGCGGCGCGGTCGTCCGACGCCTGACGCCGCGCGAAATCCGCGAACTGTTTCAGATCCGGGTCGAGATGGAATCGCTCGCCGCGCGTCTCGCCGCCGAGGCCG
>CAVXCA010000108.1:0-11493 GCA_963759955.1 uncultured Alphaproteobacteria bacterium
CGGCGGGGCGTTCGGGCAACATGTTCCTGCTCGAGTCGGTCGAGGGCGGCGCGCAGCGCGGGCGCTACTCGATGATCGGGCTCGATCCCGACGTCGTCTGGCGCTCCAGCGGCGAAGGGTCCGAGATCAATCGGCGCGCCTCGAGCGAGCCCGACGCGTTCGTTCCCTGCCCCGGCAAGCCGCTGGCGGCGCTGCGCGCGCTTTTGGCCGAATCGCGGATCGATCTGCCGCCGGGCCTGCCGCCGATGTCGGCGGGCGTGTTCGGCTATCTCGGCTACGACATGGTGCGCCAGATGGAGCGCTTGGCTCCCGCCAAGCCCGACCCGATCGGCGTGCCCGAAGCGATCCTCATCCGCCCGACCGTGATGGTGGTGTTCGACGGCGTGCGCGACGAAATGGTGGTGGTCACGCCGGTGCGCCCGGCCCCCGGCGTCTCGGCGCGCGCGGCCTACGAGAGTGCGCAGGCGCGGCTCGACGCGGTCGTCGCGGCGCTCGAAGGGCCGCTCGATCATACGCCGCCGGCCGTCGATCCGATGCTGCTCGCGGCGGAGGCCGTCTCCAACACCAGCGAGCCGGAGTTCTTGGCGATGGTCGCCAAGGCGAAGGACTACATCGTCGCCGGCGACGCGTTCCAGATCGTGCTTTCGCAACGCTTCACCAGCCGGTTCGATCTGCCCGCGTTCTCGCTCTATCGCGCGCTCAGGCGCGTCAATCCCTCGCCCTACCTCTGCTTCCTCGATTTCGGCGGCTTCCAGATCGTCGTCTCCAGCCCGGAAATCCTGGTGCGGGTGCGCGCGGGCAAGGTCGTCATCCGCCCGATCGCCGGCACGCGCTGGCGCGGCAAGACCGAGGCGGAAGACGCGACGCTCGCCGCCGAACTGCTCGCCGATCCCAAGGAGCGCGCCGAACATCTGATGCTGCTCGATCTCGGCCGCAACGACGTCGGCCGCGTCGCCAAGATCGGCACCGTCAAGGTGACCGACAGCTTCTTCGTCGAGCGCTACAGCCACGTCATGCACATCGTCTCCAACGTCGAGGGGGAGCTGCGCCCCGAGCTCGACGCCGTCGCCGCGCTCGCCGCGGGCTTTCCGGCGGGCACGGTGTCCGGCGCGCCGAAAGTGCGGGCGATGGAGATCATCGACGAACTGGAGAAGGACAAGCGCGGCATCTACGCCGGCTGCATCGGCTATTTCGGCGCCGGCGGCGAAATGGACACCTGCATCGTGCTGCGCGCTTCCGTGGTCAAGGACGGCCTGATGCACGTCCAGGCGGGCGCGGGCGTCGTCTACGATTCCGACCCGGCCTACGAGCACCGCGAATGCGTCAACAAGGCCAAGGCCCTGTTCCGCGCCGCGGAGGAAGCGGTGCGGTTCGCGACCAGGGCGAAGCGGGGGCAGTAGCGGGGCGGGCGCGAACGCTGGCCGCGCTTCGAGCGTCGGGCGACGCCATCACGGCGCAGCGCCGGCCGCCTTGAGTTCCGCGTTGGCGGCGGGGACTTCGACGAAATCTTTGGGGCAGCCGCTGGCGGCGAGGCGGAACAGGCGGATCGCTTCGTCCTTCGCGCCCGTCCGCAGCGCCAATTCGCCGCTGAAGAAATTGGCCTCGCAGATCCGGCCCTTCTTCTTGAAGGCGTCGGCATCGTCGGCGGCGGCGAGCACGGCGGCAGGGGTCGTCTGACCCAAAAACATGCGAATGACCGGCGCCGGCCACGCCGTCATGTCGATTTGCGCGCTGGCTTGCGACAGCGAGCTCGGGAGATTGCTGCGCCGCCTGACGATGTCGAGCCAAAGCGCGGCGTAGGCATCCTTGGGAGCGAGTGCGCTCGCCTGGTTGACGTCCGCGAGCGCGTTGACGAGATCGCCGCTATAAAGAATGGCGGCGCCGCGAACTTGATAGGCGAAGACGTCTTTCGGGTTGAGCCGGATCGCCTCGTCATAGTCGGCGATGGCGCGATCGGTGTCGCCCTTCCCGTAGTACGCGAGGCCCCGGTTGACGTGGGCGAAGGCCTGTTTGGGATCGAGCCGGATCGCTTCGTCATAGTCGGCGATGGTGCGGTTGGCGTCGCCCTTCGCACGGTAAACGGCGCCCCGGCCGGCATAGGCGTAAGCGTCATTGGGTTTGAGCCGGATTGCCTCATCGTAGTCGGCGAGCGCGCGGTCGGCGTCGCCTTTCTCACGGTATGCACGGCCCCGGTCGACGTGAGCGACCGCGTCATTAGGATTGAGCCGAATCGTCTCGTCGTAGTCGGAGATGGCGCCGTCAGTGTCCCCCTTCTGGTCGCGCGCAATGCCGCGGCGGACATAGGCGTAGGCGAATTGGGGGGCGAGCCGGATCGCCTCGTCGTAGTTCGCGAGCGCGCGGTCAAGGTCGGCCTTCCCGTAGTACGCGTTGCCCCGGGCCACATAGACGTAAGGGTCTTTGGGGTCGAGCCGGATCGCTGCGTCGTAGTCGGCGATGGCGCGGTCATTGTCGCCCTTCCCTGCGTATACGGCGCCCTGACCGACATAGACCGAGGCGTCGTAGGGAAAGAGGCGGATCGCCTCGTCGTAGTCCGCAAGAGCGCGATCATAGTCGCCCTTGCCGTAGTGCGCCGCGCCCCGCTCGCTGTAGGCCCGGGCGTACGTCGGCAGCAGACGGATCGCTTCGTCCTCGTCGGCAATGGCGCGCTCGTAGTCGCCCTTCCCTCTGTACGCTTCGCCCCGGCCGACGTAGGCGCCGGCGAGTTTGGGTTGGAGCCCGATCGCCTCGTCGTAGTCGGCGATAGCGCGGTCGTAGTCGCGCTTTGCGATGTATGCGCCGCCTCGGTTGGCGTAGGCGTAGGCGTCGTCAGGAAGAAGCCGGATCGCCGCGCCGTAGTCGGCGATAGCGCGGTCGTTATCTCCCTTGCCGTAGTATGCGCTGGCCCGGTCGAGGTACGCGGGCGCGAGGTCGCGGCCTTGCCTGCCGCCGGACTCGATCGCGCGCGTGCAGGCGGCAAGTCTTTCGTCGCCGGCGCCGTAATGGCAAGTCAGCCAGTCGTCCGCGACGGCCGGCGGCGGCGGGAATCCGCCCGTCACAAACATCGCCATGGCCGCCAGCATCGCCGAACGCCGCATCCCCCGGCCCCCACTGCGCGTCTCTTTGGGAACCGCTGATACGCCACATTGGGCTTCACGCGCACCCGCCGATGCGCAAATGCGACGTCGTGCCGCGTCGCTCGAGCGATCGATCGGCCGGGCGTCATGCGTTGAACCGCCCAGCCCGCGCTCCGCCCCCCTCACCTTATCGGCGGCGCGTACATCAGCCCGCCCTGGGTCCACAGCGCGTTGAGCCCGCGGCGGATCTTGATCGGCGAGCCCATGCCGACGTTGCGCTCGAACGTCTCGCCGTAGTTTCCCACCGCCTTGATGATGCGATAGGCCCAGTCGTTGGTCAGGCCGAGCCCCTGACCGAAGTCGCCTTCGACGCCGAGCAGGCGGCGCACGTCCGGCTTGTCGGATTTCAGCATCTGATCGACGTTGGCCTGGGTGACGCCGAGCTCCTCGGCGGTGACCATCGCGTAATGCGTCCATTGGACGATTTCGAACCATTGCACGTCGTCCTTGCGCACCGACGGGCCGAGCGGCTCCTTGGAGATGATTTCGGGCAGCACGACGTTGTCGTCGGGCGCCGAAAGTTTGAGGCGCTCGGCGTAGAGGCCAGAGGCGTCGGTGGTGTAGGCGTCGCAGCGGCCGGAATCGTAGGCCTTCACCGTCTCGTCGTCGGTGGCGAACACCACCGCCTCGAGCTTCATGGCGTGGGCGCGGAAATAATCGGCGAGGTTGAGTTCGGTCGTCGTGCCCTGCTGCACGCACACCGAAGCGCCGTCGAGTTTCAGCGCCGAATCGATTCCCAGCTTCTTGCGCACCATGAAGCCCTGGCCGTCGTAATAATTGACGCCGGTGAAGAACATGCCGCCGGTCTCGCGCGACAGCGTCCAGGTGGTGTTGCGAACGAGGACGTCGATCTGGCCCGAGGCGAGAATCGTCGGCCGGTCCTTGGCGTTGATCGGCAGATATTTGACCTTGCCCGGATCGTTGAAGATCGCGGCGGCGATCGCGCGGCAGACGTCGACGTCGAGCCCCTTGTAGACGCCCTGGTCGTCGGGCAGGCCGAAGCCCGCCAGACCGGGGTTGGCGCCGCAGATCAATTCGCCGCGCGCCTTGACTTGGTCGAGCGTCCCCGCCGCGGCGGCCGAGGCGCCGAAGCAAAGCGCAGCGGCGGCCGCGAAACCCATCACAAGCGATCGCATGCGAAACCTCCTCGTGGCGCCGCCGAACCGGCCTCGACGCCAGTGTCGCGGCAAAGTCCGGATCGAGTCAATCGCGGCTTCGCGCGCTCGCCGAATGCTGATAGGCTCTGGCCTCGCGTTTCCTCGTCAGCGAACAGGCCGCTCTCATGCACGCTCGATGGCTCTCCTCCGCCTTCTTCCTGATCGCGACCTCTTGCGCGGGCTTCGCCGCGCCCGCCACTTCGGACGGCGCCAAGGCGATCGAACAAGGCTACGCCGACTACTTCGGCAAAGCGGTCGTCGACAAAGGCATCGTTTCCGTGTCGCCGGACGGCGACGATTACGTCGTCGCCTGGGATCTCCAGAAGGCGCTCGATCTGGCCGGCCCGCCCAAGGGCGCGCTGCGGATCGAACGGTTCACCTATACGCTGACGCCGACGGGATCGGACGCGTGGACGCTCAAGGCCGATCGGTTCCCGAGCCTCGCCTTCGACGCGCCGACCGACAAAGGCAAGGTGACCGGCGCGTTCGATCTGAGCGGCTTCCACCTGCAGAGCGACTACGACGGCGCCCAAACGAATTTCCTGCGCTCGCTCGTCGCGGCCGATCTGCTCTCCGGCAAGTTTCATGTCGATGACGCCCAGGGCGCCGATTTCGATCTCGCCGAATCCGGCATATCGATCGAGACCCGGGCCAAGACCTCGGACAGCGGCGCCGGCGTCGACGTGGCGATCGCGCAATCCGTCAAGAGCCTGACCGAAACCATTGTCGCGACGCCCGCGAACGGCGAGGGCGCGCCGGTCAAGATGACGTACTCGATCGGCGGCGTCGCCGGCGGCGTGGCGATTTCGGGATTGCGCGCACGCGAGATCGGCGACTTCTGGAAATACGTCGTCGCCCATATCAAAGACGCCGCCGCGCCCGCGGACTTGAAGCCGCGGTTGCGGGCGGCGTTGCCGCTGTGGAACAATCTTCAGGCGAACGCCGAAATTCATGATCTGGCGCTGCAGACGCCGATGGCCGAGGCCTCGATGAAGACGCTCGGCGAGACGATCGCGCTGAGCGGCTTCACCGCCGACGGCGCCGCGGAAATCGGGATCAATATCGACGATCTGACGTTCAATTCGCAGCTCCTGCCGTCGTGGGCCGGCTCGCTCTCGCCGGCCTCGTTCAGCTTCGATCTGCGCGTCGCCGGCAAGGGCCTCGATCAGGTCGCAGAACTCGCGCTCGACGATCCGGCTTTCGAGGGCAATGGCGACCTTTCGCCCGAGACGCAGGACAAGATCGCCGCGGTCCTGCTCGCCGGACAGCCGAAGATCACGCTCGCGCCCGGGCGGTTCAAGACGCCGATGCTCGATCTCACGTTCCAGGGCGAGGCCTTGGCGAATACGGGTGCGCCGAGCGGTCATTTCACTTTCACCGCGGACGGACTCGACAAGACGATCGCCCTGCTCTCGGAGATGGCCAAGACGGACCCGCAAGTGCAGCCGGCGGTGCTCGGCGTGACGTTCCTCAAGGGCTTGGCGACGACGGGCTCCGACGGACGGCTGGTGTGGAAGGTCGACATGACCGACGCCGGGGTGACGGTCAACGGCACGCCGTTGCCGACGGGCAAGTGATCCGCGACAACTCGAGAGGTCCGCCGAGCGCGCGAGGCCGGTTGACGCGGGCTCGCGCGTTTTTCATTTTGCCTTTCTCCAAGCGCGGAAATCCCGATCGATGAAAAAGCTGTCCGACGAAGCCAAGGCCAGATTGCGCAGCCGATCGCGCCTCGTGCATCTCGGGCGCGACGGCGAAACGACGCAAGGGTTCGTCAGCGTTCCGCCCTTTCGCGGCTCGACCGTGCTGTTTCCCGACGTCGCGACCCTGAAGAGCCGCAAGCAGCGCTTCATCTACGGCACGCACGGCACGCCGACCACCGAGGCCTTGAGCGAAGCGTGGACGGCGATCTCCGGCGCGGCGGGAACGACGCTGGTCCCTTCGGGGCTGGCGGCGATCGTCGTTTCGCTGATGACCGCGCTGAGCGCGGGCGATCATCTTTTGATGACCGACTCGGCCTACCAGCCGGCGCGCATCTTTTGCGACTCGACGCTGAAGCGCATGGGCGTCGAGACCAGCTATTACGATCCGCTCGTCGGCGCGGGGATCGCCGCGCTGATACGCGCCAACACCAAGGCGGTGTTCGTCGAAGCGCCGGGCTCGCAATCGCTGGAGGTGCAGGACATACCGGCGATCGCCGCAGCCGCCCACGCGCACGGCGCCTGCGTCGTCGCGGACAACACCTGGGCGACGCCGCTGTTCTTTTCGCCGCACGCCCACGGCGTCGACATGGCGGTGGAGGCGGGCACCAAGTATCTCTCCGGCCATTCCGATCTGTTGCTCGGACTCGTCTCCGCCAATGCGCAATGGTTTCCGCGGCTCGCCAAAACCGTCGATCAGATGGCGATTCCCCCAGGTCCCGAGGATGTGTTCCTCGCGCTGCGCGGCCTGCGCACGATGGAGCTGCGGCTTCGCGAAGCCGAGCGCCAGGCGCTGGCGCTCGCCCATTGGCTGAAAGCGCGCCCCGAGGTGGCGCGCGTCATCCATCCCGCCCTGCCCGACGATCCCGGCCACGCCATCTGGAAGCGCGACTTTACCGGCTCCTCGGGGCTGTTCAGCGTCGTGTTGAAGCCGGCCTCGGAGGCCGCGGTGGCGGCGATGCTCGACGGGCTCGAATTGTTCGGCATGGGCTATTCCTGGGGCGGCTTCGAGAGTCTCGTCATCCCCTTCGATTGCGCGAGCTATCGCACCGCGACGCGCTGGGCGCCGGGCGGGCCGACGCTGCGCTTCTCGGTCGGGCTCGAAGACATCGAGGACTTGAAGGACGACCTCGATCGCGGTTTCAAGCGTCTCGCCGCGACGTTCTGAAGCGGCCTCGGACGCGCCCGACCTTCGCCGGCGTCGGGTTCGAGACTATGTTGAAGCGCGCGCCGGGGGGCGAATATAGAGCGCAGGGGAAGAACCATGCCGCCCGACGGAAACCTTCTCGGCGACGCCACCTCGCCCTATCTCCTCCAGCACGCCGGCAATCCCGTGCATTGGCGCCCGTGGGGCGCCGAGGCACTCGCCGAGGCCAAGCAGCGCGACTGTCCGATCCTGCTCTCGGTCGGCTACGCCGCGTGCCATTGGTGCCACGTGATGGCGCACGAGTCGTTCGAGGACGCCGACACCGCGGCGCTGATGAATCGCCTGTTCGTCAACGTGAAGGTCGATCGCGAGGAGCGGCCCGACATCGATTCCATTTACATGAGCGCGCTGCAGGCGATGGGCGAGCAAGGCGGCTGGCCGCTGACGATGTTCCTGACGCCCGACGGCGCGCCGATCTACGGCGGAACTTATTGGCCACCGGCGCCGCGCTGGGGCCGTCCGTCGTTCCGTCAGGTGTTGCAGGCGGTCGACGACGCTTGGCGCAACCGCCGCGAAGCGCTGCTGTCGCAAGGCGCCGCGTTGACGGCCTATTTGTCCGGGATCGCCGCTTCGCGCTCTGGGGCGGACCTCGCGCCCGACGAACTGACCCGCGTCGCCGAAGCGCTGCTGCGCCTGATCGATCCCGTCAACGGCGGCGTTGGCGACGCGCCGAAATTCCCCAATGCGCCGATCTTCCGCTTTCTCTGGAGCGAGTTTTTCCGCCGTGGCGACGCGCGCTGCCGCGCCGCGACGCGCGGCCTCCTCGACGCTCTGTGCGCGGGCGGCATCTACGATCATCTCGGCGGCGGTTTCGCCCGCTATTCGACCGACGCGCAGTGGCACGTGCCGCATTTCGAGAAGATGCTTTACGACAACGCGCAAATTCTCGAATTGCTCGCGCTCGCCTACGCCGAGACGCCAATGCCGCTCTACGCCGCGCGGGCGCGCGAAACCTTCGGCTGGCTGATGCGCGAGATGCGCGCCGATGTCGCCTTCGCCGCCTCGCAGGACGCCGACTCGGAGGGCGAGGAAGGGCGGTTCGCCGTCTGGAGCGCGGACGAGATCGATGCAGTTCTCGGCGAAGACGCGGCGGCGTTCGAGGCGGCCTACGACGTCCGTAAAGGCGGCAATTGGGAGGGCCGCAACGTGCTGCGGCGCATGACGCCCCAGGGCGACGGCGAAGCCGAAGCGCGGTTGGCGAGCGCCCGCGCGCGATTGTTCGCGACGCGCGAGAAACGCGTCAGACTGGCGCGCGACGACAAGATCCTCGCCGACTGGAACGGGCTGACGATCGCAGCGCTTGCGCGCGCCGCCGCCGTCTTCGACGCGCCCGAGTTCTTGGGCGCCGCCCGCGCGGCGTTCGCTTTCATCGCGGAAACGTTGCGCGACGGCGAAGGCCGGCTCGTCCACGCCTGGCGCGCGGGGCGCGTGGGCGCCGTAGGCATGCTCGACGATTACGCCGCCATGGCGCGCGCCGCGCTGAGCCTGTTCGAGGCGACGGGCGAGCCGGACTATCTCGCCGCGGCGACGCGTTGGGCCGACGCGGCGCAGGACCTCTTCGGCGCCGACGACGGCGGCTTGTATCTGACCGCGCGCGACGCCGCGGACGGCCTGATCGTGCGCCCGCGCGCGCCCCACGACGGCGTGACGCCGTCGGGCGCCTCGCTGATGGCCGAGGTCTTCGCCAGGCTCTTTCATCTCACCGACGAGCCGCGCTGGCGCGAGGCCGCCGAACGCGTCATCCGCGCGTCGTCCGGCGCGCGCGAAGCGCTGGCGCGGAACCCGCTCATGCTCGCGGCGGCCGATATGCTGGAGCGCGGCGGCTGCGTCGTCGTCGAAGGCCGGCTCGACGATCCGCTGGCGCAAGCGCTCGCAAGAGTCGCCCTCGCCGCCCCCGACCCGGCGATCTGCGTGCTGCGCCTCGACCGCGCCCTGTGGACGAACGGCGCCCCGGGCGGCCGGCCCGCGCCGCCGATGACGCCGGCGGCGACGGTCTGCCGCGGCCAGGCCTGCGGGTTGCCGGTGAGGGATATGGAGGCGTTGCGGCGCGAACTGGTGCGCGCGCCCCTCACAACGGCGTGAGTTCGACCGACGCGCGCATTGTCGCGCGGCGTGCCGAGACCTATCTGAGACGCTCTGGCGCGTTTCTTGATTGGGCGGGGCCATGGCGAACCAGACGCGCATCGGCGGCATCGACTTCGTGCGAGGCATTGTCCTGATCGCAATCCTGATCGACCATGTCCCCGGCACCGTTCTGGAAAGCTTGACGCCGCGAAATTTCGCGCTTTCCGACAGCGCGGAGGCGTTCGTCTTTCTATCCGGCGTTTCCGTCGGTTTGGCCTATTACCGCAAGGCTCTGGTCTCCGGCTTGCGGCCGGTGACGCGCAGCTGTTTTGCGCGCGCGGGCCACATTTACGGCTTTCACGTCGGCCTCACGGTTCTCGCCGTGGCGATTTTCGGCCTGTGGTACTGGCTCAGCGGCTTCGCCCCGCTGATCGAGGCGCACGGCCGCACGGTGGTCTTTCACGACCCTGCGCGCGGCGCCATCGGCGTCGCGTTGCTCAGCCATCAGCTCGGCTATTTCAATATATTGCCGATGTACATCGTTCTCATGATGTTATCGCCGTTGATCCTCGCGATCGCGCGGATCAACGCGCTGCTTGCCCTGTTCGCGTCCGGCGGCGCCTATCTGGCGGTCAGGTTGCTCGATTTTCATTTGCCGAACTGGCCCGAGCCGGGAGGGTGGTTCTTCAATCCGTTCGCTTGGCAGTTCGTCTTCACCCTCGGGATCGTGGCGGCGATACGCTGGCGCGACGAGCCCTTGCGCCGTTCGGCCGTGCTGCAGGCGGCTTGCCTGGCGCTGGCGGCCGGCGGCGCGATCGTCGTCACCGATGGCTTCGGGCTTTTTCCCGGCCTGCGCGACCTGGTTTTCGCCCAGCTCGACGTCGGCAAACAAAATCTCGGCGCGGCGCGCCTCGTCAATTTTCTCGCGCTGGCCTACGTGATCGCGACTTCGCCCTTCTTGCCGAGTCTCGCGCGAACCTCAGTCGGCCAGGAATTGCAACGCTTGGGCCGACATAGCCTCGAGGTGTTCGCCCTGGGCTCTTTGCTGAGCGCGCTCGGCCAGGCTGCGATGACGGCGTTGGGGGGAATTGCGCCGGAGGGCGTAGAGGAAGCCGTCGAAGTGGGATACATCCTAGCCAGTGTCGGGGCCCTATTCGCTTTAGCGAGATATTTGGAATGTCGATCATTGTCTCATCGCGGCGGGCCGGGGGCCGTCGCGCGATATGGAGACACTATGCGCCGGTTCTTTGCGCACTCGCCGCGATCGGCGCCGGCGCGCTAGACGCGCGCGCCGCGGCGTCCGCACCCGCCTGTCCCAGCGCGGCGCCCACCGTGTTCTTCGAGAACGGCTCGGCAGAATTGCTGGCCGGTCGCGGCGCGCCGCGGCGCCCTTTGCAGTTCCTGGCGATCGGCTCGTCCTCGACGCTCGGCGTCGGGGCGTCCGCGCCGACCAACGCCTTTCCCGCGCAACTGGCCTTGGATCTGTCTTCGCAATGGGGCATCGCCGCACAAGTGCGCAACGCCGGGGTCGGCGGCGAGGTGAGTTCGGCTACGCTCGCGCGGTTGCGCAGCGAATTGGCGAGCGGCCGTCCTGACCTCGTCATTTGGCAGGTCGGCACCAACGACGCGGTTGCGGGCGCGGACCCCGCCGCCTTTCGCGCCAACCTCGAAGCCGGCGTCGCCGCGGCGCGCGCTGGGCGCGTCCCGATGATTCTGATCGATCCGCAGTTCTATTTCGGCATCAAGGATCTCGCCCGGTACAAGCAGTTCGTCGCCATCATCGGCGAGGTCGGCGCCCGCATGCACGTTCCCGTCTTCTCGCGCTTCGCGATGATGCAGGCTTGGGGCGCACAATCGCCGGCGGCGTTGCGCGCGACGCTCGCGCGCGACGGCTTTCACATGGACGACGAGGGTTACGCTTGCTTGGCGCGCGCTCTCGCGGGCGATATCGCGGAAGAAGCCGAGCCTGGCGAGAAGTCGGCCGCCTCGAAGATGTAACGCCGTCCCGGCGCCCGACCCAGCTCCGCTCACCCCGCCGAGAGCGCCGCCTCCGCAACAAGAAACTCGCGTAAGGCCTTGATTCTCGGCGTTTCGGCGTCGGCGGGGCGACAAAGGAAGTAGTAGCCGAACGGTGTCGGAACGCTGGTGGCGAACGGCGCGACGAGGCGCCCCGAGGCGAGATCGTCGGCGGCGATGGCGAGCGAGGACAGCGCGACGCCCTGCCCCTGCGCGGC
>CAVXCA010000109.1:0-15537 GCA_963759955.1 uncultured Alphaproteobacteria bacterium
GGAATCGAACCCCTGACCCCAGGTTTAGGAAACCTGTGCTCTATCCTGCTGAGCTACCGGGACGCAACGCTACGGCACCGAACGTCGAACCCTGTGCGGCGCGTTATTTCGTCGCCCCGCGCCGCATTCTTCATGACCGCGAGGAGCAAAGCCGCTAAAGACCGTTCGATCTTCGACGGCAAAGCGCCTCTAGCATGAAAATGTCGCTCGCGCATCCCGTGATTCGGCTGAGCCGGCCCGGCGCCGGCGCGGCGCTGGCGTTGGCGCTCGCCTTCGCGCCGCCGGGCTGGGCGGCGTGCGGCGTCGCGGCGGGGACGGCGAAGGTCGACGAGGTCACCGAGCGGCTGGAGATCCGCCTCGACGACGGCCGGCTCGCGCGTCTCGCCGGCCTCGACGTTCCCGATGCGGCGCGCGGCGATCCCGAGACGGCGGCCAACGCGCGCGCGTTCCTGGAAGGTCGCCTCGCCGGCCGCGAGGTCGCGCTCACCGCGTTCGCCGCCAAGCCCGATCGGTGGGGGCGGGTCTTGGCGGATCTGAGCGTCGCCGAAACGCCCGGCGGCGCGGCGTCGGCCGTCTCGCTGCTCATGCTTTCGGCCGGCTTCGCCCGCGTCAGGCCGGAGTTCGAGACGCGCGGCTGCGTCGCCGAACGCCTGGCCGCCGAAGCCAAAGCGCGCGAGGCAGGGCTTGGCGTGTGGAACGATCCCGACTATTCCATTCTTGACGCTGCGGACAGCCAGGCCCTCGCCGAGCGGGACGGGCGTTTCGTCCTCGTCGAAGGATTCGTGCGCAGGGTTGGCGTCGGGCGCTCGCGCCTCTATCTTGATTTTGGCGGGCGGAACGGATTTACCGTCCTCGTCGCGCGGAAATCACAACGCGCGTTTGAGAACGCCGGCGTGCCGTTGAGCGCCCTGGCGGGGGAAAGAGTTCGGGTCCGGGGCGTGTTGGACGACCGCTTCGGCCCGAGACTGGAAGTCGCCGAGCCGGTCATGATCGAGCGTCAGGGGCGGGCCGAGGCGAAGCAGGGGACCAGACCGGGCGGATGATGAAGGCTGTGGGCGAAACGAGACGAGGGCGCATCGCGTCGGGCCTTGGCTTGGCGCGCTGGATCGTGGCCGCTTCGCTGGCGCTGCTGGCGGCCGGCTGCAACGCAATCGACCCGCCGGCGGCCCCTCTCGCCAGCCTCGCGCCGGCCGCGGCGCCGCAAACGACCGGCGGCGCGCTCTCGAGCCCCGAGCGCAAGCGCCTGATCGACGCCTTCGGCGGCGAATACAGCGCGCCGACCACCGAACGCTATCTCAACGACATTCTTGCGCGTCTGGCGCCGGCAAGCGAGACGCCGACCGAGCCCTACCGCGTGACGATCCTCGATTCGCCCGTGGTCAACGCGTTCGCCCTTCCCTCGGGCGACATCTTCGTCACCCGCGGCCTGCTCGCGCTCGCCAACGACGGGGCGGAAGTCGCCGCGGTGATGGCGCACGAAATCGGGCACGTGACCGCCCGCCACGCCGCCCAGCGCGCCGAACTGGAAAAGACCGCCGCGTTGTTCACCCGCGTGTCCTCGCAAGTGCTCGACCGCCCGCAGGAGGGCCAGGAAGTCGAGGCGCGGATGAAATTGTCGATCGCGCATTTCTCGCGCCAGCAGGAGTTCGAGGCCGACAAGATCGGCATCGGCAACATCGCCAAGGCCGGTTACGACCCTTACGCCGCCTCGCGCTTCCTGACTTCGCTGGGGCGCTGGAGCGCGTTGCGCGCCTCGCTGATCGGCCTGGGCGCCGCGGACAAGCCCGACATGCTTGCGACCCATCCTTCCACGCCGGAGCGTATCGCCCAGGCGATCGCCGAAGCGCGCCAGTTCGGCGCGCCGGGCGTCGGCGAGGCCGACCGCGACGCCTATCTCGCCGCGATCGACGGCATCGCTTACGGCGACGACCCGACGCAGGGGCTGGTGCGCGGCGACCGGTTCCTTCATCCCAAGCTGGGCTTCGCGTTCACGGCGCCGCAAGGCTTCGCTCTGGAAAATCAGACGGCGGCGCTGATCGGGGTCGGCGAAGGCGGCGCGCAGGCGCTGCGGCTCGACAGCATCGAGCTGAGCGATTCCACCACGCTGGAGAGCGCGCTCGGCTCGGGCTGGATCGACGGCGTGAAAACCAGCTCGATCGAAACGATCAATGGCGGCGACCTTCCCATGGCGACCGCGGTCGCACAGGGCGAACAATGGAGCTTCCGCCTCGGCGCGGTCCGGCTCGGTGGCCGGGTCTATCGCCTGATCTTCGCCGCGCACAGTCTGACGCCGGCGGTGGACGCGCGCTTTCGCGCCGCCATCCAGTCTTTCCATCGCCTGACGCCCGAGGAAGCGGCCGAGGCGCGCGAGCTCAGATTGCAGATCGTCGAAGCGCAGGCGGGCGACACTGCCGAGACGCTGGCGCGGCGCATGCCCTTCGACGATCGCGCGCTCGATCAGTTCCTGGTTCTCAACGGCTTTGAGCGCGCAGAGCCGCTGACGCCGGGCCGGCGCTACAAGATCGTCGCGCAATGAGCGAAGCGCTCGGCTCCGCCCATCGTCGCCTCGTCGGCCGGCTCGTCGCGGCGACCCACAACAAGGGCAAGCTCGCCGAACTTCGCGACCTGCTCGCGCCCCATGGCGTCGACGTTGTCGGCGCGGGCGCTCTCGGCCTGGCCGAGCCCGAGGAAACCGGCGACAGTTTCACCGCCAATGCCGTGCTGAAGGCGCGCGCGGGCGCGCGCGGCGCGTCGCTGCCCGCCCTTGCCGACGATTCCGGCCTGTGCGTGGCGGCGCTCGACGACGCGCCGGGCATCCTTTCGGCGCGCTGGGCGGGCGAGGGGCGCGATTTTTCCGGCGCCATGGCGCGCATCGAGCGCGAACTCAAGGATCGCGGCGCGCCGCCGCCGTGGCGCGCGCATTTCGTCAGCGTCCTGGCGCTCGCCTGGCCCGACGATCATGTCGAAATCTTCGAAGGCCGGGTCGACGGCCGGCTGGTCTTTCCGCCGCGCGGCACGGCGGGTTTCGGCTACGATCCGATCTTCATTCCCGACGGGCATGCGCGCAGTTTCGGCGAAATGAGCGCGGTCGAGAAGCATGGCCTGCCGAGCGACGGATCGCGCGCGCTCTCCCATCGCGCGCGGGCGTTCCAAAAGCTGGCGCGCGCCTGTTTGGCCTGACGCCGCGCCGGTGCTTGCGCCGCGCAGTCTTGCGCTTGCGGCGGGGCGAGGCCAGATGACATAAAGAGCGGGCGCCGCGGCGGAGCCGAAGCGTTCGGGAGGGTGACATGAGCAGCGTTTTCGACACACGGGAAGAAAGCTTTGAAAAGCGCTTCGCCATGGGCGAAGAGCTGCGGTTCAAGGCGCGGGCCCGGCGAAACAAGCTCATCGGCCTGTGGGCGGCGCAATTGCTCGGCCACCAGGGAGACGCGGCGAAGGCGCACGCCGATGCGCTGGTCGAAGCGCAAGTGGGGCGCGACGACGACGGAGCGCTCGCCGGCCAATTGCGCAGCGAGTTTGCCCGCGCCGGGATCGACATTTCCATGCATCGCGTGCTTCGCAAGTTCGAAGCGGCGATGGCGCAGGCGCTCGAGGACATTCAAGCCGGGCGCTGACGCGGTCCCGCTTTCACGCCGGGCGCGCGAGCGGCGCGAACGCGGCGACGACCTCTTGGTAGACGCGCCGCTTGAACGGCACCACGAGGTCGGGCAGCGCCTCCAAACGCTCCCATCTCCAGGCGTCGAACTCGGGCGTATGGGTCCCGCCGCCGGGGCGCGCGACGTCGATCTCGGAGTCCTCGCCCTCGAAGCGCATCAGGAACCACTTCTGCGTCTGGCCGCGATAGCGGCTCCAGCGGCTGCCGGCTTTGTCCGGCACTTCGTAGCTCAGCCATTGCGGCGCTTCGGCGATCAGGGACGCGGAGGAGACGTTGGTCTCCTCATAGAGTTCGCGCCGCGCCGCGTCGTAGGGCGCTTCGCCGTCGTCGATGCCGCCCTGCGGCATTTGCCATTCATGGCCGGCGAACACTGCCGCCCCGCGGGTCTTCTTGCGTCGGCCGATGAAGACCGCGCCGTCGCGGTTGATGAGCGTGACGCCGGCGCCGCGGCGGTAGGGCAATTCTCTGGTCACGGGCGTCTCGCCTTCTCTCATGTCTCAGGGGCTGGCCTGCGCCGCGGGGCCGGGGCCGCGCGCCATCATCGCCGAGACGGGCGCGAGCGCGACGCCGCGCGCCTCCAGCGCGGCGCTCCAGCGCGCGATGCGATCGACGCTCGCCGGCAGCGCCGCGGCGATGCCGATCGCGCCACCCTGGCTCCTGGCGAGCGCCTCCAGGCGGATCAGCGCGGCGTCGATCGCCTCGGGCGCCGGGTTGGCGTCGATGATGACGTCGGCGGTTCCCGAAGGCAGATCGAGGGTCGAGGCGGCCTGGCGCGCGACGCTGCGCGGCGACGAGCCGTCGTCGAGATAGACAAGGCCGCGCGCGGCGATATCGGCCAGCACCGGCGTGAGGACGTGCGCGTCGGAGGTGAATTTTCCGCCGAGATAGTTGACGACGCCGACGTAGCCGGGAAAGCGCGCCATCAGCCAGTGCAGCGAATCGAGATTTTCGCTTTCCGAGGCGCCGGCGAGCAGCGTGTGCGGGCCGGGATTGTCCGCGGGGTACGCGAACGACTCCATCGGCGCTTGCAGCAGGATCTCGTGGCCGGCCGCGCGCGCCGCGGCGACTTCGCGCTCGAGATCGCCGCCGTAGGGCGCGAAGCCGAGAGAAACGGCGCCGGGCAGTCTGGCGATCGCGTTGGCGGTTCCTTCGGCGTTGAGGCCGAGGCCGCCGATGATGATGGCGACGCGGGGGGCGCCCGCCCGCAGCCGCCCCGAGGCGATGACCGGCCGCGCGTAGACGTCGGCGGGGCGCGCCCCGTCCGCGCCGATGCGCGGCAGCAGGCCGTAGCGCGATTTTTCGACGAGGCGCTGGTCGGGCGCGGCGGCTAGATGCACGCCCAGCGCCTGCGGCACGTCGATGATCAGCGCGTCGGACGCGCCGCCGCCGTTGCGCACCACCTTGACGCCGCTCGCGGCGTCGACCTGATCGCCGGTGGCGGTCGCGGGCAGGGCCGCAGCGGCGGGCGGCGCGGCCGGAGACGGAGGCGCGGGCGGCGCCTGTTCGATGCGCGCGACCGCGAACGGCTCGCCGCCGCTTCGATTGTCGGATTTCACGATCGTCAGCGCGGCGAGGCCGACGGCGACGGCCGCGAGCCCCAGGGCGAGGCGCGGCCCGAAACGCTTGACGAGCCCCGCCGCGCGCGAGGGTGCAGGCGAGTTCCGCCCCAGAGGTTCGTTCACTTCGTCGCGCACGCTCGGCCCAAATCCCTCCACCGGCCGCAGCCTTGAATTCGGCCGCGAATCATTTCGTCCCGCCGCGCCATTGTCGGCCGGTCCGCCCCTGGGGTCGAGGGGAATTTTCCTGAAGGAATCTCGCTGTCCGGCGGGCCGCGCCGGCGCCGGCGCCGGCCTGGGGAAAAACGTGCATTCGTTCCCCGGTCCAGGCTATAATGCCCGCCACTCGAATCGCCGCGGACGGGCAGGGCTCGCGCGGCCGTTCCTCTGCCGGAAAAGAAGGCTTTCAAATTGACGGACGAACCGAACTCGCCGCTCGAAAACGACGAAAACGCGCGCGACCAGGCCAGCAGCGACGCCTACGGCGCCGACGCGATCAAAGTGCTGCGCGGCCTCGACGCGGTGCGCAAGCGGCCGGGCATGTATATCGGCGACACCGACGACGGCTCAGGCCTGCACCACATGGTCTACGAAGTCGTCGACAACGCGATCGACGAAGCGCTGGCCGGCCACGCCAAGCTGGTCACCGTGACGCTCAACGCCGACGGCTCCTGCTCGGTCAGCGACGACGGACGCGGCATTCCCACCGGCATTCACGAAGAAGAGGGCGTCTCCGCGGCCGAGGTCATCATGACCCAGCTGCACGCGGGCGGCAAATTCGACCAGAACTCCTACAAGGTGTCCGGCGGCCTGCACGGCGTCGGCGTCTCCGTGGTCAACGCGCTGTCGACCAGCCTGACGTTGCAGATCTGGCGCGATGGGCTCGAGCACGTCATGCATTTCGCGCATGGCGACCCGGTCGACAAGCTGGCCGTCGTCGGCCCGGCGCCGATCGTCGACGGCAAGCCCAAGCGCGGCACGCAGGTGACCTTCACGCCCTCGTCTGAAACCTTCACCATGGTCGAGTTCGATTACGCCACGATCGAGCATCGCCTGCGAGAGCTCGCCTTCCTCAATTCGGGCGTGCGCATCGTGCTGACCGACCTGCGCGGCGCCGAGGCCAAGCGCGAGGAGCTGCATTACGAGGGCGGACTGGAAGCCTTCGTGCGCTATCTCGATCGCGCGAAAACGCCGCTGATCGACAAGCCGATCGTCATCCGCGGCGAGCGCGACCGCATCGCGGTCGAGGTCGCGCTGTGGTGGAACGACAGCTACCACGAGAACGTTCTGCCCTTCACCAACAACATCCCGCAGCGCGACGGCGGCACGCACCTCATCGGCCTGCGCAGCGCGCTGACCCGCCAGGTCACCGGCTACGCCGAAAGCTCGGGCTTGGCCAAGAAGGACAAGGTCGACCTCACCGGCGACGATTGCCGCGAGGGTTTGACCTGCGTGCTCTCGGTCAAATGCCCCGATCCGAAGTTCTCCTCGCAGACCAAGGACAAGCTCGTCTCCTCGGAAGTGCGCCCGGTGGTCGAGGGCTTGGTCAACGAATTGCTGTCGCAGTGGTTCGAGGAGCATCCGCAGGAATCGCGCGTCGTCGTCGGCAAGGTGGTGGAGGCCGCGCAGGCGCGCGAAGCGGCGCGCAAGGCGCGCGAGCTGACGCGGCGCAAGGGCGCGCTCGACATCGCCAGCCTGCCGGGCAAGCTCGCCGATTGTCAGGAGCGCGACCCCGCCAAATCGGAAATCTTCATCGTCGAGGGCGATTCGGCGGGCGGCACCGCCAAGCAGGGCCGCAATCGCGAATTCCAGGCGGTTCTGCCGCTGCGCGGCAAGATCCTCAACGTCGAGCGCGCGCGCTTCGACAAGATGCTGTCGAGCGAGCAGATCGGCACGCTGATCACCGCGCTCGGCGCCGGCATCGGGCGCGACGACTTCAACGTCGAGAAGTTGCGCTATCACAAGATCATCATCATGACCGACGCCGACGTCGACGGCGCTCATATCCGCACGCTGCTGCTGACGTTCTTCTTCCGTCAGATGCGGCCGATCATCGAAGGCGGCTATCTCTTCATCGCGCAGCCGCCGCTGTTCAAGGTCAAGCGCGGCCAGTCCGAGCAGTATCTGAAGGACGAGCGCGCGATGGAGGAGTTTCTCGTCACCGCCGGGCTCGAAGGCGCCGCGCTGCGGCTGGGCGAGGGCGAAGTGCGCGCGGGCGCCGATCTTGCCGCGCTGGTCGAGGAGGCGCGCGCGATGCGCCGCCTGTTGCAGCAATTGCACTCGCGCTACCACAAGGGCGCGGTCGAGCAGGCCGCGCTCGCCGGCGCGCTCAAGCCGTTGAGCGTCGCCGACGACCCCGAGGGCGAAGCGCGCGCCGCCGTTCTCGCCGAGCGCATGAACGCGATTTCCGAAGAGACCGAACGCGGCTGGAGCGGGCGCAGCGAAGCGGGCGGCTACGTGCTGACGCGCGAGCTGCGCGGCGTCAAGCAGGCGGTGACGCTCGACGCCGGCTTCATCGCCTCGGCCGAGGCACGCCGGCTCGACGAGCACGCGAGGCCGCTTCGCGAAGCGTTCCGCACGCCCGCCGTGTTTGTGCGGCGCGGCGACGAGACGCCCGTTTCCGGCCCCTCGGAACTCCTGGAGGCGATCAACGCAGCGGGGCGCAAGGGCGTGACCTTCCAGCGCTACAAGGGCCTGGGCGAAATGAACAAGGACCAGCTCTGGGAGACGACGCTCGACCGCGACGCGCGCTCGCTCTTGCAGGTGAAGATCCGCGAAGTCGACGAGGCCGACGACATCTTCGTGAAATTGATGGGCGACATCGTCGAGCCGCGCCGCGAATTCATCCAGGACAACGCGCTGAGCGTGGCGAA
The DNA here is from genome assembly GCA_963759955.1 of uncultured Alphaproteobacteria bacterium. Lineage (GTDB taxonomy): Bacteria > Pseudomonadota > Alphaproteobacteria > Rhizobiales > Beijerinckiaceae > Roseiarcus. Next base: position 8,085 of record CAVXCA010000109.1, read on the forward strand.
CTTGGACGTGTGAGGCGCGACAGGCGGAGCGGAAACTCCCCCAGGCCCCTCAACCCTGCCTCTCCCCGCTCGCGGGGAGCGGAGCCGCGCGGCGCCTTTCTTCTCCTCGCCCCGTTTACGGGGAGAGGCAGGGTGAGGGGCTCGGGTGATCGGCCGCAGGTTTCGCTAAGTGGCGTTCCTCACTCGTACCGCCCGTAATGCCGCACCGTCACGATTTCGATGCGCCCTTGCGGGCCGATGAAGCCGGACATCAGCCAGCTCGTGATGGAGATCACGACGGCGCAGAGGATCGCCGGCCACAGGCCGACGACGACGAAGCCGTCGAGGAAATGCGAAACCAGCTCGATCATCAGGCCGTTGATGACCAAGAGGAACAGGCCGAGCGTCAGCAGGGTGATCGGGAAGGTCAGGATCACCAGGATCGGCCGCACGATGGCGTTGACGACGCCGAGCAGCAGCGCCGCGGCGATCAGGGTCCCGGTGGAGCGGATCTCGACTCCGGGAACGATCTGCGACGCGAGCCATAGCCCAAGCGCGACGACGACCGCGCGAATCAGAAAACCTCTCATGACCGAACGCTCCCCTGTTCTCGCCCCAATCTAAGCGCGGCGGCGGCGAACCGCCAGGGCGCTCGGTGACGCGGGGCTCGCGATCGCCTATCTTGGGCGCGGAGGCCCGCCATGTCCGAACCGAAACGCCCTGTCGCCATCCGCGCCGCCGACGCCCCGGCGCGCACGAAGCCCTCGAGCTATCCCGAACCCTTCGCCTCGCGCATGAAGGGCCGCGAAAAGCGGCCGCTCGGCGATCTCTTCGGGCTGACCAATTTCGGCGTCAACCTGACGCGGATTGCGCCGGGCGGGTCTTCGGCGCTGCGCCACGCGCATTCCATGCAAGACGAATTCGTCTACATCCTCACGGGGAGCCCGACGCTGCACACCGACGAAGGCAAGCTCGCGCTCGCGCCCGGAATGTGCGCGGGCTTCAAGGCCGGGACGGGCAACGGCCATTGCCTCGTCAACGAGACCGACGAGGACGTCCTCTATCTCGAAGTCGGCGACCGCACGCCGGGCGACGCGGCGAGCTACCCCGACGACGATCTCAAGGCCGAATTCGTCGAAGGCCGATGGCGGTTCGCCCACAAGGATGGCTCGCTTTACTGACGGCGCGACGCCTTGCCGCGTTTGCGGTAAGAATCTAGCAACGTATGCTTGCATATGATCGCGTGTTCGCTCGTGGGTTGGCGGTCAAGCGGGCCAAGCGCGCTTCGGCGGCGGAATGGGGAGCGAGCGTAGCGGCGACCTCGAAAAAGGGCGGGCATCATGGCGGGCGACGAGAAAACTGCCGAGGCTCCCGGCGCTTGCGGCGCGATTGGCCGGCGCGAATTCCTGCAATCCTCGATCAGCGTCGTCGGAGCCGTTTCGTTCGGCGCGCTGACGTTTCCGCAGACTGCTGTCGCTCGGGAGGCGCCGAGCTATCCCATCGACTCTACCGTCGCCACGACCCGCGAGCGGATGATCGCGTTTCCCGCTTCGCTGCCGGGCCTCGACAAGCCGCAGATCGACGAAGTCGGCCAATACGCGAAGTTCGGCTACGGCGACTGGACTTACGGCGCGCCGCTTCCGGTGGCGGCGCGCGCCGATCTCCTGTCGCCGGACCGGGCGCCGCGCGCGCCGGAGAGAAAGGCGAAGCTCATCCGGTTCTTCGCCTTCACCGACGTTCACATCACCGACAAGGAGGCGCCGAACCAGCTCATCGCTTTCCAGCAGAGCGAGCCGTTCGCCTTCGCCAACACCTCGATCTATTCGCCGGTGATGCTCGCTACGACGCAGGTGCTGGACTCCGCGGTTCAGACTGTCAACGCCCTGCACAAGGGCGACCCCTTCGACTTCGGCGTGATGCTCGGCGACGCCAGCAACAATCCTTCGTACAACGAGATCAGGTGGTACATCGACGTCTTCGACGGCAAGGTCATCACGCCCAGTTCCGGCGCCCACGCCGGCGCGCGCAGCGTCGACTATCAGAAGCCGTTCAAGGCCGCCGGTCTCGACCGCTCCATTCCCTGGTATCAGGTCGTCGGGAATCACGATCACTTCTATCTCGGCTCGTTCCCGCTCGACGGCGATCCGAGCTTTCGCGAGTCCTATGTCGCAGGGACGGTGTGGGCGATCGGCGATATCCTGGTTCCCAAGCCGGCTGATTTTCCCGTGCTGTTCGACGTCGCCGCGTTCAAGGCGCGGCCGGCTTATTACGGCGGCGTGATCGACGGCTCGACGCCGTTCGGAACGGTCGTTGATGCAGGGCCCGCCGCCGATCCCGCTTTCGCCGCCGGGGCGCCGAAGATCGTCGCCGATCCCGCGCGCCGCGCGCTCGGCAGAGCGGCGTGGATGCAGGAATTCTTCGACACCACGACTCGGCCCGTCGGCCACGGTTTCCATCTCGCGCGCCGGAGCCGCCTCGGCCGGCGCGATCCCGGTTTCGCCTGCTACAGCTTCGCGCCGAAACTGAGTCTGCCGCTCAAGGTGATCGTGCTCGACGACACCCAGGCGAGCGACGACGGCTCCCGCGACATCCACGGCCACGGCAATCTCGATGCGGAGCGCTGGGCGTGGCTGAAAGACGAGCTCGACGCGGGGCAGGCGAACCGTCAGTTGATGATCGTCGCCGCGCACGTGCCGATCGGCGTCTCCGCCATCGGCTCGGAAATGGAATGGTGGGGCGAGATGAACGGCATCGCGCCGGAAAAGCGCAACGCCGTGACGCTGACCGAGCTCGTCGACAGGCTACGCGCCACGCCGAACCTCTTGATGTGGATCGCCGGCCATCGACACGTCAACACGGTGAAGGCGTTTGCCTCCGACGATCCCTCAAGGCCCGAGCGCGGGTTCTGGCAGGTGGAGACGTCTTCGCTGCGCGACTTCCCGCAGCAGTTCCGCACCTTCGATCTCTTTCTCAACGACGACGATACGATTTCGATCGTCACGCTCAACGTCGATCCGGCGGTCGCCGAGGGCGGGCCGGCCGCGACCTCGCGCCGCTACGCGATCGCCGTGCAGCAGATCGTGCAGAATGATCTGCGGCCCAACGCGCGCAATCTGCACAGCCTCGCCGGCCGCGCGCTGCCGACGATGGACCCCTCGCGGCCCCAGAACGACGAGCCCGACCCGACCATTCAGTTCGCCGACCTGAGCGCGGCGAAGCCGCCGGTTCCCTTCAACGCCTCGTATAACGCGGAACTGCTCAAGCCGTTGAGCCGCGAGATGGCGGCGGAGCTGAGGAAACGCTTTGCGTAGGGGGAAATCTGACGCTTGGTTGGTGACTCCGCTCGTCGACCGAGGGTCGAGATGCGCCGGTCTCGATGATCGCTTGCCGACAGCCGGTTCGACAGTCTCGATGGGGTGACGTGCGGTCAGTGGGCAGTTCGACAGGCCGGCCGCGCGCTTGCCCGACGCGTCGGCTTGCGCCAAGGCTGTGGCATGGCTCGGCGGCGTTTCCCATTCGGCACCCTGGCGCGAGGCGTCGCCCTCGGCGGGCTGGCGCTGTTGTTCGTTTTCGCAGGGCTTGTCGCCCTCTACACCGTCGCGCCGCCTTTCTCGACGCTCATGCTCGGCCGCACGATCGAAGGCAAGCGCTACGAACGCATCTACGTGAGACTGGCGGATATCGCGCCCGTCGCCGTCGCTTCGGTGATCGCGTCGGAGGACGATGGCTTCTGTCAGAACGACGGGGTCGACTGGGGCGCTCTGCATGAAGTCTTGAGCGGGGCCGGCAAAAATGGCCCCAAACGCGGCGCGTCGACGATCACCATGCAGACCGCCAAGAACCTTTTTCTGTGGCCAAGTCGCTCGGCCATTCGCAAGGGAATTGAGATCAGCGTCGCGCTCGTTCTCGGCAAGGTTTGGTCGAAGGCGCACACCATGGAAGTTTATCTCAACATCGCCGAATGGGGCGACGGGGTCTTCGGGATCGAGGCGGCCGCGCAACACTACTTCCACAAGAGGGCGAGTCAGCTCGACGCGCACGAGTTGGCGCTGCTGGCGACTTCGCTGCCGAACCCGATCAAGCGCGACGCTGCGCATCCGAGGCTCATTCAGCGCATTCTCGCCGCCCGCATCGTCGAGCGGGCCCGCGACGGCGCCGAACGGCTGAATTGCTTGCCGCAATAAACTCGCAGCAAACCGCTCCTCACTTATCGAGCCCGCCCATCAACATGTACTTGATCTCGACGAACTCCTCCGCCCCGTGGCGCGAGCCTTCGCGGCCGAGGCCGGATTCCTTGACGCCGCCGAACGGGGCGAGCTCGGACGAGATGAGACCCGAGTTGATGCCGACCATGCCGTATTCGAGCGCCTCGGCGACGCGCCAGACGCGGCCGAGGTCGCGCGCGTAGAAGTAGGAGGCGAGGCCGAACTGGGTGTCGTTGGCGAGCCGGATGACTTCGGCCTCGTCCTTGAATCGGAACACCGGCGCCACCGGGCCGAAGGTCTCCTCGCGCGAGAGCTGCATCGCCGGCGTCACGTCGGCGAGCACGGTCGGTTCGTAGAAGGTGCGCCCGAGCGCGTGGCGCTTGCCGCCGATCGTCGCGCGCGCGCCTTTCGCCAGCGCGTCGGCGACATGGCTTTCCACCTTGGCGATCGCCTCGTCGTTGATCAGCGGGCCCTGGTTGACGCCGGCTTGGGCGCCGTCGCCGACGCGGAACGCGGCGACCGCGCGGGTGAGCTTGTCTACGAATGCGTCGTAGATCTTGTCCTGCGCGAACAGGCGGTTGGCGCAGACGCAGGTCTGCCCCATGTTGCGGAACTTCGAAGCGAGCGCGCCTTCGACCGCGGCGTCGAGATCGGCGTCGTCGAAGACGATGAACGGCGCGTTGCCCCCTAGCTCGAGCCCGACCTTCTTCACGCCCGAGGCGGCCTGGCGCATCAGGAGCTTGCCGACTTCGGTCGAGCCGGTGAAGCCGACGAAGCGCACCGCGGGGTGTTCGCACATCGCCTTGCCGATCGCCGGCGCGTCGCCGGTGAGGAGGTTGAGGACGCCGGCGGGCATGCCGGCGCGCAGCGCGAGTTCGCCGAGCGCGAGCGCGGTGAGCGGCGTCTCGGGCGCGGGCTTGACCACCGCCGTACAGCCGACCGCGATCGCCGGCGCAACTTTGCGGGTGATCATCGCGGCGGGAAAGTTCCACGGCGTGATCGCCGCAATGACGCCGATCGGCTGCTTGACGACGAGGATGCGCGAATCGGCGCGGAAGGTCGGGTTGATCTCGCCGTAGATGCGCTTGGCCTCTTCGGCGTAGAACTCGACGAACGCGGCGGCGTAGTCGACTTCGCCGCGCGCCTCGGCGAGCGGCTTGCCCTGCTCGCTGGTCATGATCAGCGCGATGTCGTCGCGGTTGGCGACGATGAGCTCGAACCAGCGCCTGAGGATCGCCGCGCGCTCCTTGGCGGTGCGCTTGGCCCAGGGCTGAAAAGCGCGCGCCGCGGCCTCGATCGCGCCGACCGCCTCCTTCCCGCCGAGGCGCGGCACGCTCGCGATCAAGGCGCCGGTGGCGGGATTGTGGATCGGATCGACGCCTTGGCCGACCCAGGCGCCGTCGATCAGGCACTGCGAGCGCAGCAGGGTAGGGTCGGAAAGTTTCATGGCGGGCCTCGTTTGCAGCGCCGTCGCGCGAGGATCGGCTGGGCGCCAAGGCTATAGAGCGGGCGGCGCGAGGCGTAAAGCGGGCGCGGGGCCGGCGGCGATAAGCGCGGCGGCCGCGCCATCGCGTCCTGTTGTGAATCGGCTCAATCCAGCGCGCCGCGCGGGCGGCGACAAGCGTTCGATCCGCGCCCCTTCGAGCGAACTTCATTCGCCCGCGCCGGCGCTCGCAAGTCTCGCCAAATGAGGTAAAACGTAATGCATTCGGGAGCGCGCATGACGATCAGTCGACGCAGGACGATAGGCGGCGCCGTCGCCGTGGCGGGCGCCGCCCTTTTGCCGATCGCGCGCAGCCGTGGCGAGGAACTCGGCTCGGGCGTCGACGCGACCGCTGCGCTTCGGCGCGCCATCGACGCCGCGACCCGGGCCGGCCGCCCCTTCATCATGGGGGCCGGAACGTTGCACACCGCGACCTTGCATCTTGCCGACGGCGCCCGGCTCATCGGCCTTCCCGGCGCGACGCGGCTCGCGCTCGTCGGCGGCGGACCGCTCATCGCGGCCGACGGCGGCGCACGTGTCACGCTCTCGGGCCTGACCTTCGACGGCGCCGATCGCCCGCTCGAGAGCGACCGCGGCCTTCTCGACTTTTCCAATGTCGGCGGGCTGTCGATCTCGGAATGCGCAATCGAACATTCCGGCGGCGTCGGCCTACGCTTGCGCGGTTGCGGCGGATGGATCGAGCGCAACGGCGTCCGCGACATCGCCGCTGGCGGGGTTTTTTCCACTGACGCGACCGGCCTCGTCATCGCCGACAACCGCGTCGAGCGCTGCGGCGACAATGGCGTCCAGGTCTGGCGCTCGACCCGCGGCGATGACGGCACGCGCGTCTCGGGCAACCGCATCAGCGACATCAAGGCCGTTTCGGGGGGCGCCGGCCAGTACGGCAACGGCGTTTCGATCTTCCGCGCCGGCGGCGTCTTGGTGACGAACAACACGATCCGTCGCTGCACCTATACGGCAGTGCGCAACAACGGTGGGGCGGGCGTCGTCATCAGCGACAACAGCTGCGCCGAACTCGGCGAGACCGCGATCTTCGCCGAATTCGAATTCGAAGGCTGCGTCATATCGAACAATTCGATCGACGGCGCCGTCTGCGGCGTCCAGATGGTCAATTTCGCCGACCACGGGGGCCGCGCCGCGGTCTGCTCGGGCAACGTCATCCGCGGCGTCAGGCCGACAGATAACCATTCCGGCCACGAATCCGGCTACGAATGCGCCGTCAAGGTCGAGGCCGACGCGACGGTCAGCGCCAATGTGATCGAGGGCGCGCCGTGGGTCGGCATTCTCGTCGGCTGGGGCGCCTCGCTGCGGGACGTCGCGGTGCTGGGCAATGTCGTGCGCAACGCGCCGATCGGGATCGGCGTTTCGATCGCCCAAGGGGCGGGCTCGGCGGCGATCGCCGACAACATTATCGCCGGCGCGAGCCGGGGCGCAATCCTCGGCATGAATTTCGACCAACCGGTCACAGCCGATCTTGCGGGCGGCGCCGCCGCGCCGCCGCAACTGCGCATCAGCGGCAACCAGCCGACGTGACGCCGAACTGGGTCGAGCCCGGGCCGACTAGAAGGCGGCGCGGTCAGCGCGGTGAAGCGGCCGCGCGCGTGGCCGGACGGACGAACAGCAGCCAGGTCACCGCCGAGGCGGTCGCGAAAATGGTCATGGCGAGCGGCAGCGCGGCAAGCGCGGCAATGAGCAGGGTGAAGGCGAACGAGCGGGGGCGAAGGGACATGAAGGGGCGCAACGTTCCGGCGGCGGGACAATCGGA
>CAVXCA010000110.1:0-46822 GCA_963759955.1 uncultured Alphaproteobacteria bacterium
GTCCGGTTCATGATGAGCTCCAGTTTAGGGAGAGCTGCCGAGAGTCGCGCGGCGGCGGTTTTTGCGGTTGCTTGAGGCAGGTGAAGTCTCTTCGATGCATCAGGTTCGCGCGCACGAGTCGCGTGGTTTCGAGCAGGGTTTGATTGTCTTGCGCCATCTTTCGCAAAAGGCTCAGCAACAGAAAGGCGATCAGCGCGACGGCGATCTGAATGCGCACGGCGTTCTCGGAGCGGCCTATGAAATGGGTGATTTTCAAGGTTTGCTTCATCACGCGGAAGAACAATTCGATTTGCCAGCGCCGCTTGTAGAGGTCGGAGATTTCTTTGGCGGGCGCGTCCAGATCGTTGGACAGAATCCGCAACGTCCCCCCGGTCTCCATCGTCACGACGACCTCGCGCACCGCGCCTTGCATCGGATTCTTGCGGTTTTTAGCCTGACGGCCCGGCAGAAAGCCGGTTCGATCGCTGACGACGCCCGTTCCCGGCGCGACGGGCATGGATCGGGCCGAAAGGAGCGGCGTGTTCTTCTTGAACCGCGTCACGATGCGGCAGTCCGCCTCGTCGAGCGCGGCCCACCAGCCATAATCGTAATAGCCGAGGTCGAAGACATAGGTCGCGCCCGCTTCGATCGGCATCGCTTTGGCCGCGACGATGTCGTTGACCGTGGCCTCGGTGACCATGTGACAGATCGGGCAGCCCAGATCGGGGTCGTAGACGAAATGCGCCTTGGCGCCGCAGACCTCGGCCGAAAAGCGCGCCCACTGCGTCCCTGCGCCCGCCAGATGCAGGCTGGTCGAGTCGATCAGCCGCACCGCATCGCCCATCTTGCGGCGCAGGCCGCGCGTCGCCATGCCCAGCATATGCATGAAAAGCCCGGAGAAAACCCTGGAATCCCGGTCGCGGTTGGCGTCTGCGAAGGTCGAGCGCGCCGGAGCGGCGCCGCCCGCATGATAAAGCCGCGCCTGATGGCTCGCCATCGACGCTTGGATGTCGCGCAGCGAATGCGAGCCCGACAATTGACCGAACAGCAGCACCGACAGCTGCCGCTTGGTCGTGAAACTGCGAACCAGATCGTCGGTCCCGTGCTTCTCCACAAGCCGCTCAAAGACAGACCAGGGAAGCAGTTTCAAAACGTCGCGGAAGACCGTATTCGTATGGGGCACGGCGCTGATCCTTTTCATGTCCAAGCGAGTCGCCAAACTCTGGAAATGATTAGAATCAACGCCGTGCGCCGGCGCCAGCAAAATCGAACCGGACAGCCTTGGGACAAGCCCGGCCATGACGGCGGTGGACATTTCCGGCCATTGGCGCGGGGCGAACCTTTGGTTCGCTGAGAGGCAGCCCGAAGGGCCGGACGAGGGCGCGACCGAGCGCGTTCACACCGCGGCGGTGCGCGGCAATTTGGTGACGTTGGTTTGCGGCGACTCGACCGCCTCGACCAGCTCGGCAAGCGTCGCCGGCGTCGTGGCCGGCGCCGGCGCTTGGCGGCGTCCCTCGGCCGCCGTCGGCGGCGCGCGGCGCGCCTGCTTGCGCTCGACGCGCGAAGCCTCCAGCGCGCCGTCGGCCAGTTGGCGCTCGGCGCGCAGGCGCGCGACCTCGTCTTGAAGCGCGCCGGTGCGGCGGTCCAATTCTTCTTTCGCGCGCTGCCGGGCGGCAGTCGCCTCTTCGAGGCGGGCGGTCAGTTGTTCGACGGTTCGCGTCGCCAATTGCAACGCGGCCTCTTTGGCCCTGACGGCTTCGCTCAGACCGTTGGCCTGATCGGCGAGCGCCGCGCGGACGCGCTCCAGGCCGGCGAGGCGTTCGCCCGCGGCGGCGAGATCGTCCTTCTGCGCGCGCGTGGTCTTTTCGAGGCTGTCGATCTGGATGCCGTTCTCCAGCAACCGGCGCTCCGCGGCGCGCAACTCGTCGATCTTCTCGCGCAACTGGCCGCGCGTCTGATCGAGAATCCTATTGGTGACGTCGACGCGTCCGCGCACGGCGTGAACGGTGTTGCTGAGCGCGGCCAGTTCCGAGCGGGAGCGCTCGACGTGCTCGAGATGCTTGGCGCGCAGGGTCGCGTGCGTCGACTGCTCCTCTGCGAGCGCCTGCTCCAGCGCGCCGATGCGATGCTTGCCCTGATCGATCTGCGTTTCGTAATCCGCGATGCGCCGGTTGGCGGCCTCGAGCTCGCTGGAAAGATTTTGCGAGGCGTCGCGCAGCGTCGCGTTCTCCTGCGAAAGCAGCGCGCATTGGTCGCTCGCCTCCTTGAGCGAAAGCTCGAGGCTCGCCAGGCTTTGATCCTTGCTCGACAATTCGTCCTTGAGGCGGCGGATCTCGTCGCCCTGGGCGGCGCTCAGACGCGTCTCGGCGTCGAGGAGGCGTTCGAGCTTCTCTTTGGCGGCGATGCGGTCGCGCAGCTCCAGCTGCGCCTCGCTCAGCGCGGCGCCGACGCGCTGAGCGCGCTGCCCGACTTCGCGGTTTTCGCGCAGCAGCGCATTTCTCGCTTCGGCGAGACAATCGCGCTCCTCGACCGCCGCCGCGTGGCGCACGTTCAAGCCGTCATGGGCGTCTTCCAGCAGAGCGAGCTTGGTCTTCGCCTCGTTCAGGCGGGCCTTGGTCGTCTCGAATTCGACGAGCAGTTCCGACATCGGCGAAAGCAGCCCGTGGAACAGGCCCTTCACCTGATCCAAGTGCTGAAAGCCGTGTTCGATTTCCTCGAGCTGCGTGCGCAGCGTCTCGTTTTGCATGCCGATCGATTCGAGCGATGCATTCTGCGAATAGCGCAGCGGCGCCGCGCGCGCGGCGGCCGGCGCGCCGATCGCGTCCTGCTCTCCCATCGAGCGGTCGAGGGGCTGAACGAAATTGACGACCTGATTCCAGAACGCGCCCATTGATCCCCCGTCGCGTGACAAGGCTCGAAAGCCGGCCAGATGGCTCGATGAAACGCGAGCGATACGCAAAGCGGTTCGACGCTCTCGCAACCGATGCCGAAAGGCTCGTGCGCCGCGCATGCGCCGCTCGTTGCAGACGCCTATGCGCGCGAAGGATTCGTCGGTTGTGAACAGCTAATCAATACAACCGACGCGTGTCAAGAATCGTGATTCGACAAAATGGTGCATAAGCGCAGCGCCGCTCGCGGCGGGCATGAAAGCTATTTAAATTCAAGGGATTAGGTTGGGGCGATGGCGTCGTCGCCTTACCGACCGACGCCCCGGCGGAAAGCGCGCGCCGCGCATTCGCGCCTTGCCGCGCCGCCGAATCGGGCGGGTGATTCGCGGCGCGATTCCCGCCTCAGCGGATTTCCGGCATCGCCTCTTCGCGCGCGAGATTGCCGAAGCGCGTCAGTTCCGCCTCGAATTGCAATTCCACCGTGCCGGTGGGGCCGTGGCGCTGCTTGCCGATGATCACCTCGGCGCGGCCGTGCGAGCGCTCCATTTCGTTCATCCACGCCACGTGCTCTTCCGTGCCGGGGCGGGGCTCTTTGTTCTTGAGGTAATATTCCTCGCGATAGACGAACATCACGACGTCGGCGTCCTGCTCGATCGAGCCCGATTCGCGCAGGTCCGAGAGTTGCGGGCGCTTGTCGTCGCGCTGCTCGACTTGGCGCGAGAGCTGCGACAGCGCGAGGATCGGCACGTTCAGCTCCTTGGCGAGCGCCTTCAGGCCGGTGGTGATCTCGGTGAGCTCCTGCACGCGGTTGTCGCCGCGCGTCTTCGATCCTGCGAGCAATTGCAGATAGTCGATGACGAGAAGATCGAGCCCGCGCTGGCGCTTCAGGCGGCGCGCGCGCGCGGTGAGCTGGGCGATCGAGATGCCGCCGGTCTGGTCGATGAAGAACGGGATCGACTGCATCTCGCGCACCGCCTCGGCGACGAGATGGAAATCGCTCTCGGTGATGTCGCCGCGGCGGATCTTGTAGGAGGCGACGCCGGACTGCTCCGCGATGATGCGGGTCGCCAATTGCTCGGCCGACATTTCCAAGGAGAAGAAGCCGACGAGGCCGCCGTCGACCGTCTGCTGCGTTCCGTCGGCGCGCGTTTCGCCGCGATAGGCCTTGGCGATGTTGAAGGCGATGTTGGTGGCGAGCGCGGTCTTGCCCATGCCCGGGCGGCCCGCGAGGATAATGAGGTCGGAGGCCTGCAGGCCGCCCAGCTTGTGATCGAGGTCGGTGAGCCCGGTCGCGACGCCGCTGAGGTGGCCGTCGCGCTCGTAGGCTTTGGCGGCCATGTCGACCGCGACCTTCAGCGCGTCGGAAAAACGCTGGAAGCCGCCGTCGTAGCGCCCGCCCTCGGCGATCTGATAGAGGCGCCGCTCGGCCTCCTCGATCTGGTCGCGCGGGGTCGAATCGACCGGCGCGTCATAGGCGACGTTGACGACGTCCTCGCCGATATGGATCAGCTCGCGCCGCACCGCCAGATCGTGGATGGTGCGGCCGTAATCGTTGGCGTTGATGATCGTGGTCGCTTCGGCGGCGAGGCGCGCCAGATATTGCGGCACGCTGACGCCGCCGAGGTCGTGCTCGCCCAGGAAGGTCTTCAGCGTGATCGGCGAAGCGAGCTTGCCGGCGCGGATCAGCGAACCCGCGATCTCGTAAATGCGGCGGTGGATCTCTTCGACGAAGTGCTCGGCCTTGAGAAAGTCGGAGACCCGGTCGAACGCGTCGTTGTTGACGAGGATCGCGCCGAGCAGCGCCTGTTCGGCTTCGACGTTGAGCGGCGGGGTGCGGTAAGCGGGCTCGGCAGGGCTGGTGACGGCGACGTGCCGGCCTGGAAATTGTTCAACGGTCGCCATGGCTTCTTCGAGCGATTCTTTTTCTTAAGGGTTGGAAGCGGAACGCGAAACGCAACTCGGGCGACAGGATACGCGTCTCGACCGGCCCGCAAAAGCGTTCTGTCACGGATCGCGCCGCGAGACGAGAGCGCTAATGTCGCGCGTGGGTGTTTGTCCCCGCAATCCCATGCCGAATATTTTTTTGCGTCACGCTTTGCGCGCGGCGCTTGACTTCGTCACGGCGCCGGCGGCGTTTGTCGACGCGAAACTGCGTCACATCACACGCAACGCGAGATGCGCGGCCATCGCATCGAAGTCGCGATCGTCGTGCAGCAAGATATGGCCGCGTTCCAGACAAAAGGTCGCGATAACGAGGTCGATGGTCTTGCGCACGGTTACGCCGCGCTCTCGCAAGAAACGATAGTGCGCGGCGGCGCGCACGGCGAGCGTTTCGCCGAGCATGCTCTCGACCGCAAAATTCCGCATCGAACTTTCGATGCGTGCGGCATGGGCGTCGCCTCTCGCGCCCTGAAGAACTTCGAGCAGAACGATATCGCCGACGAGAATTGTGTCGTTATCGTAGATCGCGCGCAATTTGGCGACGGCCTCGGATCCTTCGTCCCGCAAGTTGGCGATCCAGACCGAGCTGTCGACGACGATCATCGACGCGCGGGCTTGGGCGAGTTCTTGGCGCATCGCGTCAAGATCGCCCTCCCAGCCCAGGCCCGCCATGTCCTTGATCGCGCGCCGGCGCGCCTCTTGGCGCACCATGCGGCGCAACGCTTCGTCGACCGTCGCCTTCTTGGTCTTGAGGCCGGCCGCCGCCATGGCGCTCGCCAACAGCCGATCGTCGATTTCGATATTGGTGCGCACGAGGTCGTCCAATGTGTATTTTCAAGATGGATTATACACATTCTCAGGCCGCTCAGCAATTCGTTCGCGCCACGCGAGCGGTTTCATGCCGACGCCTCCCGCCCGCCTCACCCCGAGACGCAGATGCGCCCCTTCGCCGCCGCGTATTCCTTGGCGAGGCGCGCGACGAGCTCGGCGACCGGCGTGACCGCCTTGACGGCGCCGATGCCTTGGCCCGAGCCCCAGATGTCACGCCACACCTTCGCCTCCGAGCCGCCGCCCGAGCCGAAGTTCATCGCCTTGGCGTCGCCGTTGGGCAGGTTGTCGGGATCGAGCCCCGCCTTGACGATCGACGGCTTGAGGTAGTTGCCGAATATGCCGGTGAACAGGCTGGAGCCGACGATATCGTCGGCCCGGCCGGCGACGATCGCCTGCTTGTAGTCCTCGATCGCGCGCGCTTCCTTCGTGGCGATGAAGGCCGAGCCGATATAGGCGAGGTCGGCGCCCATCGCCTGCGCGGCGAGGATCGCGCCGCCGTTGGCGATGGCGCCGGCGAGCGCGAGCGGGCCGTCGAACCACTCGCGGATTTCCTGCACCAGCGCGAAGGGCGAGAACGGACCGGCGTGGCCGCCGGCGCCGGCGGCGACCGCGATCAGCCCGTCGGCGCCTTTCTCGACCGCCTTATGGGCGAAGCGGACGTTGATGACGTCGTGCAACGTCACGCCGCCGTACGAATGGACGGCGACGTTGACGTCCTCGCGCGCGCCCAGCGAAGTGATGACGATCGGCGCCTTCCACTTCACCGCCAATTCCATGTCCTGTTCGAGCCGGAGGTTCGACTTGTGCACGATCTGATTGACCGCGAACGGCGCCGCCGGGCTCTCGGGATGGGCGCGATCGTGCGCGGCGAGCGCCTCGGTGATTTCGTGCAGCCATTCGTCGAGCTGGCTGAGCGGGCGCGCGTTGAGCGCGGGAAACGAGCCGACGACGCCCGCCTTGCACTGCGCGATCACCAGCGCGGGATGCGAGATGATGAACAAAGGCGCGCCGATCACCGGCAATCGGAGCTTTCCGCGCAAGGCGTTCGGCAAGGTCATGGTTCGCTTCCTCTAGTTTGTTCACATATAAACTATTTCATCGCCGCGAGGCAACGCCCATTCATTTCGGCTCCGTCAGCCAAGCGCAGACGAACCCGCCGCCCGCGTCGCGGCGCAGCAATTGCGCCAGCCAGGGCATCAGGACGCGCGCCTCGTCGATCAGGCCGAAGGGCGGATTGACGATGAGAAGCCCTGTGCGGCTCAGGGGGCTCGGCGAATGCGCGCTCGGCGCGACGGCGCCGACGTCGAGTTCGAGCCGCAGGACGCCCGGCGCGCCGAGCGCGCCGATCGCGTTGAGGAAGCGCGCGTCCTCGAGCGGCGTCTTGATCGGACGCCACAGCGCATAGGTTCCGCGCGGCCATTTGGCGAGCGCCCGCGCGAGCGCCGCCTCCACGCGCTCGCTCTCGTCCGGCTCCTCGTAGGGCGGATCGATCAGCACGACGCCGCGCCGCTCCTTGGGCGGGATATAGGCGTTGAGCGCGACATAGCCGTCGGTGCCGACGATCGACAGCCGGCTGTCGCGCCCCAGGGCGGCGACGAGGCGCTCGCGTTCCTCCGGATGGGCTTCGCACAGAGCGATGCGGTCCTGGGGCCGCAGCAGCGCCTGGGCGAGCGCCGGCGAACCGGGATAGGAGGCCGGCCGCCCGTCGGCGTCGAACGGCCCGATCGCCTGGAGATAGGGCGCCAGCAGCGCGGCGACGGGGGCCGGCGGGCGCGCCTTGAGGAGCCGCGCCACCCCGTCGCGCCATTCCGGGGAGCGGCGCGCCGCCTCGCTGGCAAGATCGTAGCGGCCGGCGCCGGCATGGGTGTCGATGAAGCGCAGCGGCGCTTCCTTGCGCGTGAGATAGACGAGAAGGCGCGCAAGGATCGCATGCTTGAAGACGTCGGCGAAGTTGCCGGCGTGAAAGGAGTGGCGGTAGTTCATCGCGTGCGTCCGATCAGCGTGCGCTCAACGGATCGGCGCCACGGAAATCGACGACGCATGACAAGTGTGGCCCGACACCTTGGGGCAATTGGCGAAGGCGGTGAGGTCCTTGGAGACGCAGATGCGCACGTCGATCAGTTCGCCGTTGCGGCAGGTGATCGCCATGTTGTCGGCGCGCAAATTGGCGTTGACCGAGATGAAGGCCTGTTCGAGATCGCCCGGCGCAAACGTCAATTGTTGGCGCGGCGCCCTGAGAATGTCCGGTACGACGACGCCGTCGCGCAACGCCCTCACCGCGGCGAAATAGGCTTGCGGGTCGAGGCCCGTGCACGTGCCGTGCTTGAGGTACTCGTAGCGCGCCAGCCCGTCGTCGGGATAGACGCCGTCCGTCAGGCGCAACGCGGCGGCGGGAATCGCGACGCCGTATTGGCAATCCTGCGGGTCGCGGCCGAACGAATTGTCGGGCCACAAGCCGTGGACGACGAAGCCGGTTCCCGTGCCGACCGCGCATTGACCGGGCGACTTGTCGGCGCCGCCGGTGTCGCAAAAGCCGGGCGACCACGAAAGGGTGAAGACGTAGAAATCGAATGCGCTCGGCTGTTGCGCCAAGCCGGCCGACGATGCGAGCGCCAGCGCGCCGGCGACAAACCCAACGATCATCCGAATTCGCATGATGGATTCCGGGGCGTGAGGGCGATGGAATGAATCGAGGACGGCCGAGCCTGCCGCTCCGCCCTCGATCGCCGAGCGTCGCCGCGAGGCAATCGATGACGCGTTTCATGGCCGACCCGCCTATCGCGGCGACGAGACGCGTCACCATGATGCGCGCCCCGGCGGGGGTCAAGCGTCGAAGCGAGAAATCCGCGGCGCAGGTCTCGCGAATCGGGCGGTCAGTTCAACCGGTCCTTGAGCGCGGCGATTTCGCGCGCCGCCAGTTCCGCGCCGGCCGCGCCCTGGGTCTCGCGGCGCAGCACGATTTCGGCCGCCTTGGCGGCGTGGTCGGCGGCGGCGGCGCGCACGTCGGCGGCGGCCTGGGTCTCGGCGAGGGCGATTTTCGCTTCCGCCTGCTTGGTGCGGCGGGCGACGAACTCGTTCATGCGTTCGGCGGTTTCTTGCGCCAGTTGCGCCGCCTGGGCGCGCGCCTCGGCGACGATCGCGGCGGCGTTGGCTTCGGCTTCTTTGGTCTTTTGCTCGAAGCTGGCGAGCAGGGCGGTCGCTTCCGCGCGCAGCTTGGCCGCTTCGGCCAGTTCGTCGGCGATCGCCTTGCCGCGCGCGTCGAGCGCGGAAAAGATCATGCGATGCACGCCGAGATAGCCGAGCAAGCATAAGAAGACGACAAATGCGACGAGGACGAAAAATTCGGCGCCGAATTCCATGACGAGCTCCCTCTCAGTTCGCTTTCACGGAATCGACGGCGGCGGCGATCGCCTCCGCCTTCACAGAGCGCCCGATCAGGCGCTCGACGATGGCGCTGGCGGCGTCCTTGGCGATCGCGTCGACGTTGGACATCGCCTGGGCGCGCGATGCGGCGATCTGGCGCTCCGCAGCGGCGAACTTGGCTGCGAGCTCCTCGTCGAGGGCCTTGCGTTTGGCTTCCGCTTCGGCCGCGAGCTGGTCGCGCGCCGCCTGGGCGAGACCTTGCGCCTTGGCGCGCGCCCCGGCGAGCGCCTTCTGGTGCTCGGCGGCGGCCGCGTCCGCTTTCTGCTGCATCGTGGTGGCGTCGTCGAGATCTTTCGCGATTCGCGCCTTGCGCTGCTGGATCGCCGCGCCGACTTTGGGCAGCGCCATCTTCGCCATGAAATAATAGAGCGCGCCGAACGTGATCGCGAGCCACAGCAGCTGCGAGGGAAAGGTGCCGCTGTCGAACGGCGGAAAGTTCGACTGGCCGCCGGCCTCGTGGCCGACTTCCGTCTGGGTCGCTTGTGGGGTCGGCGTTTGCGCGGGGTTGGCCATCGCTTTTCAAGGATCCTATGGCGGGAAGGGGCCGGGACGGCGCCTTCCCGCGGAACGTTGGGAGCGCGAGCGCGTCTTAGACGGCGAACAGCAGCAGGAACGAGATCAGCAGCGCGAAAATGCCGAGCGCCTCGGTCACCGCGAAGCCGAAGATCAGGCGGCCGAACTGGCCGTCGACCGCGCTCGGGTTGCGCAAAGCGCCGTTGAGGAACTGGCCGAACAGCGTGCCCACGCCGATGCCGGCGGCGCCGGTTCCGATCGCGGCGAGGCCCGCGCCGATGTACTTCGCGGCCTGGGCCAATTCATGGGGTTCCATATCTTAACTCCTGCTTCTTTCGATTGTTGGCGTTGGAAAAAACGAACGGTCAGTGACCGCCGGGATGCAGCGCGTCGTTGAGATACATGCACGTCAGCATCGCGAAGACGTAGGCCTGCAGAAACGCGACCAGCAGTTCGAGCGCGTAGACGCCGACGTTCATGACGACCGGCAACACGGCTAGAACCTTGAAAAACGCGCCGGCGCCGAGCAGCATGACGGTGAAGCCGCCGAACACGCTGAGCATGATGTGCCCGGCGAGCATATTCGCGAACAGGCGCACCGAATGGCTCAAAGGGCGTGTAAAGAAAGAAATGATTTCGATCGGCACGACGAACAGCAGCATCAACCAATGCACGCCGGGCGGCACGAAGAGCTTGAAGAAATGCAGGCCGTGCTCCTTCAGGCCGACGATGACGACGGTGAAGAACACCAGCAGCGCCAGCGCCGCGGTGACGACGATTTGGGCCGTGACCTCGAAGGTGTAGGCGGGAAGTCCGATGAGATTGATGATGAGAACGAACATGAAGATGCTGAACACCAGCGGAAAGAACCGCATGCCCGCTTCGCCGGCCGCCGAGCGCACCATGCCGGCGACGAATTCGTAGGCGATTTCGGCGAGCGCCTGAAGCCGGCCGGGAACGTCGGAGCCCCCCCTGGCGCCGAACGCCATCAGCGCGCAGACGAGGACGACCGCGAGGATCATGTAAAGCGACGAATTGGTCAGCGAGAAATCGCGGTGGGCGATCTCGATATGTACAATCGGCGCAAGGGAGAATTGTTCGATCGGATTGATCGCCGCTCCGGCTGCCACGTCTAGTCCTCGTCGTCGTCGTGCGCCCCGCCCGGGGCCTTTTCGCCGGCCGCGGGGGCCGAGCGCCGCCCGTCTTTATCCGGCGCGCCGGCGCCAGACAAGCGCGAATCGCGATCATCTTGGTGGGCTTTAGGCGAAGTCGCGCGGATCAGGCTCCACATCCCGGTCGCCGCGCCGACGAGGAAAAACGCGATCAGGAACGCCGGCTTGGTCCCCAGCCAGCGATCGCACTGCCAGCCGACCAGGCCGCCCACGACCACGGACGCCGCGAATTCGCCCGCCGCGCGGACCGCCATCGACATCGCCGAAGCGGTCGCCGCGCGCTCCGATTCGGACGGCTCGCCCGCCTCGCGGGCGCGCTTTCCGGCGCTGCGCCGGGCGAGAGCCGCCTTCAGCGCGTCGAGCTTGGCGCGCAACGCTTCATCGTCGTCCGGCTCCGCCATTGCGACTTGGGCTCCGTCCATAATGGTTAATAAGGACGGGCCAGCCGTTACAAGAACCCGCGGACCTGTCAATGCGCCCCATCATCCAGGGGCTAGGCGCCGAGGGCGTTCCAATTCTTGGCGCAACGGGCGGGCCCCCTCTCCCGGTGCACCGCAGCGGAGCGGGGAGAGGGGTTCTTCGCAGGCGCGGCGGCGGGTTCCGCTTGACCCCCGGGGGGGCCTCGGGCAAGGCAGGCGCCGTCGAAGCGAGGCGCGCGCATGTCCGGTCCGTCCCTTTCCGTAAAACCGAGCCGCGCCGGCGACGCCGGCGGGCTTTTCGGCGCGCTACGCCGCCGACCGCGAGTCTTGATCGCCGCCGTCGTGATGGCGGCGGTCTATTTCGCCGTCCCGGGCGAGTTTCGCCCCGCGACCCGGGCGCTGGTGGCCTGGAACGCCGGCGCCGGCTCCTTTCTCGCGCTCATCGCCCTCATGATGGCGCGCTCGCCGCGCCAGGGAGTGCGCGCGCACGCGGCCTTGGAGGACGAGAACCAATGGGCGTTGTTGCTGATCGCGGTGGTCGCCGCCTCGGCGGCGATGGCGGCGATCGTTTGGGAGCTCGGCCCGGTCAAGGACATGGCGGGGGTCCGCAAGGCCGAGCATATCGGCCTCGTCGCCGTCACGATTCTCAGCGCCTGGGCGTTCATCCATGTGATGTTCGCGCTGCACTATGCCGGCGAATATTACGCGCCGGGGCCGGGCGGCGTGCGCGCGGGGCTGCGTTTCCCCGACGAGGACGACCCGAGCTGGGGCGAATTCGTCTATCAGGCGTTCGTCATCGGTTGCGCCTGCGCGACGGCGGACGTAAACGCCACCTCCAAGCCGATGCGGCGCGCCTGCCTCGTGCACGGCGTCGTCGCGTTCTTCTTCAATACGATCATTCTCGCGCTGACGATCAATATCGGCGCGGGTTTCGTCTGACGCACGCGCGTCCTCAAATCTCTTGGGATCGACAATGACCGAAGCCGCTCCGTCGCCACGCGTTCGCGCCGCTCTGCCGCGCGGGCTCGTCGACCGCGACGCCGCCGACATCGCCGCGGCCGAGGCGATGATGGCGAAGATTCGCGCCGTCTACGAACTCTACGGCTTCGAGGCGGTGGAGACGCCGTTCATCGAATACACCGACGCGCTCGGCAAATTCCTGCCCGATCAGGACCGGCCGAACGAGGGCGTGTTCTCGTTCAAGGACGACGACGAGCAGTGGCTGTCGCTGCGCTACGACTTGACCGCGCCACTCGCGCGCTCCGTCGCCGAGCGTTACGAAAAGCTGCCCAAGCCTTACCGGAGCTATCGCGCCGGCTGGGTGTTCCGCAACGAAAAGCCGGGCCCGGGGCGGTTCCGCCAGTTCATGCAGTTCGACGCCGACACGGTCGGCGCGGCCTCCCCCGCCGCCGACGCGGAAATCTGCATGATGGCCGCCGATTGCCTGGAGGCGCTGGGGATCAAGCGCGGCGACTACGTGATCAAGGTCAACAACCGCAAGGTGCTCGACGGGGTGATGGAGGCGATCGGGCTGGGCGGGGCGGAGAACGCCGGGAGGCGGCTGACCGTGCTGCGCGCGATCGACAAGTATGATCGGTTGGGAATCGATGGGGTGAAAGCTCTGCTTGGAGCTGGTCGCCGCGACGAGAGCGGGGATTTCACCAAAGGCGCGGGGCTGTCGGTGGAAGCAATTCACGTAGTCTCGAACTTCCTGAGGCCGGAGGTTAAGGCTTGGGCGAGGATATCGGAAGCGGGATCGCGTCCCGTCGAGGATATGACGCCTGTCAAAGCTCCAGTTCCCGATGAGGGCGAAGCGTTTGTCGACAATCTTGGCACGCTCGGGCACTGGGCCAGCGTCGTTGGGGCGACGCTGTCGGGCGGCGCCGCTCTTAACGAGCTGAGAGAAGTCATATTGAATTGCGAAGCAGCCGGCTATGGCTCGCAACGCATCCAGGTTGATCCGACTGTTGTCCGCGGCCTGGAATACTATACCGGCCCGGTCTTCGAGGCCGATCTCACCTTCGAAACGCCGGGCGAAGACGGCAAGCCGATTCGTTTCGGCTCGGTCGGCGGGGGCGGGCGGTACGACGGCCTGGTGGCGCGCTTTCGCGGCGAGGCGGTTCCGGCGACCGGCTTTTCGATCGGCATATCCCGTCTGCTGGCGGCTTTGCGCGCAATAAACAGCCCGATCGTCGCCTCGGCGCAAAAACCCGGCCCGGTGATCGTCGCCGTGCTCGACCGCGACCACATGGCCGACTATCAGCGCCTGACGACGAGCCTGCGCGCCGCGGGAATCGCCGCGGAAATGTATCTCGGCGCGAGCGGCCTCAACGCGCAGCTCAAGTACGCCGACAAGCGCGCGAGCCTCTGCGCCGTCATCCAGGGCTCCAACGAGCGCGACGCGCCGGGCGGGCGGCAGGTCGTCATCCGCGACCTCAAGCTCGGGGCCGAGCTCGCCAAGGCGAGCAAGGACCGCGCCGACTATCTCGAACTGCGCCAGCGCGCCCAGTTCGCCGCGCCCGAAGCCGAACTCGTCGCGCGGGTGCGCGAAGTGCTGGAGCGGAGCGGGAGCTAGCGGCCGGTCGGCCTTTCTCATGCGCGCGTTTGACGCAGGGAGTTGAAACGCGGTCGCGAGCGGGCGTATGAAGCGCGCGACCGCGCAGGGCGCGGGCGATGGCGTCGGCGAAGGCGCGCGAGCCGAGAGGCGGGCGAGTGGTTGCGATTTCGAGAAGCGTCGATGCGAATGCCCGCAAGCCCGATCTCGCGACCGCGCCGGTTCAGGCCAAGCGCTTCGGCGCGGCGCGTCAGCGGCGCGCCGCCACGATGCTGGAAGATTGCACCGAACTCATCGCCGATCTGATCGCGTGCAACGGCGAGGCGCGCACCACCGACATCGCCCAGCGCCTGGGCGTCGCCCACCCCACCGCGAGCAAGGCGATCGCCCGGCTCAAGCGCGAGGGCCTGGCGGTGGCGCGGCCCTATCGCGGCGTCTTTCTCACCGAAGCCGGCAAGGCGATGGCGGAACGCTCGCGCCAGCGCCATCGTCTGGTCGTCGACTTCCTGCTGGCGGTCGGCGTGCCGCTGGAAGCGGCCGAAGCCGACGCCGAGGGCCTCGAGCATTACGTCTCCGAGACGACGCTGCGCGCTTTTGCCGCATTCATGAAATCGCGCGCCTGAGGGCGACGGCCGTTCAGCTGCTGCCGATAGCGATGCCGGCCGCGAGCACCAGCCCGCCGCCGAGCATGACCTTGGCTGCGGCGGAAAGCGGCGGCGTGTCCATATAGCGCCATTGAATCCAGGCGATCACCGCGAGTTCGATCGCGACGACGATGACGGCGATCACGGTTGCGGTGACGAAATAGGGAATGAGGTAGGGCAGAGTGTGGCCGATGCCGCCGGCGATCGTCATCAGGCCGCAAACGACGCCGCGCAGCAGCGGCGTGCCGCGCCCGGATAACTTGCCGTCGTCGGCGAGCGCCTCGGCGAAGCCCATGGAAATGCCGGCGCCGATCGAAGCGGCGATGCCGACGAGGAACGTGTTCCACGGATTGTGGGTGGCGAAGGCGGCGGCGAACACCGGCGCCAACGTCGACACCGAGCCGTCCATCAGCCCGACGAGGCCGGGCTGGATGATCTGCAGGATGAAGCGGCGGCGCGCGTGCTCGGCTTCGGCGTGGCGGGCTTCCGGCGTCATCAGCTTGGATTCGAGATCGGCGGCCAAGTGGTCGTGCTTGACCTCGGCCTCGGCGAGGTCGCCGAGCAGCTTGCGAATGCCAGCGTCGGTGGCGCGCTCGGCGGCCAGGCGATAAAAGCGGACCGCGTCCTGCTCCATCTCTCTGGCGCGCGCGCGCACCGCCTCGACGCCGAGCGGGCGCAATTGCCAGATCGGCTTGCGCGGGATGTAGCCGCGAATGTCCTGGCGACGGATGAGCGGAATGTGCTCGCCGAATTTCGACACGAAGAGATCGATCAGTCGCCGGCGGTGCACGTTCTCCTCGGCGGCCATGTCCGCGAGCACCTGCGCGCTGGCGGCATAGCCTTCGCGCAGGCCGTCGGCGAAGTCGGCGTAGATGCGCCCGTCCTCTTCCTCGTTGGCGATCGCCAGCGCGAGAACCTCGCGCTCGGAAAGCTCGTCGAAATTGCGCATCGGCCGCACTCCCAAGAAATTCATGAATGACCGGCCGGGCGCGCCGGCGCGGCGACAAACGAAACGCCAGCGTGTGGCGCGCTGGCGTGAAGCGGACTTAATGCATTATGCATTCATTCTAGTAAATCGCGCCGCGTGGTCAACCGCGCGGCTTGCTTTAGCGCTGGGGCTGCTCTAGGGCCAGGACGATATTCTCCCATTTTGCGACATTGCGCCTGCCGTGACGAAGCTTCCCACACTCGATCAATTCTCGCGCGTCGTCGTCAAGGTCGGCTCGTCGCTGCTGGTCGACGGCGCGCGCGGCGTCTTGAAGCAGGATTGGCTCGACGCGCTCGTCGCCGATATCGCGAACCTGCACGCGCGCGGGGCGGACGTGCTCGTCGTGTCGTCAGGGGCGATAGCGCTCGGGCGCCATGTCGCGGGCCTGCGCAAGGGCGCGCTGAAGCTCGAGGACAGTCAGGCCGCGGCCGCGATCGGCCAGATTGCGCTCGCCCGCGCGTGGTCGCAGGCGCTCCATCAGCGCGGCATTCTCGCCGGCCAGGTGCTGCTGACGCTCCAGGACACCGAGGAGCGGCGGCGCTACCTCAACGCCCGCGAGACGCTGGCGCGGCTCTCGGCGATGCGCGCGGTGCCCGTCATCAACGAGAACGACACCGTCGCCACCAGCGAAATCCGCTACGGCGACAACGACCGGCTCGCCGCGCGGGTGGCGACGATGGCGAGCGCCGATCTGTTGATCCTGCTCTCCGACGTCGCCGGGCTCTACGACGCGCCGCCGCACGAGAACCCGAAGGCCAAGCTGATCCCGCTCGTCGAGCGCGTCACGCCTGGAATCGAGGCGATGGCGGGCGGCGCGGCGTCGGAGACCTCGCGCGGCGGCATGCGCACCAAGATCGAGGCCGCGCGCATCGCGACCGGCGGCGGCGCCCACATGGTGATCGCCGACGGGCGGGTCGCGCATCCGATCGCGCGCGTCGCCGAGGGCGGCCCCTGCACCTGGTTCTTGACGCCGTCCAATCCGATGACGGCGCGCAAGGTGTGGATCGGCGGCACGCTCGAGCTCAAGGGCGGCGTCACTATCGACGCCGGCGCGGCGCAAGCGCTGGCGCGCGGCAAGAGTCTGCTGCCGGCCGGGGTGACGCGCATCGAAGGCGTGTTCGCGCGCGGCGACTGCGTCGCCATCCGCGACGAGAACGGCGCCGAGATCGGCCGCGGCCTCATCGCCTACGACGCGCTGCACGCCGAACGCATCCGTGGCCGCAACTCGCGCGACATCGCGCATATTTTGGGGACGCCGGGGCGCGCCGAGATGATCCATCGGGACGACATGGCGCTCAACGGGGGGTGAAGCGTCGCTCCCGCGCGCCGAGCCCCGCGTTGGTTCGTTTGACCGAACCCACGTGGCAAATTAAGCAAGGCTTCGATTCGCAGAACCAACAGCGGTTCATCGAGCGGTAGGGGGACGTCTTGAAGGGGCATCGGTCGCAATTCGGTTGGGCGTTGTTGTCTTTTTTCTGGCTGCTCGCCCCTGCTCCGGCGCTGGCGTTCGGCGATTGCCCGATGGTCGGGGCGCTGGAAGGCTTCGACGCTTCGCAAGAGCCGCAGATCACCCATTTCGATTCCCGCGAGGTCGAGGTTTCCGACGCCAAAGGTTCGCAGCGAGTGGTCGAGAAAGGCGAGGTCTGCCGGCAGGCCTATGACCTCAAACCCGGCCTTACCCCGCTCAGCGCGCTGGAGATCATGCGCAATTACGCCGAGGGGCTGCCGGCTCAGGGGTTCGCGATCGCCAACAAGGGGCGCGACGACGGTGGCGATGTTTTTGCCGTCGGCAAGAACAACGGCCACGAATATTGGGCGCATGTCTGGCAGGTCAACGGCAACGTCGTCTACGTCGAGACGATCAGCGTGGCGCCGTTCCGTTCGAGCGCGCTGCCGCATGGCGGCTTCGACTGCCCGATCGTGCCGGCGCTGGCGAATTTCGGGGCGAGCGAGGCGCCGACGATCCTGAACTTCGATTCTATGGAGCTGCGCGTCGTCGATGGCGACGAAGAAAAGACGATCACGAAGAAGGGCAAAGTCTGCAAGCAGAGCTATGATCTGAAGAACGGCATTCCCCCGGCCAGCGCGCTCGATATCATGCAGAACTATGCCGACGCCCTGCCGAAGCTCGGGATGACGATCACCAACACCAAGCGTGACGAGAATGGCGATGTCTTCGCCACTATGACCAAAGACGGCGTCGAAACCTGGGCGAAGGTCTGGCAGGTCAACGGCAACGTCGTCTACGTACAGACGCTGAACGTGGCGCCATTCCAATCGATCGTCCTGCCGCACACCGATTCCGATTGCCCGTTCGCTTCTGCGATCAAGGATTTTTCGGCGAGCGAGGCGCCGACGATCCTCAACTTCAATTCTATGGAGCTGCGCGTCGTCGATGGCGACGAAGAAAAGACGATCACGAAGAAGGGCAAAGTCTGCAAGCAGAGCTATGACCTGAAAGCCGGCGCGCCGGCGCGCAGCGCGCTCGAAGATCATGCAGAACTATGCCGACGCCCTGCCGAAGCTCGGCATGACGATCACCAACACCAAGCGCGACGAGAATGGCGATGTCTTCGCCACTATGACCAAAGACGGCGTCGAAACCTGGGCGAAGGTCTGGCAGGTCAACGGCAACGTCGTCTACGTACAGACGCTGAACGTGGCGCCATTCCAATCGATCGTCCTGCCGCACACCGATTCCGATTGCCCGTTCGCTTCTGCGATCAAGGATTTTTCGGCGAGCGAGGCGCCGACGATCCTCAACTTCGATTCTATGGAGCTGCGCGTCACCGAAGGCGACGAAGAAAAGACGATCACGAAGAAGGGCAAAGTCTGCAAGCAGAGCTATGACCTGAAAGCCGGCGCGCCGGCGCGCAGCGCGCTCGAGATCATGCAGAACTATGCCGACGCCCTGCCGAAGCTCGGCATGACGATCACCAACACCAAGCGCGACGAGAATGGCGACGTCTTCGCTTCGATGACCAAAGACGGCGTCGAAACCTGGGCGAAGGTCTGGCAGGTCAACGGCAACGTCGTCTACGTGCAGACGCTGCAGATCGAGCCGTTCAAGTCGTCGATGAAGGCGCCGCAAGCGGCGGCGCAAACGTCGCCGCCGCCGGCCAAGGCGCGCTTCGACGCGACGGCGGCGCAGGACGGCAAGCCGGTCGCCGGCGCCTGGTGCGGCGCCTTCGCGCCGGGCGCGACGGGCAGGCCGATCGTTCACGCCGATAGCGGCAAGTGGCAGGAGATCGCGCCGGGAACCTACGACATCGGTTGCTTCGTCGTCGAGTGTGGCGCGAAATCCGAGGGCTGGTTGAGAGGCCAGACGCTCGCCGCCGGCGACGCGACGCTCAGCGTCGACACGCCCGCGCCGCGCGTCGCCGTCGCGCTCGAGCTTCAGGCGCCGGCGAGCGCGGTCGAGCCGGTCGTCGCCGAATCCGGCGATTTCCCCTATTTGCCGCCGGCGCCGGGGTCGACAGCGCTAGGCGGAAAGGCGCTCGTGCAACCTTTCTATGTCCAACCCGCCGACGCCAAGCAGCCGGAACTCGTTGCGGAGAAGTCGATCGAGAAGGATTATCGCGCGCCGCAGTGCGTGACGCCGGGGGCGCTCGGCGCCGGCTACGCCGACGCGCTGCAGAAGAGCGGCTGGACGATCGTCAATCAAACCAACGATCCGGATCTGCGGCTGACCGCGCACTTCGGCTCGAACGGGCGCAACATCTGGGCGTCGGTCGGCGCCAACGCTTCCGGCTACGCGCTGACCGTCGCCGACGCGACGGTCACCGGTGCCAAGATCGCCGAAGACCTGAACGCGAAGTGCCATCTGGCGCTGACCGGCGTGCTGTTCGATTTCGCCAAGTCGACGCTCAAGCCCGAATCCGACGCGATCCTCGGCAAAGTCGCCGAGGCGCTTGCGGCGAACCCGGGGCTGAAGCTCGAGGTCGAGGGCCACACCGACAACGTCGGCTCGGACGCCTACAACGACAAGCTGTCGATGGCGCGGGCGAAGTCGGTCGTCAAATGGCTCGAGGACCACGACGTCGACGGCAAACGCCTCAAGGCCCACGGCTACGGCAAGACGCGGCCGATCGCCGACAACGACACCGACGAGGGCCGCGCCAAGAATCGGCGCGTCGAGTTGGCGAATCTCGCTTGCAAGGGCAAGAACGACTGAACGGCGCCGCCGAGCCGCTTCAGCCCGGCCTCGTCTCCGGCGCGTAGTCGGGAACCGCCAGCCGCGCGGCGGTCGGGTGGTGAGGCTCGAAATCCCCCTCTCCCGCAAAGCGGGAGAGGGTCGGGGTGAGGGCGAGTGGCGGCGCTACGGCCTAGAGAGCCCTCATCCGGCGCTTCGCGCCACCTTCTCCCGCGCGGCGGGAGAAGCGATTCGCGTTCACCCGATTGCCCTGGCCCCCGCCTCACCCGCTGTTGCGCAGCCCCGCCGAAATGCCGTTGATCGTCAGCTGGATGCCGGTGAGAACCTTGTCGCTCGCGGCATGGGCGCGGTGGAGCTTGAGGAGCTCGACCTGCACGTGGTTGAGCGGATCGAGATAAGGGAAGCGGTTGCGGATCGAGCGTAAGAGCAGCGGGTTGCTCTCCAGGAGTTCGCGCTGCTCCATGATCGCGTTGAGCGCTTCGACCGAGTCGCGCCATTCATCGGAAATGCGCGAGAAGATCGCCTCGCGCAGCTTCACGTCGGGGACGAGCTGGGCGTAGCGCGAGGCGATGGCGAGGCTCGATTTGGCGAGCACCATGTCCATGTTGGAAAGCAACGTGCGGAAGAACGGCCACTCGCGGTGCATCGCCTTGAGCTGATCGAGCCCGTCCTTGGGATTGGCGGCGACGAAGTCCTTGACCGCCGCGCCGAAGCCGTACCAGCCCGGCAGCATCAAGCGGCATTGCGCCCAGGAGAACACCCAGGGGATCGCGCGCAGATCGGCGATCGCCGTCGACTTCTTGCGCGAAGCGGGCCGCGAGCCGATGTTGAGCGTCGCGATTTCGGTGATGACGGTCGAGGACCAGAAATAGCGCTCGAAGCCTTCGGTCTCGTAGACCAGCCCGCGATAGGCCTTGAGCGCGCTTTGCGACAGCGCCTCCATCGCGCTCAGGTAAGCCGGATCGGGCGCGGCCACTTGCTCCTGCAGCAGGCTCGCCTCCAGCGTCGCCGAGACCAGCGTCTCGAGGTTGCGCCGTCCGACCTCGCCGTTGGAATACTTGCTCGAAATGATTTCGCCCTGTTCGGTGATGCGGATCTGGCCCTGCACGGCGCCGCCGGGCTGCGCGAGGATCGCATCGTAGCTGGGCCCGCCGCCGCGCCCCACCGATCCGCCGCGCCCATGGAAAAGGCGGATGCGCACGCCGTGGCGCTTGAACACTTCGATCAGGCCGATCTCGGCCTTGTAGAGCTCCCAGCCGGAGGTGACGAAGCCGCCGTCCTTGTTGGAATCGGAATAGCCGAGCATCACCTCCTGTTCGCCGCCGAGATGGTCGACCAGGCGGCGGTATTCGGGAAGCGAGAGCAGCCGGTCCATCACCCCGACGCAAGCGCGCAAATCGCTGATCGTCTCGAACAGCGGGACCATGTTGAGATCGGCCCGCCCATCGGCGCCGACCAGCCCGACCTCCTTGAGCAGCAGCGCGAGCTCCAGCATGTCCGAGACGCCCTGGGTCTTGGAGATGATGCTGGTGCGAATCGCGGCGGGGCCGTAGGTCTTGCGGATCGCCGCCGCGGTGCGGAACACCGCGAGTTCGTCGGCCGTTTCCTCGCTGTAGGCGAAAAACGGCGAGACCAGCGGGCGCGGCGAGCGCAGTTCGTTCAGCAGCAGCGAGACGCGCGCCTCTTCGCCGAGCGCGAGATATTCGACGCCGGGCATCGCCGCGGCGAAGAGTTCCGCGACCGTGCGCTCGTGCACGTCGGAGTTCTGGCGCAGATCGAGCGGGGCGAGGTGAAAGCCGAAGACGTCGACCGCGCGGCGCAACGCGCGCAAGCGGCCGCGCGCGAGAATGGCGCCGCCGTTGGCCTCGAGCGAATGGGCGATGGTGTCGAGATCGGCGCCCAGCTCCGCGGCGCTCGCGTAGGACGGCGCGTCGATCAGCGGCTGGCGCGGCGCGACGAAATGATCGAGATCGCGCGCCGTCTTGGCCAGACGCGAATAGATGCCGGCGATGGCGCGCCGGTAGGGCTCGTCGCGGCGCGTGGTCGAAGAGTCGGTGGAGCGTTCGGCGAGCGCGGCGAGCGCGTCGGTCACCGCGACGAGCCCGGAGCTGAGCGACAATTCGCCGCCCAGTTCGTGCAGCTCTTCGAGATAATGGCCGAGCGCGCTGGCGCTTTGCAGCCGCGTCGCCTCGCTCAGCACCTTGGCGGTGACGTGGGGGTTGCCGTCGCGATCGCCGCCGATCCACGAGCCGACGCGCAGGAACGAAGCGACGCGCTTGCCGGCGTCCGCCGGCGCCTGGCGCGCCAGTTCGTCCTCGATCGCGCAGTAGATGCGCGGCATTTCGCGAAAGAACGTGTAGTCGTAATAAGAGAGGCCGTTGGCGACTTCGTCGATCACCTTCAGTCGCGTCTGTCGCAACATGCTGGTGCGCCACAGGATGAGGATGGCGCGCCGCAAT
Source organism: uncultured Alphaproteobacteria bacterium (assembly GCA_963759955.1). Classification (GTDB taxonomy): domain Bacteria; phylum Pseudomonadota; class Alphaproteobacteria; order Rhizobiales; family Beijerinckiaceae; genus Roseiarcus. The sequence continues at coordinate 21,965 of CAVXCA010000110.1, forward strand.
TGCTCCTCGGCGCGCGCCAGCTCGACTTCGTCGCCCTGCAGGCCCTGCCGGACGTCGAGCAGCCGGGCGATTTCGAGCTCGCGCGTCAGCGTCGCCTTGCGCCGGACCTCGGTCGGGTGGGCGGTGAGCACCGGGCTGACGAGCGCTTGGTCGAAGAACGCGCGCAGCGTCCGAGCGTCGATGCCCGCGTCGGCGGCGCGCTTGAAGGCGTAGGCCAGCGCGCCCGGACGCGGCTCGGATTTCATCCGGACGTGGGCGCGGTTGCGGCGGATGTGGTGCTGGTCCTCGGCGATGTTGGCGAGGTGCGAGAAATAGCTGAACGCGCGCACGATGCTCAGCGTCTGATCGGCGTCGAGGCTGTCGAGCGTCGCCTCCAGTTCGCGTCGCGCGCCGATCTCGTTGTCCCTGTGGAAGCGGATCGAGGCCTGGCGAATGCGCTCGACGATGGCGTAGACCTCGGCGCCTTCCTGCTCGCGCACGGTGTCGCCGAGCAGGCGCCCGAGCAGGCGGACGTCGGCGCGCAACGGCGCGTCCTTTTCCGCTTCGGCGGCTTCGCGCGCTTCGGCGAGATCTCTGGCGACGGCGATCGACATCGGCGGTTTTCCAAGCAGCCGGCCGGCAAGCCGGCGCGAATTGACCTTTCGTCTATGTGCAGCGCATCAAGGAACGGCGCAAGCAGTTTGCGCGCCAGGGGCGCGAATCCGACGTTCGGTCGGCGGCGCTCCGGCGGTCCGCCGAGCCCCAAGAGCGGACCTTCGCCGCGGCGAGCCGAAAGCATCCTTCGCACGCGGGCCGTCGCGCGAGAAACGTCAGAGGCTTGCGGCGGCGCCCTTGACCGGCGAGCGCCGACCGGACATGACGGCGCCGCGGGAGTCCCGCTCGTTGCGTCCGAACAAACGGAAAGCTCTTCGGCCCGCCAATGCGACAATTCGCGGCGGCGAGCGGGGGCGAGGTCGCAATGTTGGCGCGTTCTCTCATAATGATCGAGGCGCTGATTCGCGATGGACTGGCCAAAAGTCTGCGTTGTCGTCACAATCGGCTTGGCTCTGTCCTCGTGCAATAGCAAGGATGGGACGCCGCAAAGACCGCCATTGCTCGTGAAGGCGCAGGCCGCCGAGGTCGAAGACTACGTTGCCAGCCTCGCCCTCACCGGAGAAATGCAGGCCCGCGTGCAGACCGATCTGTCGTTCCGCGTCAGCGGGCGCATAGTCGAGCGAAACGCCGACGTCGGACAGCATGTGGACGCGGGCGCGGTGCTCGCCAAGATCGACCCCAGCGAACAACAAGCCGATCTCGATGCGGCGAACGCGGCTGTCGCCGCAGCGGAAGCGCTGGTGCGTCAGACATCGGCGGCTTTCGAGCGGCAGCAAGCCTTGCTGGCTTCCGGCTTCGCCACGCGTTCGAGTTACGACCAGGCGCAACAGGCTGTGCGCACGGCCCAAGGCTCGCTCGATTCCGCCAAGGCGCAAGCCGCCAGCGCCAAGGATGCGCTTTCCTATACCGAGCTGCGCACCGTGCAACCCGGCGTCATAACGGCGCGCAACGTCGAAGTCGGGCAGGTCGCGCAGGCGGCGCAACCCGCCTTCACGCTCGCCGAAGACGGGCCGCGCGACGCGGTGTTCGCCGTCTACGAATCGGGCTTCTTTTTGAAGCCGGCGAGCGACGTCGTGCGGCTTTCGCTCGTCTCCGATCCGAGCGTCGGCGCAATCGGCCGGGTGCGCGAAGTCGCCCCGACGGTCGATCCCAGAACAGGGACCGTCCGCGTCAAGGTGGGCGTCGACGACCCCCCGCCGCAGATGTCGCTCGGCGCCGCGGTCGTCGCCACGGAAGTCCTGGTCCCGCGTCCGGCGATCTTTTTGCCGTGGAGCGCCGTGGCGAGCAAGGACGGCAAGCTTGCGGTCTGGGTCGTCGATCCCGGTTCGCACAAAGTTTCGCTGCGAACCGTCGAAGCCCAAGCGTTCGAAAAGGAGAGGCTGGTCATCGGCGAGGGCTTGAAGGCCGGCGACCTCGTCGTCACCGAGGGCGGGAAGTTCCTGTTTCCGGGCGAGACGGTGACGGTCGCGGAGGCCGCGCCGTGAGCGGGAAGGCAAGCTTTGCGGCCGCATTCGCCGCCGCCGTTTTGCTCTCCGGCTGCCATGCGCAGCGAGCGAGCGAGGCCAATCCTGTCCGGCCGGTTCTTTCCACGGTGGTCGCGCAGTCCTCGGCGAACGCGCTGACGCTGGCGGGCAGCGTTCAGCCGCGAATTGAGACCGAGTTCAGCTTTCGCGTTCTCGGTCGATTGATCGCGCGTCCGGTCAACGTCGGCGACCTCGTCCAACAGGGACAGACGCTCGCCGCCATCGATCCCATCGCGCTGGAGCTCGCGGTCAAGGCGGCTGCGGCCGATCTTTCCAATGCTCAGGCGCAACTGGCCAATGCCGCCGGCGTGGAAGAACGTCAGCGCGCGCTGCTGACGACGAGCGCGACGACTCAAGCCGGCTATGACGCGGCGCAACAGGGGCTGGCGGCGGCGCAAGCGAACCTGACGCGCGCCGACGCGGCATTGGCCAAGACGCGCGAGCAACTCGGCTACGCCGTCGTCAAATCGGATTTCGCCGGCGTGGTCACCGCGGTCGGCGCCGAAGTCGGCCAGGTCGTGTCTCCCGGGCGCGTCGTCGTCAGCGTCGCACAGCCCGACCTGCGCGACGCGGTGGTCGACGTCCCCGACAACCTCGCGCAAACGTTGTCGCTGGGAACGCGCTTCGTCGTTTCGCTGCAATTGAACCGGACGATCCAGGTCGGCGGGAGCGTTCGCGAAATCGCGCCCGAAGCGGACCCGGCGACGCGCACGCGACGGGTCAAGATCGCGCTCGACAGCCCGCCGGACACCTTTCGGCTGGGTTCGACGATCGCCGCGAGTCCGGCTTCCGGGTCCGCGCCCGTCATGCGCCTTCCGGCCTCGGCGTTGCTCGAAAAGGACGGCCGCACGCAGGTTTGGATCGTCGATCCGAAGTCGGCGACGGTCTCCCTGCGCGAGGTCAAGGTCACCGCCGACGACGACCGCGGCGTCATCGTGCTGAGCGGCCTGGAACCGGCGATGCGCGTGGTGACGGCGGGCGTCCACAGACTCGCCGTGGGCCAGGCGGTCAAGATCGACGAGGGCAGCGCGCCATGAAGCCGTTCAACCTGTCGGATTGGGCGCTCGAGCATCGCTCGCTGCTCTGGTATTTCATGATCGTGTTCGCCTTGGCGGGCGCATCTTCGTATCTGAGCCTAGGTCGCGAGGAAGATCCCGATTTCACCATCAAGACGATGGTCATCGAGGCCCAGTGGCCGGGCGCGTCGGCTGAAGACGTGACGCGGCAGGTCACCGACCGGATCGAAAAGAAGTTGGAGGAGCTGGAATCGCTCGACTTCACCCGCAGCATGACGACGGACGGTCAAACGATCGTCTACGTGAATCTGCTCGAATTCGACGAAGCCCAAGGACGTCGCTCCGACCTGGGCGCACGTGCGCAACATGATCGCCGACATTCAGGCGACCTTTCCCGCCGGCGTGGTCGGGCCGTTCTTCGACGACCATTTCGGCGACGTCTACGGCAACATTTACGCGTTCACCGCCGACGGCCTGACGGAAAGGCAGCTGCGCGACCGCGTCGAGGACGTCCGCGCCAAGGTCCTCACCGTTCCCAACGTGGGCCAAGTCGACATCGTCGGCGCGCAGGACGAAGCGATTTACCTCAATATGTCCACGCGTCAGGTGGCCGCGCTCGGCCTCGATCCGCAAGCCATTCTCGCGTCGCTGCGCGCGCAGAACGCCATTGCGCCATCAGGGTTTATCCAGGCCGGTCCTGAACAGATCGCGATTCGCGTCGGGGGGCAATTCACGTCCGAAGAAAGCCTCAAGGCGATCAATCTCAGGGTCAACGATCGCTTCTTTCCTTTGACGGATGTCGTGACGATCCGACGCGGTTTGGTCGATCCGCCGGTTTCGTTGTTCCGTTTCAACGGCCAGCCGGCGATCGGCCTGGCGATCGGCATGAAGGCGGGCGCCAACCTGCTCGAGTTTGGCGCGGCGCTGGACAAGGAGATGGCGCGAATCACCGCCGAATTGCCGATCGGCGTCGACGTGCATCGCGTCTCCGATCAGCCGGCGGTGGTCGCCGAAGCGGTCTCCGGCTTCACCCGCGCCCTGTTCGAAGCGATCGTCATCGTCCTCTTCATCAGTTTCATCAGCCTGGGGCTGAGGGCCGGGCTGGTCGTCGCGATCTCGATCCCGCTGGTCCTGGCGATCACGTTCCTCGTCATGGCCTACTCCGGCATTTCGCTGCAGCGCGTCTCGCTCGGGGCGTTGATCATCGCGCTGGGCCTGCTCGTCGACGACGCGATGATCGCCGTCGAAATGATGGTGGCGCGGCTGGAAAAAGGCGATGCGCTGCGCCGTGCGGCGACCCATGTCTATACTTCGACGGCGTTCCCGATGCTGACGGGAACGCTGGTGACCGTCGCCGGCTTCATTCCGATCGGCCTCAATTCGAGCAAGGCGGGCGAGTTCACCTTTACGCTGTTCGTCGTCATCGCGGTCTCGCTGTGTGTTTCCTGGGTTGTGGCGGTGGTGTTCACCCCGCTGCTCGGCGTGACCCTGCTGCCCGACGCCCTCGAACGCCACAACGCGACGAAGGGCTGGTTCGCCGCCGGCTTCGCCCGCCTGCTCGCCCTCGCGATGGGCGCCCGCTGGATCACGATCCTCGCGACCATCCTCGCCTTCGCCGTCGCGGTGGTCGGCATGGGCTTCGTCGAGCAGCAATTCTTTCCCCCCTCGGAGCGGCCCGAGCTGATCGTCGACTTTCGCTTGCCGCAAAACAGCTCGATTGCCGAGACCAACGCGCAAATGGCGCGCTTCGAGCGCGAGATGCTGGCCAATTCCAGCGCCGTCGACCACTGGTCGACCTATGTCGGGCAAGGCACGCCGCGCTTCATCCTGGCGCTGGACGTTCAACCGACTGATGCGACGTTCGGCCAGATCGTCATCGTCACCAAGGGAGCGGCGGTTCGCGACCGTCTTCGCGGCGAGTTCCAAGCCTATCTGCGCAAGACCTTCCCGGGCACGGACGGCTTCGTGAAGCCGCTCGATATCGGCCCCCCCGTCGGGCGTCCGGTCCAGTATCGCGTCAGCGGCCCGAACATCCAGACGGTGCGCGACCTGTCGCAAAAGCTGGCGGGGGTCCTGTCCGGCAATGCGAACCTGGACAACGCAGTCTTCGACTGGAACGAGCCGGCGCGGGTGGTCAAGATCGACGTCTTGCAGGACAAGGCGCGCCAGCTCGGCGTCTCCTCGCAGGATATCGCCTCGGCGCTGAACAACGTCGTCTCGGGATCGACGGTGACGCAAGTGCGCGACGACATATACCTCATCGACGTCATCGCCCGCGCCAAGGACTCCGAGCGCGGGTCGATCGAAACGCTGCAGAACCTGCAATTGCCGGGAGCGAACGGCCGCGCCGTGCCTCTCGCCGAGGTGGCGAACTTCGGCTACGGGCTCGAGCAGCCGAAGATTTGGCGCCGGTCGCGTTTGCCAACGATCACGGTGCAAGCCTCGGTCGTCGGTTCGGTTCAGCCGGCGACCGTCGTGGCGCAACTGGCGCCGGCGATCAAGGCGTTCCGCAGCGCTTTGCCGGCGGGCTACGACGTCGCGACGGGCGGCGAGGTCGAAGAAAGCGCCAAGGCGGAGGGGCCGATCGCCGCCGTCGCGCCGCTGATGCTGTTCATCATGGCGACGATTTTGATGCTCCAGCTGCAGAGTTTCCAGCGACTGTTTCTCGTTTTCACCGTCGCGCCGCTCGCGCTCATCGGCGTCGTCGCGGCCTTGCTGCCGAGCCGGGCGCCGCTCGGCTTCGTCGCCATTCTCGGCGTCCTCGCCCTCATTGGAATTCTCATCCGAAATTCGGTCATTCTGATCGTTCAGATCGAAGACTTGCGGGCCGACGGGCGTTCGCCCTGGGAGGCGGTCGTCGAGGCGACGGAGCACCGCATGCGCCCGATTCTGCTGACCGCCGCCGCCGCGACGCTGGCCCTCATCCCCATCTCCAGCGAAGCCTTTTGGAGACCGATGGCTTACGCGATGATGGGCGGCATCATCGTCGGCACGGTTCTGACTTTGCTCTTTCTTCCCGCGCTTTATGTCGCTTGGTTCCGCATCGAAGCGCCAAGCGGAGCGGCGGCCGAAAATCGTGCGGCTCCGTGAGGGCGCGTCGATCGGATCATGATCGCGGGGAGGCGTCCGCTTCCCGGCATTCCGCCGCCAAATCGGTGGCGCCCGAGCCGGGGCGTCGGGTCTTCAGGGCTGGGCGGAGGAAGCCAGCGCCGCGCCGAGGCGCGCGCTGAGCGCGGCGGGGTCCTTGAGCGCGCATTCGTAGACGACGAGGACGCGCCAGCCCATCGCCTCCAGCGTCGCGACGGCCTTGACGTCGCGCGCGCGGTTGCGCGCGATCTTTTGGCGCCAATAGTCGGCGTTGTCCTTGGGCATGCGCGCGCCGCGCGGGCAGTCGTGGCCGTGCCAGAAGCAGCCGTGGACGAAGATCGCCAGCCGCCGGCGGCCGTAGACGATATCGGGCTTGCCCGGCAGATCGGCGCGATTGAGGCGATAGCCGGGCGCGAGCGCGCGCAGCATCGCCCGCACCGCCAGTTCCGGCCCGGTGTCGCGCGATTTCACCGCGCGCATGACGGCGGAGCGCTCGGGCGAGGGTTTGTGCGCCGCCTTCATGCGCGCCGGGCGCGTGGGGCTTCGCGCGTGGCCTCGCTTTGCGCGGCGAGCAGCGGCTCCAGCAGATGGTCGCTGAGGAAGCGAACCACGGGCGCGGCGACGCCGTCGCCGACCAGGCGATAGGCGTCGTTGCGGCGCGTGGGCAGCCGATAGCTCTCCGGCAGTCCCATCAGCCGCGCCGCTTCGCGCGCGCCGAGGAGGCGCGAGCGGGTCGCCTCGCCCTCGACCTCGATCAGGAACTGTCGGCTGGAGCCGCCGGCGGGCGTGCGCAGACAGCCCGCCAGGCCATCGAAGCGCGCCTCGGCGCGCACCGTTGTTCCGCCGGCGCCGTCGGGCCGCGTGCGCCGGAACAACGCACCGACCTGGCGCGAGCCCTTGGCGCGGGCCGCCGCCAGATCGCGCAACGAGGCCTTCGACATCGCCGCGATGAAAGCGCGGGTTTGTTCGCTCTCGTGCCAGGGTGCGTCCTCGGGCTCGTCGTCGAGGCAGTCGAGCAGCGAGAGATTGGACCGCGGCGGCTCGGGCAGGCGCCACCATAGCCACTTTTCGGCGAGCGCCGGCGGCAGGCCGGCGGCGGCGCGTCGCAACGCCGGCGCGGCGAAGGGCGCCCTCGGCGCGGGCGCCGTCAAATCCGCGGGCGGGGAGAAGTCGTCGCGGAGCGCTACGAGGAACAGGCGCGGACGCGATTGCGGCACGAAATGCGCGGCGTCGATCGTCAGCGCGCCGAAGCGATAGCCGAGGCTGTCCAACGCGCGGCACAGCGCGGTAAAATCGGCGCCGCCTTTCGATGTCAGGGCGCCCAGCACGTTTTCGAGCGCGATGATCTTCGGCGCCCGCCCCTCGCGCTTGAGATCGCGCATCAGCGCGTGAAAACCCCAGAACGCGCCCGAGCGCGCGCCCGAGAGTCCGGCGCCCGCGCCGGCGAGCGAAAGATCCTGGCAGGGAAAGGACGCCCAGGCGAGATCGGCGTGGCCGGGCAGATCGGCGCTGGTCAGCGCGGCGATGTCGCCGCATCGAAGGTCGCCTTCGCCCCAATTGTCGACGTAGGCTTTCGCTTTGCGCGGGTCGAAGTCGTTGGCGGTGAGGCAACGCCACGCGGCGTCGAGCCCGACGCGCGCCATGCCGCCGCCGCAGAAGAATTCGTAGAAGCCGGGTCGGGGGAAGGCGGGCGATTCGGTCACGCGTTCAAGATAAAGCATTTCTCCGCCCGCGCACTCTCTTCGCCTTGACGTCACGCCGGAGTTTCCCGCTTATGCCGGCATGAGCGACTTCGCCTTTGCTTTTCCCGTGCTCGTCTGCGACGTCGGCGGCACCAATGTGCGCTTTGCGCTTCAGAGCGCGCCCGACGCGCCGCTCGGGCCGGTCGTGCATCTGAAAACCGGGGATTATCCCGGCCTCATCGAGGCGATCGAGGCGGCGATCCCGCGAGTCGGCGGCCGGCCGCGTTCGGTCATCGCCTGCGGCGCCGGGCCGGTCGACGGGCGCAGGCTGAAGCTCACCAACGCGCCCTGGCTGATCGACGGCCCCGAGGCGGCGCGCCGGCTCGGCCTCGGTCAGGGGCTGCTGTTCAACGATTTCGAGGCCCAGGCGCTGTCGCTGCCCGCCATTCCCCGCGAATGGGCGCGCGCGATCGGGCCGGCGCCGTTCGGCCCGCGCGGGCCGCAGGTCATCCTCGGACCCGGCACCGGCCTCGGCATCGGCGCCCTCATCGAAGCGGGGGGGCGCTACACACCGCTCGCCTCGGAGGCGTGCCACATCGACTTCGGTCCCGTCGGCGACGAGGAGAGCGCGCTGTGGCCGCACCTCGAGCGCGTGTACGGGCGCGTGACCACCGAAAGCGTTCTTTCCGGTCCCGGCCTCGTTCGCGTGCACGCGGCGCGTCTGGCGGCGCTCGGGGCGCCCAAGCCCTCGCTCGACGGGCCGGCGCTGGTCGCCGCCGCGCTTGCCAACCGCGACGGCGAGGAGGCGGCGAGCGTGAGGCTGTACTGGCGCATCGTCGGGCGCTTTGCCGGCGACATGGGCGTCGCCTTCGTCGCCACCGGCGGCGTGACGCTCGCCGGCGGCGTGCTGCCGCGCGTCGTCGATTTCCTCGACGACGCGGTCTTCCGCCGCGCCTTCGAGGCCAAGGCGCCGGTCGACGCGCTGGCGCGCCGCATCCCGACGCGGCTGGTGATGCGAGCCGATTCGGTGCTCGTCGGCATGGCGGCGATCGCCGCCGCGCCGCAGCGCTACGCCGTCGACTTCGCCGCCCGCGGCTGGGCGTGAGCGAGCGTCAAACTTGCGCCGCCGCCGCGTTTTCGCCGCTTTCATGCGGCGCTGTCGCGCCGACCCGAGTTGTTGTAATAGTCAAGGCTTCATGAATGCAGGATTCCCCACGATGACGAGGCGTTTCACCAAGATGCTGGTCCTGGCGCTGTCGCTCGGCGGCGCGCTATGGACCTTGCCCTCCTTCGCGCAGAGCTGCGCCGACGATATGCAAAAGCTCTCGCAAAAGCGCGAATCGGAGCTGGAGTCGATCAACGGACTGGTCAAGGCCGCGCACGGCAAGCAGCTCGATCCGGCGGTGTTCTGCGCCAAGTCGGCCGGCCTCAACGCGGCGGAAAACGCGATGATCGCTTATATGGAGAAGAACAAGGACTGGTGCGAAATTCCCGAGGAGGCGATCGCCGGGCTCAAGGCCAACCACGCCAAGAGCCTCTCGTTTTCCACCAAGGCCTGCGCGGTGGCGGCGCAAATCAAGAAGATGAAGGAGCAGCAGGCGGCTGGCGGCGGCCCCATGGCCCAGCCTCTGCCGACCGGACCGCTTTGAGCCTCGAGGCTTCCCGATCCGGGGCGCTGCCCGACGCGCGACCGACGAGCCTGGTGCTGCGGCTGACGCCGAACTTTGCTCTGCCGTTCGTGCAATTGGCTCGGCTCGATCGTCCGGCGGGCTGGCAATTGCTGCTCGCGCCGTGCTGGGAATCGGCGGCGCTGGCGGGGATGGCCGCGCATCGCGGGCCGAACCTTTGGCATCTCGCGCTGTTCTTCGTCGGCGCGATCGCCATGCGCGGCGCCGGCTGCACCTACAACGACATCCTCGATCGCGATCTCGACGCCGGCGTCGAACGCACCAAGGGGCGCCCGTTGCCCTCCGGCCGCGTCGGCATTGGCGCTTCGATCGCATTTCTGGTCGCGCAGGCGCTGATCGGCCTCGCCGTGCTCGTTTGTTTCAACGCCTTCTCGATCGCGCTCGGTTTCGCCTCGCTCGCGATCGTCGCCGTTTATCCCCTGATGAAACGCGTCACGTCATGGCCGCAGGCGGTGCTTGGCGTCGCCTTTTCCTGGGGCGCGCTGATGGGTTGGGCGGCGAGCGCCGGCGCGCTCGCGCCGCCCGCGCTGCTGCTCTACGCCTCGGCGTTTTGCTGGACGATCGGCTACGACACGATCTACGCGCTGCAGGACGCGCGCGACGACGCCATCGTCGGCATCAAGTCGACGGCGCGGCTGTTCGGCGCCCATGCGCGGCTCGGCGTCGGCCTGTTCTATCTCTTGAGCGCGCTGCTCGCCCAAGGCGCGCTGCTGATGGTCGGGACGGGCTTTGTCGCCGAACTCGGCTGGGCCGGCTTCTGCGCGCATCTTCTCTGGCAGCTTTCCCAGGTCGAAGGCGCGAGTTCGGCGACGGCGCTGAAGTTGTTCCGCTCCAATCGCGACGCGGGGCTGATCCTTTTCATCGGGATCGCGCTGGAGGGATGGCTGCGCGCCGCGACGGCCTGACCGAGGCCGGGCCGCGCCTCACCGCTCGGTTTTCGGCGCCTCCGGCGGGAAGGTCAGCGCAGCGGCTTCGCCGACCCACGGATCGGCGTCGCGGCGATAGACTTCGAGCCGTTCGCGCGCGACTTCGCTCCAGCCGTTCGCCGCAGCGTTCTCGACGAGCAGCGCGAGCCCGATGCGCCGCGCCATGGCGTGCGGCGAACCGCCGAGGCTCGGCTCGATCGCCGCGAGCGCCGCGCCGCGCCGCTGCCGCATGATCTCTGGCGCCGCCTGAAGCGCTTCCACGACGGCGCCGCCGTGCAGCAGCCCCGCCTCGGCGGCGCCGCGCAAGAAGCCGACGAACGCTTCCGGGGGTAGAGCGTGCAGCGCGAGCCGCATCGTCAGGCCGACTTGTCGCCGCTGGGCGACGAGTATGTCGATCAGGCCCGAGACCGCCGGCAGCATCTGGGCGGCGCGAACCGCGCTCTGGCCGACCAGCGCGGCGACGATGGCTTGGAGCGCGCGCGGCGCGCCGACCGCGGCGAAGGTTTGCGCCAAGGCGCCGGCGTGTTCGGGGGGCGTCGCGCGCGCGAGCGCAGCGGCGGCGAGACCCACTTCTTCGTCGGTCGGGCGCGCGAGCAGGCCCGCCAACGCCGAGGTCAACGTCGAAGTCGTCTCTTCGATCGGCGTTGCGACCAGCCGCCGCAACGTTTCCAGCCGCACCAGCGGCGACGAGTGGCGCAGCAGCAGCGCCATCTGTTCGGCGAGGCGGCGCCGCGACGCGCGCGACAGGCGATCGCCCGGAATTCGGATCGTAGCGCGCGCCACGGCGGGATTGTCGTCGCGCGCGGCGGCGGCGAAGACGTCCCAGACCCCTGGGCGTTCGAGATGCGCCCACAGCGCCCGCATGACGGCGATGCGCACGTCGACATGAGTGTCTGGCGGCGCGACGAAGCGCGACAGGAACCGGTAGGCGGGCTCGCTCTCCAATTCGCCGGCCAGCCGCACCACTTCCTTGGCGACCGTAACCTTGCTCAGCGGCGTCGCCTGCAGCAGCGCCGTCGCGTCGGCGCTCGGCATGTCGAGGACGATGCGGCGCAACGCATAAATGGCGACGCGGGCGCGCTCGTCGGCGAGCGCGGCGACCAGCGTCGGCGCGCCGCGGCCGCTGTCGACATGGCCGAGCGCCGATAGCGCCGTGTCGCGAAGAGCGACGTCCTTGACCTCGAGGCCGGCGAATTGCGCGATCGAATCGATGGGGATGGCGGGCATCCGCGACATGACGGCGATGGGAAACCGCAGTTCCCAGGCGCTGCGTTTGTGGCTGCGCGCGATCTCGATCAGCGCATTCGCGTAGGCTTGCTGCTGCGTTTGCGTCCAGCGGCGGAAACCGCCGAGGTAATTGGGCACGATCCGGGTCGCCGCTGTAGTGAAGCGGCCTTTGTAGGCCCGCGGCGACAGAAACGGCGTCAACAGGTCTTGGCGCCGGCGGTGCAAATGCTGGGCGACGATCTCCGAGCGGATCCAACTCGGGTCGTCCTCGAGCAATCGCGGGATGAGCGAGGCGAGCGCGTCGCCGGCGCGCGCGTCGGCGAGCAGAGCGAGCGCGGGCCCGGCGACGTCCTGGCGCGGATCGGACGTCATGCCGGCGACGAAGTCCAGCAACGCCGGCGCCGCCTTCAGCCGCTGGCCGAAGCCAGCGAGAAAGCCCAAAACCGCCGCGTTGTAGCTTCGCGCCCGCCACGTCTCCAGCAACGGCAGGATATGCGGCGCGAGCGCACGCATTTGTGCGTCGCTGAAGCGGTGGCGCAGGTCCGCGCGATAGAACCCTCCCATCCGCTCGACCAGCCTAGACATTTCGCGCGCGACGAACTCGAAATGAAACGGCGTCAGGCCCATCAACAGCCGCGTCGCGCTCGTCATGGTCTGAGCCGAGCAATCGCGCGCCGCCAATGCGTCGCCGATGATCAATTCGAGCGCCGGCAAATGCTCGGAGAGCCAGCGCGACGGCGGCAATTGTGCGAGCGCCGTCATCATCGCCAGCCGCACCGGGTCCTGTTCGTTCTTCTTCGTGCGGCAATAGTCGAGGATCGCCGGCAGGCGGCTCGGCTCGTAACGGCCGACGCCGATGATCTTCGCATTGGCGAGCGCCCGCAGTTCGGCGTCAGGCTGCGAAGCGAAAGGTCCGGCCTCGCGCCGCGCCTCCTCGAAGGGCAGGAACGCGATGAACGGCAGGCGCTTGGCGGGATAGGCGGCGAACGGCGGCAGGCTCCAGGCGTGGCGCGCCTCGCGATGGCGCGGCTCTTGCGGCAAGGCGGCGACGATTCCCTCCGGCAGCGCGCCTTCCGGGCCGCGCAGCGCGTCGATCCACGTGGCGTAGAGGCGCTGGCGCGCGCCCGGGCTGAGCCGCTGGAACTCGCGCGGCGTCATCTTGCTGGTTCGCAGACGGAGAAGCGCGAGCCGGGTGGCGTCGTCGACGCGCCGCAGCACCTCGGGCGGGCAGTATGGCGGTTGCGCGGATGTGTCCGCGAGGATCAATGCAGCGATTTCGGCGGGGTAGAAGCTCGCCAACCGTCCGTAATAAAGTCGCGACAACGGCGCGCGCTGCGCTGCCGATCGCAGCAGCGCGAGCGCGAGGCGCGGCGCCGTGTTGGCCATGCGTACGATCGCCGTGCTCGCGGATGCGACCAAATGGTAGGACGGGTCGGCCGCTTGCGCGAGGCGCTCGGCGAGCGCGCGCTGCGCGATCGCGGGATGGCGCGCCCCCAGGCGCCCCCAATCGTCGGGGCCGAGGCGCTCGGCGAAATCCGTGGCCAAATGGGACTCGACGAAATGCGGCGAGGCGTAGGCGATCAGGGCGGCTTGGTCGCTCCACGTCAGCCGCGCGAACGCGCCTTCGATCGCCGTCGCGCGGCTGACCCTGGCCAAGGCGCGCGCGAGAGCGGCGCGACGATGCTTGGGCAAGTCCGGCAGCGCGGCGATCAGCGCCGCATCGTCGAGCCGGCGGGCCGCGAGATTGCACGCCATGCCGAAAAGATCGCCCGAACGGCCGGTGAGCGCGGCGAGGATGATCGTGGGGTCGCCCGAGGCGAAGCTCGACATCAGCGCGAGCTGGCGCGGATAAAAGTCGGGCGAGGCCGCGAGGGCGTCGATTTTGTTTCTGGCCTGCGCATCGGCGAGCGCGCGCCGCCCCAAGGCCAGCAGATGCGCCCAGCGCTGAGCGTCGCTCAGCGGCTCGACATCCTCCATCACACTCTGTCCCATCCGGCGTCGCTTCCTTGCTCGGGCTCGTCGGCGGCTCGCCCAGGGATGGCGCGCCGATGAAAAGAGCCGGAGCGTGCCACATAAAGATCGCGGTGAAAATCCGGGGTCGCGCGGTCGAGGCCACTATCGCCGCCGCCGCCGCCTCGGCGCGTCGCCGCCGCCGTCCTTCGGCGCCGGCAGTTCGACCGCCTTCGCCAGGTTCGGGAAGGCGTCGATCTTGTTGGGGATCGCCATTGCGGCGACGAAATGGCGCTGGAAGCTCGGCTCGATCGCGGTTTCGACCTTTTCGATGCGCCGCACGACGGCTTCGATTTCCGCGCGCGCCGCCCGGTTGAGCAGGGCGATGCGCGCGCCCGTCCCCGCGGCGTTGCCGGCGGCGGCGACGCGCTGGAGATCGCAATCGGGAATCATGCCGAGCGTCATCGCGTAGAGCGGGTCGATGTGGCTGCCGAACGCGCCGGCGAGCGCGATCCGTTGCGGCGCTCCAGCGCCGAGTCGCTCGATGAGCAATTGCGCGCCCGCGTAGAGCGCCGCCTTGGCGAGCTGAATCGCGCGCACGTCGGTCTGATGGATGACGAGGCGCGGCTCGCCCTCGCTGAGCACGTAGGAAAACGTCCGGCCGACCGCCTCGACGCGCGGCGAGTTTTCCGCCAGCGCGCCGTCGATGACGCCGTCCTGGGAGACGATCCCGGCCAGATACATCTCGGCGATCGCCTCGATGATTCCCGAGCCGCAGACCCCGGTGACGCCGCTCGCGGCGGTCGCTTCGGCGAAGCCCGGCTCATTCGACCACAGATCGCAGCCGATCACCTTGTAGCGCGGCTCGAGCGTCGCGCGGTCGATGCGCACGCGCTCGATCGCGCCGGGCGCCGCGCGCTGGCCGCAGGAAATCTGCGCGCCTTCGAACGCCGGGCCGGTCGGCGAGGAGCACGCGAGCAGGCGATCTTTGTTGCCCAGCACGATCTCGGCGTTGGTGCCGACGTCGACCAGCAGGGTCAGTTCGTCGCGCAAATACGGCCCCTCGGCGAGGGTCATGCCCGCGGCGTCGGCGCCGACGTGGCCGGCGATGCAGGGCAGGGCGTAGACGAAGGCGCCGGGGGCGATGGCGAGGCCCAGCTCATTCGCCCGCGCGTCGAAGCCGCCGTCGAGCGTCAGCGCGAAGGGCGCGCCGCCGAGTTCGGTCGGATCGAGCCCGAGGAAGAGATGGTGCATGATCGGGTTGCCGACGATCGTCGCCTCGAACATCTCGCCGCGCTCGACCTGCGCTTCGCTCGCGAGCTCGCCGATCAGTCCGTCCATCGCCGCGCGCACGCTGCTCGTGAGCTCGGCCTCGCCGCCGGGGTTCATCATCACGTAGGAGACGCGGCTCATCAAATCCTCACCGAAGCGGATTTGCGGGTTCATGACGCCGGCCGAGGCGACGACTTCGCCGGTCGTCAGATCGCACAGATGCGCGGCGATGGTGGTCGAGCCGATATCGAAAGCGAGCCCATAGGCGCGCTCGTGAAAGCCCGGCAGGATCGCGACGATTTCGCGCTCGTGGCGTAGCGCGACGGTGACCTTGAAGGCGCCGGCGCGCAGCGTCTTCTGCAGCCCGACGAGCACGCCGAGGGCGGCGCTGGCCTCGGCGATATTCCATTGTTCGCGCAGGGCCGTCTGCAATCGCCGGAAATCACTGGAGGGATCGTGCATGTCGGGCTCGCGGACCTCGACATAGTGAAGACGCACGACCGGATCGATCTCGATCGGATGGGCCTCGGCGCGCTTGCGCACCACCTGGCGGTGGACCTGACTTTCGGCGGGCACGTCGACGATCAGATCGCCGCAGATCTTGGCCTGACAGCCGAGGCGGCGCCCCTCGGGCAGCGCGCCGCGCTTGTCGGCATAGCGCCGCTCGACCTCGCTCAACGGCGTGACATGGTCGCGCGACGAGGCGATGGCGTGTTTGGCGAACCGACCCTCGGCGACGTCGATCTGGCAGCGTCCGCATATGCCGCGTCCGCCGCACACCGAGTCGAGATCGACGCCGAGCCGGCGCGCCGCGTCGAGCACGCTCGTCCCCTCGGCGAAGCTCCCACGCTTGCCCGACGGCGTGAAGACGACGCGACGCTCGCTCAAGGCCTTACCCCCGCGCCCGGCGGCGTCCGCCCTCGCGCCGGCCCGCCGCGCCCGCTTCGCCCTCGGGCGCCGGCTCGCGGTATTTGCGAATCCATTGGCCGCAATTGGCGTCGTGGCCCATCACCACGTCGGCGCCGAGAATGGCCTGAATGTCTTCTGCGTGCAGCGGGTTCATGATCGCCGAGGTGAGGCCGGCGCCGATCATCATCGGCAGGAAAGCGGCGTTGAGGCCGCGCCGGTTGGGCAGGCCGAAGGAGAAGTTCGAGGCGCCGCAACTGGTGTTGACCTTCAGCTCCTCGCGCAGGCGCCGCAACAGATGCATCAGCCGCGCGGCGGCGTCGTTGATCGCGCCGACCGGCATCACTAACGGGTCTACCACCACGTCCTCGCGCTTGATCCCAAAGTCAGCGGCGCGCTCGACGATTTTCTTGGCGACGGCGAAGCGCACGTCGGGGTCTTCGGAAATGCCGGTTTCGTCGTTGGAGATCGCGATCACCGCCGCGCCGTATTTCTTCACCAGCGGCAGCACGCGCTCCAGGCGCTCCTCTTCGCCGGTGACCGAATTGACCAGCGGCTTGCCCTTGTAGACCGCGAGCCCCGCCTCGAGCGCCTCGACGATCGACGAGTTGATCGACAAGGGAACGTCGACGGTCTCCTGCACCAGCCTGACGCATTCGGCGAGGATGCGCGGCTCGTCGGCGAGCGGAATGCCGGCGTTGACGTCGAGCATCTGCGCGCCCGCCTGAACTTGAGCGATCGCGTCGGCGACGACGCGCGAATAGTCGCCTTGCGCCATTTCCGCGGCGAGCAGCTTACGCCCGGTCGGATTGATGCGCTCGCCGATCATCACGAAACGGCGCTCGAAGCCGATGACGACGTCTCGTTTGGCGGAGGAAATCACGGTTTCGGTCATGAATGGAGACTTCCCGGTCGGCCCCGAACGTCATTGCGAGCGGAGCGAAGCAATCTAGATGTTGCGGCGGCGGGAGGCTCGCATGCTGGCGCCGCTGATGAACCCGTAGACCGGGACTGCGCACAGGCGCGCAAACCAGCAGGCGTCACGATCACTGGATTGCTTCGCTTCGCTCGCAATGACGGCGAAGGCAATGATATCGGCCTCATCCCGCCCCCAGACTTTCCACCGCCTGCATGTTGTGAACGAAGTCGCGCCGCCAAGGCGCGCGTCCCTTGAGCGCGCCCGACTCGTGGACGATCTCGGAGACGGTGCGCTCCTGACGATAGGCCATCACGTGCACGCCCGCTACGCCCTTCGTCTCGCGCAATTGCTGGATCATCTCGATGCAGATGCGCTTGCCCTCGGCGCGCTGGTCACTGGCGCCTTCGAGCCGCGCGACGATGGCGTCGGGGATATGGACGCCCGCGACATTGGCGCGCATCCAGCGCGCGGCCCTCGCCGAGGCGAGCGGCCCGACGCCGACCAGCATGAAGCACTTCTCGTCGAGCCCCATGTCGCGCGCCTTCGCCATGAACTGCTGCAGCAGGGGCAGATCGAAGCAATATTGGGTCTGCACGAACTGCGCGCCCGCAGCGATCTTCTTGGCGAGCCGGACGACGCGAAAATCGTAGGGCGGCGCGAAGGGGTTCTCCGCGGCGCCGATGAAGACGCGCGGCGGCTTCGTGATCTTGCGCCCGGAAAGAAACGTTGCCTCGTCGCGCATGCGCCGGATGACCGACAAAAGCGAAATCGAGTCGAGGTCGAACACCGGCTTGGCCTCGGGCTGATCGCCGCATTGCACGCCGTCCCCCGTCAAACACAGGATATTGCCCACTTGCAGCGCGGCGGCGCCCAGCACGTTGCCCTGAATGGCGATGCGGTTGTAGTCGCGGCAGGAAATCTGCAACACCGGGGAATAGCCGATGCGGGTCAGCAGCGCGCAGATCGCGACGCTCGACATATGGCAATGCGCGCCCGAGCCGTCGGTGGCGTTGATGCCGTCGACCCAGCCCTCGAAGATCTGCGCGCGGTCGTAGACGTCCTGCGGGTCCGCCGAATCGGGCGGATCGAGTTCGGCGGTGACGGCGAACTCGCCGCGCCTGAGCACCCGCTCGAGTTGCCCGCGCGACGAATGGCCGGGCAGGTCGACGAGCGGCGCGCCGGGGTCGGGGCCGATGTCGTGGGGATGGGGCGCTGATGTCGTCATGCGGCCTCCCCGCCGCTGCGCCGGCGCGCGGATCGCAGCCAGGCCGAAGAGCCCTTGAGGCTGTGGTCGAGCGGCGGCAGGGGCGTCTCGATTCGCCGCCCTTCGCGCATCCGCCGGCTGCCCTCGTAGGCCTTGACCCAGACGCAGGGCATTTGCGGATAGACCTCGCAGGCGCCGTCGGGGCGCACGCCGCCGCAGGGGCCGTTGCGCAGCGCCTTCGGGCAGTTCATCGGGCACGACATGCCGGTGGACGAGAGCACGCAGTCGCCGCACATGCGGCAGTCGAACAGCGCGCCCTTCACGTGGCGCTCAATGAATGCGAAGGGACGCTCGAGCCGGTCGTAGCCGATACGCGCCAGCAACGGCGCCGCGGCGACGAGGATCGCTTCGAAGGCGTCGTAGACGCGCTCCAGAAACCGCGCGTGGCGCACGCTCCACAGCCGCATGCCCAATGCGCGGCCGGGCGGCGCTCGCTTGCTGCGCGGCTCGAAGGCGGAAGGGGTCAGCGCGGCGCGCAAGGCGTCAGGCCTCGCGGCCGTCGTGCTTGGCGAGCAGCGCGAGGCGATGCGTATCGTATTCGGCCTCGAGGCGCTGCGCAGCCGCCTCCGCCTCGGCCTCGAGATCGTCGCTGCAGGTTACCGGTTCGCTGCGACGCCAATTCGCGAGATAGGCGTCGGCGTCGCTCGCATGAGCGTGGACCGCGGCGGCGTCGATGGCGCGAATGAAGCGTTCGGACAATTCGCGCTTGGCGCTCGCCCGTCCCGCCTTGACGATCACCTGGCTGGGGATGTCGCGCCAATAGAGGACGATCAGGTTGGCCATGAAGCCTCCTCTCGCCGGCGCGCGGCCGTTTCGACAAACCGCGCGAGGCCGCCGAGGCCGGTCGCGCGCCGCTCGAACGCGAGACCGAGACGGCGCGCCGCGGCTTCGGCCTTCTCGGTCAGTTCCGCGTCGTCGGACTGCGCGAGAAAGACGAGGCGGCGGTAATGGCCGAAATAGTCGTCGCGCAATTGCGGGAAGCGGTCGAGGCCGAGGCCCTCGATCACCAGCCGGTCGAAATGCCGGGCGAGGAAATCGGTGACGAAGAACGTGCCGGGCTCCTCGGCCATCATCGCCTCGAACGCGGTCTCGCCGGCGAAGAAGGCGTAGCAGTGCGCGCCCGCGATGCGCGAAACCCCTTCCTCCGCCAGCACGCGGTCGAGCGCGCCGCCCGTGCCGCAATCGCCGTAGAGACAAAGGATTTCGTCATAGGCGGCGCGGCTCGCGCGGATCTTGCGCCGCACCGCCTCGGGGATGCCGTCGGGCCGGTTGTGCAGCTTGGCGGGGAGACAGGTCACGTCGAAGGCGCCGAGCGGCCCTTCGCGCAGCGCGAGGATCTCGCGCGCCAGCGCGCCGCAGGCGATGACCAGAACGCGCCGGGCGACTTCGCGCCGGCGCGGCCAGATGCGCTCCGCCTCGG
This sequence comes from uncultured Alphaproteobacteria bacterium, assembly GCA_963759955.1. Lineage (GTDB taxonomy): Bacteria > Pseudomonadota > Alphaproteobacteria > Rhizobiales > Beijerinckiaceae > Roseiarcus. Next base: position 41,439 of record CAVXCA010000110.1, read on the forward strand.
TCTCGTCGAGGACCTTCACACTTCTTGGAGAAGCTTGCGGCCAATCCCCCGGCCCCTCACCCTGCCTCTCCCCGCAAGCGGGGAGAGGAGAAGAGCGGCGCCGCGCGCTCCTCTCCCCGCTTGCGGGGAGAGGGAAGGGTGAGGGGCCGGGGGACTGGCCGCGCTGTCGCCGATATTCTTGCATGCCGATGCCCAAAACGGGGAAAGCGAGCCATTCTCGCTCAGACGCGCTCCAGCGAATGCGGGGAGCCCTGCCGGCGCGCGAGCAGCGCCTTGGCGGTCTCCACGGCGACGGCGGCGTCGCGGCAATAGGCGTCGGCGCCGACCGCTTGCGCGAAGGATTCGTTCAACGGCGCGCCGCCGACAAGCACGATGGTGTCGTTGCGCAAGCCCTTCTCTTTGAGGGTGTCGATCACCACCTTCATGTAGGGCATGGTGGTGGTCAGCAGCGCCGACATGCCCAAGATTTCCGGCTGGTGCTTCTCGATCGCCTCGAGATATTTCTCGACGCCGTTGTTGATGCCGATGTCGAACACCTCGAAGCCGGCGCCCTCCATCATCATGCACACCAGGTTCTTGCCGATGTCGTGAATGTCGCCCTTGACGGTGCCGATCACCATCTTGCCCATCTTCGGCGCGCCGGTGGCGGCGAGCAGCGGGCGCAGGATCGCCATGCCCCCCTTCATCGCGTTGGCCGACATCAGCACTTCGGGCACGAACAGAATGCCGTCTCGGAAATCCACGCCGACGATGCGCATGCCCTCGACCAGCGCCTTGGTCAGCACGTCGTAGGGCGCCCAGCCGCGGCCGAGCAGGATGCGCACGGCGTCCTCGATTTCCTCCTTGAGGCCGTCGTAAAGGTCATCGTGCATCTGCGCGACGAGATCGTCGTCGGAGAGCGTCGAAAGGTCCAGTTCGTCATCCGCCATGGGCCGAGTTCCCACCGTTTGCGGGCCGGCGCGGGGCCGTGCCCGATCGCGCCATATTGTCGCATGCGACTGGCGCGCAAAGCATAATTATCGCGCGCAGGCCCCACATTTTGCGGCCCCCGAGCAACCAAAATCAATCGCGCGGGATGCGAACCTTGTGCTGCGCGACAGGGATCAGCCGCCGCACGCGATCGAGCACGGCCATGTCGAGCCGCGTCGAAACGAGGCCGACGCCGTCCGAGGCCTTGGCGACGACGTGGCCCCAGGGGTCGGCGACCAGCGAATGGCCGTAGGTCTGGCGTTGTTCATTGCCGACCATGAAAGAGCCGGTCTGAGCGCTCGCGCAGACGTAGGTCTCGGTCTCGATCGCGCGCGCGCGCAGCAGCACTTCCCAGTGGTCCTTGCCGGTCTGCATCGTGAAGGCGGCGGGCAGGGCGATGACCTGCGCGCCCTTTGCCGCGAGCGCCTGGAAGAGGTCGGGAAAGCGCAAGTCGTAGCAGATCGAGCAGCCGACGGTGACGCCCTCGCAGTCGTAGGTGACCACCGCGTCGCCCGCCTTCACCGTCGCGCTCTCCTTGTAGGAGGCGCCGTCCGGCGTCGTCACGTCGAAGAGATGAATCTTGCGGTAGCGCGCGATCTCTTCGCCCGCGCGATTGAACACGACCGAGGTGTTGTGGATGCGCTCGTCGCCGGGGATTTTCTCCATGATCGAGCCGGCGTGGATGAAGATGCGATGCTTGGCGGCGAGGTTCTGGGCCATTGCATAGGCCGGGCCGCCGGGCAGAACTTCAGCGTTTGCCGCCTTGTCGCCCTTGGCGCCGCCCGCCCAGTCGAACTGCTCGGGCAGCAGCACCCAGTCGGGCGCCTCCTCGGCGACCGCCCGCTCGATCAACGCGCGCGCGGCCGCGATGTTGGCGGTCTTGTCGCTGACGGAGTTCATCTGAACGAGCGAGACTTTCATGGGCCCTCGAACCTGCGGCGAAGCCCGGCACTGTCGCCGCGCCCAAAGCGGGCGTCAACCCCGCTCACCGCCTCGCGAAGGCGGCGAAGGCTCGCAACTGCTGCGCGATGAATTCGCGCGTCGCCTTGTCGGTCAATTCGCCGGTCTTTTCGTCGATCTTGCTTGCGGCCTGGCCGATTATAACCTCGGGCCCGCGCAAAGCGCGCCCCTGTGCGCAGCTGCGTCCCGCGCGCAAATCGAGGCATGCGGGGCTCGGACGGTCCCGACCGTCTCAAGAAAAGCTGGCGCCCGGCGAGCTAAGCCTTCTCCCGGCGAGTGCGCCGCTCGAAGCACTAAGGGTCAAAATCCAATCGGACTGGACCGGCCTCGGGCAGTGCCGACGGGAGCGATTGAATGTCGCGTGTCGACGTATTTCGTTGAAAAACCCTGTGTTCAGGCGACCACGAGATGCGTGAGCGGCGGCTGTCAGCGAGGCAAGCCGGGCCTCTCCGCCTCACGCGGCGAAGACTGGCGCCGGGAAGGGGATGAGCTTCGCCAGTTTCCGCAGATTTTGGGCTGTGGCGGCTAATAGGAACTCGTCTTTGGCTCCACTCGGCCCACGCAGACGCAATCGATCGAGCCTGAGGATGCGCTTCAGGTGAGCAAAGAGCATCTCGACCTTCTTTCGCTCGCGGCGTGAGACGGCGTAGGCCTCGGTCTTGGCGATAGCGCGCGCCTTGTCGCGGGCGGCTTCGTGAATGGAGCGCGCGATCTTGCGCGCGGGCGTGTTGGGGCAGCATTTTGGCTTGAGCGCGCAGGCCTCGCAGTCCTGCTTGCGCGCGAAGTAGATCATCGTGCCGTCTTTCGTCAGCCCGTCGCGTGGCTTGGCGAAAGCGCGATGGTATTTCCTTAGCTCTTTGCCGCTGGGGCAGACATAAAGGTTGCTCTCCGGATCGAAGGCGAAGTCGCTGCGGGAGAAGGTTCCGTCCGTGCGCTCGGCCTTGTCGATCAGTTTCACATGCGGCTCGATCCCGCGCTCGTCCACCAGCCACCCAACCATCTCGGCCGAGCCGTAGCCCCCATCCGCGACCAGGCGCGACGGGGTGACATCGAACTGTTCAGCCGTGCGGTCGAGCATTGCTTTAGCCGCGCCGACTTCGGCTTGGCGAATGGCGGTCGTCGCCTCGACATCCATAATCACCGCATGCTTCAGATCGATGAGATAGTTGTCGGAGTAGGCATAAGCGGCGACGGAGTTGGCCGAAGCGGTGTAGCGGGCCGCCGGATCGGTTGGCGAGATCGCCTTCGGCTCGACCGGCGTCGCCCCGCCGAAGGCCGCGTCATCGAGGACCGACAGATATTCCGCGACTGCGCGACTGGAGGTCGGATCGAGATCCTCGACCTTGGCGACGCCTCGTCGTCGATGCGCGTCCGCCACGATTATGCTGGCGTCAACTGCGAAAGCTTCGCCTCCCACGATCCGTTCCTTGATGCAGCGCGCAACCACGGTCTCAAACAGTTTGCCGCAACAGATCGCTCTCGCGAAAACGACCGTGGCGGTTCTTGGAAAAGGTCGAATGGTCGGGAACCTCGCCGTCGAGCTCCAAGCGACAGAACCAGCGATAGGCCAGATTGAGGTGGACCTCCTCGCACAACCGCCGCTCAGAACGAATGCCGAAGCAGTAGCCGACGATCAGCATGCGCATCATCAGCTCGGGATCGATCGAAGGGCGGCCCGTCTCGCTGTAGTACGGCTCGAGATGCGTCCGGACCTCCGAAAGGTCGACAAACCGGTCAATCTTGCGAAGCAGGTGACTGTCCGGGACATGCCGTTCCAGGCTAAAGCCATAAAACAGCGCCTCCTGCATAACCCGCCGTTCGCCCATCATCGCGAGAGCCCCAGATTCATTGAGAAAACTGAATCGAGAGCCGAGTCGGCGACGCAAGTGAGTTTTTCAACATCGGGTAATGGGCGGGAGCTCTTCCGCGAAGGCCGATACGATCGGCCAGGATTTGGAAGAGGAGATCCGACATGGACTATTTTGCTGGCCTCGATATCTCGATGGACGAGACGCATGTTTGCGTTCTCGACCGCGAAGGCGTGGTGGTTCACGAGAGCAAGACGGCGTCGACGGCGCAGGCGATCGCGGACGAATTGGCGAAAGCGCCAAGCTGTCGTCGGATCGTATTCGAGACCGGACGCATGGCGCCGATCCTGTTTCACGGGTTGAGCCAACTCGGCCTTCCCGTGGTCTGCGTCGAGAGCCGGCAGGCCTACCAGGCGCTCAAGTCGCTGGCGACCCACAAGACCGATCGCAACGACGCGCGAGGTCTGGCGCATTTGGCCCGCACCGGGTTCTTCAAGCCCGTGCATGTGAAGTCGCTGTCGGCCCACGCCCTCCGCTCACTGATCATCGCGCGCAAGAAGCTGGTCGGGCCAGCGAGTGACCTTGGAAAATCAGATCCGAGGTTTGGCGGTCGTGTTCGGGATCCGGCTGCCTCGCGCGCTCACCGCAGCCTTCATCGACAAGGCTCTTCAAAGCAAGCGAGGGGATCGCCGGTCTCTCTGCCGCCATGCGGGGTCTGATTGCGGCGCGAACTGCCGTGATGACGGCGGTCGCCGCGATCGACGCGGACATGAGACGTATGGCGAGGGCCTCGGCGGCCTGCCGCCGGCTGATGACAATCCCAGGCGTCGGCCAACTGACCGCGCTCGCCTTTGTGGCCGCAATCGACGATCCTTCGCGCATTCGCCGATCGCGAGACGTCGGCGCCTATCTGGGCCTGGTCCCAAGACGGTATCAGTCGGGCGAGGTCGACTACGTCGGCAGCATCTCGAAATGCGGGGACCGGCGGGTGCGGACGCTTCTGTACGAGGCCGCCAACGTCATGCTGACGCGCTACAAGGGCCAGCTCAAGCTCAAGGACTGGGCCTTCGCGATCGCCAAGCGATCAACGATGCGCAAGGCCAAGGTCGCTCTGGCCCGCCGCCTCGCGATCATCATGCACGCGATGCTGCGAGACGGGACCGAGTTCGTCATCGCCTAAGCCCCGCAATCCACGAGACAGGAGGCCGAATCTAGCTCCCAAGAGGAGCGACGCCCAGGGAGGGAGCAGACGACGGCGCGGATTGTGTAGCAGCGGCCAACCGCTGGCCGACTGCGATTTCAACCTAGCCGCTCTGCACCCAGCTGACCCCATCAAGTGCCGAACGAGCACGCAGAGAACACAGGCACCCGAAAGCGTCGACACCGGAAGAGGCTCCCGCCCTTGACCCATTAGAGAACACAATCGACGTAAAGCCGACCGTTGCGGATCGCGGCCGCGAACGGCGCAATTGGGCGGGTAAGCGGTCGTAGACCTGCGCGACCTGGAGGGCATGGTTCCGGCCAAAGCACGCATCCATCGGAGCCCCAGCGGACCGTCGCTAAGGAGCCCGTCGCAAAACGGGGGCACCACGGGGCGTAGTGGGCTACGATTGGGCTGATGACCGATCTCGGCCCGAGATTGCTGCA